>CAKQMV010000003.1 GCA_934255135.1 uncultured Clostridia bacterium | reverse complement strand
AAGTTAAGCTCTTTAGCGCTGAAGATACTTGGAGGGCAGCCTCCTGGGAAATTAGGACGTCGCCGGTTTTTCTTTTTTTTAGAAGATTCCATTATGGAGTCTTTTTTATTTGCGAAATGAATAATACATTACTTGAAAAGCCACACATCTAATGCGATTGCAATGGATGTGTGGCTTTTAACGTGCTCTATTAATTAGAGATTGAAATCATGTTGTATTAGGTTGTTCCATTCTGTGTCGTCTGCTATCGCCTTCTTGAAACAGTTTATGAAGGTCTTGATATTCTCATTGTCGTTATTCTCTGGCTTTAGGACTATTCCGATGTCTCTGTGCGGAGAACCTTCGACCTGAAGGATTTCTGGCATGGATGTTTTGCCCATGGTTCTTACAGGGCACATCTCTACTTCAAGAAGTGACATAAGCGTACAGGCACGTCCCTTAGAAATGCTTCTTAGTATCGTAAGATTACCTACCTTGTCGTAGAGCGTCTGAACATTTACTTTCTGTTGCTTAAGCATTGCAGGAACTGTTCTTTCTCTTCCAAAATCAGGGACATAGAATCGTCGCCCTTCAAAGTATGATAAAGGGCAAGGTGATGGCGCGCCTGTTTCTGGTGGAAAGATTGCTCTATATGGATCGTCGAGCAAATGAATCCATGTATTGCCCTTAATTGCCCAATCAAGTTCTGTTATACCTATGTCTACAACTCCATTCTCAACCCACTCGTTAATTTCGAAAGGATCACCATCAATTATATCTATGTTGACATCTGGGTTTGTCTGCAGCAAAAGCTCTACTGCCTCTGAGAACCATCTTGATGTAACTGTATCGACTGCTGCAACGTGTATTGTATTGCTTATGTTGCTCTTCTGCGCGTCGATAACACCCTCAAACGACTTATATGCATTAACTGCACGCTTCAGCTCAGATATTACGGCTTTGCCTTGTACGGTAAGCCTTACGCCATTGAATGATCTTTCGAGTAGAGTGATACCGAATTCTTCTTCAATCTGCTTGATGATATATGATATTCCGGCTTGTGAATAGCCGAGTTTCTCTGCTGCTTTGTTAATACTTCCTGCATCTACTACAGATAGAAATACTTTCAGTTTATTTATATCCATTATCGTATTCTCCTTGTTTGGGATATAAAGAATCTCTATACCTTATTATATTTCCTCGTTTCTATTTAGTCAATTTCTTAACTATAATAAAAGTAATGATAAGAAATTCTGCGAACATAGTGGGTATGTTTGGATGACTTTCACAGAAAGAGGAGGAATCTAATGGCTAGAGTTGAAATCGTAGCGGAACTTTGCAAGAGCTGCGGCTACTGCGTTAAGTTCTGCCCTAAGAATGTCCTTGCTATCGGTAAGACAGTAAATTCTAAGGGCTATGAAGTTGTTGAATCAGTTAATGATGATTGTGTAGGATGCTGTTCATGTGCACGTATGTGCCCAGCAGGTGCAATCAATGTGTATAAGTAGAAGGGAGGATGTTATGGCAGAAAGAGTACTGATGAAGGGCTGCGAAGCTATCGCAGAGGCTGCTGTTAGAGCAGGCTGCAGATTCTTTGCAGGTTATCCTATTACACCTCAGAACGAGATTCCTGAGTATATGGCTAGAAGACTCCCTGAAGTTGACGGTCAGTTCGTACAGGCTGAGTCAGAGGTTGCAGCTATCAACATGGTATACGGAAATGCAGCAGGTGGAGTTAGAGCAATGACTTCATCATCAAGCTGTGGTATCTCACTAAAGAGTGAGGGTGTTTCATACTGTGCAATGGCTAGAATTCCAATGGTTTACGTTAACGTTTCAAGAGGAGGCCCTGGAGTAGGAACAATCCAGCCAGCACAGCAGGATTATCACCAGGCTACTAAGGCTTCAGGAAACGGTGGTTTCAGAATGAGAGTATTTGCTCCTGCAACAGTTCAGGAGGCTGTAGACATGACTTATGCAGCATTCGATTATGCTGATAAGGAGAGAAACCCAGTTCTCGTACTTGCTGACGGAGTTATCGGTTCAATCCTTGAGCCAGTTGTACTTCCAGAGCAGAGAAGTGCTGAGGAAGTTGCTGCTATCAAGGCATCTAAGGATGAGTGGGCTGCAGTAGGTCACCAGCTTGGATCAAGAGCTTGGATCAACCCAGGTGGATGGGACAACGCTCTTTATGAGAAGTGCAATAAGGAAGCTGACGCTATGTACAAGTCATGGGCTCCAGAGGCTGAGGCTGAGCTTTACCTTGTAGATGATGCTGAGGTTATTCTTACATCATATGGTATTTCAGCTAGAATTACTAAGTCAGCAGTTGATGCTCTCAGAGCTGAGGGTGTTAAGGCTGGTCTCGTAAGAGCTAAGACTGTTTACCCATTCCCATATCAGGCATATGACAAGATCAACTATGATATCTGTAAGGGTATTGTAGACGTAGAGATGAGTATTCCTGCACAGTTCGTTGATGATGTTAAGGTTGCAGTTGATGGTAGAGCACCTATCACAACTTGTCTGAGATCAGCAGGTAACCTGCTCAGCAAGGGCGCTATCATGGATGCTGCAAAGGAAATGCTTAAGTAATAGGAGGAACTGGAAATGGCAGACGAGAAGCTTATTTATACTAAAACTAAGACAATTCAGCCTGGAAAGTCCTCTGGATTCTGCCCAGGTTGCATGCACGATACTATTATCAAGCTCATCGGAGAGGTTCTTGAGGAGCTCGATATTGCAGACAAGACTGTATCATGTACAGGTGTAGGATGCTGCGGACTCTTCATGGAGTACATTGACTACGACTACATTCAGTGTGCACACGGAAGAGCAAGTGCAGTAGCTACTGGTGTTAAGAGAGGTAACCCTGACAAGATCGTTTACTCATATCAGGGAGACGGAGACTTTGCATCAATCGGTTTTGCAGAGTCAGTAGCAGCAGCTAACAGAGGTGAGAACATCACTGTTATCTTCGTAAACAACGGTATTTACGGAATGACAGGTGGACAGATGGCTCCAACAACTCTTCTCGGCATGAAGGCTACTACAGCACCTAAGGGAAGAAAGGCTGAGGAGCACGGATATCCAATGCACATCTGTGAGCTCCTTGACACACTCACAGCTCCTGTATATCTTGAGAGAACAAGCTGTAACACTCCTGCTAACGTTATCAAGACTAAGAATGCTATCAAGAAGGCATTCCAGAATCAGATTGACGGCAAGGGTTACTCACTTGTTGAGATTGTTACTAGCTGCCCAACTAACTGGGGTCTTTCAGCACTTGATTCACTTGATTTCCTCGAGGAGAACATGCTTAAGGAGTTCCCTCTCGGCGTAATCAGAGACAACAGCGATAAATAGGAGGAGAACGAATGGAAACTAATATTTGTGTAGCAGGTTTTGGTGGACAGGGTGTAATGACAATTGGTAAGTTCCTTGCACAGGCTGTTTGCGAGGCAACTGATCTTAACACTGTTTTCTTCCCAACATATGGAGCAGAGCAGCGTGGAGGTACAGCAAACTGTTTCGTTGTAATTTCTGATAAGGAAGTTGGAACACCAAGAGCTGACTTTATGGATGACATGATCATTCTTAACAACCCATCACTTAACAAATTCATTGGCCAGCTTAAGCCAGGTGGAAATCTCTTCATCAACGATACAATCGTAACTGATGAGATTACAAGAGACGATATAAACGTAATCAGAGTTCCAGGTACTGCTGATGCTATTGAGCTCGGTAATACTAAGGTTCTTAACGTAATCATGCTCGGCGCTTATATCGGATATACAGAGGTATTCCCAGTAGACGTAATGTGGAGTACAATCGAGCGTAAACTTGGTAAGAAGAAGGATCTCCTTCCTCTTAATAAAGCCGCATTCGAGAAGGGTCTCGAGTACGGTAGAAGCTTTAAGTAGCTTAGTACAATCAACCCTATATGTTCCCTTTCAGAACCCGGAGGCATCCCCTCCGGGTTCCGTGTTTTTTTTGAAGGGTTTCAGTTATTGCTTTAGTATCAGGTGCAGCATCGTGTTATAATATAGGCTAAAGCTAATTACTGAAAGAGGAGTAATAAAGATGATCAGATTTTATATTGCCCTATGGGCTTCGAAGCTTCTTTATGCAATAAATAAAATGCGCGGTGATGAGCGTGATGACAGACCGGGACTGCTGGCTTTCAAGATTTGTCCGGATTTCCTTGCGCGCGTTGCTAAGCCGAAGCTTGTAATTACTGTTACTGGAACGAATGGTAAGACAACAACGTCGACACTGCTATACAATCAGCTGACTGATGCGGGATACAAGGTGAGTTTTAATGACTGGGGTGCTAATCTGCATGCCGGTTATTGCCTGAACCTTCTAAGAGGTGTAACTATATTTAACAAGCCTAGAGTGGATGCATCACTTCTTGAGGCTGATGAGAATACACTCGGTCATACTATGGGAATGATTGAGCCTAACTATATTCTTGTAACAAATATCTGTAAGGATTCGCTTAGAAGAAACGGACATCCGGAGTATATCTTTGACAGAATTGAGAAGGCTTTTGAAAAGCTCGGAAGCAAGACAACAGCGATTTTGAATGCGAACGACCCAATCAGCAGACTTCTTGCGGAGAATACCGGCACGCCAAGAATATTTTTTGGCATGAACGATGCGCACACTAATCCTTTCGAGAACAGAGTAAATGATCTCGGCGTATGTCCTGTTTGCGGTGGTGATGTTAAGTATAATTACAGACATTACAGACATATCGGAGATTATTACTGCCCAGATTGTGATTTCAAGACTCCGGAGAGCAAGTATTATGCGACTGACGTGGATCTTGAGGGAAGAAGTATTGCAATTAAGGAGCAGGATGGATCTGTTAACACTTATCCGCTGATTTCTGAGACAATTTACAATGCTTTTAATGTCCTCTCTATGGTTACTGTTGCAAGAGAGGTTGGAATTGCGCCTGAGACAATCAGCAAGTTCCTTGAGACTCAGATCGTGACTAAAATCAGAGAGACTTGTATCAAGTATAACGGAATTGAGTACCATACTTATGGAACTAAGAGCCAGAATGTAAGTGCAGCTTCGACTGTTTTTGAGTATATGGCGAAGGAGCCTTCTGTTAAGGAGGTTGTGTTCTGTCTTGATGAGGTTCAGGATAGAAATCATCCATCAGAGACTCTGACTTGGATTTATGAGACTGATTATGAGTTCCTCAAGAGTCCTAATATCAAGAAGATTATCTGTGCGGGACATATGTATCTGAACCACAAGCTAAGACTTCTGCTTGCGGGAATTCCTGAGGATAAGATTTTCTGTGTTGAGGAAGATGAGAGAGTTCCGGAGTTTGTTGATACAGAAGGAATTGATAAGGTTTACGTACTTTTCGAGATTGACTATGTAGTCAAGGGCGGAATGTGGAGAGATAATATTGTTAAGAGGGCGATGGAGCTTAATGGAGACGATCCGTCAAAGCTTGATTCATTTGACTATTTCGACAATGCATCTAATGGCGCATCAAATGTAAAGGAGGTTCGCTAATGAAAAGGGTTGAATTTCTTTTCCCAGAGCTCTGTAATATTTATGCGGAGAGCTACAATATCGAATATCTTTCAAGATGCTCTGATGAGCTTGAGATAATCAATACAAGACACAACGAAGTACCTGCTTTCGTAAATGGTGAAGTTGATATGATTTATCTCGGATGCCTGACTGAGAGAAAACAGGAAAAGGTAATCGAGATCTTAAGACCATATACAGACAGAATCAAGGAACTGATCGAGAAGGGAACAATCTTCCTGATTACAGGAAATTCTGTAGAGATTTTCGGTAAGAGTATCAAGGACGGTGACCATGTGATTCCGGCACTTGGAATATTCGACTTTACTGCAACAAGATACATGGACGTTGAGAGACACAACTCACAGTATGTCGGAACATTTACAGATTCAGAGGGCGAGCAGATTCTCATGCTCGGACACCGAAGCCAATTCTCTTTTGCATACGGTGATTTTGACAGCACTAAATTCATCGACATTGAAATCGGTATCGGAATGAATCCTGATACTAAGGCTGAGGGAATCTACGTGAATAATTTCTTCGGAACATATTCTCTCGGACCATACTTTATTATGAATCCGCTTTTTGCTAAATATATCCTGAGAAAGCTCGGCGTTGACGATACTCTCATTTTCGAGAAGGAGGCTATCGAGGCGTATGAGTACAGAAGGGATGAGCTTAGAAGGAATCTGGGATAATTATGATTAGTATTAAATTTCTATTTAACAAGCTGACAGATACGAATTATAAGGCATTCTGGGCGACTGCTGGCAGAGTTTCTCGCCTTACGGGCAGATCAAGAGTTGCAATTCTCAAGGACATTGCATCATGTGTTATGAAGCACGGCTCTGGTTATGTCGACTATGAAGCATATGAGATGTATGACATGTCAGAGGAGGAGAGAGCGGGCTTTCTTACGATTGGAAGAAACAACACTCTGGTAAAGACTCTGAACAAGGCGGAATATAGGGATTATTTCGAGGATAAGGCGATTTTTAACCGACACTTTGATAAATACATCAAGCGTGACTGGATGCTTCTTGACGGGAAGAATTTCGACGAATTTGAGGCACTCTGCAGCAGAAACGAGGCACTTATTATGAAGCCTCTTGATCAGCACAGTGGTTACGGAATCGAGAAGATTTACACTTCGAAGGAAACTGATCTTCGTGCGACTTATGACAGACTGTATAAGTCAGGCTGTATTCTTGCTGAAGAGGTTGTAAAGCAGAGCCCTGAGATGGACAAGCTTTGCAATACTTCTGTTAACACAATCAGACTCGTTACTCTTATTAACAATAGCGGAGAGGCGAAGGTTGCGGCAGGCGCAATCAGAATGGGACGCCAGGGAAGCTTCGTTGATAATTTCAATCACGGTGGAATGGCTGTAATTCTTGATGTATCTAAGGGTGAGTCAGTTACTGATGGATATGATAAGGAGAGAGTCAACTATGAGTATGTTCCAGAACTTGGAACAAAGCTTAAGGGCTTTAAGGTTCCTATGTGGGATGAGTGCATCAAGCTTGTAGAGGAAGCTGCGATGGTTATTCCAGAGGTCAGATATGTGGCCTGGGATGTGTGTGTAAGCGCAGATCATGGTCCGCTGCTGATTGAGGGCAACAGTTATCCGGGACAGGATGTTACTCAGTATCCTAAGCTTGGACTGGGTACGTACGAGGCGTTCATGAAGATTATTAACAATTAGGAGTTGGTTATGGATAATGCATTCAAAGAGCTTCTCTGTCACAGAAGAAGTATTAGAAAGTATACTGGCGAGGTGATTCCAGAGGAGATGCTTGAGCTGGTTGTGAAGACTGGTCTGATGTCTCCTAGGGGAAGAAATCTTCCGACTGTAGAGCTTGTGGTTGTTAAGGATAAGAGTTCACTCGAGTTCTTGTCTGGTTGTAGACCACATGGGCCTGGAATGCTTGCGGGTGCTGATGTTGCTATAGTTGTTCTTGGAAAGCCTGAGGTATCTGATGTGTGCATTGAGGACTGTTGTGCGGCGATGACTGTTATGCATCTGATGGCTGACAGCCTGGGACTTGGAAGCTGTTGGGTGCAGATTAGAAATAGAGAGTCTCAGGTCGAGGGCAAGACTGCAGAGGATGTGGTTAAGGAACACCTAGGAGTTCCTGCAGAGTACAATGTGGAGGCGATTCTTTCACTTGGAATGCCGGCAGACAGACCTGAGGGCAAGTGCTATGATGATGTCGATATGGCGATGGTTCATAGGGAGAAATTCTAATAGGAAATGAGATGAGGATGCTTCGGGCTGGGCCTGAGGCATCTTTTTTACGGGCAAAAGAAAAGGGGTCAGAAAGCATCTGGCTTCTGACCCCCAACATCTTCATTATAACTCGCGAAAACCCCGTTGTTAAGCGCTTTTTGGCCGTATCAATGTTTATTTTCAGAGCATTAAAAAGGCTTGATTTTAGGGTTTCTTAGGGGTATTCTATGGACAAGAAGAAAGAAGAGACTGAAACATAAAGCGAACAGTCGCAGAAGTCGGAGGACAGACCAATGGAGACTTATATCAGATAAGATAAATATAAGTTCTGACATAAGAGAACAGAAGCAGGAGGATGGACCAAAGGAATCTGATCTGACTGTCCGGAAAGCCGGAAGGACAATACGTTATTTCTAAGTTGTTTAATTAATCAAGCATTAACTTAATGGAATGTCGGGAGGATAGACCACCAAGAATCTTAAGCAGATAGGCTGATTTGGGAACAGGCCAATATTACGAAAGAGGAGGACAGACCAACAGTAGTGATTAACAGATAGGCTAATCTGAAACATAGCCAATTAATAGAATATGGAGGGTATACCAATGCAGAATAGGTTCATTTACGAGGGTATCCTGAGATAGTATAAGCTGCAAATTAGAACAGGTTATGTTAGATGAAGAAGAGAGCAGGCAGCAAAGTATACATCTCAGGATACTGTTTTTTTTATTTGCAGAAGTGAAGATGAGAGAACAAGATGAGACGAAGATATTCGGCGGTAATCATGTCGATAGTTATAGCTATTCAGCTTCAACTAAGGTTTCGGCTGTTACTTCGGCTAAGTGCAAGGCTTTGAAGTCAAGCAAGTAGGTATATTCAAAGAAATATAAGAGACTGATACTGAAGAATAATAAAGAAGCATAGAAACAAATGTAAAAATTATATAAAAATATACAAATAATCAATAATTAATATTGACACTTAACAAATGCGGGAGTATATTTTTTTCATAGTTTAACGACGGATAAGTTAGGTGACACCGCGAGTAGCAGCTATTCATCCTATTTTTAAGGGAGGGTAGCTGCAATTTTAATTTTGACAAAGGTGCTGTTTGCAGGAGGTGATAGAATGGCGAATCGCAAGTTAGTACTTGAGGATGGAACAGAATATCTGGGTAGAGGCTTCGGAAGTGAGAGCGAGAAGCTTCTGGAACTGGTATTTAATACTTCCATGGTCGGATATCAGGAGATTCTGACAGATCCATCCTATACAGATCAGGCTGTCGTGATGACGTACCCTCTGATGGGTAATTACGGAATCAACGAGGAAGATATGGAGTCAAGATCTCCTTCCATAGGAGCCTTGATTGCAAGGGAGTATACCGAGAATCCTTCAAATTTCAGATCTGTTGAGACATTATCGGATTTTATGAAACGAAATGATATTGCTGGCATTTATGGTATCGATACAAGAGAGCTTACCAGAGTAATAAGAAATACTGGAAGCTGCAAGGTGCTCATCACAGATGCTGAGGTTCCTAAAGATGAGTGCATGAAGAAGCTTGCTGCATACGAATATGCGCATGATCATGTAAGCAGGGTAAGCACGAAGGAATCGTGGGTATCAATGCCGGAAGGAATCCCGGAGCATCACGTTGTTGCAGTAGACTGCGGAATGAAGCTAAATATCGTGAGACACCTTAATGATCTGGGATGCAAGGTTACTGTAGTTCCGTGGAACACATCTGCTGATGAGGTTAAAGCTCTTGAGCCAGATGGGGTATTCTTCTCTAACGGCCCAGGAGATCCGGTTGATGTGGTGCCTACAATTGAACTTATGAAGGCTCTTCATGGCGTATATCCGATTTTCGGAATCTGTCTTGGCCATCAGGTTCTATCACTGTCATATGGAGCAAGAACTTATAAGCTTAAGTTCGGTCATAGAGGTGGAAATCATCCTGTTAAGAATCTGAATACAGACAAGATTGAGATTACATCACAGAATCACTCATATGCTGTTGATGCAGACTCTCTTGAGGAAACACCTCTTGAGGTGACACATATCAATATGCTAGATAATACGGTTGAAGGTGTATGGTGTGCGGAGGATAAAGCGTTCAGCGTACAGTATCATCCAGAGAGTGCACCAGGTCCACAGGACAGTTCATATCTGTTTAAGCAGTTTATAAAGATTATGAAGGGTGGTGAGCTTGATGCCTAGAAGAAATGATATAAAGAGAATCCTTGTCATAGGCTCAGGCCCTATTGTAATCGGTCAGGCTGCTGAATTCGATTATGCGGGAACACAGGCCTGTCTTGCTCTTAAGGAGGAAGGCTATGAGGTAATCCTCTGCAATTCAAATCCTGCAACAATAATGACAGATCCGGCAATTGCCGACAAGGTCTATATGGAGCCGCTTACACTTGAATATGTTGCCAAGATTATACGCAAGGAGAGACCTGATGCAATTCTTCCGGGAATCGGTGGACAGACAGGACTCAATCTTGCGATGCAGCTTGCAAGAAAGGGTGTGCTTGATGAATGCAGAGTTGAGCTTCTTGGAACAAGCTTCGACTCAATTGAAATGGCTGAGGACAGAGAATTATTTAAGGAGCTCTGCCTGAGCCTTGGAGAGCCTATTCTTCCGTCGCTTATTGCGGAGTCTATGGATGAGGGAATCAAAGCTGCTTCGGAGATTGGTTATCCTGTAGTTATCAGACCTGCTTTTACGCTTGGAGGAACAGGTGGTGGATTTGCAGATGATGAGGATGAGCTTAGGGAAATCCTTAAGAATGCACTTTCTCTATCTCCAACATCACAGGCACTTATCGAGAAGTCTGTACGTGGATACAAAGAGATTGAATATGAGGTGATGCGAGACAGCAATGATACTGCAATCACTATCTGCAATATGGAGAACATCGATCCTGTCGGAGTCCATACGGGCGACTCTGTTGTTGTATGTCCATCTCAGACTCTTACAAACAGAGAGTATCAGATGCTTAGAGACAGCGCACTTAAGATAATTAGAGCGCTAAAGATAGAAGGTGGCTGCAATGTTCAGTTTGCACTTGATCCTAACTCTTTTGATTATTACCTTATTGAGGTTAATCCTAGAGTTTCGAGGTCATCTGCACTTGCATCAAAGGCCAGTGGATATCCTATTGCCAGAGTATCTGCTAAGATTTCTGTCGGTTATAGACTCGATGAGATTGAGCTTGCTAACACACTTGCGTGCTTTGAGCCATCTCTTGATTACGTAGTATCAAAGCTTCCAAGATTCCCATTTGATAAGTTTGCGGATGCAAAGAATACGCTTGGTACACAGATGAAGGCTACCGGTGAGGTTATGAGCGTTGGCAGAACGCTTGAGGAGAGTCTTCTCAAAGGCGTTCGCTCGCTTGAGATCGGAGTCTGCCATCTGCATCATGAGAAGTTTGATGAGATGCCGAGTGAAGAAATCCTCGATTACATTAAAGAGGGAACCGAGGATAGAATCTACGCGATCGGAGAACTCCTAAGACGGGATGTTCCTCATGATGACATATTTAAAAACACAAGAATTGACAGATTGTTCATACGATCTTTTGCCCGAATCATCGACATGGAGAAGAAGGCTAAGGCGGGGCGTGGAGACGTCGATACTCTTCGTGCGTGCAAAAAGATGGGCTTCTCGGATGTGGCCATCGCGGCTCTTTGGGGCATGACGCCTAGAGAGATTTTTGAAATAAGAAGGGCTAACGGAATCTTCCCGACCTACAAGATGATTGACAGCTGCGCTTCAGAGTTTGAGAGCTATATTCCGTATTTCTATTCGACTTATGAAGGTGAGAATGAGCCAGTTATTGGTGAGCGCAAGAAGATTATCGTGCTCGGATCGGGACCTATCCGTATTGGACAGGGTGTAGAGTTTGATTATTCGACTGTGCATGCGATTAACACAATAAGGGAGTCTGGCTACGAAGCAATTATTATTAATAATAATCCAGAAACTGTATCGACAGATTACACAACTTCGGACAAGCTGTATTTCGAGCCTCTGTGCGTTGAGGATGTAATGAATATTATCGAGCTTGAGAAGCCTGATGGTGTAATTGCAACTCTTGGCGGACAGACAGCGGTTAATCTTGCAGAGCCTCTAAGTGAATACGGAGTTAAGATTGTTGGCACTGATTGTGAGGCTATAGAGAGAGCTGAGAATAGAGATGCCTTTGAGAAGGTTCTTGAAGAGCTTGGAATTCCGCAGCCGCCTGGACGTGCAGTGACAAATATTGAAGATGGCGTCAGAGCTGCAGAGGAGATAGGTTATCCGGTGCTTGTAAGACCAAGCTTCGTTCTTGGCGGTCGTGCAATGCAGGTTGTGTCTAAAGAAAGTGATCTTAGGAACTATCTTAAGACTGCAGTTGAAATTGACGAGGACAAGCCTGTTCTTGTTGATAAATACATCAGGGGTAAGGAAGTTGAAATCGACGGCGTTTGCGACGGAGAGGATGTTTTCATACCTGGTGTTATGGAGCTTGTTGAGAGAACTGGAATTCACTCAGGTGACTCGATCAGTGTATATCCGCCTTTCAGTATTTCAGACAAGGTTAAGGGTACAATTATTTCGTACGCAAAGAAGCTCGGTCTTGGTATAGGTATTGTTGGTCTGTTTAATATTCAGTTCATAGTAGATGAGAATGACAATGTCTATATTATTGAGGTTAATCCTAGATCATCGAGAACAGTTCCATTCCTGTCAAAGGCAACTGGATATCAACTTGCAGATATAGCAACACGGGTTATTCTGGGAATGAGTCTTAAGGAGCAAGGTATCTATGAACTTTATCCTGATGAGCAGAAGAAGTTCTATGTAAAGGCCCCTGCATTCTCATTCTCTAAGCTTAAGGGAATGGATTCATATCTGTCACCTGAGATGAAGTCGACAGGTGAGGCTATAGGTTATGATGACACTCTGCAGAGAGCTATGTTCAAGGCTCTTGTTGCGTCAGGTGTTAAGCTTCAGAACTACGGAACTGTACTTGTATCACTTGCAGAAGAGGACAAGGAGGAGGCACTTTCTCTGATCAGACGATTCTACCAGCTCGGTTTTAATATTGAGGGAACAAGCGGAACTGCTGCCTTCCTTAAGAAGAATGGAATCAGAACCAGAAGCCTTGATAAGCCAAGCAACGGCGCTACAGATGCACTTGATGCAATACGTGCAGGCTATGTAAGCTATGTCATTAATACACGTGCAGTCAATTCCGGTATACATCTTGGAGATGGAACTGCTATCAGACAGTGTGCTTCGGAGAACAATGTGACATTGTTTACATCACTTGATACTGTAGGAATTCTTCTCGATGTACTTGAGGAAGTTACGCTTGGAATATCTACCATTGACGCAGATCGTTAGATATAGGACGAATATTATGGGCAGCCTAATGAGACTGCCCATATATTTTGTCTATTTTATAAAAAAATATTATAAAACTTGTTGCATCTGCTCAATAATAGGAGTATACTATTAAAGTATTTTTATTGTGGAAATGAATTTTCATAAGAGCATTATTTAAATATAAGTTGCGCAATTTATAAGGAATCTTTGAAGACAGCGAGGATGTCGGTGGCTTGTGCTCCCGTCACCCCTACGGACAAGAGACCTTATTTTTTTTAGTTTTTGGGCGTTTTTACGCTACGGTTTGTTGTCAGAATAATTCAATTGTCAGGAGAGTCGGGAGGAAGTTTTATGAAGAAGTACATATTTGTTACTGGTGGCGTCGTTTCGGGGCTTGGAAAAGGTATTACAGCTGCGTCACTTGGAAGACTGCTTAAGGCAAGGGGCTACAAGGTTGCGTCTCAGAAGCTGGATCCATATATAAATATCGATCCCGGAACAATGAGCCCTTATCAGCACGGAGAAGTCTTCGTAACTGAGGATGGTGCTGAGACAGACCTTGATCTTGGTCATTACGAGAGATTTATAA
Organism: uncultured Clostridia bacterium; assembly: GCA_934255135.1. Classification (GTDB taxonomy): domain Bacteria; phylum Bacillota; class Clostridia; order Peptostreptococcales; family Anaerovoracaceae; genus Crickella. Next base: position 155,278 of record CAKQMV010000003.1, on the reverse strand, counting down.
ATGAGAACTTAAATAAATTCAGCAATCTGACTACAGGAAGAGTTTACTGGAATATTTTAAATAAGGAACGTAATGGAGATTATCTTGGAAATACTGTTCAGGTGATACCTCACGTTACTGATGAGATTAAGAGATTTATATATCAGGTCGGAGAAACATCGGATGCCGACATCATAATTACTGAAATTGGAGGTACTGTTGGTGACATAGAAAGCCAGCCATTCATAGAGGCTATAAGACAGGTGGCGTGCGAAGTCGGTAGAGAAAACTGTGTGTTTATTCACGTAACACCGCTTCTATACATTGAAAGCTCGGGAGAGTACAAGAGCAAACCGACACAGCATTCGGTAAAGGAGTTAAGGGGTCTTGGAATATCACCAGATTTAATTGTTCTTAGAACTCATGGAGATATCGACGATTCTATAAGACATAAAATATCTATGTTCTGCAACGTTAAACCTGATTGTGTTATCAATAACGCCGATGTCAAGGAGCTATACTACGCACCTACGATGCTTGAACAGAGTCATTTTAGCGAAATTGTATGCAGAGAGTTAAATATTGATGCAGGTGAGCTTAAGCTGGGTTCATGGAATGATATGCTACACAGAATCGATTCAAGAGAAGGACACGTCACTATTGGACTTGTCGGAAAGTATACTAAGCTTCACGATGCATATCTTTCCGTTGCAGAGGCACTCGCACATGCAGGCTACGAGAATGGTGTATATGTTGATATTAAGTGGATTGAAGCCGAGGATCTTACGGAGGATGGCTGCCCTGACAAGAGCGATCAGGAGCTTCAGAATATTCTCGGAGATGTGGATGGAATTCTGGTTCCCGGAGGTTTTGGCACAAGAGGTATTGCGGGCAAAATCAGAGCAGCGAGATATGCAAGGGAACATGATATTCCGTTCCTCGGAATATGTCTAGGCATGCAGATTGCTGTTATCGAATTCGTAAGAAATGTCATCGGCTATGATGATGCCAACTCTTCAGAATTTGATGTTTCAAGTAGTCACAAAGTCATTGATTTCATGCCAGATCAGAGAGAAAATATTCCTAAGGGTGGAACAATGAGACTTGGTGCATATCCATGCAGAGTTGCAGAGGGCTCTATTCTTGAAAAGTCATATGGTGTTGATGAAATTTCTGAAAGACATCGTCACAGATATGAATTCAATAATGAGTTTAGGGATGAGATTGAAGCGGCTGGCCTTAAGGTTGTTGGAACGTCACCGGATGGAAGACTCGTTGAAGCTGTAGAGCTTCCAGGACACAGATTCCATGTTGGAGTCCAGTATCATCCTGAATTCAAATCAAGACCAGATTCTGCTCATCCGCTGTTTAGAGAACTGGTCAAGGCGGCAAAGACAAAGTAAATAACATAAAAAGGGAACATAAATTAGGAGATAGGAGATGCTTATGACTGAAATAAAAGAAGAATGTGGTGTATTTGGTATTACATCACCGTTCACCTATGATGCTGCAACTACAGTTTACTACGGTCTGTATTCGCTTCAGCACAGAGGACAGGAAAGCTGCGGAATCGTGGTAAATGATGATGGAGTGTTTTGTTCCCACAAGGATCTTGGACAGGTAAATGAGGTATTTCAGCCGCAGATATTATCAGAACTGGGACAGGGGCAGATTGCAATAGGACATGTTCGCTACGCAACCACAGGATCTGCTGATCGTGCTAATGCTCAGCCTATAGTGGTTAACCACATTAAGGGAAGCATGGCTGTTGCACACAATGGAAACCTCACTAATTCATTCGAATTAAGAAGAGAATTGGAACTGAACGGATCGATATTTCACTCAACAAGTGACACTGAAGTAATAGCGTATTGCATTACGAGGGCGAGACTGCATTGTGACTCAATTGAGCATGCCATCTCAGAGGCTATGAAGAAGTTCGAAGGAGCCTATTCGCTCATAATCATGTCTCCTGCCAAAATGATTGCAGTCAGAGATCCCTATGGACTAAGACCGCTTTGCTATGGAATAACTGAGGATGGAAGATATGCAGTAGCCTCAGAAAGCTGCGCTCTCGACGCAGTATCAGCCAAATTCATGCGAGATGTTAAGCCAGGTGAAATTATTGTGTTCGAACCAGGCAAAGAACCTGTGAGCATCGAGGACAACTGTTCTCGATCAAAGCAGCACACCTGCATATTTGAATATATATATTTTGCCCGCCCGGATTCTGTGATTGATGGAATCGATGTTCACAGAGCGAGGGTGAATGCCGGCAGAATTCTGGCCAGAACATATCCTGTCGATGCGGATATCGTAATTGGTGTTCCAGATTCGGGTCTTGATGCTGCAATTGGTTACGCGGATGAGTCAGGCATACCATATGGCATCGGCTTCGTGAAAAATAAGTATATTGGAAGAACATTTATAGAGCCGGGGCAGGCCCATCGTGAAAGTCTTGTGGATATAAAGCTTAATGTGATCGCGAGTGTTGTCGCGGGCAAAAGAGTCGTTCTTATCGACGATTCCGTGGTTCGCGGAACTACGTCTAAGAGAATTGTAAAGAAGCTTCGTGATGCAGGTGCGAGGGAGGTTCATCTCAGATTGGCTTCTCCGACATTTGTGGCACCGTGTTATTACGGAACTGACATACCTGACACATCAACGCTTATTGCCGCTAATAATTCTATTGATGAGGTAAAGGAATATATCGGATGCGACAGCATCGGCTTCTACAGAACAGAGGATCTTCCGGGAATGCTGGACGGAAGAAAGACTTTTTGCCAGGCGTGCTTCACGGGAGAATATCCGGCGGGGTCACCAAAGGTGACAGGTAAATACAGATTTGAAAGCAAAAGGGGGAGTGAAATGAAAGAGTATACACCGGTTAAGGAAGGAAAGGTGAGAGAGCTCTATGAGGCTGATGGCAATATGATTATGGTTGCAACAGACCGGATTAGTGCCTTTGATGTAATTCTTAAAAACAAAATCGACGGTAAGGGCATAGTTCTTACACAGATGGCAAAGTTCTGGTTTGATCTGACAAAGGGTCTTGTACCTAATCACGTAATTTCAACAGATGTTAACGATATGCCTGAGTTTTTCAGAAAGCCTGAGTTTGAGGGAAGAACTACACTGTGCAGAAAGCTTGAGATGCTTCCTCTTGAATGCATTGTCAGAGGCTACATATCTGGCAGCTGTTGGAATGCTTACAAGGAGTCTGGAACTGTATGCGGAATTAGACTTCCGGAGGGGCTTAAGGAATCACAGAAGCTTGATAGCCCAATATACACTCCATCCACAAAGGCTGAAATCGGAGATCATGATATCAGCATCTCTTATGAGGAAAGCATTGAAGTCCTCGAAAAATACTATCCTGGCAGAGGCAGTGAGCTTGCGAGAAAGGTTCGCGATCTTACTATTGCAATTTATAACAAGTGTGAAGACTATGCATTGAGCAGAGGCATTATTATTGCTGATACCAAGCTTGAATTCGGACTTGATGAGAATGGCGAGCTTGTTCTTGCTGATGAGGTTCTCACACCTGACAGCTCAAGATTCTGGCCGCTTGATGGATATGAAGAGGGAAAGCCACAGCCATCTTATGATAAGCAATTCGTCAGAGACTGGCTCAAGGCTAATCCAGATAGTGATTACAATCTCCCACAGGATGTAATTGAAAAGACAATTGCAAAATACAAAGAGGCATATCACTTAATAACAGGTAAGACAATATAGTTGTCTATTAATATGGGGGTAGGGGGACATCGGTAAATTTGTCTTAATTTACGCTAAAATATTTCCGCGCTGTCAAAGAAAATGTTTGACAGCGCGGTTTGACAGTGTTATAGTATGTAGGTATGAAAGAAACAGTAGGAAATGTACAATTTGCGAGTCTGCTTTATGATTTCTACGGAGGCCTTCTCAGAGAGAAGCAGCTCGAGATAATGGATCTTTATCACGAGGATAACCTGAGCCTCTCGGAGATTGCAGAGGAGATGGGAATGACCAGGCAGGCTGTTCACTATACTCTTAAGAAGGCTGAGGCTACGCTTGAGAAGTATGAGAGTGTTCTCGGTTTGATTGAAAAGTATAGAAGAAATTCCGAGAAAGCTGATGAGGCAACGGAGCTTCTGAACCAGATGATTACTGATTGTACTTGCGATAACAAGAAGGAGAGCCTTAGGAAGGTTCTTGATATTATAGAAGAGATAACGGAGTAGCTATGGCATTTGAAGGATTATCCGAGAAGCTTCAGGAAACCTTTAAGGACCTGAGGGGTAAGGGAACAGTATCCGAGAAGGATCTGGATGCTGCAATGAGAGAGGTAAAGCTTGCACTCCTTGAGGCCGATGTTAACTTCAAGGTTGTTAAGAGCTTTGTCGCTACAGTTAAAGAGAAGGCTCTTGGAGCAGATGTAATGAACAGTCTGACTCCGGGACAGCAGGTTATAAAGATTGTTAAGGATGAGCTCGTTGATATGATGGGCGGACTTAACAGCAAGCTGACATATTCACCTAGTGGATTTACAGTATATATGCTTGTAGGTCTTCAGGGTACAGGTAAGACAACAACTGCAGGTAAGCTCGCATCTTATCTTAAGACTCAGGGCAAGAAACCGATGCTGGTTGCATGTGATGTGTATAGACCGGCAGCGATTGATCAGCTCGAGGTTGTAGGTAAGGCTGTAAATGTACCGGTATTTACTAAGAGAGAGTCAAATGACCCTTCTGTAATTGCAGAGGCTGCAATTAAGGAAGCTCAGAGAATGGGATACAATGCAGTAATTGTCGATACAGCAGGACGTCTTCAGATTGATGAGGCTCTTATGGAAGAGCTTAAGGTTCTTAAGAAGACTGTTAAGCCTCATGAGATTCTGCTCGTAGTCGATGCGCTTACTGGACAGGACGCTGTTAACATTGCCGGAGGATTTAACGATGCCCTCGGTGTTGATGGAATAATCATGACTAAGATGGACGGTGACTCACGAGGAGGAGCTGCTCTATCTGTAAAGGCTGTCACAGGAAAGCCAATCAAGTTCATGGGTACTGGAGAGAAGTACGATAAGCTTGAGCCTTTCCACCCAGACAGAATCGCTTCAAGAATCCTCGGAATGGGAGATGTAATGTCTCTTATCGAGCAGGCTGAGAATGCCTTCGATGAGAATGAGGCCAAGGCTCTAGAGGAGAAGCTTCGAAAGAACAAGTTCGACCTTAATGATTATCTTGATCAGATGAGACAGATCAACAAGTTCGGCGGACTCGGCAAGATGATCGACATGATGCCGGGAATCTCCGCAGCGGACAAGAAGAACATAGACATCGACGAAGCGACCCGCGATTTTGCCCGCATGGAAGCAGTTATCCTCTCCATGACTAAGGACGAGAGATCAGATCCGTCAATCCTTAATGCGAGCAGAAGAAAGAGAATCGCTACAGGATCAGGACAGTCTGTAACTCAGGTCAATCAGCTTATCAAGAGCTACACTGACATGAAGAAGATGATGAAACAATTCGCTAATCCGAACAAGCTTAAGAAGAACAGACTCTTCAAAGGATTGTTCTGATAAATAAACAAGTTATAAATTTAAATCAATTATATTTAGGAGGAATTAACCAATGGTAAAGATTAGACTTAAGAGAATGGGAGCACACAAGAAGCCTTTCTACAGAGTAGTAGTTGCAGATTCAAGAACTCCAAGAGATGGTAAGTTCATCGAGGAGATCGGAACTTACAACCCACTCATGGACCCAGCTGAGATCAAGATCGACAACGAGGCAGCTGCTAAGTGGATCGCTAACGGTGCACAGCCTACAGATACTGTAAGAGCTCTTCTCAAGAAGTCCGGCGCTATTAAGTAAGGAAGGGAACAAGCATGGCTAGTCTAGTTGAAGCGATTGCTCGTGCACTGGTGTCTAAGCCTGAAGAAGTCAAAGTTACTGAAGTTAGTGACGGCAAGAATATTGTGATCAAGCTGAGTGTAGATAAGGACGATATCGGTAAGATTATCGGTAAGTCCGGAAGAATTGCCAAGGCAATCAGAACTGTTGTTAAGGCTGCTGCAATCAAGGCTAACAAGAGAGTCACAGTTGAAATTGTTGAGGACTAGGTAAACCCAACATAAAGAGCAATCAACGAGCATGTAAGCCTTAGGGCCTGCATGCTCTTTTGCAAATTAAAGGAGATAAAATGGCATTTAGAAACAATCCTGATTATATTAATATCGGAAAGCTGACTTCTGCTGTCGGTATCAGAGGCGAGATCAGAGTTATGCTTTATGCCGGTGAATCCGATAATCTTAAGAAGGGCGCAGAGATCGGTCTTGCTCTTGGCAAGAAGGAGGAGACTGTAAGTGTCACTTCAATCAGATACCAGAACGGAAAGCCTGTTATCAAGGTTAGCGGCTATGAGGACAGAACGGCCGTTGAGGCACTTAGAAACAATGAGATTTATATCAGAACTGACAGCCTCGAGGAACTGCCGGAGGGTGAGTTCTATATAAGAGATCTTATTGGATTCGAAGTTTTTGACAGAACAAGCGATAAGATGCTCGGCAAGGTAAGTGATTACATTGCTAACAGAGCCCAGCCTCTATGGGAGGTTACAGCGGATGATGGACAGCAGATCCTGATTCCTGATGTGGATGCTTTTGTCAAAGAAATCAGCGGTGACGAGAGAGTTGTTTATGTTGAGCTAATACCGGGATTTCTGGAGTAACGATGAAGATTAATATTCTTACGATTTTTCCCGAGATGTTTACACCTCTAAGAGAAAGCATGCTCGGAAGGGCCGTCGATAATGGTCTTCTGGAATTTAATATAGTGGATATCAGAGAATTTACCGCGAATAAGCATAAGAGAGTTGATGATACACCTTATGGCGGTGGTGCTGGAATGGTGATGCAGGTTCAGCCGATTGTGGATGCTTTCAGAGGAAACGGTATGGGCGGATCTGTATTCTATATGTCTCCACGTGGAGAACTTCTGTCACAGGAAATTGCTGAGGAAATCGCTGACATGGATGAGATCACTATTCTGTGCGGTCATTATGAGGGCGTTGATCAGAGGGCTCTTGATATTCTTGATGCAAGAGAGATTTCGATTGGTGACTATGTTTTAACTGGAGGAGAGCTTCCTGCTATGGTTCTGATAGATACTGTTGCGAGATTTATCGAGGGTGTACTTGCGAGTGAGGAATCGGCAATGGAGGAATCTATTTACTCAGGTCTTCTTGAGTATCCTCAGTACAGCAAACCTCGTGAGATAGAAGGGATGGAGGTTCCAGAGGTTCTCACTTCAGGAAATCACGGACTTATTGATCTGTGGAGATTTGAGAAATCTGTTCAGCTTACGAAGGAAAGACGCCCGGATTTACTAGAGAAATTCGTAAATTCTGATAGAGAATTAAGCAAGAAACAGAAGAAAATTCTCGAAGAAAACACAAAATAGGCTACAAAGACTCACTGCGCTTATATATATTGCATATATATTGTACCGCAGTGTTTTTTGTTGTAAAATAACGTGAAGAGGTTTTATTATGGCTAAGAAGTATAAGTGGTGGGCACTTTATATAATTGCATTGCTGGTTTGCTTGGTGGTTATTTATGCGGTGCCATCAGTTGCGGGCCTGCTTGAAAGAACATATATCACTGAGCCTGGAGAGATTGTAAGATCATCCGAGGTCGAGGGTTATATTGTCAGAAATGAAACCGTATACAAGAGCGATAGAGCCGGTACAGTTAACAGACTTATCGACAGCGGCAAGCTTGTCAAGGGCGGCTCAAGAGTTGTAGAAATTACAGGAAGCGGCAGAGATAACCCACCGGCTTCTTTAAGAAATGCAATGAGTGCACTTGGTAAGAGTGCTAAGACTGCTGGCGGTGGATACTCGTATAATGCGGGATATATAAGCTATGCGGTTGATGGCGCGGAGAGCAGACTTAGTTCAGACAGTCTTGATAAGCTGACTGAGGATGACTGCAGGAAATACGCAACTGCCAGGCTGTGTGAGCTTGACGGAAAGAAATGCTCTAAGGGTGAACCTGTCTTTAAGACAACAAGAAACGGTGAGTGGTGGATTGTATTCTTCACCGACAAATCGTCTTCGAAGCTCTATGAAGAGGGTGCTCAGGTAAGCTTTGATATTAATGGCGAGAGTGCGAATGCCTATGTCAAGAGCGTGTCTAAGGTCAAGGGTGAAGAGAGTTATAAGGTTATCCTAAAGTGCAATGTTTTTGTAAAGGGATATCTTGAGCTAAGAAGCGCAGATGTTAAGGTTACAACTGAAAGTGCCAGCGGTCTCATTATTGAGAAGAAGAGCATTGTAACCAAGAATAAGCAGAAGGGCGTTCTTGTTAAGAATAAGCTTGGAGAGAATGTATTCAAGCCAGTATACATAAAGGCTGATGACGGAGAGAAGTGTGCTGTCTGCGAGGACTACTACATGGATGAGAAGGGAAACTTCGTCGAGACCCTTAAGGTATATGACGAAATTTTAAAACGACCAAGTAAGAATGATGTTAAGGAATCGAAGTAATGACTGTTTCAGAAAATTACCTTGAAATAGAGAAAAGAAAGAATGCTGCCGCTGTAAGATCAGGCAGAAAGCCGGAGGACGTACTCCTTCTGGCGGTAACAAAGACACATACACCAGAGGAAATCAATGAGGCGATTGATGCTGGTGCAACAGATATAGGAGAGAATAAAGTCCAGGAGATACTCGAGAAGTATGACAGTGTCAAGCCGGTAAGATGGCATCTGATAGGGCATCTTCAGACTAATAAGGTCAAGAATGTAATTGATAAGGTTGTGATGATCCATTCAGTTGACTCTGTTAAGCTTGCAGGAGAGATTGATAAGAGGGCTCGTGCGGCTGGCATTGTTATGGATGTTCTGCTGCAGGTTAACATTGCAGATGAAGAGACTAAGACAGGACTGCCTGTTTCAGAGCTTTTCACAGTTATAGATGATATTGCAGGACGTCTTCACAACATAAGAATACGTGGACTTATGTGCATACCTCCTGCAGGAGATACTCCTGAGGATGCAAGATGTTATTTTGCACAGGCCAGAGAGCTGTTTGAGAGGATGAAGACTCTTTCATATGACGAAGAGTATTACAAGCCGGATATCCTATCGATGGGAATGTCTGGAGATTTCGAAGTAGCAATTGAAGAGGGCTCGAACCTTGTCAGGGTAGGAAGCTCGATTTTTGGAAGACGTAGTTACAGATAAATTTGGAGGATGCATAGATGAGTTTTGGAGACAGCATTAAGAAGCTGATCGGTATTGACGATATCGATGATGATGAGGATTTCGAGATCACTCAGGATGAAATTAACAGAGAGAAAGCAAGAATGGATGCGGCAAGTGGACATGCGAGCGTAAGCGGAAGTGGAAGCTCAAAGCCTTCATCAATGATGACAGAACCAATTGCACCAAGCTTCAGAGTTGACAGCTCATATGCTGATGTTGCACCGCTTCTATCTAAGACAAGCGAGAAGAAGGTGAGTCAGCATTCAATGAATGCTTCAGGTGCATTTAAGATGATCGTAATCGAGCCTAAGAACTTCGATGAGTGCAGCAAGCTCGTTGATAATCTTAAGGCAAGAAAGCCGGTTATTATTAATCTTGAGAATGTTGAGACAGATCTTGCAAGAAAGATTTTCGACTTCCTGAGTGGAGCAACATGCGCACTTAGCGGAAACGTACAGAGGGTTACGCAGAATATCTTCATTTTTGCACCTGCGAACGTTAACATTGCGGCTAAGCTCGGAAGAAATTCTGAGGTACACGTAAGTAGTGCTGACAACAACAAGTCAAACAGCAGCCCTTGGAGATAGCCTATGGTGATAGTTGTTTGCAGAGCGATTGACTGGTTTGCGGAGATACTTATATGGCTCCTATTTGCAAGAGCTATTCTTAGTTGGTTTGCTGCTATGGGCGGACAGACGATAAGAGGTATCTACGAATTTACAGTTCAGATGACAGAACCGATTGTGGCTCCAATAAGGGGATTCATGTCCAGGTTCAATACAGGTATGCTGGATTTTTCAGTATTGATAGCGTTCTTTGTGATCAGGATGGTCGCGACGGCACTGATAGTACTGATTCAAATGATATTTTAATTACAACATTTTTCTAATGAAAGGGAGGATGCGCAGATATGATAATGCCAATTGATATCGATAAGAAGGAATTCACTCGTGATAAGAGAGGATACAATTCAAGAGAGGTAGATGAATTTCTGGATCTTATTGTAATCGACTATGAGAGAGTTCTGAACGATAACAGAAGCATGGCGCACAAGATTAAGGCTCTCGAGAAGCAGCTTGCTGAGGCTCAGAAGTCAGACACAGCAATGCTTGAGACACTCGAGACAGCAAAGAGACTTATGGCTGATATTTCAGCAAGTGCTGAGAGAAGAGCAGAGCTTATCATGAGAGATGCTGAGCTTGAGGCTGAGAACATGATTCTAGATGCTAAGATGACAGTTAAGAACATTAATGAGGAGCACCTCACTCTCAAGAACAAGGTTGAGAGACTCAGAAGCAACTACAAGACTATGCTTACAGTAGAGCTTGAGAAACTTGATAACGATGAATATGAGCTTCTTCCAGATCTTGACAGAAGTGATATCGCTGTAATCGACGAAAAGCTTAAGTCAGCAGCACCTGCAGAAGAGCACGTAGATTCAGCTACACTTGTAGTAACTGATGAGGCTGAGAATCCGCTTAACAAGGTGACTGACCTTGAGCACGCAACTCTGGGCGATATCAAGGAGAGCCTTGATAAGATGTCAGAGAATCAGCCTTCAATCGAAGACACAATCATTCTTAAGTAATAAATAATGCTACTAGCTATATTATTTGCAGGAATTGTCGCTGCAGATCAGATTGTAAAGCTGTTAATAAGAGCCGGCCTTGCGCCGGGTGAAAGCCTGCCCGTTATTCCTGGTTTTTTCAAGCTAACCTATGTCAGGAACCAAGGGGCGGCTTTTAGTATGTTTGAAAATAACACGCTTATTACAGTAGGACTTACGACTCTTCTTATTGCAGTCTGCCTTGTACTTATGGTCAGAGAATGGAGGAAGGGCTCTAAGCCACTTGTGTTCTGTTTCGTTATGATTGCGGCAGGTGGCGTGAGCAATTTGTACGATCGACTGAGTGTGGGCTTTGTAACTGATATGTTTTCATTCGGAAGCTTTGCGGTGTTTAATGTCGCTGATATTTTTATTGTGTGCGGCTGCATTCTTGCTATGCTGTTTCTGCTGTTTGATAAGGAGAAATGATGGACGAAGAAAGAATCATAGAGTTAACGGTCGAAGCGGAGAATGAGGGGAAGAGACTCGATGTTTTTGTCAGCGGAGAGATAACTGACCTCTCGAGAAACTACGCCCAGAGCCTCATTGAGGATGGCAGAGTAAAGGTTAATGGCGAGCTGGTGACTTCTAAGAAGCACAAGGTCAAGGTGGGGGATGCTCTTTATGTGGATTTCCCTGAGCCTGAGGTTCTTGATGTTGTGGCGCAGGATATTCCGATTGAGATTGTATATGAGGATGAGGATGTGATTGTGGTTGAGAAGCCGCGCGGAATGGTCGTTCATCCAAGCCCTGGTAATTACGATGGGACGCTTGTTAATGCACTTATGTATCACTGCGGTGGTTCTCTTTCATCAATTAACGGTACGATACGTCCTGGCATAGTTCACCGAATCGATAAGGATACGAGTGGTCTTCTTATGGTTGCCAAGAATAACGCAGCACACGAGTCGCTGGCAGAGCAGCTTAAGGTTCATTCTTGCAAGAGAGAATATACTGCTCTTGTGTACGATAACATAAAGGAAGATGAGCTTACGATTGATAAGCCGATTGGAAGAGACGAGAAGAATCGTCTGAGAAGGGGTGTGTTCGGAAGCAATCCGAAGAATGCGGTAACGCACATCAAGGTTGTCAGAAGATACGGTAAGTATACGCTTGTGAAGGCGAGACTTGAAACCGGCAGAACTCATCAAATCAGGGTTCACATGTCATACATAAGACATCCGCTGGTTGGCGATGAGCTGTACGGACCGAAGAAGCAGACGCTTCCGGTTAAGGGGCAGATGCTGCACGCAGGACTTCTTGGTTTTGTACATCCGAAAACAGGCAAATATATGGAGTTTCGAAGTGAACTTCCGGAGTATTTTACAGATATTCTCGGAAAGATTGAACATCTTGGCTAGATGATATATGAAATGGAGGCTTAGATGCTATGAAGATTTTTAATAAGAAGGCTGTTAAGCCAGGCCCACTTATGTACCCTCTTCCTGCGGTTATGGTAAGCTGTGGTGATGAGAACGAGAGCAATATTATAACAATTGCGTGGACTGGAATTATAAATACTAATCCGCCAATGACTTATGTTTCTGTTATGAAGAAGAGACATTCACACGATATCATCGAGAAGAATGGTGAATTCGTAATAAATCTTGTTAACGAGGATATCGTAAAGGCGACCGATTACTGCGGAGTAAAGTCCGGGCGCGATGTTGATAAGTGGAAGAAGACTGGACTCACTAAGGCCAAGGCTGATTGCGTCAAGGCACCGCTTATCGCTGAGGCACCTGTAAGCCTTGAGTGTAAGGTTTTTGAGGTTAAGGAACTTCCAAGCCACGATATGTTTATGGCCGAAATCGTGGCCGTTCATGTTGCGGAGGATTACATAGATGAGAATGGTGCTTTTGACTATTCTGAGATGGGACTTATCGCGTACAACCATGGTAAGTACCACAGACTGCAGGGTAGAAAGCTTGGATTCTTCGGTTACTCAATAATGAAGGATAAGACAAGAAAGAAGAAAGAGAAAGAAGCTGCCGGCAGAAGACGTAAGGCGTTCAGAGCAAGAAACAGCAACAAGAATAAATAAACAGAAAGCATAGACAACTGCGTTAACATCGCAAGAGTCTATGCTTTTAAATTATAGATTATTTGTCGGCGTCGGTACCTGCATCCGGTGAGGGCAGCTTAGGGTCAACGTAGACTGTCTGGTTGTGCGTGAAGATTACCATTCCAGGTTTAGCTCCATTAGGCTTCTTGACGTAGCGAACCGGAACATAGTCGACCGGGACATTGGCTGATGAACCGGCCTTGCTATGGAAGGCTGCGATTGATGCAGCTTCGTAAATAAGCTCGGCAGACAGATCGTCCACGTTTCTGCCGTCATCCATCTTGATGATAAGGTGCGATCCCGGAATGTCCTTGGTATGCATCCACACGTCGGTCTTCGATGCAAGCTTAAGTGTGAGATAGTCGTTCTCGTTGTTGTTTCTGCCAACATACACATCGGTTCCATCTGACAGCGTGTAGTGAATCGGAGTTGGTTTGATCTTCTTCTTGCGTCCCGGAGTTTTACGGAAGCGGACAAAACCTGTTTCAACAAGCTCGTCACGCACCGCTTCGATGTCCTCCTCTGTGTTTACATCGGAAAGGCTCTGAAGAACCGACTCAAGGTATGCGATGTTCACATCGTTCTCTTCGAGCTGTATCTGCTTCTCATTTATCGCTGTCTTAGCCTTCGAGTATTTCTTAAAGAATCGCTGGGCGTTCTTCGATGCTGAAAGCTTCTCATCAAGAGGGATGCTTATCGGGTTGCCGTCGTAGTAGTTGGTTACTGTAACTGACTTCGCACCTGGTGTTACAAGATGGATATTCGCGGTCAAAAGCTCTCCATAAAGTCTGTACTTGTCGGAATCCTCCGCACGAAGAAGGTCTTCTCCAAGTCTCTTTCTCTTAAGAAGTGCTTTGCCAAGTGCTGCTTCTACAGTCTTAATCAGAGGAACAGACTTCTGCTTAACCATATTGGAGCTATCTCTGTTATAGAAGAAATTCTCTACACATTCGCTTACAGTCTCAAAGGTATGCTCATTAAGTCCCTCATATTCACTTAGAGGGATAACGTGGAATTCTCTTGGTGTTCCGTCTTCATCGCTGTAGATTCGAGGTGTTATATTGCCTTCTGCTACTGCTGAGACTATTGATGGAATATCAGTGCTACCTGTTTCAAGCTCTCTTGCTATTGCGGGTGAGATTCCACCGACGCACTGCATGATGCTTCGGGAATCTTCAGGTAGCTTAATATCAGCTGTGATTTCCTTGAATGGAACTCTATCCTGCTCAGGTGGATATTTGTAGATAACTCCCGGTAGAAGCTGCCTGTATCTGTTCACATCAATTGAGATTCTCTTAATGCTGTCTATAATCTTGCCTGATTCTATATCTATGAGAACGATATTAGAGTGCTTACCCATGATTTCAACGATGAGTCTCTTACACACAGTAAAACCGAGCTCGTTAAGAGCTTCGATATCGAACTCTATTATTCTCTCAGACTTGTACTGCTCGATTCTTGTGATTCTGCCGCCCTGAATGTGCTTACGCAGAAGCATGCAGAAGGTTGGCGGCTGCTCAGGGTTCTTATATCTGTTCTCGGTCAGGCAGACTCTTGCTGACTGGCTTCCTACAGACATGAACAGTCTGACATTTCCTTCCTTCGTGTGTATCTGAAGAACAAGCTCCTCGTTACCTGGCTGATAGACCTTCTCTATCTTGGCAAGCGTGAGCATACTCTCAAGCTCCTTAGATATTGCGTATGTTATTATTCCGTCGTATGCCATTAATGCCTCCTGTTGTTAACTTTTTAATAATATCACACATGTGCTACAATAGTCACATGGGAAAGAACCGGCCACTTGGGCAAAGAGATAGCTTTCCCGGAAAGAGGATAAATATGATTAAGAGCATGACAGGTTTTGGCAGAGGCATTTATGCTGACGAGAAGAGATCTATCACAGTAGAGATTAAGGCAGTTAACCACAGATACTGCGACATCTTCGTAAAGATGCCAAGAAGGTATTCTTTTGCGGAGGAGATGGTTAAGGGAATTATCAAGCAGAGTCTCCACAGGGGTAAGATTGAGGTTTCTGTAAGTGTTGATAATATTGCTGTTGCTGATGCTGATGTCAGACTGAATGTTGATACGGCGGACAAGTACTATAACGCGCTCGCTGAGCTTAAGGAGAGATATGGTCTTAAGGATGAGATTAACCTTGCAACTCTGACTAAGTTCCCAGATATTATTCAAAGCGTTCCTGCTGAAGAGGACGAAGAGGAGTTCCTCAGAGAGATTACTGAGGCTACAGAGCTTGCGGCTGCTGATATCTGCAGAATGAGAGAGGTTGAGGGTGCTAAGCTTGCGGCGGATCTTCTGATGAGAGCTGACACTGTAGAGCATATCAAGTGCGAGATCGAGAAGAGAGCGCCTATGATTGAGAAGGAGTTTGCGGATAAGTTCAAGGTAAGACTTGAAGAGCTTCTAGATAATAAGATTGAAGTTCCTGAGGACAGAGTGATTCTTGAGGCTGCTGTTTTCGCAGATAAGGCCAATATCACTGAGGAGCTTGTAAGACTAGATAGCCACGTTTCACAGCTAAGAGCATTTATGAGAAATGATAAGGATGAGAGCATCGGTAAGAAAGTAGACTTCCTGATTCAGGAGATGAATCGTGAGGCTAACACTATCGGATCTAAGTCAAACGATAAGGAAATCACTACAATGATGCTTGATTTGAAGGCTGAAGTAGAGAAGATCAGAGAACAGGTGCAGAATATCGAATAATTGCTGGATAGAATCGTTTCTCTGTGATATAATAAAATACTGATTTGAGGAGGAGTTATGGGCAGACATAAGAGAGGTAATCTATTCGTCATCTCCGGACCATCTGGCACCGGAAAGGGTACAATTTGCGAGGAGATTCTGAAGGAAGAGGGCGTGTTCCTTTCAACTTCAATGACAACAAGAGCTCCGAGACCCGGAGAGAAGGATGGCGTTCATTACTTTTTTGTCAGCAGAGAGGAATTTCTACAGAACATCAGCGAGGGCAATCTTCTTGAGCACGCCGAGGTTTTCGACAATATGTACGGAACACCTAAGGACGCGGTAATCAAGAGACTTGATCGCGGGCATAACGTAATCCTTGAGATAGATGTTCAGGGTGGACTTCAGGTTAAGAAGGCAATGCCTGAGGCGATACTCGTCTTCATTCTTCCGCCAAGCCTTAAGGTTCTGAGGAAGAGAATTGAGGGTAGAGCCACTGATTCGGTAGAGGTTATCGAGAAGAGACTTGCCGGAGCATTAAATGAGATAAAGCTACTCGGTGAATACGACTATTATGTTGTTAATGACGACCTCGATGAGGCGATTTCTGAGGTAAGAAGCATTATCGTTGCAGAGAACAGCAGAGTTCCTGAAAAGGTATCACCGATAATAGGCATATATGAGAGAGAGAAGGGGGAGTAAACATGCTACTATATCCATCAGTAAACGAGCTGCACAAGAAGACAGATTCACAGTACACACTTGTTATGCTTGCTGCTAAGAGAGCAAGAGACATCATCGATGGCAAGCCAATCCTTACTGAGACAGCTGCAGAGCGTCCGGTAAGCCAGGCTGCTAAGGAGATTTATGAGGATCTAATCACTTACAAGAGAGACGAGGAAGAGGCTGAATAAGCTCATCGTCTGAAATAAGATGGAAATAAACAATGCAAGGGAGTGTTATGCTGACCCTTGCATTTTTATTGATTTATTTATAATTTTTAGATCTTACGTCGTAGTTACATTGCAATCGCAAGATTAACCGTGAAGAGATAGAGGTAGCTCTCGGAAACAGGAAGTCCAAGCCCTTCAGAAGCGGCCTTGCTATAAATCTCGACCTGAGTATGATATTCTCTCCTGATTCTTTCAGCCTCTTCATCGATATTTCGACCTGGGTGGACGAAGCTGCTCTTATAGTCAACTATCACTGCTTTACCATTCTCAACGAAGCAGCAGTCAATAACACCCTGAACAAGAATCTCATGACCCTTGTGATTCATTCTAAGGGTAAAAGGTTTCTCTTTGTATAGCTCTCCGCGAGATGCCGCTTCGGATGCGCGTCTTCCGAGGTCGGAACTGAAGAATGCTTCGATAAACTTCGGCTTAAGATTTCTGTAAACATCATCTTCGAAAACATCGAGCTCGAGAAGTTTAGTGATTGATTCGTTTATATATTCTGAATCGATGGAGCCATCTGCCTTTCTGACCCTTTCAAAATCAATAAATTCCATGATTCTGTGGTATGCAGTTCCGATGTCTGCACGATTGGCTTTAGTCTTACGGTATTCACATTCCTTCCAGATATTATACATCTCTTCTTCGGCCGCAGATGACGGAACCTCGGCTTCTTCTTCGAGAAGCTCCTTTCGAATCGTCGAAACTGACATCTTCGCAGGTGCCTTAAGCAGTTCTTCATCAGGGTACAGATACTCTAGTCGTCTTCTGATTTCCCGTCCCTCAGAAGCAACCTTACCAGCATCAAGCTTAGATTTTGACTTAAGGATTCCCTCAGTTCCTGTTCTCGATGTGAACGAGTCATCTCGTGGAAGGATTGCTTTGATTGTTCTATTGTATGGTGTAGATAACACATTGGTCATCATACTGAAGAAGGTACTCCTTCCAGGCAGTTTCTCATCAAGAATCGAATAATCCTTAACTGATCCTATGAGGTAGAGCTTGTTTCTTGCTCGCGTCATGGCTACGTAGAGAACTCTGATTTCTTCCTTAAAAGCGTCCTCCTTGGATTTCTCTGACATGATCTTCTGCAGAAGTGTTGTTCTCCAGTATTTCTTATCGTCTCTTACATATGGAAGTGCAATTCCAAGCTCCGAGTCGAGCATGCAGCCCTTGGATGTTCTGTCGGTATTACGCTTGTTGCCCATGCCACAGACGAAAACGAAAGGGTACTCAAGACCCTTACTCTTATGAATTGTTGAAATACGCACGCTATCATCAGCCGCTGCAGCCTCACCTGACTGTCCTGGGCTGATCTTCTTGGTCTGCATGATCTCAAGATATTCGATGAAGCCACCGAGCGTTGCGATGTTCTCTCTGGCAAAACGGCCGGCTCTGTCCACGAGGAGTCTGAGGTTCGCCTGCCTTCTCGCCCCACCCGCAATCGCTCCGGCAAAAAGATAGTATTCCGAGTCGACGAGGACCTCCCAGATAAAGTTCTCTAGTGGAAGGATTACAGACATATCGCGGTATCGTCTGATTGCTGAAAGAGCGGCTTCAAGCTTCTCTCTTATTGAAGTATCAGGACCTTCCTCGGCATACCATTCTACAGCTGCAGAGTAATGTGAATCTATCTCAAGCTCAGCCTTGCTGCAGTGGTCTCTATAGTCAGACTTAATTATTGCAAGCTCCGATGCTGTGAAGCCGAAAATCTCCGAATGAAGCGTTGCAATAAGCGGCACATCTCTTCTCATGTTGTCGATTGTCTGAAGAAGTGAAAGCGCAGTTCTTATCTCAATCGCATCAAAATAGTCTGCTTCCTCCTCGACATAGGAATCGACCCTTATATCACGGAGTGCTCTGGCGAACGTATCACCACGCCTTTTGACAGAACGCAGAAGGATGGCAATATCGCCTGCAGTAACCTTTCTTACAACGCCTTCCTTGCTGTCGTAGAAATCGGTTCCGATGAGATCTCTTATAATCTCAGACACATATTTAGCTTCGGCCTCATCCTTGGTCAGAAGCTCAATCTCTCTATCAGCAATATCATCTGTCTCACCTTCATCATCGGCTGAATCAAGCTCCGCAGCCTGAGAAGAATACTCGTCTGCGAGAAGGTGAACCTCTGGTGTGAAGTCAAAAGCCTTGCCTTCGTCAGAGAATACAAGACCAGCTCTAAGTTCCGCTGTCTCATCATAGCCATCCATAATATCTCTGAAGACACAGTTAATATAATCGATTGTATTGCTGTTGGTACGGAAATTCCTCTGAAGGTCGATAACAGTCGCATCATCGTTACAATTTTCGGAATAATCCTTCCGTGTTCTCTCGAAAATCGCAGGCTCGGCCTGTCTGAATTTATATATGCTCTGCTTGATGTCACCAACCTTGAACACGTTGTCAGGCCTTGCAAATCGGCCGATAAGGTATTCCTGCAGATTGTTGGTATCCTGATACTCGTCAATAAAAATAAACTTGAAACGTTTCCTGAGAACAGAAGCAGCCTCTTCATTCGAAAGAATCTTTGAGGCGTAATGCTCCATATCACTGAAGTCCATAACGCCAATCTCACGCTTCTTACCTGCGTAGATTTCTTCAAATGCCTCTATGAGATTTATGTAGTAATTCGTGTACTTATAGGTCGAATTCATCTCCTCGATGGATGTAGCGAGATCCGCGAGGAGAAAAGTGCTCTTCCAATCGTTTAGACTTCCCTTAGCCTTGTCTCTAAGATCCTTGACCTGGTCCTTAATCTCGCCGTACGCATCCTTGTATTCCTTCGTAACTGCCGGCATTCTGTCAAAATGAACGTTGTTCATCTCGTCCATAAGCTCAGCAAGAGTCACATCTTCATCGCAACGATTATAAAGCTCCGCAATCATTGCATACTCTTCACTGAATGACTGAACCTTTTCTGTTCTCTTTATATAGAAGCCTTCAAGATCAGTTGCTTCAAATAGTTTTCGCATTTCGGCTTCGCATTTATATGCATCGTAAATTGTGCTTTTAAGAAAATCCAGAAGTCTCGTTCCGGGAACAGACTCGAGAAATGCATCCTTATTGAGCGACAGGACTTCTGTCTTGCTTCGTGCCCAGTTGTAGTAGTCGGGGATGCTACGAAGTTTGTTGTAGGTGCTGATGAGGTCATCCTTGATAGCAGTTTCGTTTCTGTCGCTGCTGTAAAGCCTAAGAAACTCCGTGAATGACCCTCCATCGATAAGGTCGTCGCGGTCAAAAGCAAGCTCGAACAGCTCGTCGACAGACTCCCTCATAAGAAGTGTTCCTTTGATGTCGTCACAGACCTGCATTCCAGGCTCTATGTCGACCTCGTAGAAGAATTCCTTGATTACGCGCATGGCAAAGCTGTTGAATGTAGAAATGTACGCTCTATAAAGCCTGTCAAGCTGTCCTCTTAGGCGAGATGCTGTTTCCGGATGCTGACGGATATGTTTTCTTATGGCCTTAGACAGCTTAAGTCTCATCTCTGATGCGGCTGCATTGGTGAATGTTACAACAAGCATTTCATCAACGTTAGCTTCACCGCTCAGAATGATATTTATGATTCTCTCAACGAGAACTGCCGTCTTACCAGAACCGGCTGCAGCTGATACAAGCACACTTCTGTCTGTTGTGCCGATTGCAAGCTGCTGCTCCGGTGTAAATTTCACTCCGGACATAACTTAGAATTCCTCCTGAAATAGATATGTTCAATATGTTCAAATTGTACAATATGAGCCTTCAAAATTCCAGCCGATGCACTGCTGTGATATAATTGAAACCGACTATGAAATATAAATGGAGGACAGAAATGAAACACAGACCAACCATGCTGATGATTCTCGATGGTTATGGCGTAAGACCTGAAACAGAGGGTAATGCTGTAGCTGCTGCGAATACACCGGTACTTGATTCAATAATGGAGAATTGCCCGGCAATTACGCTCGAGGCAAGCGGCACAGCTGTTGGACTCCCTGAGGGACAGATGGGAAATTCTGAGGTAGGCCACCTTAATATAGGTGCCGGCAGCATTGTTTATCAGAACCTCCTTAAGATAACAAGATCAATCGAGGACGGATCGTTTTTCGAGAATCCTGCACTTAAGAAGGCAATGGAGAACGCTGCTGCGGGACATACACTTCATATAATGGGACTTTTGTCAGACGGCGGAGTACACAGCCACATGACTCACATCAAGGCTCTTGTTAAAATGGCGGGAGACTATGGCATTAAGAATATTGTAATGCACTGCTTCCTCGACGGAAGAGACGTGCCGCCTAAGAGCGCACTTACATACATCGATGATGTAGAGAAGGCACTTTCTGAGGTAGGCGGCAAAGTGGGTGTTGTAAGCGGCAGATTCTATGCAATGGACAGAGATAAGCGCTGGGAGAGACTCACGCTCGCATACGATGCACTTACTCTCGGAGAGGGACTTAAGGCATCAAGCGCAAGAGAGGCTGTCGAGGCTTCTTATGCAAAAAATGAGACTGACGAGTTCGTGCTTCCGACTGTCGTAAATGAGGCACCTATCGAGGATGGAGATTCAATAGTATTTGCTAACTTCAGACCTGACAGAGCAAGAGAGATTACAAGGGCAATCGTAGATCCTGAGTTTGATGGCTGGGAGAGAAAGAAGGTTGTTAAGGATACTGTCTATGTATGCATGACTGAGTATGATGCAACAATGCCTAATGTAATGCTTGCATTCCCACCAGAGAAGATTGAGCCTACGCTTGGAAGCACAATCTCAAAGCTTGGTCTTAAGCAGCTTAGAATCGCTGAGACTGAGAAGTATGCTCATGTAACATTTTTCTTTAACGGCGGAGTTGAGGCACCGGAAGAGGGCGAGGATAGAATCCTTATCCCATCACCTAAGGTTGAGACATACGATCTTCAGCCGGAGATGAGTGCACCACTTGTAACTGAGAAGGTAATTGAGCAGATCAGGGCGGATAAGTACGATGTTATTATCCTGAATTTTGCGAACCCTGACATGGTCGGACATACTGGAAACTTCAATGCATGCGTGAAAGCACTTGAGACACTCGATGGACTTGTTGGACAGATCAGGGATGAAATTCTTGCCAAGGATGGACAGATTCTTATGACTGCCGATCACGGTAATGCGGATTATATGATTGATGATAAGGGCAACCCTGTTACTAAGCATTCTGTTTCACGCGTGCCTTTTTGTTATATCGGTAACGAGGATGAGGCATTTGCAGAGGACAGCGGAAGACTTTGTGACATCGCTCCAAGCATGCTTTTCCTTATGGGAGAGGATATTCCTGCCGGTATGGAGGGAAAAAACCTGTTTTGCACAAAATAAACACACGAATTAACAATATGAGAATGTTAAGTTGTTGACATTTCACAATCAAGTGATATCATTTATTTGATGCATGTATGTATTATATAGATGCATATATCTATAGTGTTTTTTGATAAGGAGAAAGAAACTATGTCAAATTATGTTGAAAGAGTCATCGAACTCTGCAAGCAGAAGAACCCTGGTGAGCTTGAGTTCCACCAGACAGTAGAAGAAGTTCTTACATCACTCGCTCCAGTAATGGACGCTCACCCAGAGTACGAAGAGTGTGCTCTTCTTGAGAGACTTACTGAGCCTGAGAGAGGTGTTACTTTCAGAGTAGTATGGGTTGATGACAACGGTAAGGTACAGGTTAACAAGGGTTACAGATACCAGTTCAATTCAGCTATCGGACCTTACAAGGGAGGTCTAAGATTTGCACCAAACGTATACCCAGGAATCATCAAGTTCCTCGGATTCGAGCAGATCTTCAAGAACTCACTCACTGGTCTTCCAATCGGTGGTGGTAAGGGTGGTTCTGACTTCGATCCTAACGGAAAGTCAGACGCAGAGATCATGAGATTCTGCCAGGCATTCATGACAGAGCTTTATAGACACATCGGACCTCACACTGACGTTCCTGCTGGAGACCTCGGTGTAGGCGGAAGAGAGATCGGATACCTCTTCGGACAGTACAAGAGAATCGTTGACAGATTCGACGGTGGAGTTCTTACTGGTAAGGGACTTCAGTACGGCGGATGCCTCGGAAGACAGGAGGCTACTGGATTTGGTATCGTATGGTATGCTGAGGAGATGCTTAAGGCTAACAACGAGGATATCAAGGGCAAGACTGTTGCTATCTCAGGTTTCGGTAACGTTGCTTGGGGTGCTGCTTGGAAGCTTATGGACCTCGGTGCTAAGTGCGTAACTATTTCAGGACCAGACGGATACATCTACGATCCAGAAGGAATCAGCACTCCAGAGAAGGTTGCTTACCTCCTCGAGCTCAGAAATTCAGGAAAGAACATCTGCGCTCCTTACGCAGAGAAGTTCGAAGGTGCACAGTTCTTCGCTGGAAAGAAGCCATGGGGCGTATTCCAGGATACTGGATGCAAGATTGACCTCTTCATCCCATGCGCAATGCAGAACGACGTTCACATGGAGCATGCTAAGCAGATCGTTGAGGGTGGCTGCAAGTTCTACTGTGAGGGTGCTAACATGCCTACTACAAACGATGCACTTACATACCTCATGGACAACATGATCGCTGTTGGACCTGCTAAGGCAGCTAACGCTGGCGGTGTTGCTACATCATGCATCGAGATGGGCCAGAATGCAGGACACACTGTATTCCAGCACGAGGACGTTTATGCACAGCTCCACCAGATCATGAGAAACATCTACAATGCTTGTGCTAACGCTGGTGAGAAGTACTACGGAAACAAGAACGCTCTTGTTCAGGGTGCTAACATCGCTGGATTCGAGAAGGTTGCTTCAGCTATGATGCAGCAGGGTCTTGTATAAATCGACGACTCGGTTTTAATCAACTTAAAAACACAAAGCTTAAGAGGCCGCAAGGCCTCTTTTGCTTTGCTCAAAAAACACAATATCACGGTATATCGTGATATAATCAGAGCATCTTTTATTTTGCAATGACAGGAGTAACCAATGACAGATACACTTAACAGTAAGCAGCGTGAGGCGGTTTTGTGCACAGAGGGACCGCTTCTTATTCTTGCGGGCGCGGGCAGCGGAAAGACCCAGACCATGACGCATAGAATTGCGAATCTGCTGAAGCAAGGGGTGGATCCGAGAAGCATTCTCGCAGTAACCTTTACTAATAAGGCTGCTGGAGAGATGAGATCAAGAGTTGAGACACTTACAGGAAGTACAGGTGGTATGTGGATTATGACTTTCCACGCTATGTGCCTTCGAATTCTGAGATATCAGGCTGATGCACTCGGCTACAGACAGGGCTTCACTGTATATGATGAAACAGATAGAAAGGCACTTGTTAAGAGAGTCTGCAAGGAGCTTGAAGTAGATGAGAAGAACTACAAGCCTTCAGCACTTATCGGAGCTATAAGTAAAGCGAAGGAAAGTGAGCTTGGACCAGAGGAGTATCTTGAGGAGAACAGAAGCGACTTCAGATCACAGACTATCTACAGTGTCTACAAGAGATATAATGAAGAGCTGATGCAGAATAATGCAATGGACTTTGATGATCTTCTGCTTAACGGAGTGAAGCTTCTAGAGCAGGAGAAATCGGTTCGTGAGTATTATGCTGAGAGATTCAGATACATCATGGTTGATGAGTATCAGGACACGAACTATCTTCAGTACAAAATGATTAGACTTCTGGCATCGAAGCACGGCAACCTTTGTGTTGTAGGTGATGATGACCAGTGTATATACGAATGGAGAGGCGCGAATATTACAAACATTCTTAACTTCGAGCAGGATTACCCCGGCGCGAAGGTTATTAAGCTTGAACAGAATTACAGATCGGGTGGTAATATTCTTAATCTTGCCAACTCAGTTATCAGAAATAATACGAGCCGTAAGAGCAAGAAGCTCTGGACCGACAAGGGCGATGGCGAGAAGGTTACTTACAGAAGACTTGGAGATGAGAAGCAGGAGGCCTGGTTTATCGGAAGCGAGATTGAAAGGCTTGTTGCCGAGGAAGGCTACCATTACAAGGATATTGCGATTCTTTACAGAAAGAACGCGCAGTCAAGAACCTTTGAAGAAAAGTTCTCATTCAGAGGATTACCTTACAGGGTGCTTGCTGGACTCAGATACTATGACAGAAAGGAAATCAAGGATGTCCTTTCATATCTAAGACTTATTGAGAATCCTAACGACGATGTGTCGATGCTTAGAGTAATCAATGAGCCCAAAAGAGGCATCGGCGCGAAGAGTCTTTCCGGCATCTCAGAATATGCTAGAAACAGCAGGATGAGCATATACGAAGCTCTGTGTCAGGATGAGGTTCGCGGTGCGCTTTCAAGAAAGAGCTCTGCTGCAATAACTGAATTTATTGATATGATTAATGACCTTCGCAGAGAGCAGGGTAATATGGCTCTTATTGATCTGTATGACAATGTTCTCAGGATGTCAGGATATCTTCATGCACTCGAGACTGCGGGCAATGTTGAGGCTGACGGACGTATCGAGAACATCATGGAATTCAGATCGGTAATCGAGGAGTTCGAGAAGTCAGTTGATGACGGAACAATTGAGGAGATGTTCGCAGAAATTGAAGAGGAAAGAAGAGCGCTCGAGGGCGAGGGCTTTGTACCACAGGAACCGACAATGCTTGGTGCATTCCTTGAGAGAATTGCGCTGATGGCGGATATCGACAACAGAGATGAAGATGAGGATGCGGTTACGTTGATGACACTTCATAGTGCCAAAGGCCTGGAATTTCCGGTTGTGTTCATCCCGGGCATGGAGGATGGCGTTTTCCCAGGGGCTGCGGCTTACGATGAACAGGCCAGAATGGAAGAGGAGAGACGTCTTTGCTATGTAGGAATAACAAGAGCAAGAGAGAAACTGTACCTTACAGGAGCACTGCAGAGAATGCTTTACGGAAGGACAGATTATGCGATAGAATCGACCTTCCTTAATGAGATGGACAAGTCCTTCATGGATGGAGACAAGACCGATGAAGAGAGAAGGAAAGAAGGCGGCGGACTCCACGGAAGAGATGGATACCTTGGCGAACAGAGTTTTGGCGGTAGAGCGCACGGAACTGCAGATGGGTATCTTGGACGTGCGGGAAGAAAGCCTTTTGACGGTCTAGCTGCGGCGAAAAGGGATGCAACGGCGGGAGAAAATGGTGATTTTGCAATTGGCGACAGACTTAAGCACCCAAAGTTCGGTGAGGGCATGCTTATTGAACAGGATGCGAAAACTATGTCGATTATGTTCGATTCAGTTGGACTTAAGAAAATCGGCAAGGGCTTTGTTAAGATTGTGAGGGCAGATAATGAATAGAGACGCTAAGATGCAGAGAATGGAAGAGCTTATCGAGGTTCTGAACAGGGCTTCGAAGGCTTACTATGACGATGCAAGCGAGATTATCACAAACTATGAATACGACGCGATGTATGACGAGCTTCTCGACCTTGAGAAGGAGCTTGATACTGTGCTTCCTGACAGCCCGAGCGTGAATGTCGGATACACTGTAAAGTCGGAGCTTCCTAAGGTTCAGCATGAGAAGAGTCTTCTGTCGCTAGATAAGACTAAGGATAGAGATGAGCTTCGCACATGGCTTGGAGCTAATGAGGGTGTACTTTCGTGGAAGCTTGACGGTCTTACTGTGTCTGTGACTTATGAGGGCGGAAGACTTGTGAGAGCGGTTACGAGAGGTAACGGAGCAATCGGAGAGCTTATAACTGATAATGCGAGAGCGTTTGCCAATATTCCTAAGAAGATAGAGTGCGCTTCAAGGGTAACTGTAAGAGGTGAGGCTGTAATAAGCTATGCAAATTTCGAGAGAATTAATGAGGCGATTGACGGAGCAGATGCGAAGTACAAGAATCCAAGAAACCTATGCAGCGGAAGCGTGAGACAGCTCGACAGCAGAATTACAGCGGAGAGGCATGTAGAATTCCATGCTTTTGCCCTTATTGAGGCGGAAGGTGTGGAGTTCGGAAACAGCCGCTATAATCAGCTTGAATGGCTTGATTTCCAGGGGTTTGATGTTGTAGAGCATGTCAGAGTTGATAGGGAGAAGCTGTTTGACTATCTTGATGATTTTGAAACTAGAATTTCAGAATTTCCGCTTCCTGTTGATGGTCTGGTTCTTAACTATGATGATATTGAGTATTCGATGTCACTTGGTACTACAGCGAAGTTCCCTCGTGACGCGATTGCATTCAAGTGGAGAGATCAGCAGGCGGAGACTGTGCTTCGTGAGATTGAATGGAGCCCTTCAAGAACCGGACTTCTTAATCCTGTAGCAATTTTCGATCCTGTAGAGCTTGAGGGTACAACTGTGAGCAGGGCTTCTGTTCACAATATAAATATTATGGAGGACCTTGAGCTTGGAATCGGTGACACTATTACAGTTTACAAAGCAAATATGATTATTCCTCAGCTTAGCGATAATCTTACAAGAAGCGGAAAGCTTGAGATTCCGACTGCATGTCCTGTATGCGGTGGCAGAACGGAGGTAAGAATTGAAGACAGCACGAAGACTCTTATCTGTACGAATCCTGGCTGCCTCGCTAAGAACGTGAAGAAGTTCTCACATTTTGTGTCAAGAGATGCGATGAATATCGACGGATTTTCTGAAGCGGGCATCCTGAAGCTTATCGGAAAGGGTATTCTTCATGAACTTCCTGATATTTACAGCATCAAAGATAGGCGTGAAGATGTTATAATAATCGAGGGTTTTGGTATAAAATCCTTCGATAAACTCACTTCGGCTATAGAAGCTTCGAGGAAGACGACTCCTGCGAGACTTCTGTACAGCCTCGGTGTTCCGGGTATTGGAACTGCCAACTCTGCGAACATCGCGAAGGCTTGCAGAAATTCATGGGATAAGATGAGAAATCTGACTTCAGACGAGCTGATTTCAATCGATGGAATTGGCGATGTTATGTCAGCAGATTATGTAAGCTTCTTTAAGGATGAGGGTAACAGCAGAGTTATTGATCGTCTTACAGAAATTCTCGACATAGATGAGACCTTCGAAGAGGCGGGAACTACTCTTGAAGGAAAGATTTTTGTCATAACCGGAAGCCTTGAACACTACGGAAATCGTAAGGAACTCAAGGCCGAGATTGAAGCTGAGGGCGGACATGTTACAGGAAGCGTTACATCTCAGACTGACTATCTGATTACTAATAATCCGAGCTCAGGTTCAGCCAAGAATAAGGCTGCCAGGGAGCTTGGGGTAAGCATTATTACAGAGGACGAAGTGATTGCGATGCTGCATCACGAGTAGCCCTTTTAAGGAATCGAAAGGAGGTGCCTCAATTGGAGCATTTGGAATACACCATCGAGGAGCGAGAGAATGAACTTGAAGAACGCCAGAAACGAATATTCGAGCTTCTTGAAGATAAGAAATATTTCCAGTGCAGAGATGAACTTCTTAGCTGCAATGAGGTTGATATAGCGGAAATCCTCCAGGAGGTCGGCGATGAGTATGGCACTCAGAAGGCGATAATGCTTTTCAGAATACTCCCGAAGGATACATCGGTTGAGGTTTTCGCAAATCTTGATGTCGATGAGCAGGTCGAGGTCATCAATCTTATCACTGACCCTGAGATTCAGTACATTATGGATGAGCTCGATTTCGACGATATGATTGACGTACTTGAGGAGCTTCCTGCCAACCTTGTAGACAAGATTCTTGAGAAGACACCGAAGGCCGAGAGACGTCGTATCAATACCTTCCTTAAGTACAAGGAATACAGTGCCGGTTCACTGATGACTCCGGATTATATCAATCTGAGGAAAGAGTGGACTGTAAGACAAGCGCTTGACCATATCAAGGAAGTTGGCATGGACAGTGAGACTATCTATACCTGTTATGTTCTTGATGTAGGCCGTAAGCTTATCGGTATTATGTCTCTTCGTGCACTTGTAATTCAGGACGATGACCTTATTATCGGGGACATCATGAGGTCTGATTACATCTATGTTCACGTAGATGATGACCAGGAGGAGCTGTCAGAGCTCTTTAAGAAGTACGGTTATCTGGCAATCCCAGTAGTCGACAGCGAGGGAAGACTTGTTGGTATTGTAACCTTCGACGATATCCTCGATGTAATCGAAGAAGAGACTACTGAGGATATGGAGCGTATGGGAGGAGTCATCGACTCAGAGGATAAGGACTATCTTGACCTTTCTGTTCTGGGTCACGTTAAGGCGAGACTTCCGTGGCTGATGCTTCTTATGTTCTCGTATTTTATCACCGGAGGAATTATTCAGAGCTTTGAGAATGCACTTTCGAGCGTAATCTGTCTGGTTACATACATGCCTATGCTGATGGGTACGGGAGGTAACTCAGGCACACAGGCATCAACGCTTATAATCAGAGGTATGGCAACGGGCGACGTTGAACCGTCTGATGCAATTTTGGTAGTCTGGAAGGAGCTTCGAATAAGTATTATTGTCGGAGTGTGCCTTTCTCTGATAAACTATTTAAGAATCGTATTTATGGATGGACAGCCACCTATGGTTGCTACTGTCGTATGTCTGTCTATGATTCTGATTGTAATTGTTGCTAAGATTATCGGTGCTCTCCTTCCTATGGGAGCTAAGCTTATCAAGCTTGATCCGGCTCTTATGTCAGGCCCGATGATGGCATCCATTACAGATATGATTTCACTTATGACATATTTTACAATCGCTAAAACTTTATTAAATATATAAGAAGGAGAACGTCGTGAAAGAAAGAAACTACACTGAGCTGGAGAACACAGCTCGCAAGGTAAGAATTGATGCACTTAAGGCGATTCACGCCGCAGCTTCAGGCCATCCGGGCGGATCACTTTCAGTAACTGATATTCTTGTTGCTCTATATTTTGACCACATGAATATCGATCCTAAGAACCCTGATATGCCTGGAAGAGACAGACTTGTACTCTCTAAGGGTCATGCTGTTCCTGCACTTTATGCAACTCTCGGTGAGAGAGGCTACTACCCTGTTGAGGAGATGATGAGCCTAAGACAGGTTAACTCAAAGTTCCAGGGACACCCTAATATGAACAAGCTTCCTGGTATCGAGATGTCAACAGGATCACTCGGACAGGGATTCTCAGCAGCTGTAGGAATGGCAATTGCAGAGAAGATGGACGGATCATCAGCAAAGATTTTTGCCATCACAGGTGACGGCGAGCTCCAGGAGGGAATCATCTGGGAGGCTGCTATGTCAGCTGCTAAGTACAAGCTTGATAACTTCGTTGCTATCGTTGACTGGAACGGTCTTCAGATCGATGGAAATGTTGACGATGTAAAGAAGGTTACTCCTATCGACGATAAGTTCGAGGCATTCGGATTTAATACAATCGTTTGCGACGGACACAGCATCAAGGAGCTTTGTGAGGCTCTTGATAGCGTTGATCACGAGTGCGGCAAGCCAACTGTAATTATCGCTAAGACTCACAAGGGTCACGGCGTTTCATTTATGTCAGATCAGGCTGGATGGCACGGTAAGGCTCCTAATGATGAGCAGCTTGCTGCTGCAATTGAAGAACTCGGAGGTGACAAGTAATGGCAGATGTAAAGAAGATTGCTACAAGAGCGGCTTATGGTGAATTCCTCGTTGAGGAAGGTGCTAAGAGACCTGAGCTGGTTGTAATGTGTGCTGACCTTTCGGGTTCAAACAAGACTGACGGTTTTGAAAAGGCTTACCCTGAGAGATTCGTTGAGTGCGGTATTTCTGAGCAGGATATGTATGCTGAGGCTGCTGGAATTGCGCTTTCAGGCAAGGTTGTATGTGCAAGCTCATTTACAATGTTTGCTGCCGGAAGAGCGTATGAGATTATCAGAAACTCAATCGGATACACTGGTGCTAACGTAAAGGTTTGTGCTACTCATGGTGGAATCACTGTTGGTGAGGACGGTGCGAGTCATCAGACTTTCGAGGATATTGCTCTTATGAGAGAGATTCCTGGAATGATGGTTGTTAACCCTGCAGATGCTGTAAGTGCTAAGGCTCTTCTTGGAGAGGTTGTTGATACTTACGGTCCTGCTTATGTAAGACTTGGAAGATCTAATGTTCCTGTAATATATGATGAGAATCAGGAGTTCAAGGTTGGCAAGTCAATCACTCTTAGAGACGGTAAGGATGTGACAGTAATTGCTACAGGTCTTATGGTTGCTGAAGCGCTTGCCGCTGCAGAGACTCTTGCAGGCGAGGGCATCGATGTAAGAGTAATCGATATGCACACTATAAAGCCTCTGGATGAGGAAGCTATCGTTAAGGCTGCTACTGAGACGGGTGCAATCGTTACTGCTGAGGAGCATTCAGTTCTCGGCGGACTCGGTGGCGCTGTTGCAGAGGTCGTTGTACAGAAGTGTCCTGTAAGAGTTGAGATGGTTGGTCAGAAGGATACTTTCGGAGAGTCTGGAAAGCCAGCAGATCTTCTTAAGAAGTATGGCATGACTGCAGAGGATATCTGTGAGGCAGTAAGAAAGGTTCGCGGATAATCTGTCTGATATGCATATATATTAATAGTGAAATTGCTAGAGCCCTTCAGAATTGTGTTCTGAAGGGCTTTTGTAATGGGGTGAAATATGCCATTGTGCATAAAAATAAAATAATTTGTAAAAAAATGCAAAAAACTGTTGCATTCACACAAAGGTGGTGTTATTATAATGAACGTAATAACTAATAAATATACAGAAATGTGTATAAATAAAACAAAAGGGAATATAAATAACAATGAAAAAGGAGAAGGGAACGATGAACAAGAAGATTATTGCTAAGCTATTAATTGCTACTATGATGATTTGCGGAGTATTCGCACTTACAGGATGCGGAAGCTCGGATGACGAAGAGGAAACACTGCTTGCCGTAACTGAGGCGACATTCCCACCGTTTGATACAACTGATGATGATGGAAATATTGCAGGCTTCGATATGGATCTTCTGAATGCTATTGCTGAGGATCAGGGCTTCAAGGTTGAGTACAAGGATATCGGATTCGATTCACTTATCCCATCACTTGAGTCAAAGGAAGCAGATATTATCGCAGCTGGAATGAATGCTGATGACCCAGCTCGTCAGAAGAAGGTGGATTTCTCAGATTCATATTTCGAGAGTCAGCTTGTGCTTGTAGTTGCTGAGAAGAACAACACTATCAATGGTGTAGATGATCTTACATCAAGCATGAAGGTTGCTGGACAGATTGGAACAACTGGCGCTGATGAGGTTAATGCTCTTGCTAAGGATGGTAAGATTGCAAAGGCTGTAATTCTTGACAAGGTAAGCGATGCAATGCTTCAGCTCAAGAATGGAGATATCGATGCTATTATCCTCGACAAGCCTGTAACTGAGTCTTACATTGCAAAGCAGCCAGGCGTTGCTAAGATTGTTGGCGATCCTATTGGCGAGAAGGAACATTACGCATTCGGAGTTCAGAAGGGTAACTCTGAGCTTGCAGATAAGATTAATGCAGGACTTAAGAACATTAAGGACAATGGTACATACGATGAACTGATTTCAAAGTGGTTCTAATCTGATTGTATTATTAGAGTATAATAATGGGGATTGGCTGAAATCCGATCCCTGTTATTGCTTTTATGTACAGGAAGCATAGAGAGACAAATAACTGAAGTTTGATTAAGGAGTAAAGATGGAATTATATCTTAAGGGTATTCAGATTGCGTGCAAAGGTATTTCGGCGACTGTTGGTGTCAGCCTGATTGCACTTGTTGTTGGTGCTACATTCGGTCTTCTGATTGCGCTTGCAAGACTTAGTGATAATAAGGTTCTTAGAGGAATCTGTGGAGTTTATGTTGATGTAGTAAGAGGAACACCAATGGTTGTTCAGGCACTCATCATGGCCTATGGTATACCGCAGCTTCTACAGGCGAACGGAGTAATGTTCAAATGGCCTGAGCTTGTTTTGCCAGCAATAATCGTCTGCGGACTTAATTCAGCGGCATATATGGCTGAGGTTATAAGATCAGGACTTCAGGCTGTCGATAAGGGGCAGATGGAAGCTGCAAGATCGCTAGGAATGCCTAAGGGAATGGCAATGAGACTTATTATAATTCCACAGGCTATCAAGATTATTCTTCCTGCATTCTGCAATGAGTTTGTTACTCTCATCAAGGAGACTGCAGTTTTAAGCTTCGTTGGAGTAACGGAAATTCTGCGTCGTGGTGCGCTATGGAATTCTCAGTCATTTGAGACATTCCCAGCATACATAGGCGTAGCTATTGCGTACATGATTCTCACAATTCCGCTTTCTAAGATTATCGGAAACTATGAGAAGAAGAACGGTTAGGAGGCAGGAATTATGGCAATGATTGAGATAAAGAATCTTAAGAAGAATTTTGGCAGTAATGAGGTTCTTAAAGGAATAGACCAGGAGGTTGAGCAGCACGAGGTTCTGTGCATTATCGGACCTTCAGGTTCAGGTAAGTCTACAATGCTAAGATGCATCAATCATCTTGAGGAACCTACTTCAGGTGAGATTTTCATTGATGGTGAGCTTGTTACTAAGTCAAATCTTGACAATATAAGAACTAAGATGGGAATGGTATTCCAGCAGTTCAATCTGTTCCCGCACAAGACTGTCCTTGAGAATCTTACAATTGCACCTATGAGTGTAAAGGGCGTATCTAAGGAGGAAGCGGAGGAGAAGGCTCTTAAGCTTCTTGATAGAGTTGGAATGCTTGAGAAGGCTGATGCATATCCGAAGTCACTTTCTGGTGGTCAGCAGCAGAGAGTTGCAATCGCAAGAGCACTTTGCATGGATCCTGAGATTATGCTTTTTGATGAGCCTACATCGGCGCTCGACCCTGAGATGGTAGGAGAGGTTCTTGATGTAATGAAGAGCCTTGCCAAGGAGGGTATGGCGATGATCGTTGTAACTCACGAGATGGGATTCGCAAGAGAGGTAGCTAACAAGGTTATCTTTATGGATGGTGGATATATCGTGGAACAGGGTTCACCTGAAGACGTGCTTGGCAATCCGCAGGAGGAGAGAACACAGGACTTTTTATCTAAAGTACTCGTATAATCGTGAAAAATGTCGTGCGCAGGAGAGAATCCTGCGCATTTTTAAGTTATTTGCAATGACAACAAATATGAAATTTTATTCATATAAGGGCGGCAAACTTGGAGCTGATAAAAAATTAGTATATAATTAGCAAGATATGGATATACTTTGGGAGGGCATATGATAATTTTCGATAATGTGACTAAGAAATACGGAAATAACGTGGGCCTGGCAGAAGCATCCGTTCACATCAACAGAGGAGATTTTGTATTCCTGGTTGGACCGAGCGGAGCTGGAAAGACTACTTTTATCAGACTTATTCTTAAGGAAATCGAGCCTGACAGCGGATCTATCAGTGTTGCAGGTAAGGATATAACGCATCTTTCAAGAAGAGAGGTGCCGGGACTCAGACAGAAGGTTGGAATGGTGTTCCAGGACTTCAGACTTCTCGATAAGAAGACAGTGTATGAGAACGTGGCTTTTGCCATGGAGGTTGTTCACAGATCAAAGAAGGACATCAAGCAGAGAGTTCCTTACGTACTTGATATGGTTGGAATCGCGGACAAGGCGAACAGATACCCTAATGAGCTGTCTGCAGGTGAGCAGCAGAGAGTAGGTATTGCAAGAGCTATTGTTAATCAGCCTAGAGTTCTGATTGCAGATGAGCCTACAGGTAACCTAGATCCTATGACTGCAATGGAAATTATGAATATTCTTGAGCAGATTAACGTAAGGGGTACAACAATTCTGATGGTAACTCACGCGAAGGACATCGTTGACAGAATGAACAAGCGAGTTGTTGCTATTGAGGATGGAAGAATCGTAAGAGATGAGATGGGTTCGTCATACGGCTTCACAGATGATTACGATTACGTAACAAGTGAGGAGGTCGACAAATATGTTTTCTAGAGCAGGATATGCATTGAAGCAGACTTTCTCACAGATTGGACGTAACAAGAGCATGTATTTTATTTCAGTTCTTGCGATTACAGCTATGATGCTGATTCTTGGACTGTTCTTCGTTGCGTTCGTTAATGTAGATATGTTTGCGGCTTCGATTAATAAGGACTATAACGTTATTCAGGTTTACCTTGATGACTCAAATGACGATGTTGATAATGAACAGATCAGACAGGAGCTTGAGGCGATAGATGGAGTTAACAACACTGTGTTCGAGAGCAAGGAGGCAGCGATGGAGACTCTTAGAGAGAGATGGGGCGATAACGGATATCTTCTCGATAATCTCAAGGACAACCCTCTTCCTGATTCGTTCCTTGTATATGTTGACAATAAGGAGGCTGCGGATACTGCAGCAACTGAGTCTGTGGAAATCAGCGGCGTCAATGATGTGACATATTATCAGGATACAATAGATAAGCTAAGCAAGGTTACTCACTTTGTTGAGGTTGGATCGCTTATCTCCATGGTGTTCCTGATTGTTGTATCTGTTATTATCGTAGCTAACACAATTAAGCTTACTGTACATAACAGATCCAAGGAAATTGGAATTATGAAGTACCTCGGTGCGACAGACTGGTTTGTAAGAACTCCATTCCTTCTTGGTGGAATTTTTGTTGGACTGGTAAGCTCTGCCGTGGCAACAGGACTGATTTATGTGGTTTACTCAAAAGTGGTAGACCTGATTGGCGCAGATATTGTAAGAATGCTGTCGGTTAACCTTGTTTCGACAGACTACCTTGTGAAGAATCTTCTTGTGATGTTCATTGCTCTTGGAGTGGGCATTGGAACATGCGGAAGTATAATTTCAATTAGAAGATTTCTTGCTCGATAGGAGGATTTAATGAACAAAAGAAATACTGTAGTAGCTGTCGTTCTGATGCTTTCGATGGTTTTCTCATCGGTTGCGACTGCTTTTGGTGCAACTGAGGCGTCTAAGAGACAGGAATCTGCTAGTGCTCAGAAGAAGGCTGAGGCTGCTGCTAAGAAGGCTGACGAGGCTGCTGCTAATGCGGATGAGCAGAATTCTAAGGCTGAAGACCTGCAGCTTAAGTTCTACGAGCTTCAGGATAAGATTGACAAACAGAAGAATAAGATTGCTAAGACTAAGAAGAAGCTCAAGAAGAAGGAAGCTGAGGTTGACAAGCAGTCGGAGGCTCTTGATGACAGACTGGCTGCGATGTATAAGACTGGAAGCATCGGTTTTATTGATGTAATTCTGAATTCTGAGGGAATCGAGGACCTTCTTGCCAATATGGGAATGGTTCAGAGTATTCTGAAGAGTGACCAGACGCTTCTTAAGAAGCTTGAGAATGACATGAAGGAAATCAAGAAGCTTAAGGCACAGCAGGAGCAGCAGGAGGCTGAGCTTAAGGAAGACCAGATTCAGATTGATGAAACAAGAAAGCAGTGCATCGCTGCTGCTAAGGAATATGAGACTGATGAGAAGAATCTGAGAGCACAGTCTGAGAAGCTTAAGGCTCAGGCTGAGAAGCTTGCGCAGGAGGCTGATAAGCTTGCTCAGAAGGCAGAGAACAGTGGCTCCTTCACACCTACTCCAAGCGGTAAGTATGCATGGCCAACAGCAAGTAACTATATCTTCACTTCATATTATGGATGGAGAACACATCCGATTTTTGGAGACAGAAGATATCATAGTGGATATGATATATGCCTGACAGATGGTTCATATGGTAAGCCTGTTTATTCTGCAGGTGATGGTGTTGTAACAATGTCTTCATGGAATGGCGGATACGGAAACTGCGTTATGATTGCCATCGGTAACGGTTATACTACACTGTACGGACATCTCAGTAGATATGCTGTAAGTGCTGGACAGACTGTTAAGAAGGGACAGGTTGTCGGATATATTGGAAGCACGGGCTGGTCAACAGGACCACACCTGCACTTCTCACTTCTACGGAATGGAAGTCTTGTAGATCCGATGGTGCTTTATTAAGAAAAGGAGAATACTCTGGTTTAATGAATAAAGGAACTGCACTTGACATAAGAAATAATATGCCAGATGCACTTCATCAGATTCTTGAAAAGAGAGGAATCGGTGAGGAGAGCTATGCTGAGTTCTTCTCACCGAAGCCTACGCTTACACATGATCCATTCTTACTTGCGAATATGCGAGAGGGAGTGGATTCTTTGCTTAAATCGATTGATGAAGGTAAGCGAATTGTGGTATATGGCGACTATGATGTTGATGGAATCACGTCGACTGCTCTTATGATGAAGGTTCTAAGAGAGCTTACAGATAATGTCACCTATTACATTCCTTCAAGATTCGATGAAGGCTATGGCCTGCATACAGAATCTATCGACAGAATTATTGAGGACGGAGGAGAGTTCCTTCTGACTGTTGACTGCGGATCTGTATCAAAGGAAGAAACTGAATATGCGATGGAGAAGGGTCTTGAGGTGCTCGTAACAGACCATCACACGGTATCTTCTGTCAGAGCTGCATGCACTGTCATCAACCCTAAGCTTCCTGAGGATGAATATCCGTTTAAGGGGCTTGCCGGTGTTGGTGTTGCATACAAGCTGGCACTTGCAATTAACAGAGAGAGAAATATAAACAAGTCAACAATGGCAGAGCTTCTGGAGCTTGCTACTGTTGGTACGATTGCTGATATAATGCCGATTATTGATGAGAATAGAACCATCGTTAAGTTCGGCCTCAGATTTATGCATCTTGGATGTCATAACAAGGGCCTTAGAAGACTTATCGAGGTTGCAGGAATCGATTATAAGACAATTAAGGCGATGGATATATCATTCGGAATCGCATCGAGAATCAATGCAAGTGGAAGACTTGGAGACGCAACTTTGGGCGTTAAGCTTCTTCTTGCAGAGAACCAGGAAGATATCGAGAGATACTGTACAATGCTTGTTGATGCTAATTCAAGAAGAAGATCTCTTCAGGATGACGCATATGATATGAGTCTTGATATCATCAGCAACGAGCTTGAGTTCGGCGACTTCCCTGTTGTTGAGCTTGATGATGCTCATGAAGGAGTTGTGGGGATTGTTGCAGGAAAGCTTCGCGAGAAGATCAACAGACCTGTAATCATAATCACAAGAAACTCAGAATGCTGCAAGGGCACGGGACGTTCCATACCGGGCGTAAATCTTTTTGACATGCTCGATAAGTATAGAGACAGCTTCATATCTTTTGGCGGTCACAGTGCGGCATGTGGTTTTACCATCGAGGAGGATGAGGTCGAGAATCTGAGACTGAACCTTAACGAGGATATCGCAGAAATGCTCGAGGAGAACGAGCATCTTTTTGATGTTGATTACTCCTTTGATGTGGAGCTTAGCCCGATGAATGCGACGCTTGAGCTTGCAGAGTGTTTTGAGATGCTTGAGCCTTGCGGCAAGGGCAATGAAACTCCGGTTGTGCTGTTTAAGCATGTTAGACCGCAGAACTGGACTTTCCTTAAGAACGATACGAAGTATGCGAGATTCTCTGTGCCTGCAGGTGCGGGAAGAAGTATTGACTGCCTGATTTTTAAAAATGCGCTTGAGGCGTACAGGCATGTTGAGAGTGAGCATAGTGTTGATATTTATGGAACTCTTGAGATAAATACATGGAAGCAGAATAGAAAGCTTCAGATGATAGTAAGTCATATTGAGTAGGTGAGTTTTGAAGATTAAGAATGGCAAGAGATTTGCAATAGCTATGTTTCTGGCAGGAGTGCTTACGAGCGCTCTTCTTGTCGTGGTTCTTTCAGGGCTCGGCGGAATCAGGCTGGTTCCAACGAAGAAGTATGACTATTATCAGGACATGGATAAGGAGCTCGGCAAGTACTACAAGATCAGCAGAACTCTTAAGGAAGATGCTCTGTATAAATATGACGACAGCGAGCTTGATGATATAATTGCGACAGGTATGCTTAGTGGACTTAAGAAGGACAAGTATGCACAGTATATGAATAAAGAGGCATATTCCGATATGAGGAAGAGACTTTTTGACTCATACATTGGAATTGGTGTCGGAATTGCAGAGAAGGATAATTCAATCGTTGTCGTAACTGTGACCAAGGATGGACCTGCGGAGAATGCGGGTATCAAGGTTGGCGATGTGGTTAAGAGGATTGATGGCACAGATGTCAGCAACGTCGACGAGGCGATTGCAGCGATTGAGGGCAAGCTTGGAACTTCGGTCAAGATTCAGGTTGAGCGAAAGGGTAAGAAGAGAGACGTTTCGATTACGAGAAGCAACGTCGAGCAGGATAGCGTGTTCTACAAGGTGTACAAGGGTGACATCGGATACATTCAGATAACTGCGTTCAGAGACGGAACTTCGAGTGAGTTCGATACGGCTGTTTCAGATCTTAAGAACAAGGGCTGCACTAAGCTGATTGTGGATCTCCGTAATAATGGCGGTGGTATCACGAAGGAAGGTATCAAGGTGGCTGACCAGCTTCTTCCTGCATGTCAGATTGTAAGCTGTCATTATAGAAATGAGAAGGATACAGTTGAGAACTCAAAGGCGAGTGATACTGGCTGCAAGTTTGTACTTTTGGTCAATGAGAATACAGCGAGTGCTTCAGAGATTGTGACTGCGGCTGTTAAGGACAATAAGGCCGGCGAGATTATTGGAAGAAACACTTATGGCAAGGGCCTGATTCAGAGTATCACACCGTTTAAGGACGGAACGGGAATGAAGTTTACGATTGGAGAATACCATTCTCCTAAGGGACATAAGATTAACGGAAAGGGAATAAAGCCTGATATTGAAGCAGATGACAGCGAGATTCTATCTGTAGCAGTGAAGGCTTTAAAGAAATAGAATGTATATATTTACACACAACAACTACGAAGGCGGAAAGGATGAGAGCAGAGAATTGCTTGCTTTTGCCATGGATGCTTATCAGGAGATCGCGGACGTAAGACCGAGACGCAAGGGGGAAGAGCTTGTTTCAATGATTGAGATAGGCGAGAAGGGCAAGCCTTTTATTCCTGGCTGGCAGCATTTCTCGGTGTCACACAGTGAGAATACGTGGGTAGTTGTTTTTGATGACTACGAGTGCGGAATTGACGTTCAATATGAGAAGGAGGCGAAGTTTGAGGCACTCGCCAGGAAGTGTTTTGCCAGCGAAGATATCGAGGCGGCGCTTGAGAGTCCATCAGAGTTCTACAGATTCTGGGCAAGAAAGGAAGCTGCGGCCAAAGCCATCGGAGAAGGTGTTATGACAGAGCTTCCGTCAGTTTCAGATAATACAATCATGATGAACGGTGATGAGTGGCATATGTTCGACATCGAGCTTCTCGGAACAGAGGATGGTTGCCACGCGGCACTCTGTGCTAATATGATCCCGCTGGAGATTCACTACTATGGCATATAAGAAGTCTGCATACGAGGCAGCTGCGCTTTACCTTTCTAGACGAATGAGAACCGAGAAGGAGGTCAGAGACCACCTTAAGGTTAAGGAATATTCTGAAGAAGAGGCAGATGAAGCCGTAAACGAGCTTAAGGCTCATCGCTACATTGATGATTATGAGTATGCGAGAAGCTTTATCGAGTACGGCCTTGGAAGAAAGCATGCATCAAAGAGAATACTTCGCGAGCTTGCGGAGAAGGGTGTAGCGGCAGATACCGCGAATTTTGCCTATGAGGATTACGTGTACGAGAATGGTCTCGACGAGTACAGCGAGGCAAAGGAGCACGGATTTAAGCTTTACAGAAATGCGACAGAGGGCAAGCTCCTCAATGATGACGCTCTTGAGAAGATATTTGCACGGATTGCGAGAAACCTCGCGGGCAGAGGATATTCGAGCGGAGATATATATAAGGTGCTCGACGAACTCAAGAGAATGAAAGCTGAAGAGGATACAGAGGATACAGGAGATTACGAATAGATGAACAGTTTGATTATACTGCTTCTGTTAGTTATGGTGATACTGATGCTGATTACGATAGTCAGCCTGATTGCTGTGAAGTCTTCTGGCAGATCGATGGATGCTAAGATAGACTTGGCGTTCAGAAATTATGGCGAGATTCTTGCAGGGAATCAGCGTATAATGAACGAGCAGCAGGATATGAGACTTAAGGCTCTTGAAGAGAGCATAGCAAGACTCAGACAGGAGAACAGCTCTCAGATTGAGGGAATGAGGCAGACTGTTGATGAGAAGCTTCAGACAACACTTGACGAGAAGCTGACAAGATCGTTCGGCATGGTTAACGAAAGGCTTGAAGAGGTCTACAAGGGCCTTGGCGAGATGAAGTCGGTTGCTTCAAGTGTGGGCGACCTTAAGAAGATTCTGTCTAATGTCAAAACAAGAGGAATCCTCGGAGAGGTTCAGCTTGGGGCAATCCTTGAGCAGATTCTTAACAGATCACAGTATGACGAGAATGTTGCAACAGTGCCGGGAAGTACCAACAGAGTTGAGTTTGCTATAAGACTTCCGGGTGATGGCGAAGGCGTAGTGTATCTGCCGATTGACTCAAAGTTTCCGGGAGAGACTTATGGAATGCTGATGGATGCTTATGAGACTGACGACAGAAGCATAGTCGAGGCTTGTAAGAACAAGCTCTGGAACACGATGCTTAAGGAAGCTAAGGATATTCATGATAAATATATAGAGCCTCCTTATACGACAGATTTCGCGATAATGTTCCTGCCGTTTGAGGGCCTTTACGCAGAAGCTGTAAATGCAGGAATGGTTGAAAATCTGCAGAGAAAATATAAAATAACAATAGCCGGCCCTACTACAATGGCCGCGCTGCTTAACAGCCTTCAGATGGGCTTCTCAACACTTGCTATTGAGAAGAGATCGAGCGAAGTGTGGAAGACGCTCGGGGCGGTTAAGACAGAGTTCGATAATTTTGCCAGCGTGCTCGACAACACGAGAAAGAGACTTCGCCAGGCAGATGAAGAACTCGACAAGCTTGTTGGAACGAGGACGAGACAGATTCAGAGAAAGCTACGTGACGTTGACGCAATAGATGAGGAAGAGGCCGTAAGAATTCTGGAATAATACCTGGGAGTAATGACGATGAAGATATTTGCCATTTCGGACTTTCATCTGTCCTTTAACGAGAATATTAACAAGCCGATGCATGTTTTTGGTGCAGGTTGGGATGATCATGCGAACAGACTCAGAAGAGCGTGGCTCGAGCGGGTAAGTGAGGATGATGTTGTTATAATTCCGGGAGATATCTCCTGGGGCCTTAGGCTTGAAGAGGCGATGGATGACATCGAGTGGATCCATAATCTTCCAGGAACCAAGATTATTTCCAAGGGTAATCACGACTTGTGGTGGGCGAGAATTCATTATCTGAATACGCTCTATGACGACGTGATTTTCCTCCAGAACGACAGCTATTATGTAGAGGAGCTGAACACGGTTATCTGTGCCACAAGAGGTTGGCCATATCCGGGTTCTTCAGAGTATTCAGAACATGACGAGAAGATGTACAGACGTGAGATTCTAAGACTCCGCATGGGGCTTGAGTCCGCGCGGGCAAAAGCGCCGAAGGACGCCAAGATTATCGTCGCTCTTCATTATCCGCCGTCAGATACCGCGGGTATGGAGACCGAATTTACGAAGACACTCGAGGAATTCGGGGTGTCGGTGTGCGTTTACGGTCATCTTCACGGGGTAAATGCTTTTGCCACAGGAATTAAAGGTGATCACAGAGGAGTAAAGTATATGCTTGTTTCTATCGACTACCTCAGTGCAGTCCCTAAGGAGGTAAGTATATGAAGTTTGCGTTTATAGTTAATCCCGCGTCAGGTCAGGGCCAACACGATGACAGCGATGTTGTCGCGGGGCTTAAGAAGCTGATTGACGAGGGTAGAGATGATATAAAATATTATTTCACAGAGGGACAGCTTGACGCCTCTGTGCTTGCTGATGCAATCGCCAAGGATGCGGCGCCTGAGGATATCGTTATCGTAGCGTGTGGTGGCGATGGAACAATTCAGGAGGTTGCAGGCGGGGTGTATGGCAATGACAACGCTATTCTTGGAGTGTATCCTTGTGGCAGTGGCAATGACTTTATACGTGCACTTGGCGGAAATGATGCAGCACCGACTTATAGAGATTTCGAGAAACTGCTGAAGGGTGTTC
Organism: uncultured Clostridia bacterium; assembly: GCA_934255135.1. Taxonomy (GTDB): domain Bacteria; phylum Bacillota; class Clostridia; order Peptostreptococcales; family Anaerovoracaceae; genus Crickella. The sequence continues at coordinate 112,669 of CAKQMV010000003.1, read as the reverse complement.
CGATGGATATGGATGTCATGAGAATGACTTATGAGACTGAATCAGGTGCTGATTCGAGAATCGTTGTAAATGGAATCAACATCGGATTCGATGGCAACACTGCGATCAAGGCTCATGAACTTAAGATGCTCCCTGGAGTTTCGGGAACACTTTCATACGTTCTTGCTGTCGCTGTGAATTTCATTGGCAAAAGGGGCGAGAACCTTAAGGTATTTGCCGACGATAAGGAAATCTACGATGGACCGCTGTTGCTTTCAACTGTAGCCAATGGTGGATTCTGCGGTGGCGGTTTCGAGAGCTGTCCGAATGCAGACATTGCTGATGGTCTAGCTGAGGTGCTTGTTATCAGGGATCTTCCGAGAAGAAGACTTCCAAGTCTTATCCCGAAGTATATGAAGGGTAAGCTGTTTCAGATTAAGAATATCGATGATATAGCTGTTTATACAAGAGCAAAGAAAGTCAGAGTCGAGCCTAACAATGGTGAGATGAGATTTGTTGCGGATGGTGAAGAGTTTAAGACTCGAGGTATCGAGGTTGAGATGCTTGAGAAGGCGATAAGAGTACTGAAGATAGAGGAAGCATAGATATCTGTTAGATGATAGCCCGGGCAAGCAGCAAATCTGTTTGCCCGAATATACGTGATTATGGTATAATCACGGTTGCTGATACAATTTGATATGGAGAGGTACCCAAGTGGCTGAAGGGTCTGGCTTCGAATACCAGTAGGTCGGTAACTCCGGCGCGGGGGTTCAAATCCCCCTCTCTCCGCCAACAAAACCCCCGTGGCTACGGGGTTTTTTGTTGTTCTAAAGGAAAAAAGTGGTGCAAAAAGTGGCATTTGTTTTGAAATTTTTCGTTTACAATGGGTAAATGTTTGCTGTATACTTAATTTGTTATGTTATGTTCATTCGCTAAAATGATGATTTTGCACATTTTATGTATAAATTTGATGATAGTGCTAAGAATGGCATTTATTAATAGACAATCAATATTTGTATAAATAAACGGAGGCTTAGAATGAAAGCAGAAAGACGTGTAGGTACTGTATCACGTGGAATCAGATGTCCGATTTTCCGTGAGGGAGACAATCTTGCAGAGCAGGTAGTAGAGAGTGTTCTTGCAGCAGCTGAGACTGATGGTTTTGAGGTTATGGACAGAGATGTTATCAGCATCACTGAGTCTGTAGTTGCAAGATGTCAGGGAAATTATGCCAGTGTTGACGACATTGCAGAGGATGTTAAGAACAAGCTTGGTGGAGAGACTATCGGAATCGTATGGCCTATCCTATCAAGAAACAGATTTTCTATCTGCCTGAGAGGTATGGCGAAGGGCGCTAAGAAGGTTGTTGTAATGCTAAGCTACCCATCAGATGAGGTAGGAAATGCACTTCTCACAATCGATCAGGTTGTTGAAGCAGGCATCAACCCTTATGCAGACGTTCTTGATGAGAAGAAGTACCGAGAGCTCTTCGGTGTTAACAAGCACCAGTTCACAGGCGTTGACTATGTTGAGTTCTACAGCGAGATCATCAGAGAGGCTGGAGCTGAGGCTGAGATTATCTTCTCAAATAAGCCAGAGACAATTCTTGATTATACTAACAATGTAATCAATTGTGATATTCATACAAGATTCAGAACAAGAAACAAGCTTAAGGAGCTTGGTGCTAACGTTTACGGAATGGACGAGATTCTTAACGAGTCAGTAAACGGAAGCGGATACAACGAGGAGTACGGACTGCTTGGAACTAACAAGTCAACAGATGACACTGTTAAGCTCTTCCCAAGAGATTGCCAGCCACTCGTTGATGAGATTCAGTCAATCATGAAGGATAAGACTGGAAAGAACGTTGAGGTTATGGTCTATGGAGACGGAGCTTTCAAGGATCCAGTTGGAAAGATCTGGGAGCTTGCAGACCCTGTAGTATCACCTGCATACACTGCGGGTCTTGAGGGAACGCCTAACGAGCTTAAGCTTAAGTACCTTGCTGATAACGATTACTCACACCTCACAGGTGATGAGCTTAAGGGTGCTATCGAGCAGGCTATCAACGACAAGACTGGTGAGAGCCTTGTAGGAAACATGGCATCAGAGGGTACAACGCCAAGAAGACTTACAGACCTTATCGGTTCACTTTGCGACCTGACATCAGGATCAGGAGATAAGGGAACACCTGTAGTTTATATCCAGGGTTACTTCGATAACTACACAACTGGAAAGTAATAGATTAATAATTTTGAGAGAGTTTTATATCAATCATATGAGGCTCTCTTTTTTGTGGTTTTAACTTCGCGGTGCTTAATATACGAATGAGCATATGAAGGAAAAGTTCGGAATTTCATACGATGACTAGTCTGCTAATTAACAAAACAAATAGCTAAGAAAGGCATATAAGGTATAGAATAATGCTTAACAAGAAATATTTACCTAGCGTGATTGTACTGTATATTAACTATTTCCTTCACGGTATCGGCTGTTTAATCCTTGGACAGGCGCTGATCAGGGAATCACTTGCAGCAAGCTGGGATGTCGAAGTAATGGCAATCACCGCAATCTCGGCGGCACTTGGACTCGGAAGACTTATCGCCCTTCCTTGTAGGTATTATATACATCGTAATGATGGCGCTTATCATCTTACTGCCAATGCCTGATTCAGATAATAAGGCGGCTGCACAGATGTCAGCTTCAGGAGTAATGATGATTAGCATCGTTCTCACTGCAATCGGAGTTCTCCTCGGACTCTTCGTAAACAAGAACTATGCTAAGATGCTTGAGAATGCAGAGAACTAAACTGCACAGGCATCAGAAAGGAAAGATAAAATGAATGCTGTAAAGGTTAGAAATATAGTAATAGGCGAAGGAATGCCTAAGATTTGCGTTCCTATCGTAGGTGAAACTAAGGAAGCAATTCTTGAAGAGGCGCGTGCAATCACTAAGCTCCCTGCTGACGTGGTTGAGTGGAGAATCGACTGGTTCGAGGGTGTGTTCGACTGGGCACAGATGGAAGACGTACTCAAGGCGCTTAGAGAGACACTCGGCGAGATGCCAATCCTTATGACATTCCGTACATCTAAGGAAGGCGGCGAAAAGGCAATCGATGATGAGACTTATGCAGAGATTAATATCAAGGCTGCTCAGACTGGCCTTATAGACCTCGTTGATGTCGAGATATTCACCGTCGATGAGGTAGTTGAGAAGATTATCGATGGTGCTCATGAAGCTGGCGTAAAGGTTGTTGCATCAAACCATGACTTCGATAAGACTCCTGATAAGGATGATATTGTTGGAAGACTGTGCAAGATGCAGGAGCTTGGAGCGGATATCCCTAAAATTGCAGTTATGCCTCAGAGCAAGAAGGATGTCCTGACTCTCCTCACTGCTACAGAGGAGATGGCGACAGAACATGCTGACAGACCAATCATCACAATGTCAATGGCAGGAAATGGCGTAGTAAGCCGTCTTGCAGGAGAGACTTTCGGATCAGCACTAACATTCGGTGCGGCAGCAAAGGCCTCAGCTCCGGGACAGATGGAAGTAAACGACCTTAAGAAGGTTCTTGAGCTTATCCACGGAGCAATGTAATTTAGATATAATAGTACTTTTGCACTGAGTCCTGTCTTGAATACAAAGCGAGACGGGGCTCTTTTAAGAAAAAATATCTCATGAGATAAAACATCAGAAAGGATACAACCTTATGAAAGCACTAAAATGGCTAGATTCTCGGTAATCATAATGGCAAAAGACGGGATTTCGCGTAAGATATTCGATGTTTTTTGCATACTCCTTCTTCTGAAACTTGATGACATGGCAAGAAAAGCAATGCTTGAAGAATGTTATAAAGTAAGAAATGAGATAAGAAAAAGCGTGTCATCTGAAATTTATGATGCGTATACCAGATATATGAAAAACGTGGTCGAAAGGGCTGAAAACGGGCAAAACAACAACTTTGCATACTAGAACGAAATTGTATTTTATGAATACAATTATACAAAATTCAAAAATTGTGTTTACTAACGAAGAATCCTCTGATAAACTGTGAATAAATTGAAAGTTCGTTTTATTCTATAACTAAGGGGGAAACTAAACATGGTTAACACACTAGACGGCTTTGTGTGCAGCATAAATGATATTCTGTACCAGCCATTCATTCTGCCGCTTATTCTGATTTCAGTAGGTATCTATTTCACAATAAGAACCGGCTTCATGCAAATCAGACTCTTCCCTGAGATGTTCAGAGTAATCAAGGAAAAGCCAAAGACTGAAAACGGTATTTCCTCTTTCGGAGCGCTGATGGTTTCAACAGCATCAAGAGTAGGTACAGGAAACATTATCGGAGTATCAACTGCAATCTGCACAGGCGGTCCTGGTGCTATTTTCTGGATGTGGATTACTGCAATTCTCGGTGGAGCTAATGCATTTATCGAGTCAACTCTTGCTCAAATTTATAAGAAGAGAGATCCAGAAGATGGTTCATCATATGGTGGCCCATCATTCTACATGAGAGATGCTCTCGGTCAGAGATGGCTTGGTGTTATCTTCGCTATTCTGATCATTTTCACATACGCTGTAGGTTACAACATGCTCGCAGCATACAACCTTCAGTCAACATTTGCGGCATTTGATTTCTACAAAGAGGGTAGCACTCCAATGATTATCGGAATTGTGCTTGCTGCACTCTTTGGAATCATCGTAATCGGTGGTGCTAAGAGGCTTATCAAGGTAACTGAGTATCTCGTACCTCTCATGGGTGTTATCTATATCGCAGTTGCTATCATCGTAATGGTTATGAACGCCGGTAAGCTTGGAACAATGTTCGGACTTATCTTCGAGAGCGCATTTGACTTCAAGTCAATTTTCGGTGGATTTGCAGGTTCAGTAGTAATGTGGGGTCTTAAGAGAGGTCTCTACTCTAATGAGGCTGGTATGGGTTCTGCTCCTAACGCAGCAGCTAGAGCAGACGTATCTCACCCTGTAAAGCAGGGTCTTGTACAGACACTTTCAGTATTCATCGATACACTTCTGATCTGTACAGCTACAGCATTCATGTGCCTCACAGCACTTGATGTTACTCCAACTGAGGCTGCAGCAGGAGCACCTTACGTTCAGGAATGTATGAAGGCTACTCTTGGTGAGTTCGGACCAATATTCCTTGCAGTAGCAATGTCACTCTTTGCGTTCACAACTCTTATCGGTAACTATTCATACGTTGAGGGTTGTCTGAACTTCATTCTTAAGAGAGACGCTACAAGAACAGAGGTTCTTACATTCAGAGTTATTGCTACTATACTTGTATTCCTCGGAGCTATCTCAAGCGCAGGTCTCGTATGGGATACAGCTGACATGGCACAGGGACTCATGGTTATCACAAATATTCCAACAATCGCTATCCTTGGCGGCGCAGCTTGCAAGTGTCTGAACGACTACGTTAAGCAGCGTAAGGAAGGCAAGGATCCTCACTTCAAGGCATCAGATATCGGAATCAAGGATACTGATTTCTGGCAGTAGGTTAATGGTGACGTGATTTGTGGGAAGTCACGGAACATGACGAAAATTAATTAAATGACTTAATGGAGCTCGCGCATCGCGCGGGCTCTTTTGAAAGTTTTGGCACTTGAAAATAAATGTGAAGATGTATATCATTGTAGCAATGTATCTAAATGTAATTGCAAGGAGAACGAAAACATGCAGGTAATGATTCCGGTTATAATACTGTGCGCTTTTATTGCACTGTTTATTAACAACAATAAGATTAAGAAGAAGGCAGATGAGGACAAGTACACTAAGATTCCAGAGGATCCTAAGGTAGTGTTCGCATATATGGCCTGGAAGAGAGGTGAGATCAACAAGGATGACCTCGACAGAATCAAGGCAGAGAGCGCAGAGAGAATGAAGAAGGAAGCTGAAACAACTAAGGCAAGCGACATCAAGAAGCTTAACTAAGTTGCTATTAAGCTGATATTGACGAAGCTAAGGGGGTGCAGAAGCACTCCTTTTGTATTGCATGAAAAAACCGGGCCGCACCTTGATGCAAACCCGGCTTGTCTTTAATTCGATTGTTTGAAAGAAATCACAGAGATTACTTTCCGATGTATCTTGACTCAATGTAGTATCTCTTCTCGTTAGCCTCTCCCATTGAGAAAGTCTTTCTTGGGAGTGCGCCGTCTGCCTGTACTGCAGGGAAGAGCATGAACTTGTCCATTGCTGGAAGAAGGAATCCTGCGTTACCATCCTGAGCTGAAAGGTTCTCAACAACCTTGAGTCCGTGGATGTAGTCGATATCGCAAGTCTTTCTCTCCTTAACCATTACGTCAAGAGCGTTCTGAAGAGCACCAACCTCAAGCTTGTTAGCAGGCTCCTCTACGATTACGAGACCCTTCTCGCCACCAGTCATGTATGGGATGCCAAAAGCACCTGCTGGTACCTCGGCGTCAGCTGCTGCGAGGTATGCCTTGCCGTTCTGCTCGTTAAGAAGCTCGAGTGTCTCGTTAACGATGTCCATTCCGCTCTGTCCGTTCTTAGCGAAGAGTACTCTGTGGATTGGCTCGAATACGATACCGCTGTCGTGGATGTTCTCGATCTCGCAAAGTGCGTATCTTGCTGGGTGATTCTCAGCCTCTTCTGGTGTAAGAGTCTTCTTGATGTTCTCCCAATTAGTCTTAGCTGTAGCGAGTGAGTGGTTTCCGTCGCCCATAGCCTGGAAGATTACGTTGCCCTCGCCGTACTTCTCAACTGCCTTGTCGAAGAGAACTGAAAGTGCTTCCTTAGCACCCTCAAGATCCTTCTCCTCGATGAATGAACCAGTGATGTGTCCGCCATCCAGCATGAGGTCTGTATCATAAACAGGAGTCTGTGGAGCATCAACAAGTGGCTCGATAACTGTCTTCTCAGGGTCGTCGATAAGAATGAGAATGTGTGGCATCTCGATTGGAGCACCCTCCCTGATTCTTAGACGAGGTGGGATTCTCTCGATAACTGTTCCCTCAGTTGCACGTGTAAGTGATGTTGAACCTACGCTGAAGTCATAAGCCTCAAGGTCTGTAGCGATAACGAGACCAATTCTAGGTCTTCCCTCAGCTACTCTCTTAACAAGCATGCATCCAGGAGCAAGCTTTCTGAGTGTGCCATCCTCCATATACTTATCCATTGTAGCGTTGATTGCAGCAATCTTCTCAGCCTCATCTGGCTTGTCAAGGAAGATCTCAGGAAGCATAAGTCTGAGAGTTGATGGAGCATCTCCAACAATTTCCTCAACCTTCTCCCAGTACTCAGGCTCTGATGTGAACTGGTCACATGCAACAACTGCCCACTTACTATAATCTGTACCCTCGGCAGGAACCATAATCTCTGGGATGTGGAATCCGAAGGTTGACCAATCATATTTTGCCATAATAAATAGCCCTCCTGTTATTTCTAAATAAAATCTACCAAGTCTATTATCTGTTATTCGGAAGATTATTTCAAGGTGCAGTTTGTTGTATAAGAAATACTGGTGTGTTAAAATATAAGCAAGCGCATAAGGGCGTTGATTATTGTACTAAATTTGTTATGGAGGCTAATGACATGATAGCAGAAAGCATGAAGCCTTTCCTTCAGGGAAGCTCAGTAATCAGAGCAATGTTTGAAGAAGGAAAGAAGATGGCGAAGGTTTATGGCGCAGAGAATGTTTATGACTTCTCAGTAGGTAACCCAGGACTTAACCCACCACAGGAAGTATTTGATGCAATCGATTACATCAACCACGAGATGGACCCACATGATGTTCACTCATACCCATCAAATGCAGGTTTTGAATCAACAAGAAAAGTTGTAGCTGATGATCTTAACGAGAGATTCGGATCAAGCTACGAGGCTAAGAATATTATCATGACTGTTGGTGCTGGATCAGCAATCAACATTCTTATGAAGACAATCTTTGACCCAGGCGACAAGCAGATCGTTTTCGCTCCATACTTTGTAGAGTATGCTAACTGGGCAAGCAACTACGGTGCAGAGACAATCGTTGTTCCTGCAAGCCCTGAGACAGAGTTCCAGCCTTCAGTAGAGGGACTTAAGGCAGCTCTTTGCCCAGAGGTTAAGGTAGTTATCATCAATAACCCTAACAACCCAACAGGAACTATCTACTCAGAGGAGACTATCAAGGCTCTTTGTGATGTTCTTAAGGAAGCTGAGAAGGAGTACGGACACCCAATTTACATCATCGCTGACGAGCCATACAGAGAGCTTGTTTATACTGATGACAAGGTTCCATTCATCCCTGCATTCTATGACAACACTCTGATTGCATACTCATGGTCTAAGTCACTTTCAATGCCTGGTGACAGAATCGGATATGTTGCAATTCCAGATGCTTCAGATGAGGCTGATGACTTCATCGCTGCTGCAATTGTAGCTAACAGAGTTTGCGGAGACACTAACGCTCCTACAATTCCACAGCTTATCGTTGAGAGATGCATCAAGGCTAGAGCAGATCTTGACTACTATAAGAAGAACGCTGCAGATCTTTACAAGATCGTAACTGAGGCAGGCTTCGAGGCTCTTTATCCAAAGGGAGCATTCTATCTATGGGTTAAGTCACCTGTAGCTGACGAGAATGAGTTCGTTAAGGCTGCTAAGGAGGAGAGAATCCTTATGGTACCTGGTAGCGCATTCAAGTGCCCAGGATACATCAGACTTTCATTCTGCATCGCTAACGAGACTATTCAGAGATCAGAGGAGTCATTCAAGAACCTTGGTAAGAAGTACTTCGGTTAATTGAATCTGATGTAATGATTATAGGAGACCATCTTGAGGTGGTCTCTTTTTTATAAAAATCGGGGGATACTAAGTAATACAATTCAGGAGGAGACATTTTTTATGAAGATTCTAGTATTTAACTTCGGCTCAACGTCATCAAAGATTGCAGTATACAACGACCACGATGAGGTTTTCTCAAAGACAATTAACCACGATCAGGAGTTCCTTGCTACACATAGAATTCCTATCGAGCAGTTCGATGTAAGAAAGAACGATATCTTTGAGGCTCTTAAGGAGAACGGTCTTGAACTTAAGGACTTTGATGCAGTATGCTCAAGAGCAGGTCTTATCAGAGCCGTTGAGTCAGGTACATACTACATCAATGAGCAGTGCGTAGCTGATGCTAAGGACATGAACTACGGCGGAATGCAGCCACACGGACTTGCACTTCTTATTGCTAACGACATTTCTAAGGAGTACGGAATCCCAGCATTCTTCTGTGACCCTGTATCAACAGACGAGATGACTGAGGTTGCTAAGGTTACTGGTCTAGCTTCAATCAAGAGAACTTCAAGATTCCACGCTCTTAACCAGAAGGCAATCGCTAGAACTTGCGCTGCTGAGATTGGCAAGCCATACGAAGAGCTTAACCTTATCGGAGTTCACCTCGGTGGAGGAACTTCAATCGCAGCTCACGAGCACGGCAGATGTATTGATATCACAGACTGCAGTGTAGACGGACCTATGTCAATGGACAGACCTGGCGGACTTCCTGATGACGAAGTAATTAATCTTTGCTTCTCAGGTGAGTACGATAAGTCAAGCCTTAAGAGAATGCTTAAGCAGGACGCTGGAATGTATTCACACACAGGAACTAAGGATATGAGAGAGGTTAAGGCAAGAATGCAGGATGGCGATAAGGCTTGCGAGCTTGCATTCAAGGCATTCTGCTACCAGCACGCTAAGTACATCGGAGCTATGGCAGCAGTTCTTAAGTTCAAGGTTGACGGAATCTTCCTAACTGGCGGAATTGCACACGGCCAGGAGGTTGTTGATGAGATTTCACAGTACATCGAAGGAATCGCTCCTATCTATGTTTACCCAGGTGAGAATGAGATGCAGTCACTTGCTGAGGGCGCACTTAGAGTTCTCAACGGCGAGGCAGAGGCTAAGGAGTACAGAGCATAATATTTTTGGCATTTATGGAGCATGGTTTTAGCGAGCCATGCTTTTTTTGTTAAATAAATAGCAGGGCTAAGCGAACAATTAACAAATAAGTAAACAAATTATCCGAATGATTCCGAACAATAAAATAAAATATACATAAAATTACTATTTTTTTACGCGGTTTTCTTGAACAATCGGTACATCCATGCGAAAATTCTAAGGTACTGATACAAGGAGGAATCGTGGAATGAAGAAAGTCGGAATCATCATGGGCAGCGACAGTGATCTGCCAATTATTAAGAAATCAACAGATATTCTCAAGGAACTGGAGATCCCTTTTGAGGTTCATGTGTATTCAGCACACAGAACACCGGAAGAAGCCAGAGAGTTCTCAGCAAACGCAAGAGAGAACGGTTTTGGCGTAATAATCGCAGCAGCCGGAATGGCAGCACATCTTGCAGGTGCAATTGCAGCGAACACAACAATTCCGGTAATCGGAATTCCATGCAAGTCAGCAGCTTTTGACGGAATGGATGCACTTCTTTCAACAGTAATGATGCCATCAGGAATTCCTGTAGCAACAGTTGCAGTTGATGGCGGTAAGAATGCAGCACTTCTAGCAGCAGAGATTCTTGCTGTAGCTGATGACAAGCTTGCCAAGGTTCTCGATGAGAGACGTAAGGCTGAGGCTGAGGCAGTACTAAAGAAGGACGCAGACATTATGTCACGCCTTTAATTAACGGATACACAGAGAAGCATGTACTAAGTAAAAACAATTACGTATTTTAACAGTAAAATATTTTATTTTTTATATAATAGCAAGCAAAGGAGAGATTTGTTATGAAGCTGGTTTACACAGGAAAGACTAAGAACGTATTTGAGCTCGAGAACGGAAACTTTCTACTGAAGTTCAAGGATGACTGCACTGGTAAGGACGGAGTTTTTGATCCAGGTGAGAATTCAGTTGGACTTACAATCGAGGGAGTTGGCGATGTTAACCTCAGAATGACTGAGTACTTCTTTGAGAAGATCAATGCTGCAGGAATCAGAACACACTTCGTAAAGGCTAACCTTGATGACACTACTATGGAGGTTCTCCCTGCAACTGTATTCGGACAGGGACTTGAGGTAATCTGCAGATACAAGGCTGTAGGAAGCTTCCACAGAAGATATGGACAGTACATCGAGCTTGGCGCTGATCTCCCTGCTTACGTAGAGATGACATTCAAGAACGATGATCTTGGAGATCCACTTGTAACTAAGGACGGAATCGTTGTTCTCGGCGTTATGACAGCTGAGCAGTATGACGAGATTAAGGAGATGACTCAGAAAATCACTAAGATCGTTGCTGATGATCTTAAGGATAAGGGTCTTGACCTTTATGACATCAAGTTCGAGTTCGGTTACGACAAGGACGGAAACGTAATGCTTATCGATGAGATCGCTTCAGGTAACATGAGAGTTTACAAGGATGGCGAGTACATCGATCCAATGACACTTTCAGAGCTCTTCTTCGCATAGGGGAAGAGCTTCCCTGTTGAGTGAGGATAACAAGGGAAGATATAACAGAAAGTTTTAGTGAATGACCGGCGATATGAGGCCGCGACGCCGGTTTGAAGGAGGATTATACAATGGGTGGATTTTTCGGAATAGCATCAAGAGATGAGTGCGTACTTGATGTATTCTTTGGTACAGATTATCACTCGCATCTCGGAACAAAGACAGGTGGAATGTCTGCCTGGGACAAGGATGCCGGAATGCAGAGACAGATACATAATATTTCAAACTCACCTTTCAGGACTAAGTTTGAGAATATTACTGACTCAATGAAGGGTACATCGGTTATCGGATGCATCTCAGATACAGATCCGCAGCCACTGCTTATCAGATCTAAGCTCGGCGTTTTCTCAATCTGCATTGTTGGCAGAATCAACAATATTGAGAGCCTTGCTCAGATGACATTTGAAGCACAGGGCCATTTCAATGCTGTGACTGAGGGAAAGATTAATCAGACAGAGCTGGTTGCTTCGATGATCAGCATGAAGGATGACTTTGTTGAAGGTATCAAGTTTGCACAGGAGATGATTGTGGGAACATGCTCAATTATTATCCTGAGAGATGATGGTTCGATTATCGCGGCGAGAGATAAAGTAGGAAGGCTTCCGATACTTATCGGAGAAGCTGAGGATGGTTACGGAGTTAGCTTCGAGTCATATGCTCTTGAGAAGATGGGCTTTAGGATCGTCAAGAACCTCGGACCAGCAGAGATTGTTGAGCTGACACATGATAAGATGACAGTTCTCGCTGAGCCGGGCAAGGAGATGAAGATCTGCAGCTTCCTCTGGAGCTACTACGGATATCCTACAACTACTTATGAAGGCGTGAATGTTGAGGTTATGAGATATCGTAACGGACATATCATGGCAAGAGACGATATCAAAAATGGCTTCGATATCGATTCAATCGATTATGTCGGCGGAGTACCAGACTCAGGCACACCACACGCAATCGGATATTCGAACGAAGCACATAGACCTTTTGCCCGCGCATTCATCAAATACACTCCAACATGGTCGAGAAGCTTTATGCCAACTAACCAGAAGGAGCGTAACAAGGTTGCCAAGATGAAGCAGATTCCGGTTGTGGAACTGATTAAGGATAAAAATCTGCTGTTCGTAGATGATTCCATTGTTAGAGGAACTCAGCTGCGCGAAACCGTAGAATTCCTGTATAATAATGGTGCGAAGGCAGTTCATATGAGATCGGCTTGCCCGCCAATCATGTATGGATGCCCATTTGTTAACTTCTCAGCATCAAAGAACGAGATGGAGCTTATAACAAGAAGAACCATCATAGAGCTTGAGGGTGAGGAGGGCCTGAACCACATCGAAGAGTACTCAGACGGTAAGACTGAAAGAGGAAAGGCGATGAGAAAGGCTATCTGCGACAAGTTTAAGTTTGATTCTCTGGAGTTTCAGTCTCTTGAGGGAATCTATGAAGCTATCGGGCTAGATCCGGAGCAGATGTGTACTTACTGCTGGAACGGAAAGAAATAATAAAGGAGCACAATCTCTATGAACAACAAATCAAGATCAGACAGCTATGCTGCAGCAGGTGTAGATATTACCGCAGGTTACAAGGCGGTAGAGCTTATGAAATCACATATCGCAAGAACTGTGACACCAGGTGTAATGGGAAGTGTTGGCGGTTTTGGAGGCCTGATGGAGCTTGACCTTACAGGAATTAATAAGCCGGTTCTTGTAAGTGGTACTGATGGAGTAGGAACTAAGCTGAAGCTTGCATTCCTTATGGATAAACATGACACTATCGGAATTGACTGCGTTGCAATGTGCGTTAACGACGTTGTATGTGTAGGAGCTAAGCCACTTTTCTTCCTCGATTACATTGCATGCGGCAAGAACTATCCTGAGAGAATTGAGGCAATCGTTAAGGGTGTATGCGAAGGTTGCGTACAGTCAGGTGCAGCACTTATCGGTGGTGAGACTGCTGAGATGCCTGGCTTCTATTCAGTAGATGAGTACGATCTTGCAGGATATACAACAGGTGTTGTTGATAAGGATAAGCTTATCGACAATTCTAAGATGAAGGCAGGCGATGTAATCATTGCACTTCCATCAAGCGGTGTTCATTCAAATGGTTTCTCACTAGTAAGAAAGGTATTTGATATCGAGAACGCTGATCTTAAGACTCCTCTTGAGAAGCTTGGCGGAAAGTCACTTGGCGAGGCACTTCTTGAGCCAACAAGAATTTATGTTAAGCCTGTGCTTGCTCTTCTTGAAGAGATTGAAGCTAAGGGAATCAGCCATATCACTGGTGGCGGATTCTATGAGAATATTCCAAGAAGCATTCCTGATGGACTCGGTGCAAGAGTTAATAAGGATGCAGTAAAGGTTCTTCCAATCTTTGACCTTATTTCTGAGACTGGTGGAATCAGCGAACATGACATGTTCAATACTTTCAATATGGGTGTTGGAATGTGTATCATCCTTGCTAATGAGGATGCCGACAGAGCTCTTGAGATTCTTAAGGCTAACGGTGAGGATGCTTACATAATCGGAGAGATCACAGAGTCTGATGAGAAGATCACTCTGGTGTAGAATAACAGGAGAAATCCATGAACAGACTGACTAAGATAGCAGTTCTTGTTTCTGGCGGAGGAACCAATCTGCAGGCGATAATTGATGCTCAGAAGAGCGGAATTATTAAGAGCGGGGAGGTTTCTCTTGTTCTCAGTAACAATGCTTCTGCTTACGCATTACACAGAGCCGCAAACGAGGGAATTCCTGCGGCTGTTGTTACAAGAAAGAAGGGCGCTACCTGCGACCTTGATGTCCCGGTTTATGAGACTGCTGATAGATCTTCTCAGGAGGACAAACTTATCGAGCTTCTCGATGAGGCAGGAATTGAACTTATCGTTCTTGCAGGCTTTATGGTTGTTCTGAGTGAGAAGTTCATAAACCACTTCGAGAACAGAATACTTAATGTTCACCCAAGCCTTATTCCTTCATTTTGTGGAGACGGCTTCTATGGACTTAAGGTTCACGAGGCGGCCCTTGCCAAGGGTGTCAAGGTGACTGGCGCTACAGTTCACTTTGTCAATGAGATTACAGATGGCGGCAAGATTCTTGCACAGAAGGCTGTCTGTGTTAAGGAGGATGACACTCCTGAGACGCTACAGAGAAGAGTAATGGAAGAGGCAGAATGGATCATACTGCCTGAAACGATTGAAAGGATAAGTCATGAGCATTTATGCAAATAGAGAGTTTAGTGAAATAGTGGCAGGCCACAGCTACCCAGGCAGAGGAATCATCATCGGAAAGACTCCTGATGGAAAGAAGGCTGTAACAGCATATTTCATTATGGGAAGATCACAGAACTCAAGAAACAGAATCTTTGTTGAGAGAGACGGCGCTGTATTCACAGAGCCTTTTGACCCAAGCAAGCTCGAGGATCCAAGCCTCATCATCTATGCACCAATCCGTTCATGGGAGAACAAGCTTATTGTTTCGAACGGAAACCAGACAGACACTGTCTATGAGGGACTTATGGCAGGAAAGTCTGAGTATGAGTCACTTAGAACAAGATGTTTTGAGCCAGATGCACCGAACCTGACACCAAGAATCTCAGGTGTTATGACTTTTGACGAGGAGGGTGACTTCTCATATAACATGAGCATCCTTAAGAGCGGCGATGCTGACGGAAGCTTCTGCAACAGATTCTTCTATGAGTATGAGTCTTTTGCCGGAATGGGACACTTCATTCATACATATGAGAGAAATGAGAGCCCACTTCCAACATTCCAGGGAGAGCCAAGGAGAGTAGCTATTCCTGAGGATATGGATGAGTTCTTCAACACAATCTGGAGCTCTCTAGATGACGATAATAAGATTTCACTGTACCTTAGAACTGTTGATCTGGTTACAGGCGAAGTTGAGAATAGGATGGTGAACAAGTATGAATAGATTTGAACTTAAGTACGGATGCAACCCTAACCAGAAGCCTGCATCTGTTTATATGGCTGACGGATCGGATCTCCCTTTTGAGATCTTAAACGGCAGACCTGGATATATCAATTTCCTTGATGCGCTGAATTCATATCAGCTCGTTAAGGAAATCAAGGAGGCACTTGATATGCCTGCAGCTGCATCATTTAAGCATGTAAGCCCTACATCAGCTGCTGTTGGCACCGTTCTTCCTGATAGCCTTAAGAAGGCTTGCTTTGTTGCTGATATCGAAGGTCTTGATGAGAGCCCAATCGCATGTGCATATGCCAGAGCTAGAGGTACAGACAGAATGTGCTCATTCGGTGACTGGATTGCTCTTTCAGATGAGTGCGATGAGACAACTGCAAGAATCATCAAGAGAGAGGTAAGTGATGGAATCATCGCTCCTTCATATTCTGAGGCAGCTCTTGAGATTCTTAAGAAGAAGAAGGGCGGCAACTACAACATCATTAAGATTGACCCTGACTATGTACCTGAAGAGCAGGAGCATAAGCAGGTTTACGGAATTACTTTTGAGCAGGGAAGAAATAACTTCAAGATTAATGAAGCGCTTCTGCAGAACATTGTTACTGAGAAGAAGGATCTTCCTAAGGAAGCAGTAAGAGATATGATTATTGCTCTTATCACTCTTAAGTACACTCAGTCAAATTCAGTCTGCTTTGTATATGACGGACAGGCTATCGGTGTAGGTGCCGGACAGCAGTCAAGAGTTCACTGCACAAGACTTGCAGGCGGCAAGGCTGATACATGGTTCCTCCGTCAGAATGAGAAGGTTCTTAACCTGCCATTCAGATTAGACATCGGAAGACCTACAAGAGACAATGTAATCGATGCATACATCAACAAGAATGAAGAGGATTGCTGCGCTGATGGAATCTGGGAGAAGTACTTCACAGAGAAGCCAGAGAGATTCACTGACGAGGAGCAGAGAGCTTACCTCGACACAATCACAGGCGTAACATGTGCATCAGATGCATTCTTCCCATTCTTCGACAACGTTCAGAGAGCATATAAGAGCGGAACAAGCTATATTGCACAGCCAGGCGGTTCAATCAGAGATGAGGACGTTATTAACTGCTGCAACGAGCTTGGCATCACAATGGCATTTACAGGAATGAGACTGTTCCATCACTAGAATATATAAGGAGGCCGGGACTATGAAAATCATGGTTGTAGGCGGTGGCGGAAGAGAACACGCCATCATTAAGAAGATTAAACAGAATCCTAAGGTTACTGAGATTGTTGCACTCCCTGGTAACGGTGGAATTGCAGCAGATGCTACTTGCGTTAACATCAAGGCAACTGATATCGATGCAATCGTAGAGTACGCTGTAAACAACGCAATTGACTATGCTGTCGTTGCACCTGATGATCCACTTGTAATGGGCTGCGTTGACAGACTGAGCTCAGAGGGAATTCCTTGCTTTGGCCCTAACTCAAGAGCTGCAATCATCGAAGGAAGTAAGGCCTTCTCAAAGGATCTAATGAAGATGTACGGGATTCCTACAGCGAAGTACGAGAATTTTGACAGCCTCGATAATGCACTTAGCTATATAGAGACTTGTCCGATTCCAACAGTTATCAAGGCTGACGGACTTGCACTCGGTAAGGGTGTAATCATCGCGGAGACAAGAGAGGCTGCTAAGCAGGCTGTTATCGAGATGATGGAGGACAAGAAGTTCGGAGCAAGCGGCGACAGAATCGTTATTGAGGAGTTTCTCGAGGGACCTGAAGTTTCAGTTCTTTCGTTCACTGACGGTAAGACTGTAGTTCCAATGATTTCTTCCATGGATCACAAGAGAGCCGGTGATGGAGATACTGGCCTTAACACAGGCGGAATGGGAACTGTTGCACCTAACCCTTACTACACACCTGAGATCGCAGACAGATGTATGAAGGAGATTTTCCTTCCAACAATCAAGGCGATGGAGGATGAGGGGAGAACCTTCAAGGGCTGCCTTTATTTCGGTCTTATGCTGACTGCTGATGGTCCTAAGGTTATCGAATATAATTGTCGTTTTGGCGACCCTGAGACTCAGGTTGTTCTGCCACTTCTTGAGAGCGATCTTCTCGACATCATGATGGCTGTTACTGAAGAGAGACTTACTGCTGATATGGTTAAGTTCTCTGATCGAAGTGCATGTTGCGTAATCGCTGCTTCAGAAGGTTATCCATTGAGCTACGATAAGGGGTTTGAAATCACAATTCCTGAGGAGATTATGGCTTCAACTTATGTTGCTGGTGCAAAGCTTGACGACGGAAAACTTCTGACTAACGGTGGAAGAGTTCTCGGTGTGACTGCTGTAGAGGATACTCTTGAGGATGCTGTTAAGGAAGCTTACAAGATGGTTGAATCAGTTGACTTCAGCAACAAGTATTTCAGAAAAGACATTGGTGCAAGAGCGCTCGCTGTTAAGTAGTGATAAGGAGATATTATGGTATACAGAATATATGTAGAGAAGAAAGAGGGACTTGCTAACGAGGCTATGGGTCTTCTTGCGGACATCAGAACACTGCTCGGAATCGAGAGCCTTGAGAATGTAAGAGTAATCAACAGATATGATGCAGATAATATTGAGAGAAATCTCTTTGACTACGCTGTAAAGACTGTTTTCGCAGAGCCACAGCTCGACAACACATCAGAGGATCTTGCGGGACTTGGCGTTGGAGCAGATGCAAAGGTTTTTGCCGTAGAGCAGCTTCCAGGACAGTTCGATCAGAGAGCTGACTCAGCATCACAGTGCATCCAGATCATCTCACAGGGAGAGAAGCCTCTTGTAAGATTTGCAAAGGTTATTGCTCTTTACGGTGAGCTAAGCGACGCTGATGTTGCTGCAATCAAGAAGTTCATCATCAACCCTGTAGAGACAAGAGAGGCTGAACTTGCACTTCCTGATTCACTTGAGATGGAGTACGAGACTCCTGGCGATGTTGCTGTAATGGATGGCTTCATCGACATGAACGCAGAGCAGAAGGCAGAGTTTATTAAGGAACTCGGTCTTGCAATGGATGCGGCAGACCTCGATGTGTGCCAGGCATACTTCAAGAAAGAGCAGAGAAACCCTACAATTACTGAGATTAAGATGATCGACACTTACTGGTCAGATCACTGCAGACATACAACTTTCGGAACTGTAATCGACAAGGTTACTTTTGAGGATGAGCTGCTTCAGGGCGCATTCGACGAGTACATGGCACTTAGAGATGAGCTTGGCAGAAGCCACAAGCCTGTATGCCTCATGGACCTTGCAACTATTGCAGTTAAGGAGCTCAAGAAGGAAGGAAAGCTTGATAAGCTCGATGAGTCAGAGGAGATCAATGCTTGCACAGTTAAGATTGAGATCGAGGTTGACGGAGTTAAGGAGCCATGGCTGCTTCTCTTCAAGAACGAGACACACAACCACCCAACAGAGATCGAACCTTTTGGTGGTGCGGCTACATGCGTAGGCGGATGCATCAGGGACCCACTTTCAGGAAGAGCTTACGTTTACGGAGCAATGAGACTTACAGGTGCGGCTGATCCGCTTCAGCCTGTAAGCGAGACACTCCCAGGCAAGCTTCCACAGAGATCAATCGTTCAGACTGCAGCAGCAGGATATTCATCATACGGAAACCAGATCGGACTCTCAACAGGAATCGTTGATGAGATTTATCACCCAGGCTACGTTGCCAAAAGAATGGAAGTAGGTGCGGTAATTGCCGCTGCGCCTGCGGAGAATGTTCGTCGTGAGAGACCTGAGCCAACAGACGTTGTACTCCTTCTTGGAGGAAGCACAGGTCGTGACGGAATTGGTGGAGCTACTGGATCTTCAAAGGCTCACGATACAAGCTCAGTAGAGACTTGCGGAGCAGAGGTTCAGAAGGGTAATGCTCCAGAGGAGAGAAAGATTCAGAGACTTTTCAGAAATGGAGAGGCTACAAGACTTATCAAGAGATGCAACGACTTCGGTGCAGGTGGTGTATCTGTAGCAATCGGAGAACTTGCTGATGGACTTGAGATCAACCTCAACGCTGTTCCTAAGAAGTACGAGGGACTTGATGGAACAGAGCTTGCAATCGCTGAGTCACAGGAGAGAATGGCTTGCGTAGTTGCAGCTTCAGACGTTGACAAGTTCATGGAGCTTGCTGCTACTGAGAACCTTCAGTGCGTTCCTGTTGCAGTAGTTACTGAGAAGCCATACCTCACAATGTTCTGGAACGACAAGAAGATTGTCGATATTTCAAGAGAGTTCCTTGATTCAAACGGTGCTGACAAGCATATTGAGATTGCACCAGAGGCACCTAAGGCTTGGAAGAGAGAGGTTAAGGGCGACTTTAAGGAGAATTACATTGCTGCAGCAGATGATCTAAACATCTGCTCAAAGAGAGGTCTTTCAGAGAGATTCGACTCTACAGTAGGTGCAGGAACAGTTCTTATGCCATTCGGTGGAAAGAACCAGCTCACACCTATTCAGGCAATGGTTCACAAGCTTCCACTCGTTGAAGGACACACTGATGACTGCTCACTTATGTCATGGGGCTACAACCCATACATCTCAGAGAAGTCACCATACCACTCAGCTTACCTTGCAGTAGTTGAGTCAGTATCAAAGCTTATTGCTACAGGCGCAAGCTTTGAGGATGTGTATCTTTCATTCCAGGAGTACTTCGAGTCACCTCGTAAGGATCCTGCAAGATGGGGTAAGCCACTTGCTGCACTTCTTGGAGCATTCAGAGCGCAGCTCGGACTCGGTGTTGGTTCAATCGGAGGAAAGGACTCAATGTCAGGATCATTTGAGAACATCGATGTTCCTCCAACACTGATTTCATTTGCTGTAACTACTGGTAAGGTTCCTGAAATCGTATCACCAGAGTTTAAGAAGGCTGGTTCAGGTGTTGTCCTTGTAAGCCCTAAGACTGACAGCGAGGGACTTCCTGTAGCAGAGTCACAGATTGCAGTTTACAATGCAGTACATGAAATGATGAAGAACGGAAAGGTTCTTTCAGGATATACTCCGGGATACGGCGGAATCGCTGAGGCGGTACTTAAGATGTGTCTTGGAAACAGCTTCGGCTTCGCGTACGACAGCGATGTTACAGTTGAGAAGATTTTTGGCTACAGCTACGGAAGCTTCGTACTCGAGCTTGATGAGAGCACAAGCTTTCCATCGTCAGATGACTACGATGTTATCGCTCTCGGTGCTGTTACTGATGAGCAGAGCATCTCACTCGGTGATGAGACTATTCCAATGGCTGAGCTAACTTACAAGTATGAGAACAAGCTTGAGAGTGTATTCTCATGCAACGAGGGTAACCACGAGGTTAAGCTCGAGACATTTGAGTTTGCAGCAGATAAGTGGCCAACAGCAGGAATCAAGGTTGCAAAGCCTAAGGTTCTTATCCCTGCATTCCCTGGAACTAACTGTGAGTTCGACAGTGCAAGAGCTGTAAGAGAGGCTGGCGCTGATCCACAGATCATGGTAATCAAGAACAGAACAAGCGATGACATCAAGGGCTCACTTGAGGAGTTCGCAGGAGCTCTTAAGGATTCACAGATGATCTTTATCCCAGGCGGATTCTCAGGCGGAGATGAGCCAGACGGTTCAGCAAAGTTTATCACTGCATTCTTCAGAAATGAGATTATCAAGGAGGGTGTAACTGATCTTCTTGACAATAGAGATGGTCTGATGTGCGGTATCTGTAACGGATTCCAGGCACTCGTGAAGCTCGGACTCGTTCCTTACGGAAAGATTATCGACACTGATGAGAGCTGTCCGACACTTACATACAACTCATGCGCTCACCACCAGTCAAGAATTGCTCAGGTAAGAGTTGCATCAAACATGTCACCATGGCTTAAGAATACACAGGTTGGAGAGGTTTACTCAGCTCCTATCTCACACGGCGAGGGTAAGTTCCTTGCCAGCGAGGAGCTCGTTAAGTGGCTTGCTGCTAACGGTCAGATTGCTACTCAGTACGTTGACCTTGCAGGAAATGTTACTAACGATATTCACTTCAACCCTAACAATTCTGTATACGCTATCGAGGGTATCACTTCACCAGATGGTAGAGTATTCGGTAAGATGGGACATGCAGAGAGAGTAGGAGACGGACTGTACAGAAACGTACCAGGAAACTACTTCATCAAGATGTTCGAAAGTGCAGTTGAGTACTTTAAGTAAAATAATATACGTTTAATACGTCAGAAAGCGCGGCCTTTGGGTCGCGTTTTTTGCTTAGATAAAATCACCAAAACTCAAAAAGATTCAAAATCGTGCTATTTTGAGCAATTTAGGCATGGGTATCCCCCTGTGGGGCTTGTGAGACTTTCATTTACATAATAAACTCCATATTGTGAGTGATTTTTTTAACAAGAGAGGAGTTTAATCAATGAGAAAGACAATGAAATTCTGCACAGCTATGGTGCTTTGCATAACACTGTGTGCAGGTATGCTGCTAACAGGCTGCAGTTCATCAAGTGGCCCCGATGCTGACACAGTTGTGTATGGATCAAATGACTATACAAGAATCAATCCCGCTATGGATGAGCATGGAGAAATAAATGCACTGATATTCGATGGCCTTACTGACCACGATGGAAATAACGAAGTTATTCCAAGACTTGCTAAGTCATGGAAGTTTGATAAGGCTACTAACACTTATACATTCAACCTTGAGAAGGGTGTTAAGTGGCACGATGGTGAGGAGTTCACTGCTAAGGACGTAAAGTTCACCTTTGAGCAGATTATGGATCCTAAGAACGAGTCGGAGAACGCTCCTAACTACGAGGATGTTAAGAAGATTAATGTAATCGATGATTACACTGTAAGCTTCGAGCTTACTGCTCCTAATGTAGCATTCCTTGACTATATGACAATGGCAATTCTGCCTGAGCACCTTCTGAAGGGTGAGGACATGCAGGAGTCAGACTTCTTCCGTAAGCCTGTAGGAACTGGTCCTTATGCACTCGATAGCTGGGATGAGGGACAGAGAATCGTGCTTAAGAAGAACGAGGACTATTTTGCCGGAGCAGCAAACATTGGAACTATCATCTTCAAGATTGTACCAGATGACAACACAGCTGCGCTTCAGCTTGAGTCAGGTGACCTTTCACTTTCACAGGTTACACCTAAGGCTGCTAAGAAGTTCGATGGCAAGGATGATTTCAACGTATATGATATGAAGACATCTGACTACCGTGGAATTCTGTACAACTTCAACAACGAGTACTGGCAGAAGAATGCTGATCTTATCCCTGCAATCAACTATGCAATCGATAAGGAAGCAATCGTTAAGTCAGTAATCCTCGGAGAGGGAGAGGTTGCATACGGCCCACTTCAGAGAAACAAGTACAACAACTCGAACGTAAACCATTACGATTTTGACCTTAAGAAGTCAGCTGAGGTATTTGAGGCTGCAGGCTGCACTAAGGATAAGGATGGATACTGGACAAGAGATGGTAAGAGAATTGGATTTACAATCAACGCTTCACCTGATGACCAGGTAAGAATCGATATGGCACAGGTTGCAGCTCAGCAGCTTCGTGAGGCTGGTCTTGATGTAAAGGCTGAGGTTCCTGCAGAGGGAATCGACTGGGCGGGTCAGGAGTGCTGCATCATCGGATGGGGATCACCATTTGACGCTGACGATCACACTTACAAGGTATTCGGAACAGACAAGGGCGCTAACTACTCATCATACAGCAATGCTGATGTAGATAAGTACCTCAAGGCTGCAAGAGAGTCAGACGACGATAGCGTTCGTGCTGAGAACTATGCTCGCTTCCAGGAGGCACTAGCTGAGAATCCTGCATTCACATTCTTCTGCTACATCGATGCAATCTATGTTGCAGACAAGAACATCAAGGGAATCAATCCTGACACAGTTCTCGGACACCACGGTGTTGGAATTTTCTGGAACGTATGTGACTGGACAATTGAAGGATAAGATACATTGGAAATACTTAAGATAAATAACCTAAATGTTGATATTGAGACAGCTGGGGGCGTTATAACAGCTGTCTCAGGCGCTAATCTCACCCTAAATAAGGGTGAGATTCTTGCTGTAGCGGGAGAATCGGGCTCGGGCAAAAGTATGACATGCAAGGCCGTAATGAATCTCCTGCCAAGGTCTGCAAAGATTACGGGAGGTTCCGTAAAGGCCGATGGAAGATGTGCGATGGTGTTTCAGGACCCGCTTACATCACTTGATCCTACGCTTCCTGTCGGAAAGCAGATCGAGGAAGCAATACTTATAAGGCAGCCAGAGCTTAAAGGCAAGTCATGGGATGGAGTGGTAAGCCTTCTTGATCAGGTTGGTCTTGATGAGCCTGAGGCAAGAGCCATGCAGTATCCTGCGAACCTCTCAGGCGGCATGCGCCAGAGAGTCGTAATCGCAATGGCACTTGCCATGCAAAGCGAGATACTGATAGCAGACGAGCCGACAACTGCACTCGACGTTACGATTCAGGACGAAATTCTGAAGCTCCTTAAGAAGCTTTGCTTAGAGCAGAACAAGTCGATGCTGCTTGTAACACATGACCTGTCTGTAGCAAGAGAAATAGCAGACCGCATCGCGGTAATGAAGGACGGCAAGGTAATCGAAACAGGAACAGCAACTGAAATACTCGATAACCCTAAGGAAGAATATACAAGGGCGCTCGTGGAAGCGTCAAAGCTACACCATGAAGAACATCGAGCGCCCGGCGAAGTAATATTAGAAGTTAAGAACCTTTGCCATACCTTTACACTAGGCAAAGGCAGGGGGAAGAGAAAGCTTGAAGCAGTCAAGGATATAAGCTTCGAGCTCCGCGACGGAGAGATCCTCGGAATCGTAGGCGAATCTGGTTCAGGTAAATCTACACTTCTTCGCTGCATCATGAATCTTCACAAGATTCAGCAGGGATCTGTAATCTACAAAGGTATCGATACATCAGATTCTAAGGAGTACAGAGCTAACAGACAGCTCCTTCAGTCAGACCGTCAGGTAATCCTTCAGGATTCACAGGCGGCTCTGAACCACAGAATGAAGGTTGCTGATATCATAACAGAGCCGCTTCAGATTCAGCGCAGAACGACAGCGAGAGGAAGCTACAGAGAAGAAGCAATCTTCCAGCTTCAGTATGTCGGAATGGATGAATCATACGCTGACAGATATCCAGCTGCGCTTAGCGGTGGTCAGAGACAGCGAGTTGCAATCGCAAGAGCACTTACTATGGACCCAGGACTTCTGGTCTGCGACGAGCCGGTTTCATCACTTGATATGCAGATTCAGGCTCAGGTAATCAAGCTTCTGAGACATATGAGAGAAGAGCACGGCTGCTCGATTATTTTTGTAACTCACGATCTGCGTGCTGCAAGAATGCTTTGCGACAGAGTAGCTGTAATGAAGAATGGAAAACTTATGGAAATCGGAGAGACAGAAGAGGTCTTCCGAAACCCTAAGGATGAATATACAAAAAAGCTGATAGCAGCAATACCAGGGGAAGGAGGGATGCAGGATGAGTAATGCAGCAAAACGCAAGACAGCATATTATGCGAGAAAGACTGCAATACTTCTGATAAGCATTCTGGCTCTTTCTATGCTTGTATTTGCGATGTCGAGGTTCACTCCAATGGATCCTCTGACATCATATTACGGGGAGAGAACAGAGAAGATGTCCGTAGAAGAGAAGGACGCTGCAAGAGAAAGGCTAGGTCTTAATGATTCGGTGCCTGTACAGTACATAAGATGGGCATCAGGCGCACTTCACGGTGACCTTGGTGTTTCATATAAGTACAAGCAGTCGGTAACTGACGTTGCGGCAGGACGT
Organism: uncultured Clostridia bacterium; assembly: GCA_934255135.1. Classification (GTDB taxonomy): domain Bacteria; phylum Bacillota; class Clostridia; order Peptostreptococcales; family Anaerovoracaceae; genus Crickella. The sequence continues at coordinate 87,457 of CAKQMV010000003.1, read as the reverse complement.
GTACTTAACACAGCACTTCTCGGCGGAATTGGATTTGTGATAATTTTTGCCGGAGCGACAATGATAGGAATGTACTGCGCGAGACGAGAGGATTCGCGTGCAGACAAGATTATCTGCAGGCTGGGAACGATAACGAGCTGTATTCCGGAGTTCTGGATTTCACTTATGCTGATATTCCTCTTCAGCGTAACATGGCATATCTTTCCTAGCAGCAATGCGTACTCGGTAGGAGGCGGCGGTTTTGGAGACAGACTTCACCACTTGGTGCTTCCGATGATTGTCGTAGTTATCGGACATCTCTGGTACTACGCGTACATGATCAGAAATATGCTTCTTGAAGAGGTAAGGCAGGATTATGTGCTTCTCTACAGATCGATCGGGCTTTCTGCCAAGGAGATTATGAGACGCCACTGCCTCAGGAATATAATGCCGCAGCTTATAAGCGTAATGGCGATTTCCGTGTCGCACATTCTCGGCGGAACATATGTTGTCGAGATGGTATTCTCATATCCAGGAATCGGAATGCTCTGTTACGAGAGTGCGCGCTACGCTGACTACAACCTTCTTATGTACCTCAGCATGCTGACCGGTATAATCGTAATCACTCTTAATATTCTTGGACAGATAATAAGCGAGCGAATCGATCCTCGTGTAAAAGCAGAGGAGGCGGCGTATGAAAATTAATAAGACTAAGAAGCTCGCAGGCCAAAAGTCATCTCGTTACTGGAACATCCCGGCGGTCTGGGTGCTGGGACTTATTATCCTCGGATGTATTTTTGCAGATGTGATTGCACCTAAGAATGCTTCATACATGGATATGATAAACACTCTCAGAACACCTTGCGGTGAATTCCTGTTCGGAACCGATACTCTCGGCCGAGATATCTGGTCCGGAGTATGGCACGGTGGAAGGCTTTCAATTGCGATCGGACTTGTTTCGACACTGATTTCTACATTTATTGCAGTCGTTTACGGTGCAATAAGCGGAATGGCATCAGATACTGTTGATACAATTATGATGAGAGCAGCGGAGATTGTTGTGAGTATTCCGGGACTTCTTCTTGTAGTATTCGTTCAGGCTATGCTAGGTAAGCCTAATCCTGCATCTATTGCAATCGTAATCGGAGTTACAGGCTGGCCATCAATTGCGAAGGTCGTTCGAATGGAGGTAAGACAGCTTAGAAATAGCGAGTTTATCCTCGTGTCGAAGGCTATGGGCGGAAGCTTCGGCTACATACTAAGACGTCATCTTCTCCCCAATTTCGTTCCTTCAATCATGTTTATGGTAATTATGAACATAAGAGGGGCGATCGCATCGGAGTCAACACTCAGCTTTATGGGGCTCGGACTCCCGATTGAGAACGTTTCATGGGGAAGTATGTTAAGTCTCTCACAAAATGCTCTTACAAGCGGTGCATGGTGGGTCGCTCTTATCCCGGGATTAGTGCTCGTAATCTTCCTAATGGCGCTTACAGACATAGGAAACAGGTACAGAGCGGTATCAAGTCACAGGGAAAGCAATCTCTAAGTATTTTATTTGTACAAGACTTGTGAACAAATAAACATATAATTTGTTTCTAGAAATAAATGTTATAATCAGTGAGTAGGTAATTTTCACAGAAAATGGGAGATTATGTAATGAAGACAGATGTACAGATTGCTCAGGAAGCAAACATGAAACCAATAACAGAGATTGCTGAGATGCTTAACATTGATGATGCTGATCTCGAACAGTATGGCAAATACAAGGCTAAGATCAGTCTCGATGTACTTAAGAAGCTTGAGAACAAGCCTGATGGTAAGCTGATTCTTGTAACTGCTATCAACCCTACACCTGCTGGAGAGGGTAAGACTACAACTAACGTTGGTCTTTCAATGGCACTTAATAAGCTTGGGTATAAGACTGTTACAACTCTTAGAGAGCCATCACTTGGACCATGCTTTGGTGTTAAGGGTGGAGCTGCCGGCGGCGGATATTCACAGGTTGTTCCTATGGATGACATTAACCTTCACTTCACTGGTGATTTCCATGCCATCACTTCAGCTCACAATCTGCTGGCTGCAATGGTTGACAACAGCCTGCACCAGGGCAACCCTCTGAACATCGCTCCAAAGAGAGTCGTATGGAAGAGAGTAGTTGATATGAACGACAGAACTCTAAGAAGCATTATTATCGGCGTTGGTAACACAGGTAATGGTGTGATGAGAGAGTCTGGTTTTGATATTACAGTAGCTTCTGAGATCATGGCTATCCTTTGTCTTGCAACAAGCCTAGAGGATCTTAAGGACAGACTCGGAAGAATGATTGTTGCTTACAATACAAGCGGAGAGCCTGTAACTGCAAACGATATCGGTGCAACAGGTGCTATGGCACTTCTTCTTAAGGATGCTATCAAGCCTAACCTTGTTCAGACTCTTGAGAACACGCCTGCAATCATTCACGGTGGACCTTTTGCGAACATCGCTCACGGCTGCAACTCTGTAATGGCTACTAAGACTGCTCTTAAGCTCGGCGACTATGTTGTTACTGAGGCTGGTTTCGGTGCCGATCTTGGTGCTGAGAAGTTCTTCGATATCAAGTGCAGATACGCAGGTCTTAAGCCTGATGCAACAGTTATCGTTGCTACTATCAGAGCTCTTAAGATGCACGGCGGAGTAGATAAGAAGGAGCTTGGACCTGAGAACCTCGAGGCTCTCGAGAAGGGCTGCGACAACCTTCTTAAGCATATTCAGAACGTTAAGAAGTTCGGTGTACCTTCAGTAGTTGCTATCAATAAGTTCCCTACAGATACAGATGCTGAGATTGAGCTTCTTGAGAAGCTGTGTGAGGAACACGGCGTAGAGGTTGTTCTTTCTGATGTATTTGCCAAGGGCGGAGAAGGCGGAATCAAGCTTGCTAAGAAGGTAGTAGAGCTTGCCGAGTCAGGCAAGGCTGATTTCGAGACAATCTACAGCACTAAGGCTTCAATCAAGAGTAAGATTAATACAATTGCAACTGAAATCTACGGAGCTGCCGGAGTTGAGTATGAGACTGCAGCACTTAAGCAGATTGCTTCTATCGAGAAGCTTGAGCTTGATAAGCTTCCTATCTGCATGGCTAAGACTCAGTATTCATTCTCAGACGATGCCAAGAAGCTTGGCGCGCCTAAGGATTTCAAGATTACTGTAAGAGAGGTTAAGGTTTCTGCTGGTGCAGGCTTTATCGTTGCGCTTACAGGATCCATCATGACTATGCCTGGACTTCCTAAGAACCCAGCTGCAACAGGAATGGATGTCCTTGAAGACGGAACAATTGTAGGTCTATCATAGTACATGCTATAATCGTTAATAGCGGCTGTGTCCATAGCGGCACAGTCGTTTTATTAAAATTTAAAGTTTTAAATGAGTGGAGGATTTTAAAGCAATGGGCGTATTAAGCAATATCGAGCCTAAAGAGGTATTCGAGCATTTCGAAGCACTGTCAATGGTGCCAAGAAGAACATTCAGAAATGAGAAGATTAGCGATTTCTGCGTGGAGTTTGCCAAGAAGCATGATCTATGGTATCACCAGGACGAGGCTGGCAACGTTATCATCAAGAAGCCTGGAACAGAGGGCTATGAGAACAGTGAGCCTGTAATCATGCAGGGGCACATGGACATGGTAGCAACTAAGACAGTTGACTCAGACCATGACTTCGATAACGATCCGCTGGATCTTTTCGTTGACGGAGATTTCATCGGAGCTAAGGATACTACTCTTGGTGGCGACGACGGTTTTGCCCTCGCATACGCTATGGCTGTACTTTCAAGCACAGATATTCCTCATCCCCCAATCGAGGCTGTGTTTACTGTAGACGAGGAGATCGGAATGGGCGGAGCAAACGCTATAGATGTTTCACTCCTCGATGGTAAGATGTTTATGAACCTTGACGGTGAGGCTGAAGGCGAGTTCATCGTTGGCTGCGCAGGTGCATATATCTGTGACGTTGTTGTTCCTGTTACAAGAACTGCTGCAAAGGGAGCAAAGGTTACTATCAAGATCAGAGATCTTTTAGGCGGACATTCAGGAAACGATATTCAGCTTCAGAGGGGTAATGCTCACAAGATCATGGGAAGAATTCTTTATGTTCTTGGTAAGGATTTCGACTTCGTTCTTGAGTCAATCGACGGCGGTTCAGGCGCTAACGTAATCACTCAGTACTCAACTGCACAGGTTATTATCGATCCAGCTAAGGCAGAGGAGTTCGCAGCTAAGGTTAACGAGCTTGGAATGGTAATCTATAACGAGTTCTTCGGACAGGAGCCAGGACTTACAATCAGAGCGGAGGTTCTCGCAGAGGAAGAAGTAAATGCTTTTGACAGCGACAGCACTAAGAGAGTAATCAACTACGTATTCGGATCACCTGACGGCGTAAGGACTTATGACAGAACAATCAAGGGCAATGTTGAGAGCTCACTTAACGGCGGAGTTATCGTAACAAATGATGATGAAATCAGAGTAAGCTACCAGGTAAGAGGTTCAGTTGAGTCAAAGCTTGATTCAATGATGTACGAGCTTCAGGTATGGTGCGATATGGTTGGTGGACACATTGAGATCAACGGTTCATATCCTGCATGGGCTTACAGACCTGATTCAAAGCTGAGATCAATCATGATCAACACATTCAGACTTCTATACGATAAGGAGCCTACAGTAATCAACGCTCACTCAGGACTCGAGGGCGGTATCCTTATGGGTAAGAACCCTGACTTTGATATCGTTTGCTTCGGACCTAACCTTATCAACGTTCATACTGCAGACGAGAGAATGCAGATCTCATCAGTTGCAAGAACATGGGAGTTTATCAAGGCAGTACTCAAGGCATGCCGTTAATTTAAGGCAGAAAGGGATTTAGTTATGGGTAGAAGAGTTTTGATAGTGTCAACAAGTCTCCGAGGGGGAAGCAATTCTGAGCTTCTCGCAAAGGAGTGTGCAAGAGGTGCCAGTGATGCCGGTCATGATGTCGAATTTATCTCACTTATTGGTAAGGAAATCAAGTACTGCATCGGATGCCTCGCATGTCATCAGGATGGACACTGTGTTCTTTCAGATGATGTCTCAGATATAATGGAGAAGGCTAAGGAGGCGGAGGTAATCGTTTTTGCAACGCCTATCTATTATTACGAGATGTGCGGACAGATGAAGACTCTGCTCGACAGACTGAATCCGCTTTATACAGCAGACTACAGCTTCCGCGATATTTATATGATTGCGACTGCTGCAGAGGACCACGAGGGTACCTTTGACAAAGCATATAATGGCCTTCAGGGCTGGGTTGACTGCTTCGAGCATGCAACTCTTAAGGGCCTTGTAGCTGGCGGCGGAATGGTAGAGCCTAAGGCGGCGCTTGACCATGGGGCTGTGATGACAGAGGCCTATGAGCTCGGTAGAGTGCTGTAGAATTCAGACATAATAAATCCCGATCACTATCAGAGGATGGTGGTCGGGATATTATATTTATCTGAATTATTTCTTAAGTCTCTTGTAATAAGCATCTGCCTGGTAGAGTGCTGCACATGGGTTGTGAGCGAGAACTCTGTCCTTAGCAACGAGTGTAGTTACAGGAGCGTTAGAATGCTTGTAGAAAAGACTGTCATGGCCAACGCATAGTCCCATTGTTACATTAAAGTCTGTTCCTTCTTCGTTAAGAAGCTCAGCCTGAAGCACTGGGTTACACATGTTAGGACCAAGCTCGTCGCATGATGGATCACAGCCAACAGAAGCCTTCTTCTGAACACCGCACTTACATGCAACTCCATAAACCTCAAATCCGTGGTTTCTGAGAATCTGTGCAAGTGTTCTTGACTCACGAATCAGTCCTACACAGGTTGCAATTCCAAGCTTCTTATAGCCCATTCTCTCAGAGAAAACCATAAGCTCCTCAACTCTTGTCCACTGCATGTATCCATCATGCTCAACGCTCGCTGAAACCTGTGATATCTTTCTGTCTTCAGGATCATCGTACGCAGCCATAGCACGAGTCAGAACTTTCTCGTCCATTCCTGTTGTCAGGCAGAAATCAGGATAAACTGAATCCTGAAGGTTACAGTTAGTTGTTCCGCAGTCGATGCATGATCTCTTAATATCGCTCATTATTCTTCCTCCTTTTTCGCAAAAGCGTTAGCAACTTTCTCTAGAAGCTCCCTGATTTCAAGGTGCTGTGGGCATGATGCCTCGCAAAGACCGCACTTAAGGCAGTCCGCAGGCTTTCCGCTGCTGCAGGCTCTGCTGTAGTAGAAGTCTGCATTCCATCCGTTTCCGAACATTGTCTTGTGATTCATTGCGGCAAAAATGGCCGGTATATCGATGTTCACAGGACATCCGGCTGTGCAGTATCTGCATGCTGTGCAAGGGATGAAGTCAGATGTCCTGAATGTCTCAGAAATCTTATTAATAGCTTCCATCTCCTTATCACTGAGTGGTGCAGGAGCCTTCATTGTTTCAATATTCTGCTTCATCTGCTCAAGTGTACTCATTCCTGAAAGTGTGATATATACACCTTCGCATCCGGCAGCGAATCTAAGAGCATATGAAGATGGTGATGCATCACCAAGCTCGGATAGAATATCCTTCGCTGCGTCCGGAAGTACCGCCAGTGAGCCTCCACGAATAGGCTCCATTACGCTGACTCCGAGTCCGTGCTTCTGACATACCTCGATGCATCTTCTGCTCTGAACGGCTTCATCCTCGTAGTCAATGTAGTTAACCTGAAGCTGAACGAACTCGACTTCAGGATGATCTGAAAGAACATCTTCAAGAAAATCTGCTGTGTCGTGGAAGCTCATTCCGAGGTGCTTGATGTAACCTTCTTCCTTAAGCTTAAGAGCCTCCTCGTATGCGTGACATTTCTGGAAGTGAGGATAGTTACCCTTGCATACAGAGTGTACAAGGTAAAAATCAAAATACTCCACGCCGCAGGTTTCAAGCTGCTTCATGAAAAACGGTCTGATATCTTCCCGTGTCTTGAAGTAGTCACCCGTTAGCTTGTTAGCAAGCAGGTACTCACTTCTGTCGTGTCTTGCTGACAGGCACTTGCCAACCGCAATCTCACTCTCGTAATCGAGGTAGCCGTGTGCCGTGTCAAAATAGTTAAATTCTTCATCAATAAAAAGATCCACCATCGCTGATGTCTGATCGAGATCGACTACTGGTGGCTTGCCATCTGATGCTTCTTCAAGGAGCGGAAGTCTCATCATTCCGAATCCAAAGCATCCGTTTATTTCAGAGAATACTTTATTCATAAATTTCATGTCTCCTTTGTGTACTTTCATTCAATAGAGATTACTTTTAGTGTATAATATTTGAGAAAATTTTCAACCTTTAGTAAGAATGGAGTATTAAATGGCTAAGACAAGAAGAATAATTGGAGTTCAGGAGAGAGTTCCTCTAATCAAGGCAATTCCTCTTTCAATTCAGCACACTTTTGCGATGTTCTCAGCATCTGTACTGGTTCCTTATATTTTCGGAATCAGCCCTGCGATCGCACTTCTGATGAACGGTATCGGAACACTGCTTTTCATCACAATTACCAAGGGTAAGGCACCGGCTTATCTCGGATCAAGCTTTGCTTTTATCTCACCGGCACTTCTGCTTATTAACGATCCTAAGTATGGCTTTGAATACGCACTCGGAGGCTTCGTTGTAACAGGTATTCTGTTTATGCTGATTGCGGTAATCATCAAGTTTATCGGAACAAAGTGGATTGATATCGTGCTTCCTCCGGCTGCGATGGGCCCTGTTGTGGCACTTATCGGACTTGAGCTCGCATCAAACGCAGCACAGAACGGTGGTATCGTAACTACTGATACATATACTGCTATCGATCCTAAGTTTGTTACAGTATTTCTGATCACACTGCTTGTTGCAGTATTCGGACAGGTTCTCTTCAGAGGCTTCGCATCAGCAATCGCAATTCTGATTTCAATCATCTGCGGTTATATTGCTGCACTCGCTCTCGGACTTGTTGATTTCACTCAGGTTCAGCAGGCTTCATGGATCGCAATGCCTAATTTCACAGCACCTAAGTTCGATCTTAATGCGATTCTGATTATAATTCCGGCAACACTTGTAATCATCTCAGAGCACATCGGACACCAGGTAGTAACTTCTGAGATCGTAGGCCACAACCTGCTGGAGGATCCGGGTCTTCACAGATCAATTTTTGCAGATGGACTCTCAACTGCAATTTCAGGTCTCGCCGGATCATGTCCTACAACTACTTACGGTGAGAACATCGGAGTAATGGCCATCACTAAGGTTTACAGTGTATACGTAATCGCGGGCGCTGCAATTTTCTCAATCCTGCTTTCATTCGTAGGTAAGGCTTCAGGACTTATCCAGACAATTCCTGGTCCTGTAATGGGTGGTGTAAGCTTCCTGCTCTACGGAATGATCGGAGCATCCGGAATCAGACTTATGGTTGATTCAAAGATCGACTACTCTAAGTCAAGAAACCTTGCGCTGACTTCTGTAGTATTCGTAACTGGACTTTCAGGAGCTGCAATTCAGATCGGAAGCTCACAGATGAAGGGAATGAGCCTTGCTGCAACAGTTGCAATGGTTATGGGACTTATTTTCTATATCCTTGACAGACTTCACCTCACTAACGATCAGGACAATCCTGATGAGGAGACAGAGAAGTTCGGAAGCCTCGCAGAGGGCAGAGCTTACAAGGGCAAGCTTGCCAACTATGATAACGACAGCAACGTAGCTGAATAATCTTAATAATCTGAACAAAAGAAGACCTGCCAGTCATGGAGCTCATCCACGACCGGCAGGTCCTCTTCATTTATCGTATAAATTATTCGTTATTAATCTGTATTAGTCTAGCTGAAACTGCTCTGACTTAGCTGTTCCCTTGCTTACTGCATTTACACCGAAGCTTACTGCAAGCATAACGACTGCTACTGGAACCCATCCGAAGCCGAGACCGTAGAGAGGGAGCTTGTGAAGCATATCTGCTACTGCTCCAAGAGGAACTCCAACATCACCGAGTGCGAAGAGAACGCTTACTACTGCAACGCCGCCTACTGTGAGTGGATATGCGAAGCGGTTGTTCTTCCAGAGGTTGTGGCTGAGTCCGAGCAGGATCAGTACGATTGATACTGGATAGATTGCGTTCAGTACTGGTACTGATATGCTGAGGATCATGTTAAGACCCAGATTGCACACGAGGAATGAGAAGAAAGTGATTACATAAACCCATGTGCGGTAGCTTACCTTAGTAAACAGTGTTGAGAAATACTGTGAGATTGAGTTGATCAGTCCAACACAAGTTGTAAGGCAAGCGAGCGTAAAGATCGCTGCGAGCAGAACTGCACCAGGAGCTCCGAATACCTGAGTTACGATGCATCTTAGAGTCCATGCTCCGTTGTCCTGGATGTCATAAACACCTGAGCTGCACATTCCCATGTATGAAAGCATAGCGTAAACGAGTGTGAGGATTGTTCCTGCGCAAACTCCTGCGATTACTGTGTAGCGCATCTTATCCTTCTTCTCTGTAAGGCCAAAAGTTCCGAGTGTTGTCGCGATAACGAGACCAAAGTTCAGTGCCGCGATTGTATCCATTGTATTGTAGCCTTCTGTGAATCCCTTTAGAAGAGGAGCTCCTGCGTACTCAGGCTGAGTTGCAGCTACCTCAACATTTCCCTTGAAGAGGAAGCAGAGGAAAAGGATTGTCATAAGAGTCAGAAGTGCAGGTGTAAGACCTTTTCCGATTCTGTCAACAAGCTTACCAGGATTCATGCAAAGCCATAGAGCTACCATAAAGAAAACAAATGAGTAAGCGAGCATGAACAGTGTTACATTGCTTCCCTCAGGAAGGTAAGGGGCAACTGCCATCTCAAAAGGAACAGATGCTGCTCTTGGAATTCCAAGTCCAGGTCCGATTGAGAGATAGATAAGAAGTGTAAATACAAGAGCAAACTTCTTACCAACCTGCTGTCCAAGCTTCTCAAGTCCGTCAAATCTTGCAACGACTATAACTCCAAGAACAGGAAGCACTACTGCTGTAGCGAGGAAGCCGACCATTGCTACGAATGTGTTCTCACCGGCATTCTGTCCGAGGAATGGAGGGAAGATAAGGTTTCCTGCTCCAAAGAATAGTGCAAATAGCATTACGCTTACTGCTACAAGGTTTCTCTTACTTAGTTTCATAATGTGTGATTCCTTTCTCTGTACATTAAAGTAAATTTCCTGTCAGTGTTATTGAATTGAATCCTACAAAAAAAGACTCGTCTCAAATAACTTTGAGACGAGTCTTGTAATAACAATTCCCGCGGTACCACTCAAATTGTGCTTCTAACCGCACCACCTTCAGGTTCTAGCAAACCCTAGACACTAACGCAGTCCACTCGGGAGAACCTACTTGCAAATGCTGCTTTCGGAAGCTCCGGCTCGGAAGTGATGGGATATTATGAAAGAAGTTCGCCAAGCTTCCACCGTCCTCAGCTCTCTATACAACCTACAATCAAATCCGTCTTCGTCATAGCCTTTACTATTAAGTTCTCGCTTATTTTATAGCTGAACAAACAATATGTCAATACAAATTTGGTAAAATATCTAAAAGTTTACGTAATGAGTTGATAAGATTTACTAATATCACATAACCTTCAGATAAAGTTGTTGACAACTCAACAAAAACATATATAATTGTGAAAGTTGTTATGTCAACATCTAAATCAGGAGGCAAATTCAGAAATGGCAAATTTCAGAGATTTAATAAAAGATACGGTATCACAGCACGGAGACTGCGTTGCTTTTACACTTAAGACAAGCAAGGGCAAGAATCCAGAATACAGAGACATCACTTACAATGAATTCTACGAAGAGATTCGCGCAGTCGGAACTTCTATGATTGAATATGGAATCGCGGGCAAAAGAGTCGCTATCATCGGCTCAAACTGCTACGAGTGGTTCCTCACACACTGTGCGGCTCTCCTTTCCGGAAGTGTATCTGTTCCGCTAGATAAGGGACTTAAGTTAGACGAGCTTAAGGAATCCCTTAACAGAGCTGAGATAAGCTACATCTTCTATGCACCGGATCAGAAAGATAATGTAGAGCAGCTTATGAAAGAGGGAAGCACTTGTGTTCTTCACGCATTTCCACTTTACGCAGATGAGAAGCTCGGAATCAGAGAATTGATTGCAAAGGGTAAGGCTCTTATCGAAGCTGGAAACAGAGAATTTGATGCAGTTGAAATTGATGACTGTGCTATGTCAATCATGCTCTTTACATCAGGTACAACTTCACAGTCAAAGATCGTAATGCTCAGCCAAAATAATATTGTAAGCAACGCTTACCTCACACTTGCATCAGAGCCGGTATATGAGACAGATACAAATCTTGCGCTACTTCCTTTTCATCATGTAATGGGCTCAATTGCGATGTGGGTACTTCTTCTTGCAGGTTCAAGAACAGTTTTCTGCGATGGGCTTAAGCACATCCAGAAGAATATGGTTGAGTATGGCGTTACAATTTTCATCGGAGTTCCGCTGATTGTAGAGTCAATATACAAGAGAATCATGCACCAGGCTGAGAAAAATGGCATCGCTGGCAAGGTTAAGAAGCTTGCTAAGGTTGGCCGTGCTCTTAACAGAATGCATATTGATATCAGAAGAAAGATGTTCAAAAGCGTTATCGACGCACTCGGCGGAGAGCTCCGTATGTGCATCATCGGCGGTGCAGCGGGAGATAAGGAGTGCATCGAAGGCTTCTCAGATTTTGGAATCCTGACTCTGCAGGGTTATGGTCTTACTGAGACTTCACCAATCCTTACTGCCGAAATGCCGGGCCACCAGTGCGCTGGTTCTGTAGGCGTTCCTTTAAAAGGAATCGATGTTGTAATCGACAATCCTGATGAGAATGGCATCGGTGAGATTATCGCTCGCGGTGAGAACATCATGCTCGGTTACTACGGAAATCAGGAGGCGACAGATGAGGTTCTTATCGACGGATGGTTCCATACAGGAGATCTCGGACGTTTTGACCGCAAAGGACATCTGTTCATCACCGGAAGAAAGAAGAATGTTATCGTCCTCAAGAATGGCAAAAATGTCTTCCCTGAGGAGCTCGAGCAGCTGATTGCTCCGCTGCCATATGTGTCTGAGGCGGTTGTTCTCGGTGTTCCGGAACCAGATGATGATAGAGACTTGGTTGTTACCTTGAAGCTGGTATATAATAAGGAAGTGCTTGGCGACATGAGCCCTGATGAGGTTTATGCTAAGGTCAAGGAGGATATTGAGCTTATTAACGACAAGACACCTAACTACAAGAGAATCAGACGAATTATTGTAACTGATCAGGAGATGGTTAAGACTACAACTGGTAAGGTTAAGCGTTTTGTGGAGATCGAGAATATTATTAACGAGAGGAAGAAGCAGGGAAAGTAATCAGATGAGCAGCAGATTTGAGAATTTTTTAAGTCTAATTATTGAAATCAATAGGGATATTCAGAGAATCAAGGATGCGGAGATGGGAAAGTTCGGTCTTAAGGCGAGCCACACTATGTGTCTATATTATCTGTCGCAGCATCCTGAGGGTCTGACTGCAACAAAGCTTACTGAGCTTTGCATCATTGACAAGGCTGCTATTTCGAGAACTCTCAGACAGCTTTCAGATAAGGAACTTATTTACTGTGACCAGCCTGCGGGAACTGGTGGGGGTAAGCGCACCTATAGAAGTCTTTATTATCTAACAGACAAGGGTGCTGAGCTTGCCAAGGCAACTGTAAGTGCGATTAATGAGGCAATGAGCAGGGTGGGTCTTGATATGAGTGCTGAGAATCGCGAGTTTCTCTACACATCACTTGAGGAGATCAGAGATAACTTAAGCAAGTATCTTGAAAGCGAGAAGAAATAACTAAATGCGGGGCTTTAAGCCTCGCTATTATATTGAAATCTTGGTGGTTTTGTTCTATCATTACGTGATGAGGTGACAAAATGACTAGACTGAAAACAGCTAATGAAATACTTACCGCTGCAGACGAAGCGGCGGAATATCTCAGAGCCAGAGGCGTGGATACACCCGAAGTGGGAATAATCCTCGGTAGCGGGCTCGCTTCTTTTGGCCGTCAGGTGATGGAGCTTAAGGGAAGAGATGGAATGCCAGACCCAGTAGTCATTCCGTACAAGGACATTCCGGGCTTCAAGGCAACTTCTGTAAGCGGTCACAGCGGAAACCTGATTTATGCTGAGTTTTCGGGCCGCAAGATTGTGATTCTTTCGGGAAGATATCATCATTACGAGGGACACAGCCTGCAGGACGTTGTTTTCCCTACGAGGGTTCTTATCAGGCTCGGCATCAAGAGACTTATCATCACGAATGCGTCGGGCGCAATCAACGAGAATTTCAGAGCGCAGCAGATGATGCTTATAAGCGATCATATCAATCTGCTTGGCGATAATCCACTGATTGGCGAGAATATAAGTGAATTCGGACCGAGATTTCCTGATATGTGCGATGCTTACAATCGCGATCTTAGAGTCAAGCTTAAGGCGATGGCTCTTGAGAAGGGAATTGAGCTCGTAGAGGGCGTTTACGCCGGAATGAACGGACCTTCATTTGAGACCCCAGCGGAGATCAGATTCCTTCGAACTATCGGTGCGGATGCTGTCGGCATGTCTTCGGTTCCGGAGGCGATCGTTGCTAATCACGCGGGCCTTGAGATTATAGGCATATCATTCCTGTCGAATATGGCTGCGGGCATCACCGGCAACCCTATTACGGCTGAAGAGGTTAATGAAGCAAGCCTCGGTGTTGAAGCTTCGTTTAACGAGGTTATGAAGCTTGCTATTGGTGTATAATATTACGAATATATTAAGGAAGTGGAGACGAAACAATGAGTGAGAAGATTACAAGAGAAGCTGCATGGAAGCTTCTGAACGACAACGTATCAGGTGAGAACTACATCACACACAGCATGGCTGTTGAGGCAATCATGAGAGGTCTTGCTAAGAGACTTGCTCCTGAAGATGTTGAGTACTGGGGAATCTGCGGACTCCTTCACGATCTAGATGAGGAGACTTGCCCTTGGAGAGAGGATCTTGCTACACACGGCCCAACTTCAGCTAAGATGCTTAAGGATGCCGGCTATGACGATGATGTTATGGCTAATGCTATTATGGCTCACAACCCAATCTGCGGAAAGAACCCTGAGACTACACTTGAGTACGCTATGATCGCTGCAGATCCAATGAGTGGTTTCATCAAGGCTGTCGCTCAGATTTACCCTGATAAGAAGCTTGCAAGCGTTAAGAAAAAGTCTGTAGCTAAGAGATTCAAGGAGTCAAGATTTGCTGCAGGTGCTAACAGACAGTACATGAGCGAGATCGAGAAGACTGGCATCACTTTCGATGAGTTCATCGATATCTCAATGGCAGCGATGCTCGAGATCGCAGATCAGATCGGACTTTAATCGGATAGGATTCTTACCGAATAGTGAACGGACTTAAGTATTCGTGATATCAATAATAACTGAAAAGTGCTGGACAGCCGGCTCAGTTGTGTATAAAATATGACGGAATACGATTTAAGGAGATTTTAATGAATTATAGAACACAGGGCACATGCTCACAGGCAATCAATTTTGAGATTAAGGAAGATGGAACACTCACAGGCGTAGAGTTCCTCGGAGGCTGCGATGGTAACCTCAAGGGAATCGGCAAGCTTGTTGAGGGAATGAGGGCAGAGGATGCGGCAGCAAAGCTTGAAGGCATCACTTGCGGATTCAAGGCAACATCTTGTCCGGATCAGCTTGCTAAGGCAATCAGGCAGGCTCTTGCGAAGTAGAACTATAGGATAATCCATTACTTAAATGGGCCGGACTGGGAAGTCCGGCCTATTTTTGAGGTTGTAGGTATAATTAGAAGTTGTAATTGTGAACGAGGCGAATCCTGCAGAGGAAACGGGGTTTGTGGATAAAGCAACGCGATTTTTGGCAGTGAAAGGATGTGTTAACATGGCAGACGGAAGATGGGTCATGACCGACAATGAACTTAATAGCACGGCTTGTGGATTTGAGAGAAGGGACATCGACAGCCTTCCGAATTTCGGCAAGCACATTAAAGTGGATAATAGAGACGGAAGCGCCGAGCGTGTGTGCGCATTCTGCGGATCAGATGCGCTCGAGGCCGGCTTTGGAGGGTACGGTGAAGGCTTTATCTACAAAGGCTGCCTGTGCTCCGACTGCGGAGGAACAACAGATTTTGTTGAGAAAGATGAAGTGGGAAAGTTTTTCTAATTCAGAGTTTTGAATTCTGAAACTCAAATCCTGAAACTCAAATTCTGAAACTCAAATTCTGAAACTGGGCGTGTCCGAGACGATTTCTACAATTGTTCCAATTCTTCCCGGATATCGGGAATAACACGCCCTTCTGCAATTTTCTTCCCGGACAATTTGGTAAAATAGTGCTGATGCAAGCACTTGTTAGCGATTACTAACGCAAAATGGAGCTTTAAAATTAAGTGATGCCTACTCAAAAACTGTGATTAATAAGCATAGCTTATTTATATAGTGAAAATACAGCTCTGACTCTATCCTGTCCAAAGATTTTTGCACAAAATCTGATGTATTCATGTAGTTTTACCTGCAAAAACCAGAATTCTCCGATAAGAATTTTGATAAACTTCCAATTCTTCCCGGATGGCGGGAAGAATCAGCCCTTCTGCAATTTTTGTATCGTCAAATCAATCAGTAACCTCAATCAATCATCCGCAACCCGCGGGCTTCATCACTCGATTCCCAGGTAATAGCCCGCACACTGCGGGCTTTCTCTTCCTATTCTCAGATTATAGCCCGCATGCTGCAGCTTCAAACCCGCTCATCCTTCTTCAGTCCCTTCAAGGCTCATAGTCAAGCTATTGCTATCCAATGCAGGCTTTTTATTTTTGTTAAATCCTTTGAGATAATAGTAAGGAGCCAAAGAAATAACGCACCCATTGCGACTGATTGACCAAAACGAGGTCGCAACGGATGCGTTTTTCTGTTATATCATTTCGTACTGTATTGCTGCGTCGTTCGAGGGCAGCGCCCCAACTGCTTCGTTATTCGAGGGCAGCGCCCCAACTGCTTCGTTATTCGAGGGCAACGCCCCGTCTCTTTGTAACGCAATCTCTTATTTAATCAGCAGCTCCGCAATCTGCACTGCGTTTGTCGCTGCGCCTTTACGAACCTGGTCGCCGCAGCACCAGAGGTTGATTCCCTTATCATTAACGAGGTCTCTTCTGATTCTGCCTACGTATACGATATCCTGGTCGCTTGTAACAAGTGGCATTGGGTATACGGAATTATCTGGATCGTCGTAGAGCTTTGCGCCAGGTGCCTCGGAGATTGCTTTTCTTACGTCGTTAAGATCGAGCTTATCCTCTGTTACTACAACTGCTGAGATTGCGTGAGATCTCTCAACTGGAACTCTTACGCAAGTACAGCTTACCTTAAGCTCTGGAAGGTGCATAATCTTGCGACCTTCGTTCTGAAGCTTCATCTCTTCTGAAGAATATCCAACCTCGTCGAAGCCGCCAATCTGAGGAATCAGATTATAAGCAATCTGGTGCTGGAATACCTTAGGCTCAATCTCATCATTTCTGCCGTCGAGAATCTGCTGTGACTGCTCGTACATCTCAAGAGGACCTGCAGCACCTGCGCCGCTTGTAGCCTGATAAGTTGAAGCAACCATAGAAGTAATCTTAGATAGCTTGTTGATAGGATTAACAGCCATAAGAGTGATGATTGTTGAGCAGTTAGGATTTGAGATAATTCCCTTATTCCACTCTACATCCTCAGGATTGATCTCAGGTACGACCAGTGGAACATCAGGATCCATTCTGAAAGCACTTGAATTATCTACAAATACTGCGCCTGCTGCCTTGATGCTTGGGGCAAAACGCTTCGCTGTATCGTTATCAGCAGCTCCGAGAACCACGTCGAGGCCCTCAAATGAGTCCTCTGTTGTTTCCTGTATAGTGATGCTGCCCCAAGGAGTATCTACAACCTTGCCGGCACTTCTGCTGCTCGCTAGAAGTCTAAGCTCATCGATAGGGAAGCTTCTTTCTCCGAGAATCTTTATCATTTCACGGCCAACTGCACCAGTTGCGCCAATAATTCCAACCTTCATATTGTTCCTCCGTCTAGTAATCTTAGTAACCCAATTATATCAACTCAATTATATAATAATTTACTTAGCAAAGCTGTCATAGAGCACCTGTACGCTCTTGTTGAAGTCTTCTGTGTAGACGCCTACAAGAATTGAAATCTCATCAGAACTCTGTTCGATAGTTCTGATGTTGATGCCATTCTTACCAAGCGCTGCAAAAATTCTTCCTGAAATTCCTGTTCTGTAAGCCATCTGTCTTCCTACGATTGCCACAAGGCTGATTCCATCAGTTACAGAAACATCATCGAGAGTGCACTCCTCGCGAAGCGCTGAAAGGAAGTCATACTTTACTGGCTTAATCTCTCTTGTTGGAACTACGAGAGAGAAGCAGTCAACGCCGCCAGGGATATTTTCAACTGAAATTCCGAACTTCTCACACAGTCCGAGCACCTTGCGAAGGAGTCCAATCTTGTTCTCAAGGTGGCTCTTGTATATGTTAACGATTGAGAAGTCTTTAACACCTGTGATTCCTGTGATGAAGCGCTCATTCTCAATCTCAGTATCTTCATCAAATTTCTCGCGGATGATAGTTCCGGGAGCGTCTGGATCGTTAGTGTTACGGATGTTAACAGGGATATCCTTGTTTCTTACCGGGAAAACAGTGTCCTCGTGAAGAACAGATGCGCCCATATATGACATCTCACGAAGCTCCGCATAAGTTACACGCGGAATTGAATGTGGCTTGTCAACGATTCTCGGATCAGTCATCAGAATTCCTGAAACGTCAGTCCAGTTCTCATACATCTCAGCATCAATTGAGGCTGCGGCGATTGCGCCAGTGATATCAGATCCTCCCCTTGAAAAAACCTTGACCTCGCCTGAAGGCAGGCTGCCGTAGAAGCCAGGAGTTACGATGTGACCGTAAATTCCTACGATGTCGCGAAGCTTCTCCTCTGTGCGGGCAAAATCGACGCTTCCATCATACTTGAATGTCATCCACTCTGTCGCGTCGACGAATCTGAATCCGAGGTATTCCGCCATAAGAAGTGCATTTAGGTACTCACCGCGAGATGCAATGTAGTCAACAGAAGTCTTCTTGCTGACACCCTCGAACATCTTATCAATCTCTGCTTCAACGTCAAGCGAGAGATTGCATTCATTTCTGATTGCAGCGTATCTCTCCTTAATCATGTCGACAACATTGTCAAAAGGCACGTCGTACTTAAGATGTGCATGGGAGAGGTACAGAAGGTCAGTGACCTTAGTGTCCTTACTGAATCTTCTGCCTGGCGCTGAAACTACTACTATTGATCTGTCTGAATCTGACTCAATTATATCCTTAACCTTGGCGAACTGTCTTCCGTCGCTTAGTGACGAACCGCCAAATTTACATACCTTCACTATTATTCACCTAAACCCGCCATGAAGAAGGCAAGTCCTTTCTCTAACATATTATCTGCTGCCTTGTGCATATCTGATACAGAAACCGGCTTGGTAATGCAATGCTTTATATCACCATTAACCTCTGCGTTCTCTAGGATATCATCAAAGCAGGTGCAGGCAGCATCACATCTGAGGTAGTATCTGTGAAGCTCCGCACTGTTATCAACCTTATAATCACAATCAGCCTCAAGGCATGAAAGCATAACGCCGTCCCTTATATCAATTACGTCCTGAATTACAGACTCGCCTGTAGGCATCTGTCCTGCACCAGGACCAAAAAACGCGAGTGTTCCAACACAGTCACCTTCAAGCGAGATGAGGTTGTTGTTCTTTCCGACACTTGCTTCAAGAGCGCTTCCTGTAAAAAGCGTTGGCTCTACGTAGGCAGC
This sequence comes from uncultured Clostridia bacterium, assembly GCA_934255135.1. GTDB lineage: Bacteria > Bacillota > Clostridia > Peptostreptococcales > Anaerovoracaceae > Crickella. Next base: position 68,515 of record CAKQMV010000003.1, on the reverse strand, counting down.
CGCCGATTCTCCGCAGAGCTTGGCGTTCATCATCAGTCTGCAGGCATATCCGTGTTCGTTAAACCACTTGATGTCCTCGCCTGTGATCCTGTCGATTCCAAAGCATGGAACCTGATCCTCTGTGAATGAGGTGCCAAAAGCGGTGTTCGCACTGATGACAGTCTTCCTTAATGTATCTGTTCCTTCGATGTCTGCCGCAGGGTTGCTCTCTGCGTAGCCAAGCTTCTGTGCATCCTTAAGCATATCCTCAAATGAAGCTCCGCTTTGATGCATTGCATCAAGGATGTAGTTACATGTGCCGTTAACGATTCCTCTAACAGCCTTTATGCGGTCAGTCCTTCTTGTTCTTCTTAGGTTGAAAAGCCATGGAATGCCGCCGCCAGCTGAAGGTGTATATGCGAGCTTAACATTGTTCTCTCGTGCAACCTCTGAAAGCTCATCATAGCATGCGCTTATCAGGTTCTTGTTAGGCGTGACAACGTGCTTGCCGGCCTTAAGGCACTTAAGAACGTACTCCTTAGCGATATCGGTGCCGCCGATAGACTCAATAACGAGCTCGATCTCAGGATCCGTAACGATATCATCAATGGACTTCTTAAAAAGATGTGCGATATCTTCGTAGCCGGCTCTGATATGTCTGCTTAAAATAGCGGTGACCTCGAGATCCGCTACAGACTTAGCAGTCTCATAAGCACCGCTTCCAACAATTCCAAACCCAATAATTGCAATTTTCATATCTGCCTCCTAAAAGGACTATGTCAGTGTTCGTAGAATAAAAACACTTGTCCTTAATCTGAAAATAATGTATCATATTTGTGTAACATATGCAAGAAATGAAGGGAAATTGGTGCTGAAATGCTAAATTATGTAAGTACAAGAGATAATTCAGTCAGTGTTTCATCTGCAGAGGCAGTTCTTAACGGACTCGCTCCAGACGGAGGTCTTTATGTTCCTGAGAACCTTGATGAGATCAGACTTGACTATAAAGAAGTAATAGAGATGGACTATAGAGAGATGGCTAAGGCTGTTTTTGGAAAGTTCTTCCCAGACTACGGCGAGGATGCAATCGATGCGATTGTCGAGAGAAGCTATGCTGATAAGTTCAGCTGTGATGAGATTACTCCACTCGTACCCGTTTCTGATAAACATGTTCTGGAGCTTTATCACGGTCCAACATCCGCATTTAAGGATGTAGCGCTTTCAGCGCTTCCTAACCTTATGACTGTCGCAAGAGATATGACAGGCTTCAAGGATGAGATTCTGATTCTGACTGCGACAAGCGGAGATACAGGAAGTGCGGCACTTCACGGATTCTCGGATGTTCCGGGGACAAGAATCATTGTTTTTTACCCGGAAGGCGGCGTGTCTGAGACACAGAAGCTTCAGATGGTTACGCAGGCTGGCAGAAACACTGCAGCCGTTGCAGTAAGAGGAAACTTCGATGATGCGCAGTCTGGCGTTAAGAAGCTTTTTACAGAGATTCCAAGACCTTGCGAAGGCGTTTCACTTTCAAGTGCGAACTCAATTAATATAGGAAGACTTGTTCCACAGATTGTTTACTATTTCTCTGCATACAAGTCACTTGCGCAAGAGGGAAGAATCGAGGTCGGTGATGAGATTGATTTCACAGTTCCAACAGGAAACTTCGGTGATATCATGGCCGGATATTTTGCCATGAAGATGGGGCTTCCTGTAGGCAAGCTCGTTTGCGCGTCAAACAAGAACGACGTGCTGACAGAGTTCCTGGAGACTGGCCATTACAATAGGAAGAGAACATTCTTTAAGACTTCATCTCCTTCAATGGACATTCTCGTTTCAAGCAATCTTGAGAGACTTCTGTATTTCGTCTGCGGAATGGAGAAGACAAGAGAATATATGAAGGCGCTTTCGGAGGAGGGCGAGTACACAATCAGCGCGGAAGAGCTCGGCGAGATCAAGAAGATTTTTGCCGGTGTATGCTGCGACGAGGAAGAGGGCGCGAAGGCCATCAGAGAGGTTTTCAATGATTTTGGATATCTTATGGACACTCATACTGCGATTGCGTGGGGTGCTTCTGCCAAAATGGCTTCTGATGGTAGAGAGAATGTTATCCTCTCAACTGCATCTCCTTACAAGTTCACAAGATCCGTGCTCGAGTATCTCGGCGAGGAGATTCCATCAGGCGACGAGGAGTGCATGAAGGCACTTGAAGCGAAGACTGGATTCCCTATTCCAGAGAGACTTAAGAATATTTTCTCACAGGAAATCAGACACAAGGATGTTATCGAGTGCTCTGAGATGAAGAATTATGTGGTAGGAAAGGCATCTAAGAAGGTGATGTAATGAGCGCAAAGTATTTTGTGGTTGACAGTTCTCTCCTGCCCGCTCATTGCGAGAAGGTTGCCGAAGCGAAGAGACTTATTTCGTATGGTGATGCGAAGGATGTTTCCGAAGCGGTTAAGATGGTCGGTATCTCAAGAAGCACATACTACAAATATCGTGATTTTGTTAAGGAAATGAGCTCGGTTTCTATGAGAAAGCATGCCATCATCTCGATGATGATGACGCACGAGGTTGGACTTCTGTCGTCGATGCTTCGTGTAGTATCAGAATATGACTTCAGCATCTGGACGATAAATCAGAATCCGCCTGTAGACGGCAAGGCTAATATTGTCATCACTCTCGATATTGGAAATTCTGTAGACAGCATCGATGATCTGATTACGGATATCAAGAGTCTTAAGGGGCTTTCGAAGGTTCAGCTTCTGGGAATTGATTAATAGCTAAACTCTATCTCTCGATATGGGAGATAGAGTTTTTTGATATGTGAAGAATTTGTGATAATAAAGTTCAGAAATGTGGTATCATATTCGAAGCGTCTATAGATTAATTCTATAGAAATGGCGGTATAGCAAATAACAAATAGAAGTATTGAGGTAATTTATGGATTTTAAACAAATTGAAGCGTTTATTAATGTTGTACGGTACAAAAGTTTCAGTAAGGCTGCTGACGCAACATTTTTTACTCAGCCAACCATCAGTACTCATATAAGCAATCTGGAGAAGGAGCTCGGTATTAAGCTCCTCGACAGAAAGGGACGTACAGTTGAGATGACACCACAGGGTTCAATCTTCTACAAGCATGCAATCGAGATGGTCAATGCAAGATCACAGGCAATTGACGCACTCGGTAACAGCCTTGATCTCGTTGAAGGTATTCTTGAGCTGCAGACATCATCAATTCCGGGAATGGTATTCCTTCCTGAGATGCTTAGCGGCTTCAGAAAGAATTACAACAACACACGTTTTTACGTGGCAATGTCAGACACAGATACTGTAATCGATAATATCGTGAACAGAAGAGGTGAAATCGGATTCATCGGAACTAAGCCTTCAACATCTAACATCGAGTCACACAAAATCTTTTCAGACAGAATAGCTCTTCTCGCGCCTAAGTCTTTTGGCATTAAGGATCAGATTACTCTTAAAGAGGCTGTTAAGTATCCATTTATCTGGAGAGAGACGGGTTCTGCAACAAGAAAGTCTTTCGAAGATGCGGCGCTTAAGCTTGGATTCGACAAGGGATCATTTGATATTGCAGCAACATTTACTGATTTCGATGCAATTATAAGAGCAATTGAAGAGGGGCTTGGCGTTTCAATCATTTCTAAGAAGATGGCTGAGCTTATGGTTAATGACAGACTGCAGGTTGTTGATATCACAGACTTTGAGGATGAGAGAGAATTCTATATGATTTCACTGAAGAACACTTCACATTCACCTGTTGCGCAGGCATTTAAAGATTTTATTATTGAAAAAACCAAATAAATGACTATAATATGTCTATCAGACACAATAATATGCGCTGGGAGCTACGGTTCCCGGCGTTAATTTGTTTATACAAGGAGGTAACAATAATGAACGTTTATACTTCAGCTAGTCAGCTTATTGGAAACACACCTCTTCTCGAGCTTACAGGGATCGAAGAGAAGCTCGGACTTAAGGCTAAGGTAATGGCCAAGCTTGAATATTTCAATCCCGCAGGTTCTGTGAAGGACAGAGCAGCGCTTTATATGATAAATGATGCAGAGGAGAGAGGCGTTCTTAAGGAAGGTTCAGTAATCATCGAGCCGACTTCAGGAAACACGGGAATCGGTCTTGCATCAGTTGCGGCAGCAAGAGGATATCGCGCAATTATAGTAATGCCTGATTCAATGTCGGTTGAGAGAAGAATGCTTATGACTGCTTACGGCGCCGAGCTTGTACTTTCACCTGGTGCTCAGGGTATGAAGGGTGCAATCGAGCTTGCGGATAAGCTTGCATCAGAGATTGAAGGTTCATTTATCGCGGGCCAGTTCGAGAACCTTGCTAATGCAAGAGCTCACTATGAGACAACAGGCCCTGAGATTATAAGAGACACTGACGGCAAGGTGGATATCTTCGTTGCTGGTGTCGGAACTGGAGGAACAATTACAGGCACAGGAAGATATCTCAAGGAAGTTAGATCTGAAGTTGAGGTCGTTGCTGTAGAGCCTGCAGATTCACCATTACTGTCAGGAGGCAAGGCAGGTCCTCATGGACTTCAGGGAATAGGTGCGAACTTTATTCCAGAACTGCTGGATCTAGAAGTATATGATTCTGTATCTACAGTTACAACAGAAGAGGCTTACGAGGCAGCAAGATTTATGGGAAGCGCTGAAGGCGTTCTTGTTGGAATCTCATCAGGAGCCGCACTTCATGCAGCCATCGAGCTTGCTAAGAAGGAAGAGAACAAGGGTAAGAACATCGTAGTTCTCCTTCCTGATACAGGAGACAGATATCTGTCGACAGATCTTTTTAAGTAAAACAAGGCAAATAAAAACAGGGACTTGAGCTTCTATTGAATTTCGAATCCCTGTTTTATTGTTCGTAATATTAGTCTCTGATCTCGATGAAGTGATCTGTTGTCTTCTTCTTGAACTGTCCGATAACGGCGTTCTCAAGTCCCTGCTCACCGAGCTGGTACTGAAGTCTCTCGAGCTGGTCTTCCTTAACTGAGATAAGAAGTCCGCCTGATGTCTGTGGATCGTAAAGGCAGTCAACAACCTCTCGCTTAGTGTTAGTTGTAAGATTAGCAATATCGTTAGCAAGGTAGTCTCTGTTTCTGTACATACCTGCAGGAATGATACCCATTGATGCAAGCTCAAGCGCTTTAGGGAAGATAGGAACCTGTGATGAGAAAATCTCAAGTGTAGTGTTACCTGTCTTAGCCATCTCTGCTGCGTGTCCAATCATACCAAAGCCTGTGATATCAGTACAGCCGCCGCACTTAACACCATTCATCGCATCGAATGCATACTTGTTAAGCTCAGCCATAGTCTTGATCATCGCGTCCTCTTCTTCCTTGCTCAGGAAGTCAACCTTAGCACCTGTTGTGAGGATTCCTGTTCCGATTCTCTTAGTGATGACAAGAAGCTCACCCTCGTGTGAAGTGTTGGCAAGAATGTCATCAGGATGGGCAAAACCTGTTACGGAAAGTCCGTACTTAGGCTCGTTGTCCTCGATGCTGTGTCCGCCGACGATTACTGCGCCAGCCTCGTTAACCTTATCGTTACCACCCTCGAGGATTCCCTTAACGGCATCAAGTGGAAGACAGTTAGGGAAGCAAAGAAGGTTCATTGCAAGCTTAGGTGTTCCTCCCATGGCAAAAATATCGCTAAGTGAGTTAGCTGCCGCAATCTGACCGAACATGTATGGGTCATCAACGATTGGCGGGAAGAAGTCAATACTGTTAATCATTGCGATATCATCTGATACCTTGTATACGCAGGCATCATCGCTGCTTTCAAAACCAACGAGGATATCAGGATCCTTAATCTTAGGAAGATTGGATAGAATGTCGCTTAGGACTCCCGGCCCTATCTTAGCTCCTCATCCGCCGGCTTTAGTCATCTCTGTTAGACGTACTGGTTTGTTCTCTGACATATTTAAATACTCCTATATAAAAATTATGCAAATCATTACATGATATACTTATCAAAATATTTAATACATTATAACATAGAGATTTGCAGCACAAATATCAAGAATAACTATATGTATTTCGATTTCCGTAAGAGATACTTAATATTATTCTCCTAATATGCTTGAAGAATCACTATCTTATATGTTATAATCCACAAGTACGACTTGGGAGTAGATAGGTGCTGGTGTGCCTAACGGTCTTCAAAACCGATTTGAGGAGTTAATACCTTCTCGGGTGAGTTCGATTCTCACATACTCCCGCCATTTTTAGGGTTGTATTTTATGGAGGACAATTATGAATAAGAGAGAGATTCTAAGAAGAATTCCAAAGGTTGACGAGGTACTGCAGAAGGAACCTCTTTTTGTTTTTTTTGACACTTTAGGACAGACTGTGGTAACAGACGCAACCAGAGAATACATTGACAGACTGAGAGCAGATATCCTTAAGCTCGATGATGATGCATGTGATTTTGATGAAATGAGACTGTCTCCTGATCGCGCTGCAGCAGCAATTGCAGATGAGCTTATTAATGATGATACAAACAATCTGATTGCAGCAATCAATGCAACAGGAACAATACTTCACACTAACCTCGGAAGAGCACCACTCTGTAAGGAGGCTGTAGAGAACGTTGCAAGAGTCAGCAAGGGATATTCAAACCTTGAGTATGACGTTAAGGCAGGCAAGAGAGGCTCACGTCACGATATCGTAAGTGAGGTTCTTAAGGAGCTTACTGGTGCAGAGGATGCGATGATGGTTAACAACAACGCTTCTGCAACTATGATCGTTCTTTCAACAATGGCATATGGCAAGGAGTGCATCGTATCAAGAGGCGAGCTCGTTGAGATCGGTGGAGCTTTCAGAATTCCGGATATCATGGAGCAGAGCGGAGGCTTTCTTAAAGAAGTTGGAACAACCAACAAGACTAAGATCAGCGATTATGAGAAGGCTTACGATGAAGAGAAGACTGGCGCATTTATGAAGGTTCACAAGAGTAACTACGATGTAGTCGGCTTCACAGAAGAGGCTACTCTTGAAGAACTTGTAGCACTCGGTAAGGAAAAGAACGTTCCTGTTATCTATGATATGGGTAACGGACTTATGGTAGATATGTCTAAGTATGGACTTTCAGAGCCTAATGTTCCAGCGTCACTTGCTACAGGAATCGACGTAATCCTATTCAGTGGAGATAAGCTCCTTGGAGGACCACAGGCCGGAATTATCGCAGGTAAGGCAGAGTGGATCCAGAAGATGAAGAAGCATCCTCTCGCAAGAGCAATCAGAGTAGACAAGATGACCTTTGCCGCTATGGAGGAGACTCTTAGAAAATATCGTGACGAGAAAATCGCTCTTCGTGACATCCCGGTTCTTTCGATGATCAGTGCATCGCCTGAGGATATGAAGGCTAAGGCTGAGAGGCTTATGGCTGTAATTTCAGGGCATACAGACGAGTATACTCTTGAGATTGTACCGGTTGAGGATCAGATCGGTGGAGGCTCAGCTCCTATGGTAAGACTGCCTGGCTTTGCAGTTTCTGTAACATCAGATAACTGCACTACTAAGGCGATAGAGAGACTCCTTCGTAAGAGCAGCATGCCTGTTATCGCAAGAATTAACGATGACAGACTGCTTCTGTGCGTAAGAACTATTATGGAAGATGAGTTTGAGACAGTTGCAGAGGCGCTGTGCGCTAAGCAGGAGTATAAGAATAAGTAATCAGATAAAGAGGTACTTATATATGAAAAATATTATTATCGGAACTGCGGGTCACGTCGATCACGGAAAGACTCAGCTGACCAAGGCACTTTCTGGTATTGATACTGACAGACTCGCGGAAGAGCAGAAGAGAGGAATCACAATTGAACTCGGTTTTGCCCATATCCCTAACGACGAGGGATACAACATCGGAGTAATCGATGTACCGGGTCACGAGAAGTTCATCAAGAACATGCTTGCGGGAATCGGCGGAATAGACTTTGTTCTTTTTGTCGTAGCAGCGGACGAGGGAATCATGCCACAGACGAAGGAGCATTTCGAAATTCTGAAGGCTCTTGGAATCGACGACGGAATCGTTGCTATCACCAAGAAGGATATGGTAGACGATGAGTGGCTTGAGATGCTTCTTGAGGAGGTCGAGGATTACTTCAAGGGCTCATTCCTTGAAGGCAAGCCGATTGTGCCTGTTTCTGCAAGAACTGGAGAGAATGTTCAGCTGCTTAAGGAAGAGATTCTTAAGAAGTGCAACAGAGAGAATAAAAGAACTGAGGAGAAGGAACTTTTCAGACTTCCTGTAGACAGAGTGTTTACAATGTCTGGCTTCGGTACTGTTGTAACCGGTACGCTGATTGATGGCAAGATTTCAGTTGGTGATGAGGTTACAATATGCCCTAAAGGTGAGAATGTGAAGATCAGAGGTATCCAGACATATGGTAAGGATGCTGAAACTGCTATTGCGGGACAGAGAACTGCGATTAACCTTTCAGGTGTTAAGAAGGAAGATATCGACAGGGGAGATGTGCTTTCATATCAAGGCGCAGCATCAGTTACAAGCATGATAGACGTAAGACTGAATGCTTTTGATTCATGCGACAAGCTTATCCTGAACAATTCAAGAGTTCATCTTTATACAGGAAGTAAGGAGTCACTTGCAAAGGTTATTTTGCTCGACCGAGATGCTCTTACTGGTGGTGAGTCATGCTATGCGCAGCTTAGACTCGAGGAACCGATTGCGGTAAGACGTGGCGACAGATTCATTGTGAGGTTTTATTCACCTATGATCACTATCGCAGGTGGTATAATAATTGATGCTGTTCCTGACAAGCACAAGAGAAATCGTGAGGACGTTCTTAATGGAATTGAGATTCTTGAGAACGGAAGCATCGAGGATGTTGCACAGCAGAAGACCAGTGGAAGACATTTCTACAAGTCAGATGAGCTTGCAACCGATATCGGAATTCTAAGATCAGAGCTTAACAAGATTCTTGAGAAAGAGATTGAAGAGAAGAAGATTGCCAAGCTTTCTGAAGGCACACTAGTGAGCACAGTAAGGCTTGATGCAATGTCAGCTTCAATGACAGGTATCATTGAGGATTTCCATGCAGGTAACCCTCTTGCGGACGGAATTCCTAAGCAGGAGCTGATGAGCAGACTTAAGGAGAGATGGCACATCGAGGATGACAAGCTTCTTTCAGCGCTGATTTCATACTACATCGAGACTGGACTTATTTCCGATAAGGGCAAAAGCATCGCGCTTTCAGGCCACAAGGTCGAGCTTTCCGCTGATCAGAAGGCTCTTCAGTCGAAGATTGCCGGAATGTATGAGACTGCAGACATCGAGCTTATCAGAAACGATGATGTATATGCACTGTCTAAGGATAGAAATGAGATTGCGGCACTTCTTTCAGACCTTGTTGATAACGGGGTGATCGTGAAGGTGGATGCAGAGTATTTTGCATCAAAGGCTGCATGGGATAAGGCAGTTGATGCGGCGTTCCGTCTTGGCGAGAACTTCACTCTTGCAGAATATAGAGACGAGCTCGATACTTCAAGAAAGTATGCGTCGATTTTCCTTAACTCTTTTGACCGTGCGGGTGTTACAATGTTTGTTGGAGAGACAAGAACAGCAGTAGCAAGGAGGTAATTCTAATATGAAGAAAATGCTTAAATGCGGCATTGCTTTTATGCTTTGTTTTGCAATGATGATGCTTGCGGCGTGCGGAGGTTCTAATGGACCATCTGATGCGGTTTCGAAATCTCTTGATGAGCTTAAGAAGAGTGAGATTTCAGATTCAGCACTCGGTAATGCTGATGCAAGCTTAAATGATAATACTAAGGAAGCTTACAAGGCTTTCATGGAGAAGCTTCATGATTTTGATTATGAAATCACAGATGAGAAGATTTCAGACGATGGAGAGAGCGCTGATGTCACTGTAAAGATTACAACTTATGACTTCGGCAATGCTTACCTCGACACTTATGAGGAGCTTCTTCAGAAGAACGATCCTGACAAGATTACACAGGATATGCTGTACGGAACAATGTTCAAGAAGATGAGCGAGCTTAAGGACAAGAAGTACAGCGAGAAGGTCACTGTAAAGTGCACTAAGAGCGACGATGAATGGAAGCCATCTCTTAACGGAAATGCCCAGTTCCAGAATGCACTTTTTGGCGGCACAATCAAGATCGTTTCAGAACTTGCTAACAATAAATAACATGTACTATATGAAATGTGGAGGTATTAGAGATGTCAGAATGTACACACGATTGCTCAAGTTGCGGTAAGTCAGACTGCAGTTCAAGAGAGAACGGAATTCAGAAGAAGCCGCTTAACGCTTTCAGCAGCGTGAAGAAGGTTATCGGTGTTGTCAGCGGTAAGGGTGGAGTTGGTAAGTCAATGGTTACAGGACTTGCTGCTGTTGCTGCTAACAGAGACGGATACAAGGTTGGTATCATGGATGCCGATATCACTGGTCCTTCAATTCCTAAGATGTTCGGTCAGACTGGTCAGGTTGAGCCTTCAGAGATGGGTCTTATGGCAAGAGAGACTGCTGGCGAGATCAAGCTTATGTCAATCAACCTTCTTACTGAGAATGAGACTGATCCGGTAATCTGGAGAGGTCCTGTAATTGCAGGTGTTGTTGAGCAGTTCTGGACTGATGTATGCTGGGGAGACCTCGACGTACTTTTCGTAGATATGCCACCTGGAACTGGTGATGTTCCTCTAACTGTATTCCAGTCACTTCCAATCGACGGAATCATCGTTGTAACTTCACCACAGGAGCTCGTTTCAATGATCGTTACTAAGGCTGTTAACATGGCTAAGATGATGAATGTTCCAGTACTTGGACTTGTTGAGAACATGAGCTACTATGAGTGCCCAGAGTGCGGTAAGAAGATTGAAATCTTCGGCGAGAGTACAGCAGAGAAGGTTGCAGAGGCTAACGGAATCAAGCTTATCGAGAAGCTTCCAATCAACCCTGAGCTTGCAAAGCTTGCTGATGCAGGAAAGATTGAGTTTGCACCAGGAACAGAGATGGAGAGCATCCTTACAGTTCTTGATGAGCTCGGACTTGAGAAATAGCATATATATTAATTGCAAATATATGCGTAGTAAACCCACGGATTCGCGAGATGGATCTGTGGGTTTTTTAATTAAAATAAGGGCTTTTGACAAGCCTCACTGGGTGCTGCAAATAATGTGACAATCTTGTGAAAATAAGGCGTTAATTTTGTTGACGTAAGGGGTGCACAGATATATAATTAATGCTGTCGTTCGGTTTACAAATACTAAACACACAATTTAGTATGCAACCAGATGTTAAATATTACTAAACAATGCAAGCTGCGAATTTGCTTCGAATTTCGATAAGATTCACCTGCAGATTTGCAACAGGAAGAGATAGATTTTAAGGATTAAATTATGGATATCGGCGAGAAGATTAAAGATATGAGAATTGAGCGAGGCCTTACGCAGGAAGAACTGGCGGATCGAGCCGAGCTCTCCAAGGGCTTTATTTCTCAGATGGAGAGAAATATTACGTCGCCTTCGATTTCAACACTCGAAGACGTGCTGCAGGCTCTTGGAAGTGACTTGAGTACTTTTTTCTCATCGGAAAATGAGAAGCCACAGGTCGTCTTCAAGGATGAGGACTATTTTGAGAAGTACGACACTGACTATATGTACAACGTTGAGTGGATTGTACCGAATGCTCAGAAGAACGAGATGGAGCCTCTTAGGGTTACAATCGAGGCTGGAGGCAGAACTATTTCCGACAACCCGCACGAGGGTGAGGAGTTCGGATACGTTCTTGATGGCTCAATTACAATACATATAGGTAAGGATAAGCATATTGCAAATAAGGGCGAGACATTCTACATCTACCCCGAGAAGCCTCACTACATAAGCTCAGAGAAGGGAGCAGAGGTAATCTGGGTGAGCTCGCCACCAAGTTTTTAGAGGTTAAGATTCAGGATTAAGTTCCGGTTGTATTGCGGAGGAATTATTATATGGCAGAACTGATCAGACTTGAGAATATCAGCAAGAGCTACGGAGATAACAAGGTACTCGATGAGCTCGAACTAACAGTTGAAGAGAATGAATTTGTTACGCTGCTCGGACCATCGGGCTGCGGTAAGACTACAACACTTAGAATTATCGGTGGTTTTGAAATGCCTGATGAGGGAAGAGTGTATTTTGACGGTAAGGACATCACAGATCTTCCACCGAATATGAGACCTCTGAACACTGTATTTCAGAACTACGCACTGTTTCCGCACATGTCAGTAAGCGAGAACATTGCTTTTGGACTTAAGGTTTCAGGAAAGAGTGACCAGTACATCAAGGACAAGATTAAGTACGCGCTGAAGCTAGTTAATCTTAAGGGCTTCGAGGACAGAAGAATCAATCAGCTTTCAGGTGGACAGCAGCAGAGAATTGCGATGGCGAGAGCTATCGTTAATGAACCTAGAGTTCTTCTTCTTGATGAGCCTCTTGGAGCACTCGATCTTAAGCTCAGACAGGAGATGCAGTACGAGCTTGTAAGACTTAAGAAGGAGCTTGGCATCACATTTATTTTCGTAACTCACGACCAGGAAGAGGCGCTTACAATGTCTGACAAGGTCGTTGTAATGAACAACGGATACATTCAGCAGGAAGGAACTCCAGAGCAGATCTATAACGAGCCTGAGAACGCCTTCGTTGCGGACTTTATCGGAGATAGCAACATCATCCCGGGCAAAATGATCGCAGACAAGCTTGTCGAGGTCAAGGGCGTACAGTTCCCATGTATCGATGGTACTGATAATGGTTTCAAGCCGGGTCAGAGGGTCGACGTCGTAATCAGACCTGAGGACGTCGAAATCAGACCTTATGGAGAGGGTCTCTTCAATGGAACTATTACAAGTAAGCTCTTTATCGGCGTTCACTACGAGATGCTCGTTAAGATGGAGGAGGGCAAATTCGAGTGGCTCCTTCAGAACTACGATGAGCACGAGGTTGGAAGCAAAATCGGAATGTATGTAAGACCTGAGAACATCCAGATCATGCACAAGCCGCAGAACGACTATGAGAAGAGAATGAGTCTGGAGCTATAAGAGGAGGGTTACGCGAAGTGGCAAACAAAAAATGGGCATCGCCATTTATAATCTGGATAATTGCCGGAACCGTAATTCCGATTCTTTCGATTATCTACTATGGCTTTACTACTAGAGACGGAGGATTCACATTCCGTAATATCACAGCAATCTTTGAGCACGACCACATTCAGGCGCTCGGCCTGTCACTTGGACTTGCAATTGCAAGTACGCTTGTGTGTCTGATTCTCGCTATTCCTATGGCAATGATTCTTAAAGGTTCAAAGTTCGGCAAGGAAGGATTTATGATATTCGTATTCATCCTTCCTATGTGGATGAACTTCCTCTTAAGAACTATGGCGTGGCAGGTACTCCTCGAGAGAGCGGGAGTTGTCAACTCGATCCTCGGAGTTTTTGGCCTTCCACCGCAGGAGCTTATGAATACACCGGGAGCTATCATCCTCGGAATGGTCTACGACTTTCTTCCGTTCATGATTCTTCCTATTTATAACACTGTATCGAAGATTGATGATCACCTCATTGAGGCAGCATACGATCTCGGTGCGAACAAGTTTACGGTTTATATGAGAGTAATTCTTCCGCTGACTGTGCCAGGTATCGTGAGCGGAATCACAATGGTATTTATTCCGGCACTTACAACGTTTGTTATTTCTAACATGCTCGGCGGAGGTAAGGTTAACCTTATCGGTAACATCATCGAGCAGGAGTTCACTGTCAACTCGAACTGGTACCTCGGCTCGGGCCTGTCGCTTGTAATGATGATTTTCATTATCGCGAGCATGCTTCTGCTGAACAAGTTCGACAAGACTGGCGGACAGTCACTGATCTAGAAGGAGGGGCATATGAAGAAGACTATAAGCGTTATTTACATCGCGATTATTATGCTGTTTCTGTACCTTCCTATTATGGCGCTCGTGGTGCTTTCATTTAATGATGCGAAGTCGATGGCTGTTTTTACAGGCTTTTCGCTTAGGTGGTATCAGGAGCTTTTCCAGAGCAGAATGCTTATGTACGCAGTTGTGAACACATTCTCAATTGCGATTATTTCAAGCCTGGTTGCTACAATCATCGGAACTCTTGCAGTTCTTGGACTCAGCAGCATGAAGAAAAAGAATCAGGATCTGATTCTCGCGGCGAACAACATTCCGATGCTCAATGCGGATATCGTTACAGGAATTTCTCTGATGCTGTGCTTCATTATTCTGCACATTCCACTCGGATACTGCACAATACTGTTCGCACATATCACCTTCAGCATTCCATATGTGGTGCTGTCGGTAAGACCGAGACTTAACCGCACAACTGACAGATTGTTTGAGGCGGCACTTGACCTTGGTGCGAGCAGGGGCTATGCATTCCGTAAGGTTGTACTTCCAGAGCTTAAGCCTGGTATTGTATCTGGATTCCTACTTGCATTTACAATGTCAGTTGATGATTTCATCATCACATACTTCAACAGAGGTGCGGGAATTAACACAATTTCAACAGTTATCTACAGCCAGGTAAAGGTCGGCATAAGACCATCACTTTTTGCCCTTTCGACAATCATCTTCGTGATTGCATTTGTGGCACTCGTTGTTGTTAACAGAAACTCCGACAGAAAGGGGGTTGCGTTCAATCTATGATGAGAAATAATATGGCTAGAAGAACTATCGGCGTATTCATGATTTTCGTGATGCTCGTTGGATGCATGCTATCGCTGTCTTCTTGCAGAAGTGGTGTAAATGGCGAGATTTATGTTCTCTGCTACGGAGACTATATGGATCAGAAGGTGCTTGAGGACTTCGAGGAGGAGACTGGAATCGCGGTTGTTCTCGATACATACGATACTGCAGAGGAGCTTTACACTATGATGTCTAACAGCTCAGCGAAGTATGACTGCATCTGTACTTCTGACTACATGATGGAGAAGATGATGAAGGAAGGTCTTCTTGCAAAGCTTAACAAGAAGAATATTCCTGCTCTTAAGAATATTGACGATGTATATATGAAGAAGTCTGCTGAGTTCGACAAGGGAAACAACTACGTTGTTCCTTATCAGGTCGGAGTTGCAGGCATCGCATATAATAAGAAGAAGGTAAGTGCTGAGGAAGTAAAGTCCTGGAAGGTTCTCTGGGATAAAAAGTATGCGGATGAGATTATCATGCCTGACAGCATGCGCGATGCATTTATGATTGCGCTCACTAAGAATGGACATTCGCTTAACTCAACTGACGCGAAGGAAATTCTTCAGGCTGAGAAGGATCTTATTGCTCAGAAGCCTCTCGTTTACAGATACTCTAACGATGCTGCAAGAGACAGACTTGTTGATGGATCAGCTGCTATCGGAGTAGTATGGAACGGTGAGTATGCTTACATGACAGACTATAATGAGGATGTTGATTTCTGTGTTCCTGATGAGGGAAGTGAGTTCTTCATTGATTCATGGGCTATCCCTGCGATTGCAACCAATAAGGAGGGCGCAGAGGCATGGATCAACTTCTGCTGCAAGGCGAAGACTGCAGCAGCTAACTTCGACTACCTCTGGTACACATCGCCTAACAAGGCTGCGTACAAGCTGATCGATAAGGAAGCACTTGAGAATCCTGCAATTTTCCCAACTGATGATATCCTTGCAAGATGCCATTCGCTTCGTGACCTGCCACAGGATGCAGTTGATCTGTATGCTGATGCATGGAAGAAGGTAAAGGCGAACTAATATTGTAAATATGGTAATGAGAGACCGGCGTGCGATGCATGTCGGTTTTTTCATACTGTAGAATCACACGTAATCTTCACATTCGCGTGTTGACAATATTTACGGGTGGTAGTATATTATGAATTGTGATTAGCACTCCACTTGATTGAGTGCTAACAAGCAAACGCAATGAATCACGAATGCAACAAGAAACATTCAAGTGAGCGTCAAGTTTGCAAACTAAAATACGCAGGTAAGGAGGGGCACAATGGATCTTAGTGAAAGACAATTAAGAATTCTTCAGGCAATCATTACTGACTACGTTCAGAACGCTGAGCCGGTCGGATCAAGATCGATTGCTAAGAAGTATGATCTCGGTGTCAGTCCTGCAACTATAAGGAATGAGATGTCAGATCTTGAGGATATGGGTTATCTGACACATCCGCATACATCAGCCGGAAGAGTTCCTTCAGATAAGGCTTACAGACTATATGTAAACAACCTTATGAAGAAGAGAAATCTGACAGCTAAGGAGAAGAGAGATATAAGCAATAGACTTTCGGCAAGCAAGAATGAGTTTGATGCAACAATCAAGCATGCAGCCGAGCTTCTATCAGAGATAACACATCTTGCATCCTTTGCGATGACACCGGCAATCAACCAGGACACACTTAATTTCATCAAGCTGATTCCGGTAGATGAGAGAACTGTGATTCTTATGATTGTAGCTGATTCCGGTAACATCACTAATACAACCTTGAGACTTAACGTTCCTTATGAGCTTGAGGGTCTGGAGATTCTGAGCAAGACAATGACCGTTAACTACAAGGGACATACAATTGATGATGTTCTCAAGAGCAACATCATAGAGAATGTCGGAACAGATATAGAAGCGATGGCATCTCTTAGAAGCAATGTAATGCCAAGCTTCCTTAAGACACTTGAGGATATGCTGAATGTTAACCTCTATATGGAAGGTATGACGAATATATTCAACATTCCAGAGTACAACAGTATTGACAAGGCCAAGGCTTTTCTCGAAATGTTCAACCGCAAGGATGAATTTGCCAAGAGAATGATTGAAAGAGGCGATGGCGTGATGATAACCATCGGTGATGAGAACACGAGTGATCAGATGAAGGATTGTTCACTTATCACAGCAAGCTATCACATTGATGGGAAGCTTGTCGGTAAGATTGGTGTAATCGGACCAACAAGAATGAAGTATGATGAAGTTACTTCTATTATGGAATATTTGACAAATAACCTCAGCGAATCATTTATGCTGAAGGAGGGAAAGGAATAGTAATGACTGAAGAACAGAAGTTTGAAGAAGAGATCAAGGTAGAAGATCAGGCTGAGACTTCCGAAGAGGATTCTGAGGAGGCTGCAGGCGGAGCTGAGAACGAAACTGAGAACGCTGCTCCTTGTGAAGAGAAGACTGAAGATGCGACAGAGCCTGAGGAGTCAGATGAGAGCAAGTACATGAGACTCCTTGCAGAGTTTCAGAACTTCAAGAAGAGAACTTCCAAGGAGAAGGATGATATCCGTTCTTATGCTAATGAGAAGCTTGTAGGAGACATTCTCCCAGTACTCGATAACTTCGAGAGAGCACTTGCGACAAGTGCAGCCGATGATCCGGAGGCTTATGCCAAGGGAATGAGCATGATATTTGATCAGCTTGTGGATGCACTTACTAAGGTTGGCCTCAAGGAGATTGAGAGTCTTGGAACAGATTTTGATCCTAACAAGCATAACGCTGTTATGCATGCAGATTCTGAGGAGTACGATGAGGGCAAGGTTTGCACAGTTCTTCAGAAGGGCTATGATCTTAACGGCAGAGTCGTAAGACCTGCAATGGTTGCAGTAGCTAAGTAGTGCGACCACATTAGATAGTTAATAATTTTATTCATATATATCAGGAGGATATAACAATGGCAAAGGTAATTGGAATTGACTTAGGTACAACAAACAGCTGTGTATCTGTAATTGAGGGCGGAGAGCCTGTAGTAATCGCTAACGCTGAGGGTATGAGAACTACTCCATCTGTAGTTGCTTTCACTAAGAATGGTGAGAGACTTGTAGGTGAGACTGCTAAGAGACAGGCAATCACTAATCCTGACAGAACTATCTCATCAATCAAGAGACACATGGGTGAGGATTACCACGTAGAGGTCGATGGTAAGCAGTATACTCCACAGGACATTTCAGCAATGATTCTTAGTAAGCTTAAGGCTGATGCTGAGGCATATCTTGGTGAGAAGGTAACTGAGGCTGTAATCACAGTTCCTGCTTACTTCTCAGATGCTCAGAAGCAGGCTACTAAGGATGCTGGCCTTATCGCTGGTCTTGAGGTTAAGAGAATCATCAACGAGCCTACAGCTGCATCACTTGCATACGGAGTTGATAAGGCTGACGTTGCTCAGAAGATCCTAGTATACGACCTTGGTGGTGGTACATTCGATGTATCAATCCTTGAGCTTGGTGATGGAGTAATCGAGGTACTTGCAACTAACGGAGATACTCACCTTGGTGGTGATGATTTCGATAATGCAATCATGAACTACCTTGCTGATACTTTCCAGAAGGAGCACGGAGTTGACTTAAGAGCTGACAACATGGCACTTCAGAGACTTAAGGAAGCTGCTGAGAAGGCTAAGAAGGAGCTTTCAAGTGCTCAGTCAACTAAGATTAACCTCCCATTCATCACTGTAACTGCTGAGGGTCCTCTCCACATGGATATGGATCTTACAAGAGCAAGATTCGATCAGCTCACTTCATCACTCGTTGAGAGATCAATCGAACCTATGAACAAGGCTATGAGAGATGCTGGCGTTACAGCTTCAGAGCTGGACAAGGTTATCCTTGTAGGTGGATCAACAAGAATTCCTGCAGTACAGGCTGCAGTTCAGAGAGTAACAGGTAAGGAGCCATTCAAGGGAATCAACCCTGATGAGTGCGTAGCAATCGGTGCTTCAATTCAGGCTGGTATCCTTTCTAACGACCTGAACAACGACGGACTTCTTCTTCTCGATGTAACTCCACTTTCACTTTCAATCGAGACACTCGGTGGAGTAGCTACTAAGCTTATCGAGAGAAATACAACAATTCCTACTAAGAAGAGCCAGATTTTCTCAACTGCTGTTGACAATCAGCCTTCAGTAGATATTCACGTAATGCAGGGTGAGAGAGAGATGGCTGCTGATAACATCACTCTTGGAAGATTCCAGCTTACAGGAATTGCACCAGCACCAAGAGGAATTCCTCAGATCGAGGTTACTTTCGATATCGATGCTAATGGTATCGTAAATGTAAGCGCTAAGGATCTTGGAACTGGTAAGGAGCAGAAGATTACAATCACATCATCAACTAAGCTCTCAGAGGAAGAGATTAACGCTAAGGTTAAGGAAGCTGAGATGTATGCTGAGGATGATAAGAAGAGAAAGGAAGCAGTAGAGACTAAGAACCAGGCTGAGACAATGATTTTCGAGACTGAGAAGCAGATGAACGAGCTTGGTGATAAGGCAACTGCTGACGAGAAGGCAGCTGTTGAGACAGCAAAGGAAAACCTTCAGAAGGCTATTGATGCTAACGATGTAGAGGATATGAAGGCTAAGATTGAGGAGCTTACTAACGCATTCTACCCAATCTCAACAAGAATCTACCAGGAGGCACAGGCACAGGCTCAGGCTAATGGAGCAGCAGGTCCTGATATGGGAGCTGGCGCAGGTGCAGCAGGAACAGCAGGTCCTGACAATGGAGCTTTTGAAGCAGATTACGAAGTAGTTGACGAGGATAAGTAATAATGGCAGAGAAAAGGGATTATTATGAGGTGCTGGGCATCGACAAGGGCGCTTCCGAAGCAGAAATTAAGAAGGCCTTTCGTAAGAAGGCGATGAAGTACCACCCTGACAGAAATCCTGACAATAAGGAAGCCGAGGAGCACTTCAAGGAAGTGAATGAAGCCTATGAGGTGCTCTCGGATCCCGAGAAGAAACAGCGTTACGACCAGTTCGGACATGCAGGAGTAGATCCTAATGCCGGATTTGGTGGAGGCGGCGGCTTCGGAGGATTCGGAGGTGGCGGTTTCGACTTTGGAGACATCTTCGATATGTTCGGCGGAGCCTTCGGTGGCGGTGGCGGAAGCTTCAGAAGCAGTTCTAGAAGAACCGGACCACAGAAGGGCAATGACCTTCAGAAGACAGTTACAATTGATTTCAAGGAAGCACTCTTCGGATGCAGCAAGGAAATCGAGATTTCTAAGAACATTAAGTGTAAGACTTGTAATGGCGAGGGAACTGAACCTGGAACAAGCAAGAAGACTTGTGACCAGTGCGGAGGATCTGGACAGGTTAGCCAGGTTAAGAATACTGCTTTTGGCCGTTTCCAGAACATCGTTACATGTCCAAAGTGCCACGGAACAGGTCAGATGATCGAGCATCCATGTAAGGATTGCGGCGGATCAGGTGTAAAGCGTACTAAGGTTAAGATTAAGGTCGACATCCCGGCTGGTATCGATAACGACAACATGATTACAGTAAGAGGACAGGGTGAGCCTGGTAAGAACGGCGGACCTGATGGAGATCTTTATGTAATCATCAATGTAAAGCCTCACAACATTTATAAGAGAAGAGACTACAACCTCTACATCGATCTCCCTATTTCATATGATCAGGCGGTACTCGGTGATAAGGTTAAGGTTCCTTGCTTCGGTGAGAGCTATACTTACACAATTCCTGCGGGAACGCAGTCGGGTTCAGAGTTCAGACTTAAGGGCAAGGGTGTTGTTAACCCAAGAACAGGACGCAAGGGTGACCTTTATGTAAGGGTTATCGTTGAGATTCCTACTAAGCTAAGCTCTAAGGAGAAGAAGGCTATCAAGAAGATGGCTGATGAGATGAGCGATAGTGCATACCCTAAGAAGTCAAAGTTTGAGAAGCTTGAGCTATAATTTAATAATTATGAGAGCCACCGTTTCGGATTTGAAGCGGTGGCTTTTGTGATGTATAAGCTGGTGATTGGCAGTTTGCCTAGCTGATTTTGTAGAAGATGTCATCTCCTGCGTGATAGCCGTACACGTTATTAGAAAGACGTCTTGCAGGTTCGAGGTATTCGAGATTTGTCTGGATGACACTCTGTCTGTATGTTTCAGCCTCATCTATAGCATCCGGGATGACAATGATTTCATCAACTGATGTTGGAAGAATCAGCAGTTCTTCTGCTTCAAGCTCTTCTGTAAGGAACTGCAGCAGCCCTGGGTAGAAGAGCACAGCGGCGCCGTTACTCTTAAGCTCGTTGGAAAGTATATACATATTGCTGCCAGTGCAGGTTTCCTCAAGATACTCTGTAACCCAGTCAAGATTTTCTTCTTCGAATAGGCATTCAGGCATTTCATCAACTGTAGCCTCCATGGCCAAATGGTCCATCGGTGTGAATGTGACTGGGAAATTCTCAACTGAGTTCTCTGATGCATCTTCATGTAGCTGATCTGCCGTAATTCCAAAATGTTCAAGAAGAGAGTTGGTTATCATACACAGGTAGAATCCTTCATCAATGGTGCTAGGCATATGTATGCTGTAGAAGATTACAAGATCCTCCACCACCTTGTGCGGATGCGTGTTCATATATCGTGTGCCCTGCTCGAGGCTCATTACTCTGATAAGAAGATGCTTCTTAACACTATCGTAGCTTACAGGGTTGAAACCAAATTCTGGTGGCTTCGAGTATACTATATCTTCAAGAGCGTTTTTGATGTCATCCATCGGAGTTCCTTTAAGATAGTCAGCGTAAAACATCTCTACATAGATGCAAGGTGAGATTGAAGGCTCACTCGAGCTGCGATCCACCTCGTATGCCAGAGTTGTATAGTCACGCTCCGGCTTGCTTGTTGTAAGCCTTCTGACGTTGCGACCTGGACGAAGGCGCTTCATCTCACGCTCAAGCTCGTTAGTAAAAGCCTCAATACTCATGTTTAAATTCTTCATAGATTTCCCTCCTGAATATGTTGCCGGGCAAAAACTCGGTTTTGCGGAATGCTTTCGGGGAGATTATAACCCCTGTTTTGGCCGCCAAAATTCACGTGTGAGGGTATTGCAAGATTCCGTGGAGAAGCCTGCGAATAGTGGTAGAAATTCAGGGGATTTAAAACTTGACAAGAAATAGTGCCAGAAAAGGCTTGCAATATGGGGCTTTGCAGAGTATAATGATTCAGCGAATTATAATACATTTAGAAAATGAAAGTGGGGTATTCAAATGGCAAATATTAAATCCGCTAAGAAGAGAATTAAGGTTATTGACAAGAAGACTGCAAGAAACATCAGAGTTAAGAACCACGTTAAGGAAGCTGTAAAGGCATTCAACGTAGCGCTTGCTTCAGGTAATGTTGAAGAGGCTACTAAGGCATTCAACTTTGCTCAGAAGAGAATCATGCAGGGTGCAGCTAAGGGAACTTTCCACAAGAACACAGCGTCAAGAACTATTTCTCGTCTTGAGAAGAAGCTTAACAACATTAAGTAATCTCACCCGTCCCCACCGCGTATCAGTTAAATACGCTTAAGCGAAGGAGTGTCTCCCTTCGCTTTTTTTTATTTTTTGAAATTTGACGGAGCGGTGATTGCGATGACGGCAGCGATATGGTGTCGACATATGTGCCGACATGTGCACTGCAAGAATTATGATGCATAAAAACAGCAGGCCGAAGCCCGCTGCAGTTTGGTGCGAGAGGGACTTGTTAGCCCCTGCTCGATTATCTTATTTATATATTATTTCAAGCTTAGAAAACTGACTTTCCGAATGATGAGAGGATTAGCTCGCATGCGAGTCTGCCTGTCTTGTTTCCTTCGTCGAGGATTGGGTTTACCTCTACCATGTCGATTGAGAGGAGCTTGCCGCTCTCTGCTACCATCTCTGCTGCGAGAAATGCTTCTCTTGCTGTAATTCCATCGAGTACAGGTGTGCCAGTTCCAGGTGCGTAAGCAGGATCCACTGCGTCAACATCGAAGCTCAGGTGGATTCCAACTGTGCCCTCTGAAGCGATGCGGATTGCTTCCTTCATTACCTCGTACATACCTCTTCTGTCTACGTCGTAGATTGGGAAGATGTTCATGCCTGAGTTTCTCATGCGCTCTGCCTCAAGCTTGTCGAAGTCACGACCTGCAACCTGAACACAGTGCTTAGTGCTTACATAGCAAGGCTTCTGTCCGTAGTCAACCATCTCGTCTGGGCCAAAACCACAAGCTGCTGAGTAAGGCATACCGTGCATATTGCCTGTCTCTGATGTGTGGTTGTCATTCCAGTCACCGTGAGCGTCAATCCAGATTACTCCGATTGGGCCCTTGTCCTCATAGAACTTAGAAACGGCCGAAATGCTGCCAGCTGCAATTGAGTGGTCTCCGCCGAGAACTACCGGTACACGACCATTCTCGAGTGAATCGTAAACCTCGTGGTAGAGTCTCTTGTTGGCATCGATAACCTGCTCGCAGTGAAGCATGTCAGGTTTCGATTCGCCATCTATTAGCGGAATGATATCACCCTTATCATTAACATCGTAATCCATTCCCTTAAAGCCATCCTTAAGGCCTGCGTAACGGATTGCTGCAGGGCCCATCGCAACACCCTTCTGTGAAGCGCCAAGGTCGATCTGTACACCTACGATATCAATCTTCTTGTTTGTCATCTATATTTACCTCCTGCCAAAAAGAAATTATCGTCACTGTTTATGTCCCGTGAGTTCGCAGTGGTTGTTAATTAACCTTTGGGGAGTCTGCGTAACGCGGACACGAGCAGATTATAGCACATTATCGGATACCGTTGATTGTAGGTTTTGTGATATAATAATTTGATTTGTAATAGTAGTATGGAGTACTAGATGGCTACGAGAAATAACAAAAGAACTAAAGGTAAACACAGTCGCAAGAAGAGCAGAAAGCCTCAGTTTATCAAGAACTTCGAGAAGAAGGTCAAGAAGTTTAAGACCAACACGAAGCGTAAGATTTCGGGATGGTTTAAACGTAACAGACTGAAGCTGATACTGGCTGGAATTGCATTGATAATAATACTCGGTGTGGTGATTGCACATATGCTGGAGAAGCCAAGCAGAATCTCAGAAGGTGACTACGTTCACGCGGACAGATTTGACGGCTACACTATCGTTAACGGTGTGGATGTGTCGTATGCGCAGGGCGGAGACATAGACTGGAAGAAGCTTAAGAGAGCTGGAGTTGATTTTGTATTCGTAAGATGCGGATACCGAGCTTCGGCAGATGGCAAGCTTCATCCGGACGAGTTTTATGAGCAGAATCTTAAGGGAGCACATGACGCCGGGCTCTTGACAGGAGCCTACTTCTTCTCGCAGGCACTGACTGCTAAGGAAGCGGCTGCGGAAGCTAAGTATCTTGTAGAGATAGTTGATGGCTATGAGATTGATCTTCCGCTAGTAATGGATTATGAGACATATCCGGGCGGACGACTTGAGAAGAAGATATCAAGCGGTAAACTCGGGGCGGCGGGACTCTATAAGAACGCCATAGCTTTTGCCCGCGAGGTTGAGAAGAATGGCTACGACTCGGCGGTGTACGGAAACTACAGCTTCCTCACACATACGATGCCTGGCGGAGAGCTTTCAAAGTATACCAATATATGGGTGGCGCAGTATGCGAATAGCTGTGATTTTGAGGGCACATATAATTTCTGGCAGTGTACTGACAGCCTGAAGGTCAATGGAATAAGTGGCAATGTAGATAGAAATTTCTGGTATCTTAAGACCGGAGAGAATATTGCGACAGGTCCGCTTGATTCGGATAGGACTCCGATTGGCGACTGCAGAATTGAGCTTAAGAATCACAATCCGAAGTACTGGTCAGGACCGGTTAAGCCTGGCGTGATTGTAAGCGACGGAGGCAGGAAACTTAAGGAAGGCAGGGACTACACTGTAGGATATGTAAATAACTCTGAAGAGGGTACGGCACAGGCTGTAGTCAGTGGAATCGGCGACTACAAGGATAAGTGCGCGATTAGCTTCAGAATAAAATAGGAGAATTTAATGAAATTTGTTAGCTGGAATGTAAACGGTTTCAGGGCAGTGCTTCAGAAGGGCTTCCCTGAGATTATGGACGAGCTTGATGCGGATTTTATGTGTCTTCAAGAAACGAAGATGCAGCTAGGACAGGCGAACTGGAATCCGGAGGACTACTTCGAATATTACAACTGTGCGGAGAAGAAGGGGTACTCGGGAACCGCGATTTTTGCCCGCAAGGAACCGGAGAATGTGTTCTACGGAATTCATGGAGAGCACGATAACGAGGGACGTGTGATTACACTTGAGTATCCGGAATTTTACCTGGTGTGCTGCTATGTGCCGAATGCGCAGGACGGCTTAAAGCGTATTGATTACAGAATGGAGTTTGAGGATGCTATGAGATCGTATCTTATGGAGCTTGATCAGACGAAGCCTGTAATCTACTGCGGTGACCTTAATGTCGCTCACAATGAGATTGACCTAAAGAACCCTAAGACGAATCGCGGTAACGCGGGATTCTCGGACGAAGAGAGGGGCAAAATGACCGAGCTTTTGGCATCGGGTTTCACCGACACATTCAGATATCTTCATCCGGATGAGGTTGGTATCTACTCGTGGTGGTCATACAGATTCAAGGCGCGAGAGAAGAACGCGGGATGGAGAATTGACTACTTTATTATTTCCGACAGGCTTAGAGATAAGCTTGAGTCGGCGAAGATTCACACAGATATTTACGGCAGCGATCACTGCCCTGTAAGCATAGAAATAAATTTGGATTCACAGGAGAATTAATATATGAGCTATTTGGACAAGATCAGAAATTTCAGCATTATAGCCCACATCGACCACGGCAAGTCAACTCTTGCGGACCGTCTTATCGAGAAGACCGGGCTTGTTGACAAGCGTGAAATGAAGGAGCAGTTCCTCGACAACATGGACATCGAGAGAGAGAGAGGAATTACTATCAAGCTTCAGACTACAAGACTTGCATACAAGGCACAGGACGGTGAGGAGTACATCCTTAATCTTATCGACACTCCGGGTCACGTTGACTTTAACTATGAGGTTTCAAGATCTCTTGCAGCGTGCGACGGTGCGGTGCTTGTTGTAGATGCGACTCAGGGTGTTGAGGCGCAGACTCTCGGTAACGTGTACCTCGCTCTCGATGAGGATCTCGAGATTCTGCCTGTTCTTAACAAGATGGATCTCGACAGTGCAAGACCTGACGAAGTTAGAGAGGAAATCGAGGAGATTATCGGACTCGATGCTTCTGAGGCACCGAAGATTTCTGCCAAAACAGGCATGGGTATTGAAGACATGCTCGAGAAGCTTGTCGAGGTTATTCCACCGCCACAGGGCGACCCGGACGGAAGATTGAAGGCCCTTATTTTTGACTCATACTACGACAGCTACAAGGGTGTTGTAATTTATTCAAGAATTTTTGACGGTACCGTTAAGAAGGGCGATATCATCAAGATGATGAATACCGGAAAGAATTACGAGGTTACTGAGGTAGGTTACTGCATTCCAAGCATGCTTCCTGCCAAGGAGCTTAAGGCTGGTGAGGTAGGATATATCTGCGGAAGCATCAAGCAGGTTGCTGATGCGAGAGTCGGAGATACTATCACTCACGCTGACAGACCTACAGAGCACGCACTTAAGGGATATAAGAAGGCGCAGTCAATGGTTTACTGTGGTATTTTCCCAGCGGAGGGCGAGAAGTACGAGAACGTAAAGGATGCTCTTGAGAAGCTGCAGGTTAATGATGCGGCATTTAACTTCGAGCCTGAGAACTCCGCAGCTCTCGGTTACGGATATCGCTGCGGCTTCCTCGGACTTCTTCACATGGATGTAATCACAGAGAGACTTTCAAGAGAGTTTGATCTTGACGTTATCACAACTCTCCCAAGTGTAATCTACAAGGTTGTTAAGACTGATGGAACTATTGAGATGATCCAGAATCCGACTAACCTTCCTTCACCTGCGGAGATTGATCACATCGAGGAGCCTATCGTGCTTGCAGAAATCATGACTCCTAACGACTATGTTGGAAGCATCATGTCGCTCTGTCAGAACAGAAGAGGAACTATGATTGAGATGAATTATCTCACTAAGACAAGAGTTCAGCTCAAGTACGAGCTTCCTCTTAACGAGGTAATCTACGACTTCTTCGATGCTCTTAAGTCAAGAACAAGAGGCTATGCTTCACTTGACTACGAGTTCTTAAGATATCAGAAGGCTAAGCTAGTTAAGATGGATATTCTTCTTAACAAGGAGGTTATCGATGCACTCAGCACAATCGTGCCTGAGGAAGAGGCTTATGCAAAGGGTCGTGGAATCTGCGCGAAGCTTAAGAAAATTATTCCAATGCACCAGTTTGAGGTTCCTATTCAGGCGGCTATCGGACAGAAGGTTATCGCAAGAGAGACTGTTCGTGCATATCGTAAGGACGTACTGGCAAAATGCTATGGCGGAGATATTTCCCGTAAGAAGAAGCTCCTCGAGAAGCAGAAGGCTGGTAAGAAGAGAATGCGTCAGTTCGGTAAGGTAGAGGTACCGCAGGAGGCATTCACAGAGGTACTGAAGCTTGATGATGAGCAGTAAGGCAGCGGCAAGCGAAAGCGGAAAGCTTCCGCCGAATGAGCAAATGAGAACGACGGAAGCATCTGATAATACGGCGGAATTTGAGGCCGCTGGCCGCAGTGGTGGGGAGCTGCCAGGACTTTACATCCACATCCCATTCTGTGTAAGGAAGTGCAGATATTGTGCATTCCTGTCAGGTCCTGCGGATGATGATGCAATAAGAGAATATGTGGGAGCTCTCAAGCGAGAGCTCCGTTCGTATAGTAGTGGAACAGGCATTGCGAGTGCCGTTGGCGACAATGAGGCCGCTGGCCTCGGGTGCGAAGCACCGCGAATGAATAACGAAGCGCCGCATATGGAAATGGATGATAGAGTCTTCGATTCTATCTACTTCGGAGGAGGGACTCCATCGATTCTGGAGCCGGTGGTTATTGGCGAGCTTATAGAGCTGGCGAGAGAATCGTACCGCTTTACGGATGACCTCGAGATTACGCTCGAGGTCAATCCAGGTACGCTTGGAGATGATGAGGCAGCCGTTAGAAAGAG
Source organism: uncultured Clostridia bacterium (assembly GCA_934255135.1). Classification (GTDB taxonomy): domain Bacteria; phylum Bacillota; class Clostridia; order Peptostreptococcales; family Anaerovoracaceae; genus Crickella. Next base: position 40,618 of record CAKQMV010000003.1, on the reverse strand, counting down.
GCTTGCCGGTTACAGGGCTGCCGGTGTTAACAGGATCTCCATGGGTGTCCAGTCAATGGATAACAAGCGGCTCATGTTCCTCGGCCGAATTCATTCGGCCGAGGAAGTGGCGAGGGACTTCGCCCTCGCCCGGGACTGCGGTTTTGAGAACATAAGCCTGGATCTGATCACCGCAGTTCCCGGCATGAGCCTTGCAGGTGCACTGTCGGACATCCGGGCGGTGGCTGCACTTGGCCCGGATCACATTTCAATGTACACACTTCAGCTGGAAGAAGGTACGCCTCTTTATAAAGCCTGGGAACGAGGCGAATTTGAAATCCTTTCGGACGAAGCCGATAGGGAGATGTACCACGAGGGCGTGAAGCTTCTTAAGGAGCTTGGATACGACAGATATGAGATTTCAAGCTTTGCACGTGACAAGAGCAAGAGGTCACGCCACAATTCCAAGTACTGGTGCATGGCAGAGTATCTTGGTGTAGGACTTGGCGCAAGCGGCTTTCTGGATGGAATAAGATATGTAAACACAAGTGACATGACGGAATACATTGCAGGCAGATGGCGAAGCGAGGAATACCGAAACAGTATGCACGATAATATTTCGGAAGCGGTGTTCACAGGCTTAAGACGAAGCGAAGGCGTGACCTTCACGGAAGTTATGAGGTTCGTCGGCGAGGCCAGCGGCCCAGCTTCTGCTCAGACTTCTGAAACGGCCGGAGGCCTCGCTTGCGAATCGGCTTCAGCCAAGGCCAGCGGCCCAGCTTCTGCTCGGACTTCTGAAACGGCCAGCGGCCTCACAGGTGCGGCGGAGGCTTTTTGGAACTATTATAAAGATATAAAATCAGAGCTTTCTGAGTTCCAGAAGGACGGATACATAATAATCGATGAACAGGGCATGAGACTTACAGACTCCGGCATCGACATAAGCAACACAATTATGGCACTTTTTGTATAGAAGCTGCCAGAAGGAGGAGCTATGAGAAGACTTTTAAAACCACAGTATATTATGGCGCTCGACCAGGGCACTACAAGCTCAAGAACAATTATCTATGACAAGCACAGCAATATTGTCAGCTCGGCGCAGCAGGAATTCACACAGATTTTCCCGCACGAGGGCTGGGTTGAACACGACGCGATGGAAATCTGGTCGACACAGATGGCGACAGCACAGCAGGCGCTTTTGGCCGCAAACCTTACATACAGAGACATCGCCGCAATCGGAATAACAAACCAGCGTGAGACGACCGTTGTGTGGGACAAGGAGACGGGTGAGCCCGTGTGCAACGCGATTGTATGGCAGTGCCGTAGAACTGCGGATTATGCTGAGAAGCTAAAGGCAGACGGACACGAGGAGATGATTCGTTCGCGCACCGGCCTTATCGTTGATGCGTACTTCAGTGCGACCAAAATACGCTGGATTCTCGACAACATCCCGCATGCCCGCGAGCGTGCTGAGGCTGGTGAGCTTCTTTTCGGTACAATCGAGACATGGCTTATCTGGAGAATGACAGGTGGCCAGGCACACGTAACTGACTATTCCAATGCTGCAAGAACCATGCTTTTTAACATACACAGTTTGGAGTGGGACAACGAAATTCTCGAGCTTCTGGATATTCCTCGCTTGATGCTCCCTAAACCGGTACCAAGCTCATACCACTACGGCGAGACAATCAAGGAGCTTTTTGGAGGACCTATTCCGATTACCGGAGCAGCCGGCGACCAGCAGGCCGCACTTTTTGGCGAATGCTGCTTTAAGGACGGAGAGGTCAAAAGCACCTACGGCACAGGAAATTTCCTTCTCCTGAACACCGGCGAGCGTGCGCTCGAGTCGGATAACGGCCTTCTGACAACAATCGCCTGGGGCTACGATGGCAAAGTAACATACGCGCTTGAGGGCTCGGTGTTCGTATGCGGAGCAGCGATTCAGTGGCTCCGTGACGAGCTTCATTTCGTGCATACATCACCGGAATCCGAAGCCGTAGCGGCCTCGGTTCCGGATACAGATGGCGTCTATGTGGTTCCTGCCTTTGTAGGCCTCGGCGCACCGTACTGGGATGCCGACGCCAGAGGCGCAATCTTCGGCGTCACTCGTGGCACCAAAGACGCCCACATAGTTCGAGCAACTCTCGAGTCGCTCGCTTACCAGAACGAGGATCTTCTCGGAGCAATGTCGAAGGACCTCGGCTACGATATCACAACTCTTAAGGTTGACGGCGGCGCAGCTCTTAACGATCTGCTGATGCAGATGCAGGCTGACATCTCAAATGTCACAATCACACGTGCCAAATCAATCGAATCAACATCACTCGGTGCTGCATACCTTGCAGGCCTCGAGGTAGGTTACTTCATGTCCCTCGAGGATATCATTGAGAACAAGACAATCGACCGCACTTTCGAGCCTTCAATGTCCGAAGCCGACCGTGCAAAAAAGCTTGCCGGCTGGCACAGAGCTGTCAAGGCTTGCAGAGCCTTCACAGAATAGTTTGAAAGGGGAGACATCATGAAATTCAAAATGGTTCACGAAAATTACAATGTCTTCGACCTCGAGAAGTCCATGACGTTCTACGAGAAAGCTTTTGGCATGAAGGAGACCTCGCGCAAAAACGCTGATGACGGCTCATTCATCATCGTATACATGCAGACTCCCGAAAGCGACTTCGAGCTCGAGCTCACATGGCTCCGTGACATGGACAGACCCTACAACCTCGGCGACCAGGAATTTCACCTCGCCTTCGTAACAGATGACTACGAAGCATCGCACACCCTCCATTCGGAAATGGGCTGCATCTGCTACGAGAATCCCGAGATGGGCATCTATTTCATCGAGGATCCGGACGGCTACTGGCTCGAAATCATCCCAGACAGAGATGGCACTATGTAAAATAAAAGTAAAACTTACAAATCAAAATAATTTACAATAGCTCATTTCCTTGAAATTGCAATTAGATTAGAGTATTCTAAATTAAAGTATGTAAATTTAGAGAGAAAGGTGTTAAATATGTTTAAGAACAGAAAAAACAACAAGAAGGGTTTTACACTCGTTGAGGTAATCGTAGTGCTCGTAATCCTTGCTATTCTTGCTGCAATCATGATTCCTGCACTTACAGGTTGGATTGAGAAGGCAAATAAGAAGACTACAATCGTAGAGGCTAGATCAGCACTCCTCGCACTTCAGACAGAGGCATCAGAGGATTATAATACGCTTAAGTCTAATGCTGATATTCCTCTTGCAACAGATGCAGATCCAGGCAAGACAATTATTTCAGATGCTGAAGAGCTTGCTGAAGTTAAAACAGGTTCAATCACTGCAGTTACGCTAGAGGGTAACTGCAAGGTTAAATCATTTACATATACTGGCGATAAGTATAAGGTTACCTACAATTCAGATACTAAGTTTGGTGAACCTGAAAAGAAATAATAAGCAGGTATTAACTGAAAAGCTAAAAGGCTGTCCGCGTGACAGCCTTTTACTATGCAATGATTTTTCAGATGTAGGAAGCATTCAGGCAAGCAGAGGTTGCTGGCTGAATGCTTCCTTCCTTTATATGTTACTATCCCTGTTTTGCTGTAAAGGTAATTACGTAGAGGATTATGTAGTAACCAAAGAATCCTCTACAGCATCGTAGAGGATTCAAGGCTTTGTAAATATTCCTCTGCAAGATCGTAGAGAAACAGCAGGTTTATTCTGAATCCTCTACGGTAATTTGGGACTGATTTGGGACTGATTTGTAGAGGATTTGCGGGGTTGCACTTGTTCCTCTACTAATGACGGTCAAAATCGTAGAGGATTAATTGATGTTGGACAGATGCTCTACGATAAAACAGTTACAGGTCCATAGAGGGAATTTGTAAAAGTATGTGTTCCTCTACGGATGCCGAGAGGATTTCATCAAATGTGCAGATTCCTCTACGGAATCTGCTGTCAATAATCAAAAAGATATTTGGCGATAACCAACGGAAGTGGCAGTCTATCCACGTATAGATGGCTTACTGTTTGCATTTATAATGCTGGGAAGTGAAGCTTGAAATGTGCTCTTGCGTCTGCTTGGGTAAATGGCCTTTCAAGTGTACCTGTCGTAATTATTAAGTTCTGACCGAGCACCCAGCCGGAGCGGTGGAATAACGGGAGATCGCCGAGGTTTTTGGCCGCATAGTCGGGCTTGTCCATTATTCCAAAATGCTGCCACATCCACAGCTTGCCTGTCATCGGATCTATGAATATAAAATCTGGAACTCGCTGTTCGAGTTCGCCATTCTCATTCTTTATATGTATCACGGGCTCATATATAAATGGAATTCCGTATTCGTGCAGGATGTTGACTATGCTTGCTTCCGACTTGGAGCGCACGTCTATGCCTGCGTCGGTGTGGATTTTCTTCTTGTGCATCATGTGTGTGCTTGTGGTGTATTTGCTGTTCAGGTATTCTTGAAGGTCGATGTTTATATTCTTGTTGCGGGTCTCTGCCAGTCTGTAATACTCATCATTGTATTTGTAATTGAGCTTACCGCGTTCATCTAGGTTGAAGTTTTCTAAAAATGTATCGATGGCGAGCAGGTTGCTTTCGTCATCTTTGATTAGCTTGTTTAGGATTGTTGCTTCTGATAAAGCGGCGGCAAGGGACTCGTTCTTTTTGCCGATATGACGATTGAGTTTTCCTGTGCCATTGGGATTTTCAAAAACGTGTCTGCATTTAAGGCTCTTCCTGTCTTTGTATATGTTAAGGTTCCCTTCTGGTAGGAGCTCTAGTCTTCTGGAGTTCTCTTTGATATTTCTTGATAGCCAGGTCCTTACGTCATTTAAGTAATATGTCAGATTCATTAAAGTGTCCTTTCTGTATGTTGAATGTTTGAATCTCTGAGAGCTTTACAGTTCTTTTGTTTGGTTCCTAGGAGTTGCTTGAATCATATATAAGCTTGATGAATTTGTATAGACCCACTAAAATGTCGGATTTCGTGAGAATTGATGATTTTTACCGGTATTGAACAGTTTGATCATGATATGTTGCAAAATGGGCATGCGAAAAAATTTGAAAATATTTTGTATTTTTTTATTTTGTGGGTAGAAAGAATGGCTTGGCAGGTGTTTGTTTCTACCTGTGGGTAGAACGTAGTAGGGATATAGAGAAAACTTCTACCCATTGGATCTGTGTCAGATTGTGCTGGTTGTGGCTTGTGAGAATGCAGGTAGAAAGTGTGCGTAGATAGCAAGTAATTTCTACCTATGGGTAGAACGCAATGGGGGGATTGGGAAAGCTTCTACCTGTAGGTAGAAAGCAATATGAGGAGCGCGAGAAAGGGGTTTAGCGGTTTTGGTTTACATATTTTTTACTTGCGGGTAGGGTATGCAAACTTGTAATTGTGAGAAAAATACATTATATTTAGAGTAGTGTTCTATATAAAAATACATAAGTTTTTGAGGTATAGAGATGTTAAGGTACAGAAGAAATAGGAAGGGATTCACACTTGTTGAGGTGATTGTAGTGCTTGTAATCCTTGCTATTTTGGCGGCGATTATGATTCCGGCACTTACAGGCTGGATTGAGAAAGCAAAACAGAAGACTATGGTTACTGAGGCTAGAACAATACTGCTTGCTGCACAGACTTCTGCATCGGAACATTACAGTGATGCAGATAAAGGTAGAGATGGAATGCAGGATGGATATTATAAGATGTCCGCAGCTGCAGGTTCTGATGCTGCTGAACTTGCAGAAATAACTCAGACTTATTTTTATCCTGTTTTGTTAAGTGAGACAAATCAGGTAGTGCGTTTCAGATATACATCGCCAGATGGAAAATATGCTGTGAATTATGATGTGAATGCAGCTGAGAAGTTTACTGTTGATAAGTTAACCAATTAAATACAATAACAAGGGCTGTCGCATGGCGGCAGCCCTTCACAAATATATTTTTAAGAATATATTCTCAGAATAGGAGAGAGGAGAAGCTTTTGCTCCAGTTGTACGCAGCCTGGGCTGTGATTTACGGGTTCGTTTTTGTGACAGGGGTCTGCATCGGCAGCTTTCTGAACGTGCTCGTTTACAGAATCCCGGCAGGAATAAGCTTCGCGAAGGGAAGATCGTTCTGCCCGAGCTGCAATCATCAGCTCAAAGCGGCGGATCTTGTTCCAATCTTAAGTTATGCAGTGCTCGGAGGGCGCTGCAGATATTGTAAATCAAGAATATCTATTCGATATCCGCTGATAGAACTGCTTGGGGGAGCAATTGCAATACTTTGCACGGTTGCTCTGGGATTTACCTGGCAGGCCGCAGCGGCTTTTGTGGTGTTATGCATCCTGCTTGTAATTGCACTTATAGACATTGATACGATGGAAATTCCGGATGGTTTAAACATAGCTGTGCTGGTGATGGCACCGGTGTGGATATGGTTGTCGCAGGATGTGAATATATTAAGATCGGTAATCGGATTTTTTGAGATTTCGGTGCCGATGATACTTATGAACCTGGTGGTTCAGGACAGTTTTGGCGGCGGGGATATTAAGCTGTGTGCGGCAGCCGGACTGATGCTTGGATGGCAGAACATGCTTGTTGCTGCGATGATTGCACTTCTGACAGGCGGCGGATATGGAATCTGGCTGCTTGCGAGCAGATCAAAGGGAAGAAAGGACCATTTTGCATTCGGACCGTTCCTGGTGCTTGGAATAGCAGTGGCGCTTCTGTATGGAAGTGATCTGATTTCGTGGTACCTTGGATTATTCGGATTAGCTTAGAGAAATTGGAGATAGAGAATGCCATTATACCGTTACACTGCTTCGGATAAGCAGGGCAAGAAGTCAAAAGGAACAGAGAGAGCTGCAGAGCCGAGGGAGCTTAGAGAGAAGCTTCGCGAGAAGGGTCTGTATGTTATCGAATGTGCTGAGGATGACGGCAAGACAAAGAGGATAAAGCTTAATGACAAGCAGCTCGGTGAATTCTGCCGAGATCTTGGAACTATGCTTGAGTCTGGAGTTCCGCTTATTAGAGCGGTTAAGATTTTAAGCCAGCGGGATATGAAGCCGAAGCTTAAGAAAATATATGAGAATCTGTATTCGGATCTTCAGAGCGGACTGATGCTTTCGGAAGCAATGACTAATCAGAACGGAACTTTCCCGGTTCTTCTGATAAGCATGCTTAAGGCATCAGAATCGACTGGTGGAATGGATGAAGCTGCGAAGAAGATGGCTGTGCACTATGACAAGTCGCACAAGATTAATCAGAAGGTTATATCTGCAGCTCTATATCCGGCAATTCTGGCAGTGGTTACACTTGCAGTAATGCTGATTATATTCCTGTTCGTACTGCCGAAGTTTTTCGAAGTATTCAATGATCTGAACGCACCGATGCCGCTTCTGACTCAGGGAGTACTTAATCTGAGTATGGGCATAAGGAATCATTGGAAGATAATTCTTCTTGTAATCGTAGCCCTGGTGTTTGTAGTAAAGGCACTTACAGCGCAGGAGAATGTTAAGTACAATCTCGACAAGCTGAAGCTTAGACTTCCAGTTGCGGGAAAGCTTCTTAAGATTATTTATACGGCGAGATTTGCAAGAACGTTAAGCTCATCGTATTCGAGCGGACTATCAATGATTGTTGCACTTGAGAATACAAGAGACACAATCGGAAACAGATATATTGCGAGTCAGTTTCCTACACTTATTAAATCAGTAAGAGAAGGACAGGCACTATCCGCTTCAATCGAAAAGGTTGATGGAATCGATCCGAAGCTTCCGGCAAGTATCCTTGTCGGCGAGGAGACTGGAAGACTCGACTCGATGCTCGAATCAATTGCTGACAGCTTTGACTATGAAGCAGATATAGCAATTCAGAGAATGACCACACTTATGGAGCCGGCAATGATCATCTTTATGGCAATCATTATCGGAATTATAATTGTTTCAGTAATACTGCCGCTTCCGGCTCTCTACAACACAATCGGAGCGGGCGCATAGCAGCATGAAATGGAGGTACTGTACTTGGAAACAGTAATTTACATAGGAAACGAATCGATGCAGCTTGTCAGCGGAGAACGCAAAGGCGATAAGCTGGTAATCGATGCTTTTGCGGAGACATCAATTCCTGATGGAACAGTTCTTAATGGTGTAATTATCGGAGAATATCAGTTCAGAAATGCTCTTATTTCACTTCTTAATGAGTTCCCGGATATGATGGATCGAGGCGTTAAGCTTGTAATCGGAGGAACACAGCTACAGACTCATGTTACCGATGCGCCGAAGCTTAAGGATAAGGACATGATGAAGTGGATTGAGGGAGAATTCACCTCTGTGTTCGATGAAGAAGATGAGTACATCTACGACTACAGAATGCTCGGAAGCTCGGATGTGGACAGAAGAGCTGTTGTGTGCCTTGTTAAGAAGGAGCTTATCGGAACATATATCAATATTTTTGCAGATGAGGGAATCGAGATAGAGTCGATTACGTCGGGACTTGACTGCCAGATAAAACTCATGGAGTTTTTGCCCGAGACAAGGAACGACAGCTTCATCCTTCTGATGATTGACGCGAGCAATCTTTACTCATGCATCTACATCGACGGCGAGTTCAGAGTGTCCGATGTCAAAAGAATCTTCAGCGAGAGAGGTACTCCGGAGCTTAGCACCGAGGTGGAGAGAATTGTATCGAATCTGATACAATTCGCGTATTCAGAAGGATATGCAGAGAAGCTTCATAAGGTAATTCTCTGCGGCTGCAGAAGGGATGAGACCGTTATTTTTAAGAATATAAGTGAGAGATTTTCAATTAAAGCCGATATCTTAAGAAGCGATGAAGAGATTATCGAGACAAGAACAGAGCTGCCATTCAGACTGGATAAGTATGCTTTTGCAGCTGGCGGACTGATTTAGGGAACTACAAATATGCTTAACAAACTACAGAATTTAACTAAGAACAAGTCAAGAAGAGGCAAGGAAATCAACCTTTATGAGAGGTACTTCTATGATCCGGAGGCAATTGCGAGACGCAAGGAGCTTCTTTTCGGAGTGCTTCCGATGATTATTCTGATGGCGATTATTATCGCGATTTTTGCATTCTTTAAGATTTCAGATGCGGTTCACAATCACGAAATCAGCAAAATTCAGGAATACATAGACTCACCGAAGGTACAGAATGACTACAACCTGAGCCTCGAGAAGCAGGAAGAACTGAAGAAGCAGACCGCGATTTTTGACAAAATGAACAGTGCGGTTGAGTGGAGAAAGAGCCTTCCTAAGATGGATGCCGACACGCTCGATACGATTATTTCTGCATTGAGTGGGGCAAAAGTCACTTCCTATTCGTACAATTCTGAGGACAGAACGTTTGTGGTTGCTGCGTCGACTAAGAATGCTACGGCCGTGCCTGATCAGGTAAGAAGTCTCAAGAAGACTGGTGACTTCTCAGATGTGAAGTACACAGGCTACGAGGGTGACGACGGACGCTACAACTTTACGGTTACTTGTACTCTATACTAGTGGGTCTCTAAGGGGGAACAATGAAGAGAATCAGCATAGATAAGGCTGCGCTCAAGGAGAAGCTCGGACTGAACGCAGGGGGCGGTTTAACAGGATATATACAGGCGAGAACGAAGAGGGAGAAGGTGCTTCTCTACCTTTTGGGTATCATAATTATTCTTTCTGTTGGAGTGTGTCTTATGCTCAAGCCCGCAGCAGCGAAGCACGACGAGGTTAACGAGACTCTGCTAAAAAAGCAGCAGGAGCAGCAGGAGATGGTGCTTGCAATTTCTACTCTTGAGGCTACCAAGGATAAGATTAAGGAAACCAAGGCAAATATTAACGATATCAGACCGAAATTTAACGCAATTCTCGTAAATGAGGATATTGATAGTCTTATTACAGGATTAGTAGTTGACTGTGGACTTAAGCCGGTAAGCTTAAGCATTTCATCTGAAAATCAGACTGAAGATGGCACGCAGGCTACAACAGATGATTCATCAGGCAATACATCTGATGCAAACAGCAATTCAAGTGACAGCAGCGCGGATTCGTCAAGCTCAGATTCATCGAGCACAGATGCGAAGACTGAAAGCTCTTCGGACAATACAGCTGGAACGTCTGATAGCACTGAAGTCGATGGAACATCGCTTGGATACGATAGCATCGTAAAGACAGAGTTCGTGACAGTGAGCGTTAGAGGAACACTGTCACAGATTGTAACACTTGTCGGAACAGCAAATGCTAGCAAGGGAATTTCGATCATTTCTTACAGCATTTCGAAGAATGAGTCGACGGGTGGAGATGGAATCCTGAGTGCAGTGATTTCAAGAGCCAAGAAGAAGAGCTCGCCGTATGTAGCTGAGCTTGTGTTCAAGGTATACCAGAGTACAGAAGCCAAGTAGCTGCTGGCTCAAAGGGAGGATAATCGCATGAAAAATATTCGAATCGGTGATGTACTGAAGGAATATGGATATATAAATGATGATCAGCTGCAGGAAGCACTTGACTGGCAGGCGAATAACAAGGGTAAGCGACTCGGAGAGATTCTTATGGAGATGGGGTTCGTCAATGAGAAGCAGATTCTTCAGGCTCTGTCCAAAAGACTCGAGCTTCCGCTTACCGATATTCCGTCAAGAACTCTGAATATTGAGGCGGTAAGACAGATTCCGAAGCAGATGGCACAGAAGTACAATCTTATCGCAACCGAGTGCGGTGAGGGTGTACTTGAGGTTGCGATGAGCGATCCTCTTAACTTCTATGCCATTGAGGATGTAAGACAGTACACTCATCAGACAGTAAACGTTGTACTCGATATCAAGGCAAATATCGATAAGGCCATTGATAAATATTATGCAGAGGTTGCGACTAAGGATGTGTTCCGTAAGATGGATTCCGAAGCAGGACCTGAAAGGGAATCCGACATCCTTACACTAGATGCGACTGATGGCGATGATGCACCGGTTGTACGAGCTCTTAACAACCTGCTTATTCAGGCATACAGAGCTGGCGCCAGTGACGTTCATATCGAGCCGTTCAGGAACCACATCCAGGTAAGAATGAGAGTCGACGGAGTAATCACGGAGATGATACGATTCAACACGTCCATCCAGATGTCACTTATCGCAAGAATAAAGATTTTGGCCGGAATGGACATTGCCGAGAGAAGACTTCCGCAGGACGGACATTTCCAGATGCATCTAGAGGGCAAGGAAATCAACACGCGTGTATCTGTAATCCCGACTGTTTTTGGTGAGAAGGCGGTTATAAGATTCCTGTACACGAACGCGATCGTTGATTCTGAGTCGACCTTCGGTATGACTCCTGAGAACTATGAGAAGTTCAGCAAGATGCTCGCGAGTCCTCATGGAATCATTTACATCACAGGACCAACCGGTTCAGGTAAGACTACAACTCTGTATATGGTTCTTGAGAAGGTATCACAGAGGGCAGTAAACGTGTCAACAATTGAGGATCCAGTCGAGAGAAATCTCTCAAGCGTGAATCAGATGCAGGTTAATAACATTGCAGGGCTGACTTTTGAAAGCGGACTTAGAGCGCTTATGAGACAGGATCCGGACGTAATCATGGTTGGTGAGACAAGAGACTCTGAGACTGCGAACATTTCTGTAAGAGCCGCAATCACAGGTCACCAGGTATTCTCGACACTTCACACCAACGATGCAGTTTCGGCTGTTGTAAGACTTCGTGACATGGGTGTTCCATCATATATGGTTGCCAACTCCGTTGTCGGACTCGTTGCGCAGAGACTTATGAGAAAAGTATGTCCGCACTGCACCGAGGTTTATCAGGCTTCTGAGGCGGAGCTTGAGGCTCTCGGACTTCCGACTGACCAGAAGCTTATGATCAAGAGAGGGCTTGGATGTTCGAAGTGCAGCAACACTGGATATAGAGGTAGAAGATCGATTCATGAAATGGTTGTAATCGATGGTCCTGTCAGAAAGATGATCACAAGAGAAGATGATTTAAGCGATATCAGAGCATATCTACGCAAGGAGCAGAATTTCAAAAGCCTTAGAGATGAGGCAGCTGAGCTCGTTGTTAATGGTGTTACCTCAATGGAGGAATACTACAAGATCGCTTATTATGCTTCAGAAGAAGACTAAATTAAGAATTGATTATTCAATTGATATAAAGAAGAGGGTTTAAGATGGAAAGACTTGTAAAGCTGCTTAAGGCGGCAAGAGAGCAGGGCTGCTCCGATATTCACGTAAGTGAGGGGCTTGGCATCGCGGCAAGACTTCACGGCAAGCTGAAGCCATGGGATGCACATTCAGAAGCGGAAGAGAGAAGAGATATCATCGTAGAAATGTGCAATGCGTGCGAAGCGGGAGATCCGTATGCGAGAGATCTTGATTTTGCCCTTGAGCTTCCGGATGGTACGAGACACAGAGTAAATGTGTATAGGGATAGAACCGGCCTTTCGGCGGCAATCAGACTTCTGAATGACCATATTCCAAGCCTTGATGAGCTTGAACTTCCTGGTGTTCTTGGAAGACTTGCGGAGGAGCCAAGAGGACTGATTCTCGTAACCGGACCTACAGGAAGCGGAAAGTCAACTACGCTTGCGGCGATGATAGACCACATTTCGAAGATAAGAAGCGGCCATATCATCACGGTAGAAGATCCGATTGAGTATGTTTTCGACCAGAACAAGTGCATGATTCATCAAAGAGAGGTCGGCGAGTCGGTTGACAGCTTCGCTGGTGCTCTTCGCTCGGCTCTTAGAGAAGATCCGGATATCATCCTAGTTGGAGAGATGAGAGATTATGAGACTATTTCGACTGCTGTAACTGCAGCTGAGACAGGACATCTGGTACTTTCTACGCTGCACACAACAGGTGCTGCACAGACTATCGACAGAATTGTTGACACTTGCCCACCCGAAACGCAGCAGCAGATGAGAAACCAGCTGTCCACGATTCTGCGCGGAATTATCACGCAGTCACTCCTTCCTAACGCGATGGGAGATGGCAGAATAGCTGCGACAGAGATTTTGCTCGGAACTGATGCTGCAGGAAATCTTATTCGTGAGAACAAGTGTTACCAGCTCGGAAACGTTATGCAGTCTGGAATGGCACTTGGAATGCATACTCTTGGAAACAATCTTGCACGCCTTGTGAGAACTGGCAAGATTACACTTGAGACTGCAGAGAACGCAGCGACTGACCGAAACGAGCTTAAGCAGTATCTTGGAGGCAGATTCTAGAAAATAAAGGGACGAAATCAATGTTGAACAGAAAGCAACACAACAGAAAAGCGCGCGGAGGATTTACTCTGATAGAGGCGATTGTGACAGTTACTATCATTGCAATTGTCGCTACTATTGTGGTGCCTTCTGGAATAGGATTTATCGAGAATGCGGGACAGAGCGCACGAAACAGGACTGCACGAAATATTTTCCTCGCGGCACAGAAAGCGATGTCGTCGGAGAACGCGTCAGGATTGTGGGACAGCTCAGAGTGGGCTCTAATGGGAACTACGATTACCGGACTTAAAGGTGATTCATCAGATAATGCGGAAGGTTCTGAAGCATCAGGCACGAAAGCCGATATGCGATACATGAAAATTGACAAGAATTCTGAGAACAAGGATGCCAACAGCCTGTTTATGCTTCTTGATCGATATGTTGCTGACAAGGAGATTCTCGATGATTCAATTCTGATTGAGTATAACGCGACGACACGTAAGGTCGTTTCGGCGTTTTATTCTGATGTGGTTGATGCGCTTGTATACAGAGATAGCGGTGATGGCTGCTACAATGTTTCGGCAAGATCTGACAAAGCCCTTAGGAAGGGCAGGGTCGGCTTCTACGGAACTGAAAATCTTGAAATAGAGGACGGTGCGGATTACACAAGTGACGCAGCTATCGTCATGGCCGATTATGATGAGTACTATTCCGATGGGATTTCAAGTAAGGGATACAATATTAATAATGGCAAAAATTATGGCCTTCTTACCATAGAGATTCTGCTGCCGGAAGATTATCTCAACAAGAAGCTTGAGCTTGAGATAAAGGGCGTCGGCTCAGAGAACTATGTTTTTGACAGCAAGAGCTCGGGGGCGATAAATCTAGCGAGTGTCAAGAAGCGCAGTAACGTAAGCGAAGCAATCGCGGATTCAACTCAATATGCGGATAAGGACACTTTTAAGAAGATGCTTCCTTCTTATATATATGAGAAGAACGGCAGAGATATTCTGGTGCTTATTCTTGACTGTCAGGACAGCTCTAAGCTTGGCATGGTTAATCATAAGGATACGCTCGGATGCTCAGAGCTTGGCTCGACTCTTAAGGTGTATAAGAGTGGCTCAGTGAATCCTGATATTGTATGTACATCGAACAAGGTTCATTCGATGTTCTCTGATGTAACAAGAGAAGGTGGCAAGCTTTACTACGGCATCAAGAGTGCGAGACATCTTAACAATTTGAGACTTTATGCTCAGCAGGAGCAGCCGGCTAACTATAAACCAAATATGCCGCTTAGCATACCTGCCAATGAGAATATAGATAACAGCTACATTCAGTTGAATGATATCTATTGCAGAAATTACAACAACGATATCTTAAGCTGGAAGCCGATCGGAACCGACAAGTCATATGCTGAAACCGTAAATGACGGTGGAGCCATAATCGGATTTATCGGGCATTATAAGGGTGAGGGTAAGAAGATTTATGATCTTGCTATAAATCTTGACAAATCAGCGAGTGCGGCAAACAGTATGACCGGACTGTTTACATGTATCACATCGACTGCAAGCGTCGATGGTGTGTACATTGATTATTCTGACAGTTTCCTTGATCAGTATAAGAAACAGACCGGACAGACGACTGTTTCTGATGGTGAGCTTACTCCATTTATCTTCGGAAATTATCGAGTTGGTGCGATTGCCGGAGAGAACTGGGGAACAATCAGCAATTGTACGGTTCGTGGAAGAATAGGCGTTGTGGGTGGTAACGCTAATGGTGTTCGTGCAGGCGGCATTGTCGGTAAGAATATGAGATACGGCAATTTCAAGAAAAAAATTGGAATCACCGGCGGAGTTATTACCAATTGTCGTGTGATTGCTAAGATAAGCGCGAAGAATACACGTGAAGCAAGCAAAAAACAGGCGATGGCGGGCGGTATTGCTGGTGAGAATTTTGCTGATATCATATATTGCGAAGTAGGAACAGGTGTAGAGAATTCAGGAACTGTCCTGCCTGGATATTTCGGCGCCGATAGCAATATGTCTCCTGACTATATGTACAGTGATAAATGCGTTAATGATATCACCACTGTTAGTGCATATTACGCCGGTGGAATAGCGGGTGTACTAAAAGCATCTGCTTATGGAGATGATGCAACTGTCAAGTACTGTGTCAATGCATCGCATGTCAATGGTAGCCTGTATGCGGGTGGACTTACCGGATATATTGAGAATTATTGCAGTAATGTTAATAACGTTTCAGCTAAGCAACGAACGCTGTCAATTGAATCATCATATAATGCAGGCACAGTAGAAAGTGATAAGAATTATAATGCCGGAGGAATATGTGCAGAAGCACTTATGTATGCCAATTATGCGTATGGCAATAATATGATACTTATTAAGAGCTGTTACAATACCGGCAATGTTACAGGAGCATATGCTGCAGGTATCATAAGTAAGGTCAGCAAAAAGAATAATCAGGAAATTACGGTATCAGACTGTTACAATGCTGGTGATATAGTGGGAACATATCCTAAAACGTATGCGCCAGATGGAATATATTACAGCTCTGCTGAAGATGCTGCAGCCGTATTTGAAAACTGCGTAACTTTAGATACTGTAGATACAAAACTTATGATCAATGAGACGGATACGGCCAAGTTTAGCGAGACAGAGCTTGCTAAGCACAGCTTCGATGGGATGGTTAACGGCTCAATAGCCAAACCTTTCGAGTATCCATTCCCACACTTTAATGTTACAGATGCAGCTTCTGGCATAACGATCGGAAACAGATTTCACAGAACACCATGGAAATAAATCAAGGGAATGTTGTCATAGGAATAAGCAGGAGAAGCGATGAAGAGACGATGCTCGCGGAAAACCGGGGTGACAAATGAAAATGGATATACACTGATTTTTGCAGTGATAATCATGGCGGTACTCGCTATAGTCGGAGCCGCAGTGCTTACTTCGGCCTCAAACAGCCTGAATGCTGTTAACAGAAGGATCGACAGCAGGCAGACTTATTATGTCGCAAAATCGATCCTGAACACAATCGACTCATCCCTTAGAAATTCGTCTACTGCGGGAAGCCTCGGAAGCAGCCTAAGGAGTTGCTTTTACACGAAGGCCTGCCAGGCATCAGATGAAGCTGTGTCAATCAAGGCCGATGTGGATTTCTCTGATCAGCTCAAGGACTACAAGGTTGAGGGCATGACGATATCATTTGCGAAGCCGCATATGTGGAACAATGGTGTTGAGGATCAGAATCATATTCAGGGTAAGAATATCCGTGTAGATGATCTTAAGATTTCGTACAATGTGGTCGTAGGCGATCAGAAGTATAAACTGACTGCACACTATTATTACGCTGCTGAGCTTAGGGTGGATAAGCAGAATAATGTTACCTGGACGAAGGGAACTGAGAAATGGAATTTAACAGGAATCGACCAAAATTAAATAGATTCGGGCTTCTTAATTCCCGTGGAGAGACTGTTGTTGAGACGGTTGTGAGTTTTCTTGTGCTGACACTTGCACTGGGTGCTATGACGACATTGATAGTTACCGCAAGCAATATGAACAAGAAGGCACAGGAACGTTCTAATAACATAGAAAGTGAAGCACTGAGCGCTGAGACGGGCGATATCAGTGATGTTTCTGCGTCTAATGCACAGATGAAAATAACGATGGATGGTGAAACTGTGACCATTCCTTTGAAGGTTAAGGAATCGGAAACCGGGATGTTTAAGTATTTCGGAGCCGGGTATTAGAAAACAGATGCTGTGAGAGAGGGGACGAAAGGAGGACAATATGAAAAACTGCAAAGGATTCACGCTTGTTGAACTGATCGTCACTCTTGCAATCAGCATGGTGCTGCTTGTCAGCGTTTCGAGTGTTCTTTTTTCGTCTACTAATATCGCAAATCGAACAGAGGCAAAGGCTGATTCTGAGCTGATTGCTGAAAGCCTGCTCGATGAAATCAGAAGTGTTGCCAATATGGCTACATCTATTGAAGCTGGAGACGGAAGCGATGCAGATGATAATCAGAATGGCAATGGTGGCAATGGTAGCGATAGCGAGGAAATAGAAGAATGCGTGCTTATCGATGATAAGCTTCTACAGGTCAACGGCGATGGATATCCGGTGCTTATGACAAAGAAAGACGGTGAGCAGAATTTTACTGTAGAGAACAAGATTTTTGCCGATAAATTTTATAAGGATAAGACAATAAAGCTTTATGCGGAGGAGTTCGACATTAACCAGGTGGACCTGACAATTCAGGTATATCTTGGTGACAGAATGATGTACGAGGTTACGTCCAGGCTCAAGCCGCTAGGTAGCATGGTTGGTGGAGGTAAGCTTGATCCGACGCTTAAAGAGAAGATTATTAACAGTTCAAAGGACTGGCCTACTTGGAGGCTTAAATATTTTAAAAAGGGCGATGTAATAGTTAACAAGCGTAAAATCCCTTATCGTTATTATGTTGCGGTTAAAGACATGTGGCTAATCAGCGATATTCCAAATAATAGCGGTTACAGGTACCAGCGGGTTAATTTTGATAGAGTTCATCGTATGGAAGATACATCCGTGGATGGAACACTTAGCGGAGTGAAGTATGGTGATTTATATATAGACGAATATATGAGCGAAGAGAGAGTGTTTGTCTATATAAAACACAAGGGTGATGGAAATCAGGTGCCATCCGGCAATAGCGTACCGGATTACTGGGTGCAGCTTAATATAAAGAAGATATAAGGGATTCTGAGAGATGAAGCAAACCTGGTGGGACAAGCTGGGTTTGCATTTATGGTTATGTGACTATCTGCTAGACGCTGCTATAAGAATCGAATCAAAATAAATTCTATTGAAAATAATTTGAAAAAGTTATAAATTACCATTGACAGCAGTGCGTAATTGCGGTATATTTATGAAGCTGACGCAAGAAAGCAAAGCTTTGGCAATGCCAAGTGTAAGGTTGCTTAAGTAGCTGAACGAAAACTTTTTAAAAGTTGAAAAAAGTGCTTGACACAAGCCACTCACTAAGGTATACTAAAGAAGTCGCTGAGGTGCGACAAATAATACGAAGACCGATGTGCCGCATTGGTCAAGAGGTCAAGACGCAGCCCTCTCACGGCTGAATCAGCGGTTCGATTCCGCTATGCGGTACCAAGTAAACCACTCATCGAATGATGAGTGGTTTTTCCTTTATATAAGATAAATCAAATATTTTAAAGAAGGCAGCATTATGAATAAGAACAGCAGAATTATTGTTAATGGAAACCTGTGCAGCGCTTCAGAGTACGACGCGCTGATTAATTCTCAGGAGGCTTATGCTTACGAGGTTATTCGTGTGATCGACGGGAAGCCGCTTTTCCTTGAGGATCATCTCGAGAGACTCAAGAAGACTCTCGCGGGAATCGGGATGTCGTGCAAGTTTACGGCAGAGTCCCTCAGGGACGATTTTGGCCGCCTGTGCGAGGCGAACGGGGTAACATCTGACAACGTCAAGATGATCATCTGGCAGGATACTGTCTGTATGATGATTACGGGGGCAAGCTATCCGAGTGCTGAGATGTATGAGGACGGCGTGAGCGTCGGTGTTCTGTCCGCGGTGCGTGAGAATCCGCAGGCCAAAATCAGTAATTACGGGCTGAGAGAATCCGCGAATCGCATGATTTCCGCGAATGGCTTTTTTGAGGTGATGCTGGCGAACCGTGATGACTGCATTACTGAGGGAAGCAGATCTAATATTTTCTTTATCAAGGACGGCATCGTTGTGACGAGTCCGGCGGAGGGTGTGCTTCTTGGAATTACGAGGAAGAGAATCCTATCGGTTTGCGAGGCGAACGGGGTCGATGTCGTGGACAGTGAGATTCCGCGTGAGAAGCTTGGCAATTTTGATGCGGCTTTTATCAGTGGAACTTCGCCGAAGGTGCTGCCGATCAGTTTTGTGACAGACGGTGAGTGTCGCATCAAGTACGATGTGAATGATGAGACGCTGAGACGCGTGATGGCGCTTTATGATTCAGAGATTGAGACATATCTCGATGAGCACTAGAAATTAAATAGGTATAATGCGGCGGCCTGTGAAGGCAAATGCTTCTTGCGCCGATGTCTAATCGGTGGTATTATTAAGTGTCGCTATGCGCGATGTTAATAAGAGGAAGACATAGCCTGTGGCAGTCGTTTGCGGAGGATTGACCGAGTGGCTAAGGAGCCTGATTGGAATTCAGGTAAGACGTAACAGTCCCGTGGGTTCGAGTCCCATGTCCTCCGCCAGATTTTAGAGACCTGTTTCAGGTCTCTTTTTTATTGAAATTTCAACGTTTTTCACGTTTTTATATATACAAATCCATCCCATAAAAAATAGCCAAAAGGTGCTCTCCGGACCCCATAATAGGCTCTCCGGTGCATAAAGATATGGGATGAAATTCAGCAAAAAAGGCTCAAAAAACTTGCATAGTTGACAACTTTAAGTTATGTTACGGGCTGCTGTGGTATAAAATAAATGCTTATGCAAGATAAAAATATGGATTATACTAGAGCTAAAAATCGGAATTTGAGGTGGAAATATGGCATCAAGCAAGGAATACTTAGAGTTTATTTTAGGGCAGCTATCTGAGTTAGAAGAAATTACTTATCGAGCTATGATGGGAGAATTTATTATTTATTATCGTGGCAAGATTGTAGGCGGTATCTATGATGATAGATTACTTGTTAAACCAGTAAAATCAGCAATTAGTTATATGCCGACAGCTCCGTATGAATTACCCTATGAGGGAGCAAAAGAAATGTTGTTGGTAGATGAAGCTGATAATAAGAAATTTTTGACAGGCTTGTTTCATGCAATGTATGATGAACTGCCATCCCCAAAACCAAAAAAGAAGAAATAAACAACTTCCAGTTTATTGAAACCTCATATACGAACATACATAGACAGCTTCAGTCTGAAGGCTGGCATTCCGCCAGCCTACTTTTAATCCACTTTATTGCAGGAGTGCATGATCTGCAGCATATCCCCCCTTTTGAGTTTCATCTCACGTTTTATATTCATAAATTTTGGATAGCCGTAATTGCCCTACAAAGTTTTGAAATAGCCCAAGATCCCATGAAAAATATATTAACTGGTTCAACGCTGATTTGTATATAATGGATTCAGAGGTGCTTATGCTAGCAATTTATTTACAGTTAATAGATACGCCTGATGCGAAATCAGATTTTGAGATCTTTTACCATAAATACAGGAAGTTGATGTATTACATTGCTTTAGATATTGTGAATGATAGTCATCTTGCTGAGGATGTTGTAAGTGAAACATTCATGAATCTTGCAAAACGGTTTGACTTTATCAGAAGTATCGGCGACATTTCTTGTCCACAAATAAAGCGATATGTTGTTATAAGTGTTAAGCACACTGCATTTAATATGATAAAAAAAGATAAAAGGACACTGGAATCATCTTTTAAAGAGATTGATTATGAATGGGGAACGGATGAACCGGAAACAATCGATATAATAATTGAAAAAGAAAAGCTTGATCAGATTAATCGTGTTATTGCTACGATGCCAGAAATCTATAAAGAGATTATGCAGATGTATTTTATTTGCGAATATGATGTTAACGAAGTTGCAGAATCTCTTGGAATTACAAAACAGACTGTTTACAAAAGGATTCAGCGTGCTAGGAAAATGATTGAGAAGGCAATGGAGGCGTAGATGAATTTAGAACAAATTATGATGTCGGCATTGGATGCTGAAATAGAACAGTATGAAGCCAAGGTGGATGCTTTGCCTGAACCCGCGTTTTCATTAAAGCACAGAAGAAACATAACAAAAGCAATCCGCATTGCAAACGAAAGCAGTGCAGGTGCATACCATTATAGATATCGTGTTAAAGTGAGACGTATTGTTGCGGTAGCTTTAGTGGCGATGCTTGTAATGGTTACTTCGGTAATTGCCTTTGCTGCAGTATATCCAGAGTACTATATGGTAATAAAGGAAAAAGTAAAAGAATGGACAATTACTTTTGTGACAGATAGTGAAGATTGTTCATCGACTGATTTCGTTATAAAAAAGGGCGATATCCCAGAAGACTTTATTCTTACAAAAGAAGTATCTAAGGAAGGAATATACACTGCTACGTACACATCAGAAGAAGGTCGGGAAATAATCTATGTACAGGAAGCTGTATCTGAATATTCGGTTACTGGCCTTGACTCAGAAAATGACTATAAGAAGATTGAGACATTAAACGGGGTTAAAACCGTAATAATGAAAAAGAAAGGCTGCTACACCTTGTTCTGGGTCGGAGAGAACTGTTCATATACGTTGATAGGCAATTGCGATTTGAAATTGCTTAAAACATTCGCTGCGTCAATAAGATAAAAAATATTTTGGAAACATAGCAAATATTTGTCCACAAAATATAATCTCCTTTGTTTGAGTATATAGAAGGCAACTTCAATACATACAAGGGAGATTTTTTATATGGAAAAAAGAATTATGAAAAAACAATTAGTGGTGGCGTGTGTTCTAATACTATGCATTGCAATTATTATAGTCATTTTATTGTGTGGTAACAAAATGAATTCATACATTGGAAAAACATACGTGGGAGTAACCCCATGGGGTAATGGACTGTCTGTATCTGTAAATGGTTATGATGGCTCATCTTTTAGATTTGAATTAGAAGAAGGGTTATCATCAAATTTCGAAGTTAAGAACGAATACGAGGAAAGCTTAATAAACGAAAACACTCTAATTCTGCATAACAGTGGAGAAATTACAGAAAACAATGAAAGCATTCGATATGAATACTCGAGAAAACTAAAGTTTGTAAATGGAGAAATAGCGGTTACGTATATAGATGGCAAGTCTGTTTATGAGTCTGATGGAGGAAAAAGGATCGTTCACCAGGTAGATGCGTTATCTAAGAATAGGAAAACTATCATATTAAAACTAAAATAGAATACATAATTGAAAAATCGTAAGCGCAATAATTGACGCAATTACCCTCCACACTAAGTCATTGTGCGCTTACGTTTCGAAAAGAAGGAGGTTATCATGAAGACTTTAAGAAAACCATGGATGGTAATTGTAGCAGTTATGCTTATATGTGCCATAGCTTTTGGTTGTTATTATTTTAAGGCCAAAACTGCTGCTGAGCTTAAGGAAAGTCCCGTTGTAACCGAAGAGTATTATAAGGGTATATATATCGGACCTGATGCAAGAGGTAAGGTTACAGAGGAAGATGTGGAGAAGTTTATTGCAGAGAATAGTGATAAAGATGTATCTGAAATCGCCATTATGGATGTTGAAAAAGCAGATTAATTATTATGATGAAACAAGCAAGTCTATTACTGATACTATTAATAGCGATTTTGGCAATATTTGTTTACTTTGTCATTAAAACATTGAAATATGCAAGTGAAAAGGAAAAAAAGTCTATCCATAAAGGATTAATCGCTTATCTTTTTACAGAAAGTTTGCTTCTGAGTTGGTTGGTATACTTAAAGGATAGTAGGAACAATCGACTATAAAGGAATTATTACTCCTGTATATTCATGAGGTGAGATATGGCACATGTAGTAGATTCTAAACAAGTACTGCTGGTAACTTTCATATTACTTGGTGCAGTGAATCTTATATGTTATTTAAAAAATAGACGAGTCGACAAAATGGTTATAATTAAAACATTGTTTGTTGTGGAGAGTGTGGATTTTTTTCTGTAAATTACCTTCTGTGGAAAAAGAAAGGACGATGCGTATGAATAAAAGGGGCATACGGATTGGGGAGAGATATGATTTTTCTAAGGGGCTGTAAGGCAGAAAGGAAACGGTGGAGAACAAGGTAGAAATATATTTTGGTTTATCGTATAGTAAAAACTTTATGTATTATAGGAGGAAGCTATAATGAAGAGAAAAGGAATACTAAGACTTTGTTGCGTATTGTTGATCTTTGCTTGTATCACTACATCTGCGTTTGCAGGAGTAGATCAAAATGCTACTACATTAAAAGATGTAGAAAGTACGTTGAATCAGTATATTGAGAACACATATAGCATTGAACCTGGTAGTTCTGAATATGTTGAGTTTTTAACAAATCAGTTAATGTTTAGAGAAGATGCACAACTTACGACAAGACCCGATTATGATGAACTTGAATTATATGCGGGTATATATCTTTCTGAAGTTAATTCACCAGAAAGTACAGTGATTAAGGATTTAGATAATGGGACTCAGGCGGTCCTTTTAAATGATGAATTCTTGGCAAAAAGTTTAGACCAGGCAAAAAAGGAGATTGAAAGCTCTAATCTAGAAGATTTGCAGGGTATAAATCAAGGAGGTGTAAGTCCATTTGCGGCATATAGCCCAAGCAAGGCTGCGGATTACGCAATGCAATATTGGGAGGACTATAATACTCCTGAATATCCAAAATTTGTTTCAGATTGCACAAATTTTGTATCACAATGCGCAAGGGCAGGCGGAAAGGCATTTAAAAAGCCTACAGACTATATGAGCAAGCCAGCTGCATATGAAAACAATAATTACTGGTATTCGCATCATTACCTGGATTGGCAACCTACACATAAGTATAAGCAAAGTACATCCTTTATCAGGGTAAAAGACTTCTACACATATTGGAAGAACCATGGCGCTACAGTTATTAATTGCAGTACAAATTGTGCTTTAAGGGATAAGATTAAAGTTGGAGATATCGTACAATTAGCAGACAGTTCGGGTTCCTGGTTTCATTCTATTATTATCAGCTGCAAAAAAGATGGTAGTTGGAGATATGCAGCACATACATCTAACCACAAGTGGAAAACTGTAAGCAGTATTATAGGAGCAAGCAAGTACAGGATTATTCGATTATAGCAACCAATAGCTGAGCTGCGAAAATGCAGCTCAACTGAATCACGTTAAGGAGAGATGGAATATGAAAAAGAAACTAGGTATATGTATCGTATTGGTAATAGGCGCTGTCATAGCTGTTTTATTTGCTGCAAGTCAAATAAAAGTTTTTTCAGGTGCAGATAACCTTTGGTCGGCAGTATTTATGAATACTGAAAACCAAAATGACGGCACCTGGAGTGGGTACTTGGTGTGCGATGAAAAAGAGGCAGAGACAATAGAGAACCTTCGTATTACGGCATATGTAGACTCGGAGAAAATATATGACGACGCTCTGCCGCCTGCAGATGATAATATCGGATTTCTTTATAAACTGTTCTCCGGAACATTTAACAAAACCTTTTACTGTTTCTATTCTTTCGCCGACAAACCGGAATCTGTATCTATTAAAAATGAGTGGACGCAGGGGGAAGGACAGCATAAAAAGAAATTTAGTCAGGTTATTGAATAGGCGAAAGCCATTGACGAGGAATATTATAATGAAACAAGCAAGTCTATTACTGATACTATTAATAGCAATTTTGGCAATATTTGTTTACTTTGTCATGAAAACATTAAAATATGCAAGTGAAAAGGAAAAAAGTCTATCCATAAAGGATTAATCGCTTATCTTTTTACAGAAAGTTTGCTTCTGAGTTGGTTGGTATACTTAAAGGATAGTAGGAACAATCGACTATAAAGGAATTATTACTCCTGTATATTCATGAGGTGAGATATGGCACATGTAGTAGATTCTAAACAAGTACTGCTGGTAACTTTCATATTACTTGGTGCAGTGAATATTATCTGTTATTTAAAAAAAGACGAGTCGATAAAATGGTTATAATTAAAACACTGTTTGTTACGTATTTTATGATAATGATCTCGTTTACATTATTGCCAATTCTTGTGCCTCCGATGCACACGGAAGATTTTCAGTGGAATTTAGATTTGCGATATTTATTCCAAGCTCTATCAGATCGTTCATCGCTAATTAATCTTATGGGAAATGTTGTTCTGTTTGCACCTATCAGTATATTGGGATATAAGGCTGGGTACAGATGGTTTAAGGATTTGAAAATGGTAGCAGTAATTTCATTTGGTTTATCCGTAATGATCGAACTGTTACAAGGTCTTGAAACCTACTATGGATTTGCGGACTTCCCAGCCGTGACAGACATAAATGATGTAATAACCAACACTGTCGGAGGAATACTAGGATACATATTAATAAAAAAGTATAGTGAATAATAAGCAAAAGGTAAACAGACGTGCGTAGATAGATTTTTCGAAAATCCTTAGGAATATTCACTTTGTACAGGGGGGATTGTGTGATGAAATTACAACAATTCCTCTTTTTTTATACTATGTCTTAGATGGTATAATCGTATTCAAGATAGATTAGGTTGGTAAAGCGAAGGTTGGTGAAAGCGATGAACGATAGAAATGAATTAGTATTATTTGAGACAAAGGATAATACAATAAAACTAGAAGTTCAAGTTGAGGGAGAAACCGTCTGGCTAAACCGTCAGCAAATGTCAGAGCTTTTTGATAGAGATGTAAAGACAATTGGTAAACATATTAACAATGCTTTGCGAGAAGAATTAGAAGGCCAAGTGGTAGTCGCAAAATTTGCGACTACCACTCAGCATGGCGCAAAATAAGGAAAAACCAGTATAATTTATAATTTCATTTATTTTTTAAATCAGCACCTGCAATTTATATGCACGATTTAAAATTCTGCTTGTTATTTTAAATCGCACTGTCAGGATGACTGCAATTAACTAAATAAACTTTTGAAATCAATAGCAAGAGGCTTGGAATCATCCAGGCTTCTTTTACATCATAGTTATGCTGATATATACTATTGATTATAAGATAAGAAAGAATCAATGAATGAGGGTAACTTAGATGAATAGAGAATATGTATTAAGAAAGCTTGGGGCAGTTGTCAATGCAGGCAGCCACATCATCGGTTCTGTAAGCGGATCTGGGATGACAGCGAAATATGCTACTATTGGCGGTGCAGACTTCCTGCTTGCTCTCAGTGCTGGGAAAATTCGAAATATGGGTAGAGGCTCATTTGCCAGCTATTTTTGCTATGGAAACAGCAACGAGATAGTTATGGAAATGGGCACAAGTGATCTTATACCACTTCTAAAAGACCAACCGATATTGTTCGGATTGTTTGCAAGTGATCCAACCATCAATGTCTATGATTATCTGCACAAAATCAAAGCTGCAGGGTTCAGTGGAGTTGTCAATTTCCCGACAGTTGCTCTTGTTGACGGGAAGTTCCGTGAAGCAATCGAGGAGGACGGAAATACTTTTGGATTTGAGGTTGAAGCAGTCAGACTGGCCAGAAGCCTTGATATGTTTACAATAGCTTTTGTCACAGATGAAGATCAGACTATACAGATGCTTGATGCAGGGGCAGACGTTATATGTGTGCATCTGGGGTTCACCAAGGGTGGCATCCTTGGGCCAAGAGAATACATTTCTTTGGAAAGCGCACGAAAAACAACCGAAAAACTTTTTGCAATATGCGAGGAGAGGAGGCCAGATGTATTTCGCATGATATATGCAGGCCCGGCGACTACAGCGGTTGATACTCAGTATCTATACGGGAATACCTCATGCCAGGGCTATATAGGTGGTTCGACTTTTGACCGCCTGCCTACGGAAAAAGCTATAGTGGATGCCGTCAGAGCTTTCCGGAGTCTCGATGAAAACGACCCTTTACAGAAGATAATTACCGGACAGGTTCGTTCAGCTGATATGGTTCCATTCATACAGGCATATATTTCGAATCATTATGATGCAAAAGTGCAGCTCGGTGATCTGGCGCTGCTTCTGCATGTATCACAGTCATACCTCAGCACTAAATTCAGAAGAGAGGTAGGCTGCAGCTTTACTGATTATCTCCTAAGATTCAGAATGAATAAAGCAGCTGAACTACTGAAAGAAGGTCGCCTATCTTGCAAGGAGGTTGCTGAGAGAGTCGGATATGAGGATTACGCGCAGTTTTCTAAGATGTTCAAGAGCCAGAAGGGGAAGCAGCCTTCGGAATATGGTAAATCAGCACAATAGACAATATAAACACAAATACAGAAAATATAAACACATTTAAGAACAACGAGTCATAAAGTAGAATCACAGTGTAAGCAGTGATTCTCTTTTTTTACGAATGAAAGGAAGAAGCGCGATGAAAACGATTGCAGTAATAGGAACTTTCGACACAAAAGGAATCGAGTTCCAGTATATCAAGCAACGAATCGAAAGCCTTGGACTCGGGACTTTCATGATTCACACAGGAGTTTTTGATCCAACGTTCCCTGTTGATGTCAACAACGACGTAATAGCTGCGGCTGCCGGATACGATATCAACGAGATTGTTGCAAAGAAGGACAGGGCTCTTGGAACGAAAGCACTTTCAGAAGGACTTGAGAAGCTGTTGCCAAAGCTGTACGCAGATGGCAAATTCGATGGCGTACTGTCAGCCGGAGGATCCGGAGGAACATCAATTGCCACACCGGCAATGAGAGCACTTCCGATTGGAGTCCCTAAAGTAATGGCCTCCACAATGGCATCAGGCAATGTAGCTCAGTATGTAGGAACTAGCGATGTCATCATGATCCCATCCATAGTAGATGTTGCGGGATTAAACAAGATTTCAAAGACGATTTTCTCAAATGCAGTTCTTGCGGTAGCCGGAATGGTAGGAATGAAGGCAAGCCTTCCTCAGGAAGCAGAAGATGACAAGCCACTGATTGCAGCTACGATGTTCGGAGTTACTACACCATGTGTGGACCAGGCAAAGGCATATCTTCAGGGTAAGGGCTACGAGGTTCTGGTATTCCATGCAACAGGTACAGGCGGCAGAACTATGGAAGCTCTGATCGATTCAGGTTATTTTAAAGGCGTGCTCGATCTGACAACGACTGAGTGGTGTGATGAAATAGTCGGGGGCGTGCTGAATGCAGGTCCTGACAGATGTAGCGCAGCTGTAAGATGCAAGGTGCCTCAGGTAGTATCCGTCGGAGCATTGGACATGGTTAATTTCGGACCATATGACACTGTCCCAGTACAGTTCAAGGACAGAAATCTCTATAAGCATAATCCAACAGTCACTCTTATGAGAACTAATGTTGAAGAGGTGACAAAGATTGCCGAGAAACTGGCTGAGAAGTGGAATGCAGCCGAGACAGAGATGGAACTGCTCTTGCCACTTAAGGGAGTATCGATGATAGATGCTGATGGTCAACCATTCGAAGGCAAGGAAGAGGACAAGGTGCTGTTTGAACTCCTTAAGGCACAAATCACCAATCCAAAGGTAAAGATCACAGAACTCGATAACAATATCAATGATAAAGAATTCGCTATAGCTGCAGCAGACAAGCTCATAGCGCTCATAAATGCTTAATCATAATTAAAACAAGGAGGAAAGAAAGATGCTTAGAAAAACAAGAGAAGAGATCCTGAAGGACTTTGATGAGCAGATTAAGAACGGAAAGATCCTGGTAGGAGTAGGAGCAGGAACAGGTATCACAGCAAAGTGCAGTGAGGCGGCTGACGTAGATATGCTGATCATCTACAATTCAGGCAGATTCCGTATGGCAGGAAGAGGATCGCTTTCCGGAATCCTTTCATATGGTGATGCTAACAAGATTGTTCAGGAGATGGGACAGGAAGTACTTCCAATCGTTAAGAAGACACCGGTACTTGCAGGTGTGTGCGGCACAGACCCGTTCCGTGTAATGGATCTTTTTCTCGCAGATCTTAAGAGACAGGGGTTCAACGGAGTGCAGAACTTCCCTACAGTAGGATTAATCGACGGAAAGTTCCGTGCTAACCTTGAAGAGACAGGAATGGGTTACGGCCTTGAGGTCGAGATGATTCGTGAGGCTCACAAGCTTGACATGCTGACTTGCCCTTATGTATTTGATCCTGATCAGGCTGCAGCAATGGCAGAGGCAGGAGCTGACATCCTTGTAGCTCACATGGGTCTTACTACAAAAGGTTCAATCGGAGCAGAGACTGCGCTTACACTAGATGACTGCTGTGATAAGATCAGAGAGATTATCGCTGCAGGTCGCAAGGTAAGACCTGATATCAAGGTTATCTGCCACGGCGGACCTATCGCAGATCCTGAGGATGCAGCTTATATCATCAAGAACGTACCTGAGATCGATGGATTCTTCGGGGCATCATCAATCGAGAGACTTGCTTCTGAAAGAGGCATGACAGCACAGGCTGCTGCTTTCAAGGCAATCGAGAAGTAATACATAATAATAATTTAATTAATCAACCGCTGATTCGTCAGCGGTTTTTTATTATGTGCAGAAAGGTGTGGGAATGAAGAAAAACAATAATGTCATTGAGTTTGATGTTATGCTATATAATTGATTGGTAAATCGGAATTGTAGAATTTAGAGAATCAAGATAGTCGAGGTGTATATGAAACTTTTATTTAAACAAAGATTTTTCACGTGGTTTGATGACTACGATATTTATGATGAAGCAGGCAATACAGTCTATGTGGTAAAAGGTCAGTTGTCATGGGGACATAAGCTTGTAATCTATGATGCTGATGGTAATGAGGTGGGAATGGTTGTTCAGAAGCTTCTTACATTCCTTCCTCAGTTCGAAATATATAAGGGTGGAAATTATGCTGGATCCCTAAGTAAGGAATTATCGCTTTTTTCTCCACATTATAATATTGATTACAACGGATGGCATATTGATGGTAACATCATGGAGTGGGAGTACAACATTGTTGATTCCAATGGGTGTTCAGTTGCAGATATCAGCAAGGAGTTATTTAATCTAACTGATACATATGTTATCGATGTGCAGGATCCTGATAATGCACTTGATGCGTTAATGTTTGTACTGGCTATTGATGCGGAAAAATGTTCTAGAAATTAAGCAGCTTTAAACAGCTGCTTGTTTTATTAAATAATTCTGATTAATCACTCGTAAACTTAATAAAAATAATAAATGTAAAAGTATGGCGCCAGACGGAATAATACCATTTTGAGAATACTTACTCGATTGGATCTTAAATGTTACCGAACACATAAAAACACTGAAATTGGTACCAAGCATTTTTTATATCTTCAATGCCATGAGAAGTTTCATAAGCTTAAGAAGGAGCCAATCTTGCAATGTTTTTATGAATGGCTACCATTAATTGAGAAATAGCTGCTGTTAGAATACCCTGTCTCTCCATAAAGGCATTCATTTTGATATGAGTATGACTGTCAGATGCTTTGAAACCAGCTACACTGCGTACCATTTCTTTTATAGAATTCAAATTGCTATCTTTTAGGGTCCAATGTTGGTAAATAGTGTAAATTGGTAACAGCAGCTGCCAGTAGAAAAGGCGATGTGCCTGTTGAGCTAGCAGCAATTCCAATGCAACTGTGAGCTGCCACCGGTAATTCACAAGGTGTCGGCACGTTGAATGGGTAAATGGTACTCACCCTGATGAAAAAAGTGATGAATAATAATTCTTAAAATGATGTAACGAATCAAGTCTAAAAGTGATATATAAGTACAGAGGGTAAGGGAAAGGAGGTGCTTTCTCTGCTTCGGAAAATACATACGCTAAGTCCTGAAGCTAAGGAAGTTGTTCTTTTAAGGTTAAATGGTGACCTTTCATTTAAAGAAATTGGAGAATGCATTATGGGTCGTACTGAAAGCTGGGCGCGTGTGACATATTACCGCGCTAAAAGCAAACTGAAGGAGATGATGAGTGATGAAAATGAAATGTGAAGTTATACAAGATTTATTACCTTTATACTGCGATCATCAGGTATCGCAAGAAAGCTGTAAACTGATAGAAGAACATCTAGAAGAATGTGAATCTTGCAGAAAGCTCTATGAAGCCATCGCAGAGCCAGAGGTCTTAACAACAGATTTTTATAAAGAAGAATCTATCAGAGCTTGAGCCATTAAGGAAATTAAAGAATGAAACAAGACTAAAGATTATATTTGCAGTATTTATCACTGTGATAGTAATTGGTCAAGTAAGATTCTGTCTTCCTGTATTGTAGCAACTGCTGATATCATATAACTGAAGCAAATATCAAGACAGACTATTAAGCATATAGAGAAAATGAGGAAATGTGGCTGAAACTAACCCTTTCCTCTTTTTTAATACTGTGTCTTAGATGATATAATCGTATTCAAGATAGATTGGGTTGGTAAAGTGGAGGCAGAATTTGAAGGAGAGTCACCATTATGATCAGAGAATTAAACAAGGTAGATATAGATAGAGTCGCAGATATATGGCTGGACACAAATACAAAAGCACATTATTTTATCCCTTCTGAGTATTGGAAAAGTAATTTCGAATTAGTGAAAGAAATGATGCTGCAGGCGGAAGTATATGTCTACGAGGTAGATCGTGAAATACAAGGATTTATAGGAATGACAGACGAATATATCAGTGGAATTTTTGTCTGTGGTGAAGTGCAGTCACAGGGTATAGGCAAATGTCTGCTGGATTACGCAAAGAGTAAGAAGAAAAAATTACTTCTGAATGTGTATCAGAAGAACGCGCGTGCCATATCATTTTACCAGAGAGAAGGGTTTGATATTCAGTGCAGCGATCTGGATGAAGCTACTGGAGAAAAGGAATATGTAATGGTATGGCAACAGAAATAGCCATTTCAGGCTGGTAAAGCAAAACTTAGTGAGAAGTAGATAACCGTATAACAAAGGGGGAGTCTGTATGAGAATTCTGGTTGTTGAGGACGAACGGGATTTAAATGAAATAATTGGAAAGCAGCTTGCTGCGGATGGATACAGTGTCGATAGTTGTTTTGACGGCAAGGAGGCTATAGATATTCTGGATTATACTGAATATGATGGTGTGGTGCTGGATATTATGCTTCCTAAAGTTGATGGCTTTGCTGTCTTAAAATCACTTCGAGATAAGGGGAAGAATACGCCTGTGTTGTTTCTGACGGCCCGAGATTCGATAGAGGACAGAGTGCTGGGACTCGACAGCGGGGCCGACGACTACCTGGTTAAGCCTTTTGCCCTTAAAGAGCTTTCTGCTCGCGTGAGAGCCATGACGAGACATCTCTACGGCAATGTCTCTAACGAGATTGTAATTGGCGACCTTCGTTTGAACCGGGAATCTCACCAGGTGAAGAGGGGCGAGAATAATATAAACCTTTCGGTTAAGGAGTTTGCACTGCTTGAGTACCTGATGATCAACAAGGGTAAGGTGCTTTCGAGAGAAAATATTGAGAATCATATCTGGAATTTCGATTACGAGGGCGGAACGAACGTTGTCGATGTGTATATTCGTTACCTCAGGAAGAAAATCGACGAAGGTTACGACAGGAAAATGATTGAAACCGTGAGAGGAAGCGGCTATGTCATTAGAGATGGAGAAGTATAATGAAGGATCGGTCTATTAGAACAAGGGTGACATTCTGGTTCGCCGCGTCGCTTATTATTGTCGTGCTTCTGTCCGTGGTATCTTTTGAGATTGTCGGCCAAAAGATAACAGAGAAGACGACCATCAACATTCTCCGTGATGCAGTTGAGAATAATCTCGATGAGGTGGAGTATTACGATCAGATTCCAGGTGATGGATTGGATTATGATGCAGACTATTATATGAAATATAATCAGGGCTGGCTGGAAATTGACGACGATTTTATTCCCAACGTTAACGGAGTGTACTGCACTGTTTATGATGCGAAGTCCGGCGAAACCGAGATGATTTATGGTGAGAATCCAATCGCAGACACGACTAAGAATATTAAATTATCAAATAGAGATGTGCAGAAGGTTAACGCTGAGGGCGTCACCTATTATATTTACGACCGAAAGGTAAAGTCAAACGGACTTGATGATATGTGGATAAGAGGCGTAGTCTCTTATGAGGATAATGCTGGAGATATCCGTACTGTTTCTCAGATAACTTCTGTGATTCTGATCATTATTCTTGCCGTTGCGATAATAGGCGGATATATGGTTGCGGGATACATGCTTAACCCTATCAGCAGAATTTCCGGAGCTGCATCGAGAATCAGCAGAGGAAATGATCTTAAGGAAAGAATCGATATAGGTGAGGGTAAGGACGAGGTTCACGAGCTTGCGGATTCCTTCAATAATATGATGGAGCGACTGGAAGAAGCTTTTGCCGATGAGCAGAGGTTTACTTCTGATGTTTCGCATGAGCTTAGGACTCCGATATCGGTAATTATGACCCAGAGTGAGTTTGCCTTGGATAATGGCAAGAGTGAAGAGGATTATGTGAGTGCACTTAAGACCATAAAACGTCAGGCAGACAAAACGTCCAAGCTTGTGAATGATATGCTCACTTTTGCGAGACTTGGCAAGGAGTCTTCGGTATATGTTAAGGAAAAGCTTGATTTCTCGGAGCTTGTAGAATCTATAAGTGAAGATATGGCACTTATCGGAGAGAATAACATTACGCTTGAAAGCCACGTAAAGCACGGGATATCGGTTAGCGGAAACAAGGACCTTTTGGCAAGACTAATAGTTAATCTGATCGGAAATGCGTATAAATATGGAAGGGAAGACGGACATATTTACGTTAGATTAGATGCAGAGGGCGATAAGGCGCACCTATCGGTAGAGGACGATGGAATAGGTATTGCAGAGGCTGAGCTTGCTAACATATTCAAGCGAATGTATCAGGTGGACTCTTCTCGACACGATAAGGGCAGTGGCCTCGGTCTCTTTATGGTCAAGGAAATTGCTCAGTATCACGGTGGAGAGGTTATAGTTGAAAGTAAGCTCGGTGAGGGCAGCAGATTTACATTTGAGGTACCTTTATTAAAATAATTCTGATTTTTAATCTTCTCTAATCTTGTTTTAATCTTTCTTATATATAATGCAGATAACACAAAGGAAAGAAACCAAAGTCATTCAATATATAAGGAGGGCACGAAAATGAGAAAGATTTCATTAGGAAAGAAGATTGTAAGCTTGGCACTGGCAGCTGCGGTTGTAGGTTCTGGTTTTGCACTATATGAGACAAATGACCAGAGCGAGGTTTATGCAGCATCGGGTAAGCCATCTATCGAGAAGACAGAATACGAGGGAAGAGGCAGAGTAGAGGTGGAGTTCTACGGAAATGTAAGATACAGCAATGCTAAGGTTACAGTAAAGAAGCTTAGCACCGGTCAGACTTATACTGCTGATATTCTGAAGAAGGACTCTGATGATATCGAGTTCAGAAGCCCAAGCTACACATCCGGATGCAGGTATAAGTACACTATTTCAGGAATCAAGAGATACGGAGCTGGTTCATACACATCTGTTTCAGGATACTTCAGAGTTCCTAAGGCTGGCAGCATTAAGATCGAGGATATCGAATACGATGCAGAGGATAGAGAGCTTTCAGTAGATTTCCGCACAAAGGTTAACTGGAATAATCCATCAGTTATGATTTACACAACCAGCGGACAGTATGTATGCAGCGGAAGAGTTATCGAAAGAGAGAACGACGGAATCGAATTCAGACTGGACAAGAGACTCAGCTACGGAAAGAAGTACACTTGCAAGATCAGCGGAGTAAAGGCAAGAACTGGATCTACATATAAGACAATTTCTAAGACCTTCTACGCAGTTGACTAATATTTAGTAATATTTATAAGAAGAGGCCTGTGCTCATAATCGGAGCGCAGGCCGTTTTAGATCTGCTATTCTACATTCTTAAGAGCTTCATCCATCGGTATTCTACGGATTCTGCGGTACTCGAGAAGCGACACAATTGCGTAGGTTGCGATTCCTATCAGAAACATCTCAGCATAAATCCTAGGATCAATCCACAGCGCTATCCAGCCTGAAACACTTGTAAGCATCATCTCTCTAAAAAGATATCCCATTATATACTTCTCAATTGGTAGACTCAGAAGCAGACAGATAGCAACTACAATCGATGTTGACCAGATATACAATCTGCTGATTTCTCTGTTAGTGTATCCAAGGATTTTCACCATCGAAATGGATTGCTCGTTCTTCTCGATGATGATCTTGGAAAGCAGATAAATAAGAACTACGAAGATGCCGATTGCAAATCCCTTTATCAGATTCATCATGCTTCCCATTGAAACATTAAGCTGCCTTGAAATCTTGGTCAGAGCCTCGAGATCAACGACTGAACCAATGTATCTGTCGTTAATATCTGTAATCTTTGAGCTAGAGAAGTAACCACTGAAGTAATAGTCTCCAAGGTCAAAAGTATCATTAAGCTGCTCCTTCGACATGAACACGCAGAGTGCTCCGCTGTAATCGTAGATTCCCCCTATCCTGAAGGTATATTTCTTGTTTTCATACTTCTCTTTAAGAGTTATCTTATCTCCTGGCTTTAGCAGGAACTTCTCCGCATATGCACTTGAGATATAGACATCATTACTGTCATCAAAATCAATATCTATGTATCTGCTGTGCGGTTCGATTCCATAGAGAATCACTTCATCCGTCTTATATTTGCTTGGCAAAGTATTAAGAGAATATGCGCTGAAGGCTTCTGCATCGCTGTTTAAGGTCCGCGTTCCCATGTAATACTGTATAAGTTCAATCATATTATCCATGCTCTTCAAATCCTCAGATGCTTCGGAATCCTTTGATATATCTGAATCAATTGAAGTACTTGAATCATTCGAATCGCCACTTGCCATCATGCTTGCGGGAACTTCGAGCATATACTGGTATTTTGACAGCATATTGCCTTGGATTTCCTGCTGATAATGATTAAGAACGGATGGCAGAAGCAATCCGAAGAACAGAAGCAGATTTGCGAAAACAATTCCTATAAACAGCACGAGGTAGTTACTCATATTCTGAAAAATCACACGCAGACGGAAGCGGTGAAAGATTCCGAGCCTAGGGCTCAGCGGAAGTGCACGGGCCTGTTTTCTTCCAGACAGATCGCGCCTCAGGAATTTGAGCGGCGACAGGTGTAGTTTGTGGTGCAGAACAGCATAATTAATCACAAACATAATTACTATCGGAGCAAGTGTTGTCATAATAAACGCGTCTGCATTCCATATTGTTACGTATGTCGGCAGGCTATAGCTTCCGTAATACATCGCGGCACACACGTTCTTCATTACGGTGTATCCAAGAATATTTCCAAGGATTGCGCCAATCAGTGTGATAATTACAGGTAGTGCCATGTAATGCCTGATAAGCTCCGATCTTGTATAACCGGATGCACGAAGCGTTCCGATTACTCCGGCTTCCTTACGAATTGTGTTGCTTATCGTGATTCCGAAGACAAAAGCCATGATTACCATAACGATGTACAGAAGAATAATCATCATGGATTTATCGCTTCCCATATCATCTCCGGTAAAAGTGATTGCCTGATTCTGGTACCTAGGAACAAAGGTCTCAAGCGATACTTCCTTACCGAGAGCTTCCATGAACTTTTCGGACATCTTCTTCTCTTTAGGCTCGCTTGCTGGCCCCTTGTCATACTTCCAGGAGTAGCTATACTGCAGCTTGCTCTGGTTTAATCTGTCAAAACCATCTGGCGTTACGACAGACACCCCGAATTTCACAGCATCAAACATTGAGTCGTTATTATTCTGGAATAGGCAGCTGTAGTCCGGTAACGCGACAAGTCCGGTAACCTTCCATTTCTTACCGCTACCGGTAAGCACATCGCCAACAGAAATATTGTTGTTATCCGCATACATACGGTCGATTGCAATTTCGTCCGCTCTCTTCGGAAAGCTTCCCTTCATCAGGCATACAAGGTTTACGTCATCTCTATTCTTGAAAAAACGCATGGTGCTTCCGTTGTCCAATGCCTCTTCAATGTAGAAATTCTCATACAAAGTGACATTATTTGACTCAATTTTATCTTCCTCTGGTTCAGTTATTGCTTTCTTTACACGAAAGTTGCCATCTTCGATATTATATTTCTCAAAACCGTCATTATAAGCTTTGATCATACTTCCATCAGCTACGAGAAATCCTGACACAAAGCTTATCGTAGTGGTCATAAGAATCAGAATGACAAGATACTTTCCGAGTTCTTCTTTAAGCTCTCTCGGGAGCCTTTTTCTTAAAGGAGTATTCATAATTTCATACCTCCTTACCACTCAAGCTCCGCGGCCAAAAGTTTATGTTCATTTCTGTAATTCTTCCGTATCATTCCGTCACGAAGCTTAACCACTCGATCTGCCATGTCCTTGATAGCGTCGTTGTGAGTGACCATAATAATCGTGTTGCCGTATTTCTTGTTAACTGTCTCAATCAGCTTCAGAATCTCCTTCGAGGTGCGATAATCGAGTGCACCTGTCGGCTCATCGCAAAGCAGGATATCCGGATTTTTGACAATGGCACGGCCGATGGCTGTTCTCTGCTGCTGTCCACCTGAAATCTGGTTCGGCAATTTATTCCTGTGTTCATAGATTCCAAGTGTCTGCATCAGTTCGTCAACATCAAGAGGATGGTCACTTAGGTACGCACCGACCTCAATATTCTCTCTTATGGTCAGATTCGGTATAAGATTGTACATCTGAAAAATATATCCAAGATGCTTTCTTCTATACATTGACAGCTTCTTCTCTGTCATATCTTCAAGCTGCTCGCCATCAATCAGAATACTACCCTCATCAGCTCCATCTATTCCACCGATTATGTTAAGAAGTGTGGACTTGCCTGAACCTGACGGGCCGAGCAGCACGCAGAATTCTCCTTTATCAATCTCTAGATTCAGACCTTTAAGAACATCAACTCTGCTGTCGCCTGATCCGAAAGATTTCTTAATTCCTTTAATCTCCAAAAACATTTCCTTGCTCCTTTCAAGAACAGAAATATCTGTTATATTGAGCACTTATTAATATATTTCTTTTATGCAATAATGTTAGTCTTAACTAACTATGGTGTCAATATTTTTCTTGTTTAAATGTGGAAGAAAACTATAATTAAAATATAGTTGGTGGTCTATTAGATTAGACTTTCGAATCAGATGAGGAGGTCGACACATGAAGGTATTGATGCTTAACGGAAGTCCGCGCAAGGGTGGAAACACATCGATTGCGCTTGAAGAAATGAGAAAGATATTTGAAGCTGAAGGCGTTGAGACTACAATCGTTCAGGTTGGAAACATGGATGTCAGAGGCTGCATCGCGTGTGACCGCTGTGCTGAGACTGGAAAGTGTGCGTTCGATGATGTGGTAAATGAGCTGGCACCCGTATTTGAGGAGGCTGATGGACTTGTTGTTGCGAGCCCTGTTTATTATGCTTCTGCAAATGCGACACTTGTGGCAACACTTCACAGACTTTTCTATAGTACACACTTTGATAAGACTATGAAGGTCGGAGCGAGTGTTGTGTGCGCAAGACGAGGCGGCTGCTCTGCGACTTTTGATGAACTGAATAAGTTCTTTACCATAACAAATATGCCGATTGCATCGAGTCAGTATTGGAACTCAATCCACGGCCGTCTGCCTGGTGATGCTGATATGGACGAAGAGGGCAAGCAGACAATGCGCGTTCTTGCAAGAAATATGACATTCCTGATGAAAAGCATTGCACTTGGCAAAGAAGCTTACGGCCTTCCTGAGAAAGAGAAGCATGTGTTAGAGGTTTTCAATCGATAGAGGAGAATCATGAGTAGACTTGACAGTATTAGAGGAAGTTTTACGTTTCTTGAACATTTGAATAGTGAAGAGAAGGCTGCACTTGAGCAGGGTCTTGTTGTGAGAAATTTCTCAAAAGGTCAGCTTATATCCGATAGCACTGAGTCTTGCATGGGCATGGTCCTCGTGCAAAAGGGCGATGTCAGGGTGTCGATAATTTCCGAAGATGGTCGTCAGATTACGCTCTTTCATGTGAACGAGGGAGAAGTTTGCGTGACCACGGCATCCTGCGTGATATCGCAACTTACTTTTGACAGCGTGGTGTCGGCAGAGAAGGATACCGAGCTTGTAGTGATTCCTTCGCCGCTTCTTAAGCAGCTTTCGGAGAATAATATTTATGTGAAGGCATATATGTACGAGCTTCTGACGGAGAGGTTCTCAACTGTTGTATGGGTGATGGAGCAGATTCTCTTCAAGGGAATTGATCACAGAGTGGCGAATTATCTTGTCAGCATTTCGGAGAAGATCGGGAGCGATGTGATTCCGATGACACAGGAGGCAATTGCGGCGGAGGTCAACACCGCACGTGAGGTTGTCGCAAGAATGCTGAAGCAGCTTGCATCGGATGGTTATGTCGAGCTTAAGAGAGGCAAGATAATTATCAAAGACATCGAAGCCCTGCAGGAAATATAGAAATTTCTTAGTTATGTGACTCTGTTACAGAACTCGGGTTTTATCCGCGGTATACTACAGACAGATAAAAGAAATGGAGGAAAACATTATGTTAGAGATAAATGTAACAAGTCAGAACTTTGAGAATGAAGTAATGAATTCAGATAAGCCGGTCCTCGTGGACTTCTGGGCAACATGGTGCGGCCCTTGCAGAATGCTTGCACCGGTACTTGCAGAAATCGCAGAGGAGCATCCTGAAATCAAAGTATGCAAGGTCAATGTCGACGAGGAACCAGAGCTTGCATCTGCATTTCAGGTTTCAAGCATCCCTATGGTTGTAGCAATGAAGGACGGCAAGGTTGTAAACACATCTGTCGGCTTCAGACCAAAAGAACAGATCCTCGGAATGCTATAAGCTGGCGAACGAAGCGGGATTATAGGGCTTTCTTGAAAGAAATTTTGGCAGAGAGAGAAATTATTTCAAATAAGTGGTATGATATATGAAACATATGCCATATGGCAATGTTTCTGGGATTGCATCGGACGATGCGAATTTGAATAAGGAGGTAAAGCTATGAAATTTCTATTATGTGAACATTGTGGAAATCTGGTCGGTATGGTTAGAGAAAGTGGTGTTCCTATGATGTGCTGTGGACAGAAGATGACTGAGCTTGTTCCGGGAACTTCTGATGGTGCAGCGGAGAAGCATGTGCCTTCGTATGAGGTTGACGGATATCTGGTTAATGTGACTGTCGGTTCCGTTGAACATCCAATGACTGAGGAGCACTATATCGAGTGGGTTGCAATTGAAACTGAGAAGGGTGCGCAGAGAAAGACTCTCAAGCCAGGCGACAAGCCAAGCCTTGTGTTTGCACTGTCAGATGATGACAAGCTTGATGCAGTATATGCATACTGCAACCTGCACGGACTGTGGAAGATTGATTAATAGGTAGTGAAAAGTAGAATTTTGTGAATAATGTAAGGATAAAAGCCTCAGGTCGTAGTGCCTGGGGCTTTTGTTGTGTGGGAAATAGCGTCACAAGGGGAATTGCATAGCACCGCCGCTGTGGGTAAAACAGCGCTATCAGGTGAATTGCATAGAACTACTGCCATTGTAATGGGGGGGGGTTACCAATTTATTAAAAAATGATTAATTGGCTGCTATTTGTTACCATTAGAACTATTTTCAGATAATTGGTACCCACGAGAATTCTAATTCATTAAACCATGAAGTTATATTGAGGTGACCCCCTAAAAGTAGAGTGTCAAAACTCACTTTTCCTGATTGTAGAATTCCTCAGGGGTCATGTAGT
>CAKQMV010000002.1 GCA_934255135.1 uncultured Clostridia bacterium | reverse complement strand
TACAAGTCATTCTGCGTAAGGGATGATATTGGAAGTTACATCCGAACCGTGTATCACATGGTAAGCCATACTCCTAAAGCGGGTGTCGGAGGTTCGAATCCTCTCTGGGACACCAAGCGAAAACACCGTAACCACAAGTGTTTGCGGTGTTTTTCTTATTTTTGCAATTCATTTTTACGCCTTTCTCTATGTCGCAATTCTTGTTTATTACCGATTTCCCGCTTTTCGAATCAATGGTTAGTTAATCTCACTGCTACGCTCCTTTATATAACAAAAATAGGACCGACAACTTGTCGATCCCTTGCATGGAGCATACATTATACTTTCTTGTTAATCAACGTTATTCAGCCAAAAAGGTATCGATATCGTACATTTATTACATATTCCTATGTCTTACTCTGCAAGCTTTACGATATCACCAACTCCAGGAAGCACCATTGTCGGCTGGTATGCGTATGTATCTGGAGTCTTCTCGTCAGATACACCTGAAAGCACAAGCACTGTGTCTGCGCCGCACTCTGTTCCGGCTATTATGTCTGTATCCATTCTATCACCTACGATTACGGCATCTGCAGAATGGCATCCCAGAATCTTAAGACCAGTTCTGATCATCAGTGGATTTGGCTTACCGCAGAAGTATGCCTGCTTTCCTGTTGCCATCTCAATCGGTGCAATCAGGGCTCTGCATGATGGTGCAATTCCGTTCTCAATAGGTCCTGATACATCTGAATTTGAACCGATAAGCTTTGCTCCTCCAAGCACAAGATTTGTTGCCTTGGTAATTGTGTCGAGTGAATAGCACTTTCCCTCACCTACAACGACGTAATCAGGATTAACGTCGTTCATTGTTATCCCTGCATCGTATAATGCGTTCAAAAGTCCGGCTTCGCCGATCACATATGCCGAACATCCCGGTGCCTGCGTCTTAAGAAACTCTGCTGTTGCGAGTGCACTTGTATAGAAGTGGTCCTCTGAAACATCGAGCCCCATTCTCAGAAGCTTCTGACGAAGCTCTGCCGGTGTCATGCCACTGTTGTTTGTCAGGAAGAGAAATTCCTTCTCTTCTCTCTGTAACCATTCAATAAATTCCTTTACTCCTGGAAGTACTCTGTTTCCCTTGTAGATAACACCATCCATATCGATGATGAATCCCTGCTTCTCCTTAAAATTAATCATTTTCTACCTACCTTCCCGCGAACACTACATCCGTTCGCTCTTTACATAACTCTTTTTCTTACACCTGCATTATATTCCACCCGAAGGATCGATTCTATCATATTTGTGAAAAGCTTCTGTAAAGTTACGGTAAAGATGCATATACTTACACGAGCTTTACTGTTGTTTTACTCTTTTGTGGTTTTGAATTTTACCTGGCGTCATTATTCTTCAGTATAGAAAGAAAAAGATATTAGGGAGTTGGAGGTGTGAAATGAAACAGCTCTGGAATTACATAAACAAGGCTGAGTTAAAAGAAGATGGAAAGGATAGAATCTTTCTTCTAATTAGTGCACTAACCGCAGGTTGCATAGGACTGGCGGTAAGATTGATGCTTCCGCTTGCAGAAGAAGCTGCTGTTGAGTGGTCACTTGTTTTTGCAGGATACCCTGCAGCAATCGCATGGTTCAGCGGAATCCTATATCTCTTCAAGCATCCCTTTTGATAAATAACTCACTTATAATTTCTCCCCATAAGATAAAGACAGCCCGGCGATTCAAAATGAATTGCCGGGCTTGTTCATCATCATCTTAATGTGTGTTTCTGATCTTATACTGCATATCCTCATCCTTAGCATAAAGGAGATTTCTTGCAAATACATCCACAATCAGGAATCCAACAGCAATACCGATACATGTCTCAAAGAGCACATACATCTCACTTCTTACCATAGCATAGTTTGTTGTTACGAATCCATACAGTGTGTAGTACAGATTAGGTCCCGGAATGAGTGGAAATGATGTAGCTGTAAGGAATATTGTAGCAGGTGCTCTGTTTATCTTAGCCATTGCAATTCCGAAGGCTGCAACGAAAAGTGCTCCTAGAAGAGTTGCAGTGAAGTTACCAAGATGCAGCTGGTACTCACACACTGCGTAAATCAGCCATGTGAAGAATGCTCCAACTCCTGACCAGAGAACCTGAACGCCCTTGATATTGAACCACATAGCAAAGCCTGTACAAGCAATCGTACATGATGCAAGCTGGAGTGCAAGCCCCTGTGCAATAACGAATGGCTCATTAGCACCATCTTTTAGTATCAGCATTGACACTGCGATTCCGCATGCGATACCGAGTGCACCAAGGAATGAGTTTGTAACATTCAGAAAACCTGAAATGAAGTCTCTCTGTAGTATCTCTCTAATACCGTTGGTTACACCAAGTCCGGAAATCAAAAGCATTACGATACCAATCATAGTTCTGTCAGGATGCTGAATCAGACCAAGATTATATGAACCAAGGATTACACACTCTGAGAGAAATGCGAGAATTGCATTATATACAAGTACATTGTGCTCTCTCTTAGAGATTATGCCTCCAACAGCAACTATCAGAATAGAAGCAACAACAGCTGCAATCGCATCCCTGAAGCCCGATCCGAAGAATACTGCGAATCCTGCTCCTCCCATGATAGCCGCACAGTACTTTATAACAGTGCTCATCGGAGCACGGCTCATAACCTCTTTAAATCTCTCGTTGATTTCATCTGCATCAGGCTTGTTTGTGCAGATATATCTTGAAAGGTTGTTTAGGTAATCGAGTTTGTCATAGTCGACATCAGCACTCTCGATGTGTCTCACCTGAGTGAGAATCTCTCCTTCGGGAGTTTCTACTGTTATCTGAATATTACTTGGAATTACAAAAACGTCAAATCGCTTAAAGCCATAGCTCTCGCACATTCTGTATAAGCTATCATCAATACGGAAATTCTCAGCTCCGCACTTGAGCATCTCCTCACCAACATCGAGGATGCCTTGAAGAATCTTTGGGTAATTCATTAGAGTTCTACCATCCTTTTCTTTAATATCGGGTGTAATTTATATGGTGCAAGCTCCTTCATAGGTTCAATTACAAAAGAGCGGTTGTGCATATCAACATGAGGAATGCACAGGTCATCATCTGCCATAACAAAATCATCATAAAAAATTATGTCCAGATCAAGTGTTCTAGGACCCCATCTTAATACTCTCTCACGGCCTGCTTCGGCTTCAATTCTATGAAGTTCTGTAAGCAGCTCGTGTGGCGTAAGCAGCGTCGTAACTTTAGCGGCTCCATTCAGAAAATTCGGCTGATCCGTCACCCCGTAAGGCTCCGTCTCAATAAGAGTTGATACCTCTTCTACCTTTATGCCATCCGTCGCATCAAGCTTGGATACTGCTTCTTCTATAAGCGCTCTTGAATCTCCAATATTTGATCCCAGCGCGATAAAAACATCATGTCTTCTTCTCTCACAGCTGACCGCTACGGTCTTAAGCGGCAGCCCGACAGGTGCCCATGGCTTGCTTATCTCAATCCACACACCCTTGATTCTTTCATCCATTTCAAGCACAGCCTTCGCCACATGCTCAGCGCACGCTTCAATCAGATTGAAGGTGTTCTCGGTCATGACTCGTTTGATAAGATGGGATACCTCCGCATAATTCACGGAATCCTCCATGCGATCAGAAAGTCCTGCTTTTCTTATGTCGACTTCGAGCTCACATGCCACAACGAATTTCTGCCCAAGGACGTTCTCCTCAGGCAGCACTCCATGGCGGGCAAAAATCTCAAGTCCTTCTATTCGAATTCTGTCTCCGCTTAGCATTCTATTCCACTCCGTTAATCGCTTCCATCATTCTGATGGTTCTTACATTCTTCTCAACATCGTGTACACGGACAAAACCACAGTGTTTCTGTGCGGCAAGTACCGTAGTCACGAGCGTTCCCTCTTCTCTCTCATCCTTAGGGAGTCCGAGGGCGTTGCCGATAACGGATTTTCTTGATGTTCCGAGCAGAATCGGATAATCAAGCTTGGTCAGATCGCCAAGGTGCTTAAGCAGCATCAAGTTGTCTTCATAGCTCTTCGCAAAGCCGATACCTGGATCAAGTATGATCTTATCTCTGCTCACTCCGGCCTGCTCTGCAATATATGCGCTCTTGCCAAGGTCACAGATTACATCCTTAACTATATC
Source organism: uncultured Clostridia bacterium (assembly GCA_934255135.1). Classification (GTDB taxonomy): domain Bacteria; phylum Bacillota; class Clostridia; order Peptostreptococcales; family Anaerovoracaceae; genus Crickella. The sequence goes on along the minus strand of CAKQMV010000002.1, from coordinate 165,658 downwards.
CTGGTAAATTGGAGTCTCTCTGTTGTGTGATAGGCAGCATGCAGCGTCATACTCCGCAGTAACCTCTGCAATCTTCTTGTCATAGAGGAAGCCCCAGATATCGTTAACCATATCTGCTCCCGCAGCAAGTGCAGCCTCCGCAACCTCACTCTTATATGTGTCAATCGAAATAGGAAGTCCAATCTGCTTCTTAAGCGCCTCAATTACAGGCACGACTCTCTCGATTTCCTCTTCTACACTGATCTGTGTGTAACCCGGTCTTGTAGACTCACCACCGACGTCAATAATAGAAGCCCCATCACGCTTCATCTTCTCAGCATGTGAAAGCGCATTGCCAAGCTTGTTCCAGCAGCCTCCATCTGAAAATGAATCTGGAGTTACATTCAGTATTCCCATCACATAAGTTTTATTCTTAAGATCAAATTCCTTATTGCCGATAATCATCTTTCTATCCCCTCATTCTTAATCTTCCACTTGCATGTATCCGATGCCTTACATCTGAAGCACATTCTTGATGCTCTATCTGCTCTGTGGAGCAATGCTCCAAGTCCCGTGCTGTCATCCTCGCCATGCCCTCTTATGGCTGTTGTTATAAGTGCAGTTTCTTCTTCACTATATCCAGAATCACGCAGAATATCTTCTGCTATCACAGCACCAGCTTCATCATGTGAACCATTTCCTCTATATTCCTCGGCTCTTCCAATATCATGAAGAAGTGCTGCAGCGTAGATAAGCTCTCTGCTATATTCAAGACCATCCTCAAGCACCATGATGTATGCAATTCTTGCTACATCGAGAAGGTGCGTAAGTCCGTGTCTGCAGTAGATTCTATCTCTTTCGAGCTCCTCAATGCTGTCAAGCAAGCGATTAAACTCGATGTTTCTTACAATTCTGTTGTATCGCTCTTCCATCTGCTCCGCCCTTTAACTTATATGCTTAGCAGATTGAAGAAGCTGTTCTGAAGACTGTCATTTCCGTTAAACACGCCTCGTGTCACAACATTGACTGTCTTAGTTCCAGGCTTCTTAACGCCTCTCATTGTCATGCACAGATGCTCTGCCTCGCAGACAACCATCACCCCTTCAGGATCAAGATTATCCATAATTGCATCCGCAATCTGAGCTGTCATCTTCTCCTGAAGCTGCAGTCTTCTCGCATAAACCTCAACAGTTCTTGCAAGCTTCGACAGACCTACAACCTCTCCTTTAGGGATATATGCAATGTGCACAGTTCCGAAGAACGGCAGCATATGATGCTCGCACATTGAATAGAAAGTAATATCCTTCTCAATAACCATTTCATTGCTGTCTACTGTGAAAACCTTGCTGAGATGATCCGTTGCGTCCTCATTCATTCCGCCACAAATCTCTTCGTACATCTTCGCAATTCTGTCCGGCGTCTCAACAAGTCCTTCCCGCTCGGGATCCTCACCAATTCCTTCGAGTAGCATAACAACCGCTTTTTTAATCTTTTCTGTATCCACTTCCGTGCTCCTCTCTTCCTTTCACAGTATTTATAAGCGGGATCCGGTAATCGCGTCCCTGGCCTCTTCAAGAAGCGACAGCGATCCGGTCACAAGAACCAGTTCTTCATCAGTCGTTCTTATAGCCTCTGCAATTCCGCCCGATATATCGGATTTAATACCGACATTTCTGAATACCTCAGCAAGCTCTTCCTTAGGGAGACTTCTTCCGCTGTTCGGAAGATCTACGCAAATCGCGCAATCTATAACCTCACTTAGTATTCTCGCAAGCTTCTCGTATTCCTTGTCCCTGAAAACACCTGTTATAGCCGTAAATTCTTTACCCGGCCACAATTCCTTAAGTGTCTCCGCAAGGCACTCTGCAGCAGCAACATTGTGTGCTCCGTCGAGAACCCATGTCTTCGATTCATCCTGTATCACTTCAAGTCTTCCCGGCCATCTTGTCTCAGAAAGTCCTGATGCAATAGCTTCTTCTGTTATATTGGCTCCCAGCCTCTTAAGTTCAGCTGCAATTTCGACAGCAACTGAGGCATTCTGAAGCTGATGTCTGCCCAATAAATTTATCCGATACTCCCTATTATTATACATAAAGCGCTGTCCCGCAAGAGATGATTCTTTATGTATAACATTAGTCGTTTTAATGGTTCTGCAACCGCATCTCGAGGCAGCATCTTCAAGCACTTTCATAACTTCAGGAGACTGAGCTCCGGTCACCACGGAAGCTCCCGGTTTGATGATTCCACTTTTGGACGTAGCAATCTCGGTAAGGGTATTTCCCAGAACTCCGATATGATCCATGCTGATTGATGCAAATGCGCACACGAGCGGGTGACTGATTACGTTAGTCGAATCAAGGTCGCCGCCCATACCAGTTTCAAGAACAACATAGTCGCAGCTTCTCTCATTAAAGTATAGGACTGCGATTGCTGTCTCGAGCTCGAACACCGTCGGGTGATTGAGTCCTCTAGCGGTCATTCTGTCTGCTGCAGCCTTTGCCTTCTCAACCAGATTTGGAAGTTCAGATTCATCCATCCACTTTCCATCAATCTGGAATCTCTCGAGATATCCGAACACCGAAGGTGAGCTATAGCAGCCAACACTATAACCTGCAGCCATCAGTATGCTTCTTGTATACGAAAGTATCGAGCCCTTGCCGTTGGTTCCTGCGAGATGCACTATCTTAAGTTCATCCTGCGGATTGCCAAGCTCATTCATCAGAGCTCTTATTGAATCGAGTCCGAGAATGCTTCCGGACACCGACACCTTATCGAGGTATTCCCTCGCTTCATGATAATTCAATTCTCTGTCTCCCTGATATATCTAGAACATGTTTGAGATGAAAATCTCAAGTCCGATTCCTATAAGTATCACGCCACCTAGAATCTCTGCTTTACCTGAAAGCTTCGTTCCAGCCTTCTTGCCGAGCATAAGACCTATAACGCAAATTATGAACGTTACTGCTGCAATTATTACCGCTGCAAGAACTGCATCTGCAAGATTATAATCAGCAATTGCGAAACCTACGGATAATGCATCTATCGATGTCGCAACGCCCTGTATCATAAGTGATCTGAAATCAAGACCAGAGGTTCCCTCTTCATCATCTGAGTCACCACCGCGAATACCCTCCAGAAGCATCTTGCCACCGATATATGCGAGAAGCAGGAGCGCTATCCAAGGTATAAGCTTCTGAAACCACTCAAACATCGATGCGACTGTGTGAACACAGACCCAGCCGATAAGTGGCATTGCTGCCTGAAAACCGCCAAATGCAGCCGCAATACCTACCGACTTGCGTCTTCTCATGTCAGGTTCTGCAAGACCATTCGCCAGTGATACGGAGAATGCATCCATAGCAAGCCCCACACCAAGTAATATGCTATTAATAACAAATTTTAACATTTACTCTAAGTTACCCTTCTATTCTGTTTCTTCTGCCAAAATGCTTCTTCGCTACAAACCAGCTTCCGATTGCCGTCTGTATTTCTGCAATAAGCATTGCAAACCATATTGCATTTCCACCGATTGCCGTCGTAATCACGCAACCTATCAGAAGAAATACTGTACATCTGAGCCCTGAAAGAATAATTCCTGGAAGTGGTTTCTCAAGACCGGTAAGTGATATTGAAATAACAACAGTAAATCCATCAAGCACAGCAAAGATAAGATAATACTTCATCATCTGAGCAGTATACTCTACAAGATAACCTGCATCAGTGCTGAGGAATATTCCCGCGTACACCTTCGCGAACATACACACTAATACATACAAAATAGCTTCGAGTACTATCGCTGTTACAAGCTGGTATTTAAGCAGCGTCCTTATAGCAGCCTTGTCACCCATTCCGTTTCTAAAGCTCATAAGAGGTTGTGTACCCTGAGCGACACCTACCGCAAGGATAATCATGATTCCAGCCATATATGCCATCGCAGAGAACGCTACAAGTCCGTCCTCTCCTAGGTTCCTGTCAATGAAATGCACCAGTATGAAAGTGATAATTCCAGGTGAAATTTCCATTACTCCAGATGGAAGTCCTCTGTAAATAGATCCGATCACTTCCTTCACGTTAAGCTCAAACCTGCAGAACTTGATCGAGCCCTTAGGTCCGAGGAAGTGGAACAGATATACTACCGTAACCATTACCTGCGATATGCCTGTCGCAAATGCAGCTCCAAACACGCCCCAGTGAATAATGAAGATGAACAGATAGTCCAGTATGAAGTTCGCAATTACTCCGATGGTTACAATCTTAGTTGCCTTCGATGGAAATCCGTCAGTTGCAAGAAGGATCTCGAAGATATACGAATATATAAAGAACACGGAAAACGGCGCTATTGTTCTTACATATTCAACAACATAGGCCTTAGTATGCTCTGTTGCACCAAGGAGATTTGCAAATGGACCTGCGAATGCAAACACCAGTACAGTGATAATCAGTGAAACTACGGTTGCAACGGCGAAGTTCATGGAGAAAATTCCGGAAGCCTTCTCGGCATTTCCTTCACCTCTGAGTCTTCCAACCTGTGTAGATGTACCGACGGCTGTAGTTATTGAAATTGCAAAAAGTGCTGTTACAAATGGTGCTGATATGTTAACTCCCGCCAGAGCTCTCGCTCCAACGCCACGCGCAACAAATATCGCATCAACCATCGTATATAGCGTGAACACAAGCTGAGCCGCAATTGACGGAATAATATATTCTGCAAACTGTCTCTTCAGAGTCTTGCCGGTCGTCATTGTTCCTCCTTTTTCTAGAAAAGACCCATGGTCTTAAGTATAAATAGCCATATCGGCATTGTTACGCATGACAAAAGTGTCGAAAACACTATTGCAGATCCCGCTAGCTCGCCATTGCTACCCATCGAAGATGCCATCGCGAATGACGCAAGAGCTGTGGGAGAAGCCACCATAAGCAGGATTGCTACAAGTGCAACATCAGTGAATCCAAGAAGCACTGCTCCACCAATTCCTATAGCAGGAACGATTATAAGCTTGCCAATAACACATATTGCTACATGTTTTCCCGAATTCTTTATGCCCTTAAATGAAAGCGATGCTCCAAGAAGCACCATTGCGATTGGCGCAGTTGAATCTGCAAGTGCTGTAACAGGCTGCATAATTACATCTGGCACATCTATCTTAAACGTAATCGCAATTATCGCAGCAATCGCACCTACAATAATAGGATTTGTTACCACCTTGTGAATCATTACCTTAGGATCAGTCTTACCACCTCTGAATTTCTCAAGGATAATTACCGACATAACGTTATATAACGGAACTATAAAAAGCAGCACCACTGCCACCTCAGTTACATTCCCCTTTCCGAAAAGGTTAATTGCAACCGGGAGTCCCATCAGCACGATGTTGCTTCTGAATATTGCCTGAATCATCGCACCCCTGTTTCTGCCTTCCTTCTCAATCAGGCAAACGAAACCCCAGGCCCCCGCAATGAGAACGGCAAGTAACGACACCGCATATATAACAAGCGGCCAGTCCATATTCTCCTCAAGATTCTTTCCGTACAGATTATCAAACATCATAAACGGATATAGAAGCTTAAAAGTAAACGACGTGAACTTCTTGACATCCTCTGAAGTCACAAGCTTGATCCTCATGATAAACAGTCCGATTGCCAGAAATACTGCCTGCGGAAGCACCGCTTCCACACATATAATAAAGTTCTGTAGCATTAGATTCCTCTCTTTAACATTAACTTTTATTATATCACAACATATCCAATCACTACTTATAAACAAAGCGACTCCCGCCATGGAAGCCGCTTAAATACATTATTTAAAATAAGCCTAGAGGCCTGCTCTTACCTCGTCCGCAAATTCACTGCAGGTTCCGCCATCCGCAAGGCCTGTCATCCTTGCACCAAGCTTCTCGTCCGCAGCAAGCACAGCCTTTTCGAGTCTGTCTCCCTCTTCGATGCATCCGATATGTCTAAGGAGCATAACAGCCGCAGTCATAAGGCTCGCAGGATTAGCTCTATCCGCAATTCCTTCCTCAACCATTCTTGGTGCACTGCCATGAATAGCCTCAAAAATCGCATACTCTGTTCCAATATTCGCGCTTCCTGCAGTTCCTACGCCACCCTGAATCTGTGCAGCCTCATCTGTAATAATATCGCCGTAAAGATTAGGTAGTACGAAAACCTCAAAGCCTGAACGAATATCCTTATTCACAAGATTAGCCGCCATGATATCAACGAACCAGCAATCCGCCTCAATCTCGGGATAATCCTTTGCAACATCAAGGCAGATACTCTGGAAATCTCCATCAGTCTTCTTCATGATGTTCGCTTTCGTAACGATTGAAACTCTCTTCTTACCGTTATCGCGGGCAAAATCAAAGGCTTTCTTTGCGATTCTCCGTGTTCCCTCTGTAGTTGTAACCTTAAAGTCCATTGAAAATGCATCGCCGACTCTTACGCCCCTGCTGCCGAGTGCATACTCGCCCTCAGTATTCTCACGGAAAAATGTCCAGTCAATGCCCTCATTCTCGACCTTCACGGGTCTCACGTTTGCGTAGAGATCAAAGCTTTTGCGCAGGAAAACATTAGCACTCTCAAGATTCTTTCCGCCCATTGCTGCATTCGGTGTAGTTGTAGGTCCCTTAAGAAGCACATCGCACTTCTTCATCTCCTCCATTACATCTGCTGGAACAGTCTCACCAGTCTCAAGTCTTCTCTCGATTGTAAAGCCATCGATAGTCTTAAGCTCCAGTCTGCCGGATGCAAGCTTGTCAGCAAGAAGTGTCTCGAGCACTTTCTTCGTCTCATCCATGATAACAGGTCCGATACCATCTCCCGGAGTCATACCGATTACAATCTTACCCTTATCTGCAAGTGGAACAGCATTCGCAGCAGATTCCTTCATTCTTTCATTTCTATCATACTGCTCTCTGAGCATTGCCTCGAACTGCTCTACGGCAGATCTTATATCCTTCTCAATCATCTGCCTAGTCCTCCTTCGCAGTATACTTCAGAAGTCCGCCAGCAAGCAGAATCTCCTTCTGTCTGTCAGCAAGCTCCATTACAAGCGGGATTCTGTGACCGTCTGCCTCAAGGTAAACTTTGTCGTTCTTAAGGCCCTCGTGAACATCGCGAAGCTCAATCTTAGCACCCTGCTTAACAAGCTCGTAATCATCAGAATTCTCAAATACAAGTGGAAGAATTCCTGCGTTTACAAGGTTAGCCGCATGTATACGTGCAAAAGACTTAGCGACTACCGCTCTTATTCCGAGATATAGTGGAACGAGTGCCGCATGTTCTCTTGATGAACCCTGTCCGTAGTTTGAACCACCAACAATAATTCCCGAACCTGCAGCCTGTGCTCTCTCCGCGAATTTCTCATCGAGAACCGCAAAACAGAACTTCGAGAGATACGGAATATTCGATCTGTATGGGAGAATTTTGGCACCGGCAGGCATAATATGGTCTGTCGTGATATTATCCTCAACCTTGAGAATTACCTCTGCAGTGATGTCGTCCTCAAGCGGATGTGTCTCTGGGAAAGGCTTGATGTTAGGTCCCTTTAGAACCTCTGCATTCTTAGCATCATCCGGGTCAAGCGGTGCGATTACACCGCTGTCATTAATTCTGAAGCTTTCAGGAAGCTTAATCTCTCCTGCATCTTCTATCTCAGTAGGGTCTGTGAACCAGCCTGTTAGTACAGATGCCGCAGCTGTCTCAGGGCTGACAAGATAAACCTGTCCATCCTTAGTTCCTGATCTTCCAAGGAAGTTTCTATTAAATGTTCTAAGTGATACTCCTGCCGAATTAGGTGAGAATCCCATTCCGATGCATGGTCCGCATGCACATTCAAGCACTCTCGCACCCGCATCGATAAGATCAGTCAGTGCACCACACTCTGCAAGCATTGAGAAAACCTGTCTTGATCCCGGTGATATTGAAAGAGAAACCCAATCTGCAATCTTCTTACCCTTCAGAATTGAAGCTACTCTAAGCATATCTGAAAGTGAAGAGTTAGTGCATGATCCGATGCACACCTGATCAACCTTAATATCCTTAAGCTCGCTTACAGCCTTAATGTTATCAGGGCTGTGCGGACAAGCGGCCAGCGGCTTAAGTGCTGAAAGATCAATTGAAATAACCTTGTCATACTCAGCGTCATCATCGCTTGAAAGAGGCTTGTAATCATCCGCTCTTCCCTGAGCCTTCAGGAATGCTCTTGTATTCTCATCTGATGGGAAAATTGAAGTTGTTGCTCCAAGCTCAGCTCCCATGTTAGTGATTGTACATCTCTGCGGAACGCTTAGAGACTTAACGCCCTCTCCAGCATACTCAACGATATATCCAACGCCACCCTTTACAGTTAGGATTCTTAGAACCTCAAGGATAATGTCCTTGGCGCTTACATTTCCAACCAGCTCCCCTGTAAGCTCAACCTTAATCATCTTAGGCATCGGAATATAGTAAGCACCGCCGCCCATCGCAACGGCAACGTCCATTCCACCGGCACCAATTGCGAGCATTCCAAGACCACCTCCGGTCGGAGTATGTGAGTCGGATCCGATAAGAGTTTTACCCGGAATTCCGAACCTCTCGTAATGAACCTGATGACAAATTCCGTTACCCGGTCTTGAATAGTAAATGCCGTGTTTAGCGCACACGCTCTGAATATATCTGTGATCGTCAGCATTCTCAAAGCCTGACTGAAGCGTATTGTGATCAATGTAAGCAACAGACTTCTCTGTCTTTACTCTTGGAATACCCATTGATTCAAACTCAAGGTAAGCCATTGTTCCTGTCGCATCCTGTGTAAGTGTCTGGTCAATTCTTAGACCAACCTCTGTTCCTGGAACCATCTCACCACTTACAAGATGATCCTTAATTATCTTCTGCGCAATTGTATAACCCATTTTATATTTACTCCTCTATCTCACTGAAAGATTTTCAAGATACTCGTCAACCTTGTGCTTAAGCTCAACATTACTCATCGACGATACTCTTCCTGCCTCATACTCGCTGTCAATCCAGTTCTTGATATATGAAACAACCTCACTTCTCTTGTTTACAGCTCTGTCACCCTCAAGTCCATAGTTGTCATTAATCCACTTAGCAACGCCAGCTGCACCAGAGTTCTGGTTGATAGTAACCGCTGGAGCTCTCTTGAGGAACTTCTTAGTGTCGAAAATATTGTAAATCTCTTCGCTCTTAAGCAATCCGTCCGCGTGGATACCAGCCTTAGTCACGTTGAAGTTCTCTCCGACAAAAGGAGTCTGCTCCGGAATCTTAAATCCGATCTGCTCTTCGTAGTATTCCGCAAGGTCGGTAATTACAGTAGTATCCATTCCATCAAGTGTTCCGCGAAGCTGCGCATATTCAAAGACCATCGCTTCAAGAGGAACGTTTCCTGTTCTCTCGCCTATGCCAAAAAGTGTACAGCTTACTCCCGAGCATCCGTACAGCCAAGCTGTTGCGGCATTTGTAACCGCCTTGTAGAAGTCATTGTGACCGTGCCACTCAAGCATCTCGCTTGGTACTCCCGCATAGTGCTGCAGGCCATAGATGATTCCGGGTACTGATCTTGGAAGCGTTACTCCGTTATATGGAATTCCATATCCAAGTGTATCGCAAGCTCTGATTTTGGCATTCATTCCAGCCTGCTCTGCCAGATCCTGAATTGCTCTTACAAAAGGAACAACAAAGCCATAGAAATCTGCTCTTGTTATATCCTCAAGGTGGCATCTTGGCATAACGCCAGCCTCGAAAGCATCATAAATAACAGACAGGTAATGATCTAAAGCCTGCTGCCTTGTCATGTTAAGTTTACTGAAGATGTGATAATCTGAGCAGCTTACAAGTATTCCTGTCTCCTTGATTCCCAGATCCTTAACGAGCTTGAAATCTTCCTTCTTAGCTCTAATCCACGTTGTAATCTCAGGAAACTCATAGCCAAGATCCATGCACTGCTTTATAGCCTCTCTATCTCTCTCGCTGTATGCAAAGAACTCAGTCTGTCTAATGATTCCCTTAGGACCTGAAAGCTTGGACATCATCTCGAATATGTCCACCACCTGCTTTACTGTATATGGTTCTCTTGATTGCTGACCGTCACGAAAGGTTGTATCTGTAATCCAGATGTTCTCAGGCATGCCATAAGGGCTTTCCCTGAAGTTGAATGAAACCTTAGGAATCTCGCTGTACTCGAAAAATTCCCTAAACAGATTAGGCTTCTCCACATCCTGTATTGTGTAATTGTATGCATCCTGCTCTAGCAGGTTGGTCTTCTTATTTAAAATAACTTTGTCCATAGTCACCCCCGGATTCAATCGATCCCTCCGTGCTGATATAGTCGATATAATTGCTGATATATCTTTGCAGATTGTATACAAGTATTCTATTCTTCTTATATGTACATGTCAACGATAGTTGTGTGAAAATTTCCGTATTTTATATGAATTATTTGTATTTTCACACAGATTCTTATTGTAGAGTGCTATTTTAGGCATATATTGTATATTAAAACAGCAGAGCCCCAAGCTGTTACAGCTTTGAGGCTCTGCTTTGTTGTTCGTTTGTAATTATCTTTAGGGGAATAACGTGATATCTACAGGAACCATTCAGGTTCCTTTCTTCTTCGATACATTACTTCCATTGCAAGTCTGCTTGCCTCGGCCATAGGACCGAACAGCCCTCTTGCATCCTCTGGGCACGTCGTCATGCACGCGCTGCACAGAATACACTTTCTTGTATTGACATGAGCTACATCATCAATAGATATTGCTCCAGTAGGACATATTCTTGCACACTCACCGCAGTTTATACAGTCAGCATTCGGTACAGGATGAAGCGGTAACTTCACCGGTCCCTTCCTAGGCATGCTACCCTTAACCTCTAATGGTGCAGGCTCAATTCTCAAGCCTCCAACAAGACATCCAGAAAGTCTCTTAATCTTATCAGATGTGCATCTTGCGAATTCTCTAAGCTTTGCGTAATCATCTGCATCGGGTCTATGATCTGCAATCTTCTCAAACATAGGATGTCTTGCGATAAATGCTCCAGCACTTATCATTCTGAACCCCTGCTCCTCCGCAAAGGTGCAAAGCTCATACAGTGAATCTCCGTATGATGTATTTCCATATGTTACAAGGCCGACCATCATAGCACCGTTGCCGTGTAGACGCTGTATGCGCTTGATTAGCGGAAGTGGAATCCTTCCTGTATAAACGCCAACACCTAGCACAACCACTGTATCTTCATCGAACTCCATTGGATCTTCAAGAGAATCCTTCAGCAGATCGATGCATGTAAACTCAACATCGCTGGCACATGACTCACTGAGTCTGTCCGCAATATCATGCACCATCTTCTCTGTCATCTCCGCAAGTCTGCCTGTAGGGCTGAAATGTAATCCAATTACTCTGTTCAGCATAATCTTCTCCTTTTCTTGATTCTGATTTTATCATTCGAAATATGTATTTATTCGTTGGTTATGTGAAGAAATATAGAAGGGTGTGTATGCTGATTGTGGTTGCACTTATAGCACGCAAAAGCCCGGTCTTACGACCGGGCCTCGTATTTCATATGTTTCGTAATTCCCGATGCTAATCAGATTTCCTTAACACCGTACTGCTCTTCCCACTTCTCGAAGTAGTCGATCTTCATCGCAGCCTTAACCTCGCTCAGTGTCTCTGCAGCCTTAGCTCTAGCAGCAGCTGTACCCTTCTCGATTGCAGCAACAACCTCTTCCGGGTGAGCCTCATAATATGCTCTTCTCTCTCTGATTGGTGTCAGGAAGTCGTTAAGAACCTTGAACAGGAACTTCTTAACCTTAACATCTCCAAGTCCACCTCTCTCGTAGTGAGCCTTGAGCTCGTCAAGATTCTTATACTCAGGAAGATACTTCTCGAAATCCTCATCCTTGCAGAATGCTGTGAGGTATGTGAATACGCAGTTTCCTTCAACCTGACCTGGATCCTCAATTCTTAAGTGGTTAGGGTCAGTGTACATGCTCATTACTTTCTTCTTAAGCTCTTCCTCTGAATCTGCGAGATAGATTGTGTTGCCAAGAGACTTTGACATCTTAGCCTGTCCATCAGTGCCAGGGAGTCTGCAGCACACCTTGTTAGGAGGCAGATAAATTTCAGGTTCAACCAGAACATCCTCACCATAGAGATAATTGAATCTTCTTACGATCTCTCTAGTCTGCTCAAGCATTGGCTCCTGATCCTCTCCAACAGGTACCAGTGTAGCCTTGAAGGCAGTAATGTCTGAAGCCTGGCTGATTGGATAAGTGAAGAATCCAACAGGAATGTTAGCCTCGAAGTTTCTAAGCTTAATCTCAGTCTTAACTGTTGGGTTTCTCTGAACTCTTGCAACTGTAACGAGGTTCATGTAGTAAACTGTCAGCTCGTGAAGCTGTGGAATCTCTGACTGGATAAAGATGTTAGTCTTCGCAGGATCAATTCCTACTGAAAGGTAATCCATCGCAACCTGCATAACGCAGTCCCTAACCTTCTCAGGATTGTCAAAATTATCTGTCAGTGCCTGAGCATCTGCAAGCATTACGTATAGTTCGTCAAACTCGCCGCTGTTCTGAATCTCTACCCTCTGTCTGAGTGATCCTACATAGTGTCCAATGTGAAGCTTACCTGTTGGTCTGTCGCCTGTAAGCATAATCTTCTTGTTGTCTGTCATGATTCTATCCTCTTCTATAAATGTCAATTTCTGTTATAACTGCATCTAGAGGAACATCGAATTCGTCCATTGGTATCTCATCCGACATTAACTTCTCCGCACACAGTGCCATCAGCTTGGCATCTGTCTTCGCAAGGTATCTGTCATAATAGCCCGCTCCATGTCCCAGCCTATTACAGCTTCTGTCACATGAAACGCATGGCAGAATAATCAGATCAATTTCTGATGCATCAATGGTTGGTTCCTCATTAGAAGGTTCCATTATACCATATGCACCTTTAACTAGCGCTGTTTCTTCTGTGTACAGCTTGGCCTCCATGATATGTCCCTCTGTGTCAGTGCAAAGCGGTATGCATACCTCCTTGCCATCACGCCACATTGCATCTATCATGTCACCAGTCTTTACTTCCTTGCCGAAGTCGAGATAACACATGATGGTATTCGCATTTCGATATTCCTCTGTAACAAGGAGTTTCTCTTTAACCTCTGCACTTGCATCTGCAATGTACTCATCCGATAACTCCTTCCTTATTTCAGCGATTTCTTTGCGTCGCCATCGTTTGTGTTCTCTAAGGGATTCTTTCATTTCTACTAACCTTTCAATGTAAACTTCTGATTACATTAAATTGTGTCTATAATCTTTCTTCTGATTCTTCTTGTGTACAGAGCCGATGTTGTACATCCAACAACCTCTGCAATCGGATATGCCCACCATACGTTGTTTACGTTTCCAGTCATTCCCAGGAGAACAGATGCAGGAATCAGAACTACAAGCTGTCTCATAATAGAAATATTCATACTGTAAACACTCTTGCCAAGTGCCTGGAATATTGCTCCCCTCATAATAGCATAAGCTGCGAATGGAAAACAGATAGAGATAATTCTTAGACAAGGTCTGCCAAGCTCCATCATGTGTGCTGACGCATCAAAGAGTGCGAGCAGTGTGTTAGGAAACAGCCAGAAACAGATAGTTCCAAGTAACATAATTGCGATAGCGTATCTTACACTTATCTTCATAACAGACTCAAGCCTGTCCCTATTCTTAGCACCGTAGTTGTACGCTGCAATAGGCACCACTCCGTTGTTTAAGCCAAATACAGGCATGAAGATAAAGCTCTGAAGCTTGAAGTACACTCCGAATACAGCAACCGCAGTTTTGGAGAATGTTGCAAGAACCATGTTCATCGCAAGACTCATTACAGATCCGATTGACTGCATGATAATACTCGGAATTGCGATCTTATAGATTTCTTTTATAATGCCAAAATCAGGCTTTAAGTGTTTAATATGTAGCGTAACCTCGTAGTTCTTTGTGATGTTGAAGTACATTCCCATGACGAATGCAAAAATCTGTCCAAATACTGTCGCAACCGCAGCTCCCGCAATTCCCATCTTAGGTGCACCGAAGAGTCCGAAGATAAGAATAGGGTCAAAGATAATATTGATAATCGCACCGATACCCTGAGTGAACAGAATATAGAATGTCTTACCGGTAGCCTGCAGAAGCCTCTCTACAGTAATCTGCATCATAAATCCAATAGACAGCATACATACGATTCTGAGATATGTTGCTCCATATTCGATTACAGTCTCATCACTAATCTGCATTCTGATAAGCGGTTCCGCCAGAAACAGCCCCACACAGAAAAAAATCACATAATTAAACAGACCCAGAATGATTCCATTATGAGCTACTTTATCTACCTTGTTAAGCAGTCCCGCTCCAAGATATCTTGACAGAAGCGCACCCATACCTACAGCCGTTCCTATTCCGAACGATATCATCAGCATCTGGAAAGGGAAACATAGTGTAACCGCAGTCAGTGCATCCTCGCTTATTCTTGAAACGAAGATACTATCAACTATATTGTATAAAGCCTGAACCAGGTTCGAAATAACCAGCGGAAGCGACATCGTAATCAGAAGCTTCTTAATCGGTTCTGTACCCATCTTGTTCTCTTCAGGCATATTTTCGTTCTTGTTCTTTAAATCCATTGTATTTTCTTTCATCCTCTACCCTCCTTGTTGTCTTTAACAATACATTATATCATTTTTTAGTTTTATAATAAACATGACATTTTAAAAGCGCATCCATAAGAATGCACTTTCAAATATTCCATATTATCAGCTCCAGGATCTACGTCCGTCACCTCTTATATCGATCACATCACCGAGGAATGTCGGCTTCATTCTCAGTATTGCCTTGAAAAAGTCCTTATCTCTTGCCAGAATCTCTCTGACCTCACGGTATGCCGCACCGCTGTAGCTTACGTGTCTTGAAGGAACACCCTTCGCATTCAAGCCAAGCACCTTCGCGATATAAACAGCTCTGAATTCATGATACTTCTGAGTGACAATCACTACTGACTTTACGTTAAAAATCGCTTTCGCTCTGTACACGGATTCATACGTCGAGAATCCCGCATGGTCAAGGAATATGTCCTTCTTCGGAACGCCTGCATCAAGAGCATACTGCTTCATAACCTCAACCTCGTTATATTCGACCTGTCCATCATCTCCAGACATAAGCAGCTTATCTACGAGCCCTGCATTATATAGCTCTATTCCCTTATCAAGTCTGTCCTTAAGCATATCTGATGGTGTTCCATCACCATGAACAGCAGCACCGAGAACCAGCGCACAGTCAGCCTTGCCTTCAGTTGAAGTTGTATCAGTCAGACTGACTCCTCCAATAATACATACGAGTGCATCGATTCCGAAAACAAATATTATCGCTGCCAGTATAAGTTTTATTATTGGGTGTTTTCTCTTATCCTTTGTCCTGCTCAATATCCATCTTCTCCTTTGCAATACTTGTTATTATACTCTCGATGTGATAAAGAAATATAGTAATATTATGAAGTTTAGACTTTACTATTTTACGGAAGGATTTGAATATGAAGCAGCACGCCATCATACCAGTTTTTATACCGCACCTCGGATGTCCCAATGACTGTGTCTTCTGCAACCAACGAAAGATAACAGCAAGAACGGAGGCTCCAACTACAAGTACTGTAAGAAATACCATAAACGAATGGCTCACAACACTCAGTCATGTGCCATCTGTTGAGGTTGCTTTTTATGGTGGCAGCTTCACAGGTCTCCCTATAGAGGAACAGACTGCTTATATTTCCGTAGCCGAGGAATTTCTTAAGGATGGAAGGATTGATGGAATTCATCTGTCAACCAGGCCGGATTATATCAATGAAGATATTCTCGATAACCTTCGAGCTCACCATGTAAGCACCATCGAAATCGGGGTGCAATCGTTCGACGATAATGTCCTTTTGGCATCGAACAGAGGCCACACAGCAGCAGATGTCTACAAAGCAGCGAGACTTATAAAGGAATACGGATTCACTCTTGGAATTCAGCTTATGATCGGACTGCCAGGAGACTCGCTAGAAAGCTGCGTCTACTCAGCACAGGAAGCAGCCCGACTTAAGCCAGAGCTCGCAAGACTGTACCCAACAATCGTGCTTGACGACACAAGGCTCCTTGAGATGTACCACGAGGGCAGCTACCAGGCGCTCTCACGAGAAGAGGCAATTACAAGAACGGCAGAGATGTACAAGGTTCTCGATGATGCCGGAATATACATTATGCGCGTCGGTCTTAAGAGCACCGATATCATAGGCGACGGCGGTGCTATCAATGGTGGCACATATCATCCTGCTTTCAGGCAGCTCGTTGAGGGAAGGCTTATAAGAGAGAGAATTGAAGAGCAGCTTTCAGCAATAGGAACCGACAAGTCCTCTCCGCTCAAGATAGATATTTACTCATGCGCATCCTGGTTCTCTAATATGATAGGAAACTCGGGCTGCAACAAAGAATATTTTCATAATAAATACCCTGCACTCAACATAAAGTACAGGGTTGATGACAATATTGCACCGGGACACTGCCGAGTTGAAATCAAAGAGTAAAACTGCGACGAGAACAGTCCGACGCATGCGTCATCACGCTTTTATATTTGTTACCGCTGATAACGCAAGATTCTTCATGACCTCGCTCACAACCTCATGTGATTCGGGGTCTATCTGTTTCAAAAGTGAAATTATCTGCATCTTGGACAGATTCCCCAGATCCACGATATTCTTTATATCATTCGCCTCAAGAATATCGAATATTGATTCCACAAATATTCTTCTTTTCTCGTCAGTCTGATTATCAAGCCATGTCGATATTGTCCTGTTCAGGAATTCACTTCCCCAGTCAGGGCTGTCAAGGTATATAAAACTATCGTCCTCAATCTCCCATGAGAATGCTGAATGCTGATTAATTCCCCACGAATCGCTCTTTATAATGCGACAGTCCTCATATCCGGAAAACAGCAGACCGACAATTGAATGCTGCGGAATAATTCTGTGGATATCAAGCTGTCTCCGTGAGATTTCCTCATCCATAAACACACCTATAGATTCATTAAAGCCAGGTCCATCCAGTGAGAATACCGCCGTGATATTCCTGTTGATCTTAGGCGAACACATGCACGCCGCGTACACCGCGAGATTTCCTCCCTTCGAGTGACCTGTCAGAATAAGCTTCTTTCCTGCAAATTTTCCCATGCGTCCAAAATGCTTCTCAATATATTTTACAGCCTCCCGCTGCGAAGGTATTTCGTCTCTGTATGAGAGTTCGAAATCCTCCTTCCAGCCAATCATAGTTCCATCCGTACCTCTGAAAGCAACAGCATACGTATCGCTGCTTATTTCAAAAGTCATTGCAGCAAACTGCACGTTCTCCTCAATTATTGAGGTTACGTCCCTGACTTGCAGATCTCTATATCGCTTGCTTGATGCCATCGCTGCAGTAAGTCTTCTGTTCTCATCATCGTTAATGCCGTCATTAAACATCTCATCGAAATACTCAGCTCTGAAATAGTCCTTCAAGGTCGCCCTCTTCGACCATTTTGCTCCAAGATATGATTCTACCTTCTCAAGCTTTGCGTAGCTGAACTCAGCAAACATAACAGCATCAATCTCGTCAAAAGGTTTCTCTGTAAATGTTTTGTTGTTTTTCTGAGCATATCCGATAATATCCATTACAATCTCCTTGGTTCCATTACCGTCTGACACTTATCAATAAGAAGCTTCTTCATCTCTGCAACCTCACTCGCTCTGCATAGAATCTCAAGTCTATCTCCAGATTTAAGAACTGTCTCACCACCAGGTATGAATTCGCTGTTCTCCCTAAGCACAGCAACAATAAGGCTACCCTTAGGGAACTTAAGTTCCTTAATTGTTCTTCCTTCAATAAATGATCCAACATGGATATCCTGATAGAAAATAATCTTCTTCTCGGCTTCTTTCTTCTCTGTCTGCGCCTGTCTTCTTGGCACCTTGCCGCGCATCCTTCTATCCCAGAGCTGCTCGTAAATTGGTTCCCCGCCAAGAAAATCAGCAGTTGTATATGCAATCAGAGACACAATTACGAGAGAAAGAAAGCTTGAGAACTCACCTGTCATCTCAGTAATCAGAATAATTCCTGTCGCTGGAGCCCTTACAATCGATGCAAAAATACCGGCCATCGAAATCACAACTAGGAATCCGATATACTTCTCGTCGATTCCGAATACAGATGTCATAACTCTTGAACACAGGCCTCCCGAAATCGCACCGAGAACAAGCAGCGGTAGGAAGATTCCTCCAGGAGCGCCCGATCCGAAGCAGCCAGTTGAGTAAATCAGTTTCAACACCAGCAATACCAGCAAGGCCTTAAGGCCAAAGCTTCCGCTTCCAATCTCACCTACCAGATTGCTTCCGCTTCCAAGCGCAATCGGATACATATAGTACATAACAAATACCGCAGCAAAAGCTGCCAGCATCTTAACCGCCGTAATAGCCTTGCGACCCGAACCTGATGCAACTGAGCCGATCCTATCGAACAGATTCTGCATAAACTCAATTGTGTTGTTATATATAAAGCCAAATACTCCCAGCACCAGTCCCAGAATTATAAGAATCCAGTAGTGGTCAGCCGGAAAAGCATGATATCTCGAAAGAGTAAATACCGGATCAAAGCCTACAATCTGAATTGCAACGAAATCACTTACCGCTGTCGCAACAAGGGTCGTGATAAGAACCAGTGCGCTGAACGTCTGATGAAGCTCCTCGAGGGCAAAAATTGCGCCCGCAAGCGGCGCTCCGAATGCCGCCGATATTCCGGCTCCTGCTCCGCAAGTCAGGAGAAGCCTCTCCTCTAGTGGAACCCTCTTATTCTTCCTTGCGAAACCCTTTCCAATCATTGCTCCAAGCTGTATGCTAGGACCCTCTCTTCCAAGTGCCATTCCGCTTCCTATCGTGAGTGCACAACCTGCAAACTTGGCAGTGAGAACTCTCCACCAGTTCATATCAAGGTGTCCCTTAAGCTCTCCCTCAACCTGTGGAATACCAGAACCTGCAATTTCCGGTTCAATTACAATAAGAGCTGTGACGATAATCGCAACAACCGCAAGAACTGCAGCTAGGATCAGTCCTCCCGTCATTCCTTCATCTGTTAGATTAAGAAGCACATTTTTAACAAGCTCACCCTTGCTAAGAAGCCATCTGAAACAGCCTACAATTACACCGGTCAGAATGCCCACGCAAATCGACTCAAGTACCAGCGCATACTTGAAGTGTCTTACCCTCTCCATATTTCTCTTAATTGAACTCAAACCGGCATTCTCCTTCTGATTGTCTTTTTAATTATCTTCTTAGTAATTTCAGCCACAAAAAAAGAGCTATTTATCATATAATCATAGCTCTTTTTGTTTATTATTTCTACTCTGAGTAGAGATTGTCTCCTGCAAACTCAGGGTCGCTTGTAATATCGATTCCAAGTGCCTTGATTGATGCCTCGTCTTTGTCGCTTAGGATTGCTGTGCAATGAGCAATGCAGCCCCTAAGCTTTGAGATTTCCGCAAGTGCAATCTCTGCTGTAGGATTTGTCATCTTAGTGAGTGTGAGCGCCATGATAACCTCTTCAACATCGAGAGCTCTGTCGTCACGGAACACACTTCTCTTAGTCTCGATAAGGCTCTCTAGGATTGACTTCGAGATGATGAGCTGTTTATCGTCAATTCCAGCAAGCTTCTTAAGTGCGTTAAGAACAACAGCAGCTGTTGAAACCATTCCGTAGCTGTTACGTCCTGTTACGATGCTGCCATCTGGAAGCTCAAGCGCTGTAATGATAACATTCTCATACTTGTCAGGATCCATCGCCTTCTTTCTCTCAGCGCACTCCTCTGCAGGTCTTACAACAGATCTTGAATATCTTGTGCAGCCTACCTCTTCCATGATGAGCTTCATTCTCTCGAGAATCGACTCATCGATCTTACCCTTCTTGTATGAACACTCTGCAATCAGATATCTTCTTACAATCTCCTGCTTAGCAGCCTCGCAGCATGCCTCATCATCGATGATGGCAAAACCGGCTCTGTTTACACCCATATCTGTAGGTGACATATATCCTTCATCACTTCCAGTAATCTTATGAAGAATTCTCTTAAGAACAGGGAATGCGTCGATATCTCTATTGTAGTTAACTGCAACCTCACCATAAGTCTCAAGATGGAAAGGGTCGATCATATTTACATCCTTAAGGTCTGCAGTTGCTGCCTCATATGCAATGTTAACAGGGTGCTTAAGTGGAATGCTCCAGATTGGGAACGTCTCAAACTTAGCATACCTCGCCTTGTTGCCTCTCTTGTACTCGTGATAAACCTGGCTTAGTGATGTCGCAAGCTTGCCTGATCCACCACCCGGACCTGTTACAACAACAAGAGGCTTACTCACCTCGATATATGGGTTAGCACCATATCCCTCGTCACTTACGATTGTATCTACATCTGTTGGATAGCCCTTAGTGAATCTGTGCTTGTAAGTTCTGATTCCACGTCTCTCAAGCTTATTGATGAAAGTATTAACAGGCTGTGCATCCTCGTATCTTGTTACCACTACAGAATTAATCTCCAGGTCGTAGCTTCTGAACATGTCGATAAGACGCATTACTTCGAGATCATAAGTAATTCCGAAGTCCTGTCTTGTCTTGTTGGCAATGATGTCTCCGGCATAGATGCAGATAATAATCTCAGCCTGATCCTTCATCTTCTGCAAAAGCTTAATCTTCGCGTTCTCATCAAATCCCGGAAGGACTCTCATTGCGTGCTTGTCCTGAACAAGCTTGCCGCCAAATTCAAGGTAAAGCCTTCCTTCTCCGCTATGAATACGCTGAAGAATATACTTTGACTGTTCTTCGATATACTTCTCTGCACTGAAACCGATTCTTCTCATTGTCACCCCTTCTTTCTTTAAATCATTGCTGAATCAGCTTACTGTTCCATCACTGCTACCTCTAGCTTGGTACGTCTTGAGTATTCCTCATCAAATCTGAGTCTGTAATCAGCTTTGATTGTTCCAAGACCTTCCTCGTCCAGATTTACCTCTACACCGTTTGTATAAACCTCAAGATCGATTGACTGCATCATAGGCAGATGATATCTGGTAATAGTCATCGCACCCTCTTCAAGATGCATATCCATTGTAAGATCATCATTCTTGCCATATCTCTTTATTTCAATTGCGTCATCCTTCACCTTAAGGATTGCTCTTGAATCTTCTAGTCCGGCATCAGCAGATTCATTATATGTTACATAGGTTGCACCCGCTCTGCTGAAAACTTCGCCGTCTGTGAGAATCTCAACTGAATCCTCCAGTTCGAGCTCACGAACAAAAGCCTCACCGCTTGGCTTGAGGCTCTCAATGTATTGATTACTTATAATTTTCAATGAAACTTCTTTTTTCATAACTCTAATATTATAATACTTTTCAGTTTATAAACAACTTGTTTTTACTCTTTTCCCAAATTACATAAACTCTACATATTGCAAAACTATAATGCCTAGTATGGAGGACGGTAACATGGAAGAAATTAATAAGAACGAGAACAGTCCTGAGACAGACGTTACAGAAACAGATGTAACTGAGACAAATGTCAATCAGGCGGAAGACCCTAAAACAGAGGGCACCGAAATTTTGGACGAGCAGGTAACAGAACATGTAACAGAACAGCCTGAGGACCATGTTTCATCAAATCAGGCTCCAGACGACAGCAACGGTTCAGCTTCTAAGTCGGATATAGTAGTAGCTGACCCGAATTTCGTAATCGTCGAGCCTGACAGCACATCATACGAGACAGTTCATGAAAACGATGCTTTTGAACTGGTCAAGGAAGCAGCTAACAAGAAGAAGCTTCCGGAAGGCGAGCATGGTGAATCTCCGACAGGCAGGGCAAGCAGGCACCACTCACCAGAGCATAAATCACCGCACTATATAACCAAGAAGGCTTTTGTCATTACACTTATAATAGCCATTCTGCTTACAGCGGTTCTGAGTACAGCAGCATCAGTGCTCATTATAAAGAATACTTCGGATTCTGCCGGATCATATAATAATCTCACAAGCTCAAGTATTGATTCATCATCAGGAAGCAAGCTGAGCACACAGGAGATCATTGCTAAGAACATCGATGCAGTAGTAGAGATTAATACATCAAGTGTTTCAACTAATATGTTCGGTCAACAGCAGGTTGAAGAGGGTGCAGGAAGTGGTGTAATCGTTAATAAAGACGGATATATTGCAACCAATAATCACGTAATCGAGGATGCCAAGAAGATTTCAGTAACTCTTCACAACGGTAAGAGCTATAATGCAACTCTCGTAGGAACTGATGCAGAGAATGATATTGCTGTAATCAAGATTAATGCAAGCAACCTAACAGTTGCAACTCTTGGAGACAGCAGCAAGCTCTCACTAGGAGATCAGACAGTTGCAATCGGTAACCCTCTAGGAAGCCTTGGTGGTACTGCAACAACAGGAATCATCAGTGCGCTGGAGAGAAGACTTACTATTAACAACACTACGCTTGATCTTCTTCAGACAGATGCGGCAATCAACCCTGGTAACTCAGGTGGAGGTCTCTTTAACGGTGCAGGTGAGCTTGTTGGTATTGTAGTAGCCAAGAGTTCTGGAACAGGAATTGAGGGCCTTGGATTTGCAATTCCAATCAATTCTGTAGGTGACATCATCGACAGCCTGATTGATACCGGTAAGGTACCTGATAAGGGATATATCGGAATCAACATTAGAGATATAGATTCTGACTATGCTGAGTACTATCAGCTTGAAGGAGCAGGCGTATATGTAGTAGATGTAACATCAGAAGCGGCGCAAAAGGCGGGCTTCCAGGTTGGTGACAGACTCATTTCAATCGACGGAAACAAGGCATCAAATGCGAGTGACTTTATCGCAAGAGTTCATGAGCATAAGATTGGTGATACAGTTTCTGTAGTAATTGAGAGAGATGGCCATCAGAAGACTATCAAGGTAAAGCTTCAGTCACAGAATAGCGGCAAGCTTAAGAGCGACAGTAAGGATCTTGATGAGACAGATGAATTTTAGATTATACAAATTCCAATTTCATAAAACTCCTTTTTAATATTAGAAGAACCCGGCTGATAGAGAAATAATCTCCATCAGCCGGGTTCTTTGTTTGTGTTTATATGTTCTATTTAGCTAAATCAGCACCATGTGATCTATCAGCTACAGTCTTAACATAATCCTCATCCATAAACCAGTGAGTGAATCCGTTACCATTTACCTCACTTACACTGCTTACTGAAATAAATGCATTTGGATCGATATCAAGTGCAGTTCTCTTAACCTTAGCATGTGTTCTTGAGCTTGATACACACAGAATTACATCCTTAGGCTCCTGAAGATATCCACTCGTCATATGAACAATTGATGTTCCATAACCGATCTGGAGAAGCGCCTCGTTTATCTCGTGCGACTTATCACTGAAGATAAGTGACTGAACACCACCCTGGTTCATTACAATCATCTTATTCATCATGATTGAGTAAATTCCTGTATAGAGAATTCCGAGGATGATTCCGTTAGTCTTTGTAACTGGTAGCTGCATGATAAAGATACCGATATCAATAGCCATCATCATGGGAGCTACCTTAACACCAAACTTCTTATTAAGAATAATTGGTGGAACGTCGATTCCTCCTGTTGATCCTCCTACTCTGATAATAAGTCCAAGACCTATACCATCGATTACACCCGCACAGATTGCAGCGAGGAGTGGATCATCTACAAGGTGATGAAGCATTGTTGCATTCGTAAAAATTCCCAGGAAGAGTGGGAATGTTACAGTGCCTACGATCGTGTTAAGTGCGAACTTCTTACCCAGCATTATAAATCCTATGATAAACAGCGCTGCATTGAAAGCTGTAACAGTGCCTGTAACACTGATACCGAAGAATACGTTAAACATTCTTCCCACACCAGACAGTCCTGAAACTACCATGTCATATGGTAGGGCAAAGCATGCAATCGCAAAAGCGCTCATCGCATTACCGATTACAATCTGCCCGGCATCCATCAGAAATTTCTTCTTTGAATTCATAATAAACCCTCCTATGTTGAAATTTTAAATAAATAATGTATCATTGAGTTATGTTTTTAAACTAATTTATGTAAGGAGATATAAACATGAAAGCATACGAGAGATTACTTCACTACGTTACATTCCATACAAGAAGTGATGAGAACAGCACAGCTTCTCCTTCAAGCGAAAACCAGTTCCCACTGGCAGAGGCACTTGTTGAAGAGCTTAAGTCACTAGGCGTAGAAGACGCTTCTTGTGACAAGTTCTGCTATGTATATGGACACATTCCTGCAACACCAGGTCACGAGGATGCTACTCCTATAGGACTTATTGCTCACATGGATACTGCAGATTTCAATGACCTTCCTGTAAAGGCACAGATTCACGAGAACTATGACGGTTCTGACATCGTACTCGGTGAGAGTGGCCTTGTTCTTTCACCAAAGGCATTCCCACGTCTTAAGGATAGAATCGGCGAGACTCTTATCACATCAGACGGATCAACTATCCTTGGTGCTGATGATAAGGCAGGAATCGCTGAAATTATGACTGTCGTTGAGCTTAAGGACACATTCGAGCATGGTCCTATCTGTATTGCATTCACACCTGATGAAGAAATCGGCAGAGGATGCGAGAACTTCGATCTTGAGAAGTTTGCTGCTAAGTATGCTTATACACTTGACGGTGAGTTCGAAAATGAAGTAGAGTGCAACACATTCAATGCTGCTGCAGCTACAATCAAGTTCACAGGTGAGAACAACCACCCTGGTTCAGCGAAGGGCGTAATGATTAACGCATCACTCCTCGCTATGGAGTTCGATGGACTACTTCCAAGAGCTGATCGTCCTGAGCACACTGAAGGCTTCGAGGGCTTCTTCCACCTCACATCAATGTCAGGCGGAGTTGGTGAAGCAACAATTTCATACATCATCAGAGATTTCGATACTGCTAAGTTCGAGCACCGCAAGGAGATGATGGAGCACGTTGCCAAGTATATGAATGAGAAGTACGGTGAGGGCAGAGTTGTATGCGATATCAAGGACCAGTACTACAACATGCACAACATCCTTAAGGATCACCCTCTCTGCACTGAGAACGCTATGCAGGCACAGAGAAATGCCGGCCAGGAGCCAGTATCAGTTCCTCTAAGAGGTGGTACAGACGGCGCTAAGCTAAGCTTCATGGGTCTTCCTTGTCCTAACCTTGGCACAGGTGCAAGCCAGTTCCACGGACCTTACGAGCATATCACTGCTGAGGCAATGGATAGAACCGTTAAGGTTGTTATCGAGCTTCTCAAGCTATTTGCTTAAAATTTCATAATAGCAAATATTTATAAATGCTTTTATAACTTCGAAAGAGGGATCATCAGATCCCTCTTTCTTATTTACTGCATATTTATGCACTATTTCATTACAAATTAATCAGCATCTTCAAGAGTCTTTCTAAGATTATATACGAACTCTCGAATAGCTCTTACGTGCTGATCAGCCAGCTTTCTCGCCTTATCAGCATCGCCATTCTCGATGGCTTCAATCAGACGAATGTGCTGCTGGGACGTATCCATGTATCGGCTGTCATCTTCATAATACAGATATCTGAATCGCAGGGACAGTTCCTGCACATAGTTAACAAGCTGTTTAAGTGTCTCATTGTTGCAGCACGAAACGATATAATTATGGATTTCCTCATCATATCTGATAATCTCCATCTTATCCTTTCTCTCGCAAGCAAGCTCATAGCCCTCGGCGAGCTCCCTAAGCGCAGCCTTCTCTTCTGGAGTGCTTCTTATTGCTGCAAGATAAGCGCAGAATCCTTCCATATCTTCCCTTATCTCAAATACGTCGAGCATTTCCTTAATGGAAATCTTCGCAACATAAGCACCCTTTCTGGCTTCCATCTGAACCAGACCATCATCAGTAAGTCTCCTGATAGCCTCCCTTACAGGTGTTCTGCTGACATTAAGCTTCTCAGAAAGCTCAACCTCCATCAGTCTTGTCTGTGATGGAATCTCACCAGTCAGAATCTTATGCTTAAGCTCAAGATACACAAGTTCCTTTAATGGTTTCTGTGATTTCTTCTCAAAATTCATGATATCCAATTATTCCTCTCCTGTAACTCCGAGCCATGCTCTCCAGCCAGCCTTAAGCCAGCTGCCAACCCTTGAATAATCCTCTTCCGCTACCTTGATGCTCTCATAATAAGCAACAATTGTCGGTCCGCTTCCGCTCATCAGAATCTTATCAGCTCTAAGATGCTTTGACATCTCAGACTTAAGCTCCGATGCTTCCGGATACGCTTCCAATGTATATTCTTCCATTCTGTTGAAGAACAGCCCTCTCTCAGGAATGCGTTCCTCTTCAGAATCTATTGCTTCGTACACTTCCTTAGTTGAAACTCCGATTCCCGGATTCGCCATAATTATCGACATCTTAACAGGCTCTGTCCTCACGAGAATCTCACCAATGCCTGTAGCTCTAGCCGATACAGACGCATCATCAATGCCGCTCAGCTTCATCAGAAATTCTCTGTTTCTCGCGGCGTTCATAAGAATGGAGAAGGGTACATCTGCACCAACTCCTGTTCCAATGTCCATAAGTTCCATAAGAGAGAATGCTTCGTCCAAAAGAGCGTTCGCTCCGAGCATCGCTCCCGCTGCATTTCCGCTTCCACCGGCAATTCCCGCTGCGACAGGAAGTCTCTTATCAATGCGAACTGCTATTGCTTCCGGAAGTGTAATGCTTCTGCACTTCGCTTCTCTGATTACTGCTTTAAGTCCCTTAATTGCAAGGTTACTCTCATCAAATGGCATTTCGTTTGAATCAGATGACATATAAAGCTTCACACCTTCGAAGCTGCAGATTAATTCACCTTCTTCGTTGTCACTAACCGTAATAACATCGCAGAGGCTTATTCCCTGCATCACAGAATCTATATCGTGATAGCCGTTCGGTCTTCGCCCGATTATCTCAAGCGACAAATTTATCTTCGCATATGCGTTTAAAGTTATCGAATTCATTCGCATATTCCTCTTTTGCAAAAACAGAAATGTCATTCCTAACGGAAGACACTTCTGTTATCAGCTGACATGTTCAATTAATTGCTGCCCTTACGCTTCTTGTGAATTGGCGCAGGTGCGTGTACGTGATATACGTTAGTCAGATAATCTGCGCAGATGATCTTCTCTTTCTTATTAGAAGGTGTGCTGATTCCCTTCTTCTTGTTCTTCTTCGTAAGTTTCTCCTGACGCTTATTCTCTTCTTCGATTACTTCCTGAACAGTCTTGCCTGTTCTCTTAGCTTCCTTATAAGGATTGAAGGCTGCCTCGTGGTTCTGCTGTTTGTTATTGCCGTTGTTCTCAGCTTCCTTCTCCTTCTGCTGCTTCATTGTAACAACCATGATACCGCCGAACATAACAACCATCATAGCCATGTTAACGAAGTTATTCATTCTCTGGTTATAAGTCTTGAATGTAATCTTAGTCTCACTTGCAAGAGTGTTTCCATCGTTATCAGCAAAGCTTGGATCAATCTTAACTGTGTACTCTGAATTGTTCTTAACTGTGTACTTAGTTGTATCAGCAAGTACGAGTACAAGCTTGCCGTCCTTATCGCTGAACAGCACCTCTGATGGAACAGCCTTGCCGTCTTCATCTACGAGGTGAACATACTTTGTATTAGTAGTTCTTACAGACTTCTTGTTAACATCATTACTGAAACGAAGCTTAACACCTACATTCTCCATAGAAGTGTTCTTCTGTCCATCCTTAGGATATGACGATAACAGCTTAAGCTCGCCAGTGCCTGCAAAGCTCATAACAGAGCATGCCATTACCATTACTGCAGCAAGTACTGCGATTAACCCTTTTCTCTTCATTAGAATAATTCCTCCGGTTATCATTAATTATTTTATTGATTCTTCTTCTTTAAAGCGGCATTCTCTTCACGTCTTCTTCTGAAAAAGTCTGACAGAAGCCCGCCGCATTCAGTTCCTCGTATTCCCCTGATTACTTCAATACTGTGATTTAACGAAGCATTGCCCGTCACATCCAGCACTGATCCGCAAGCTCCGTTCTTAGGATCATCCGCCCCATAGCAGAGTCTGTCTATTCTTGCCAGAACCATCGCACCTGCACACATTGAACAGGGTTCCAGAGTTACATAAAGAGTGCATCCTGAAAGCCACTTTGCTCCAAGCGCCTCTTCAGCTCTTGCAATGGCAACCATCTCCGCATGTGCTGATGATGCCTTCTCTGTCTCCACGAGATTGTGTGCTCTCGCTATAATTTCACCATTTCTTACGATTACTGCTCCTACCGGAACCTCGCCGTATAACGGTGCCCTCATTGCTTCTGCAATGGCTTCCTGCATGAAAAAATCATCAGAAGCTGAGTAATTTAGTATAGTTTCTACCATATCCGAGTAATTGTATCATATATAGTACATACCTTCAAGCATAACACCTGTGTTTCACGGTTTAAAAGGCTTTTTAGAGGTTTAATTTACGCATAAAACCGAGCAGGGGATTAATATCATAAACATATCCAGCTATATATGATCTATTCAGAAGCTCACTTACTTCGTTGATTCTGTCCGGCACGAAGATTCCGGTGATAGGTAGGAGGAACGCCAGAAACAAGCACACAAGAATCACACCCTTGAGTGCTCCTATCATCAGTCCAACTCCATCATCAACTGTTCCAATTACCCCTTTCTCAAGCTTGCTCTTGTGAAGCTTCTTCCTGAGCCATCTTGCAAAGATGCTTACAATTATGACAATTATCATAAATGCTGTCGTCGTAACGATTATGTTAGCAAGACTTCGCACAGAGGTTGTGAGGGTGGAGTCTGTAATCTCAGTAAGAGTTTCTCCAATCTCTCCCGGAATCAGAGAGGCTGGATTTATCTGTCCATTCATTGCATATTCTGACAGCCTCTCCCTGAGAATGCTGTCCATATCCATTACACAGAGCCAGTCCGCAACGGACTCCGTAAACATCACACCACAGACAAGGCTCAAAACGAGCATGCCGAGACGGAGAATTGTCTCGAGAAAACCATGTCTTTTGCCCGCGATGGTCGATATTGTAAATATTCCTATTACTGCCACATCTAAAATCATAGTCAGATTATACTGTATTTTCCTTTATATATGCACTCGGATATTGATAAATTCTATGTGAAATTATTATTAGAAATTTGAGGCTCTTGATGTGTTACATTTGTCTTGGTTAATTCTTTTTAATTATGTATAAAGGAGATTATGGTTATGGCTGACAATCAGAAAATGTGGGGCGACCTTGGAATGAATCTTAAGATGCACGACCAGCTTTGTGCAGTACTTCCAGGTGCTATTGGCGATGTATTTATGTCACAGGAGAACAGACCTGAGCATATGGACTATTTTGACATGGTTCTTGCAGATGTTCACGGTTTAAGACCTGCTGAGCTTGTTGAGTTCAGAGAGAAGGGCGGTAAGGTATTCGGAACTTTCTGCGCTTTCGTACCTGATGAGGTTATTATTGCTGCTGGCGGAATCGCTACAGGTCTTTGCGCTGGTTCACAGTTCTGGGTTCCTGGCGGTGAGAGATATCTTCCTGCTAACACTTGTCCTCTAATCAAGGCAATGCTTGGTGCAAGATTTGACAGAACTTGTCCATTCTATAGACTTGCTGACATTTATATCGGCGAGAACACTTGTGACGGTAAGAAGAAGGCATATGAGATTCTTGGAACTGATGTTCCAATGCACATCATGGACCTTCCACAGATGAAGAGACCTAAGGATCTTAAGAAGTGGGCTGAGGAGGTTAAGGACCTTATGGGAATCGCCGAGGAGCTTACTGGAAACAAGGTTACTCCTGAGAAGCTTGCTGAGAAGATCAAGGTTATCAATGCTAAGAGAGCTGCTCTTCAGAGACTTTATGATCTCAGAAAGAATGAGAAGGCTCCAATCAGCGGTGCTGACACTCTTCTCGTTTCACAGATTGCATACTATGATGATCCTGAGAGATTCACTAAGATGGTTAACATCCTCTGCGACGAGCTGGATCAGAGAGTTGCAGATGGCGTAGATGTTGCTCCTGGTGCTAAGAGAATTCTTATCTCCGGAACTCCAATGGCTATTCCTAACTGGAAGATGCATAACATCGTTGAGACTTCAGGTGCTGTTGTTGTATGTGAGGAGACTTGCACAGGAACTCGTTACTTTGAGAACCAGGTTGACGAGTCAGGTGAGACTATCGATGAGATGATTCAGAACATTGCAGACAGATACATGGGTATCAACTGCGCATGCTTCACTCCTAACGAGGGAAGATTTGATGACGTTATCAGACTTGCTAAGGAGTACAAGGTTGATGGAGTTATCGATGTTAACCTTAAATTCTGTCAGACATACGATATCGAGGGATACACTCTTGAGCAGAGACTGAACGAGGCAGGCATCAGAGTTCTTGGAATCGAGACAGATTACACAGATACAGATGCTTCACAGATCAAAACAAGAGTTGAGGCCTTCGTAGAGACTCTTGCATAATCCTTCTAATATATGTATGCTAGTTTTAGCAGTTGGTGGCCTGGCTAAGGCCACCTTTTTTAGGGAGATACGAGATGAATTACTATATTCTTTTCAAGAATCATACTGACAGCATGGCGATGTATTCGTCACTGAAGAAAGAGGGCTTCAAGGTCAGAATTTCTCCAACCCCTCGTGAGCTCAGTGTATGCTGTGGTGTTTCGTTACTTGCACTCGAAGAAGAGATTGACGGGATACGCAGCTACCTATCGGACAATCCGCTAGAGCATCTGAGCATCGAAGCACTCGACAACACTTTTGACAACACGCGCCATCGTTATGGCTAGGTAACTGAGGTACAAGATGAATTACATTGGAATTGATATCGGATCAACTGCATCAAAGGTTTGCGTTCTTCCTGAGGACGGAGCACCTGATTTCAAGGTTCTTCCTACAGGATGGAACAGCAAGATTACTGCAGGCATTATCAGGGAGGAGCTTGAGAAGCTTGATGGAGGCTTAGATAACTGCAAGATTATAGCAACTGGATATGGAAGAATTTCTGTTGAGTATGCAGATTCAGTTGTCACCGAGATTACTTGTCACGGCCGTGGAGGCTACGAGATGATCGGCAAGAACTGTACAATCATAGATATCGGAGGCCAGGATACCAAGTACATAGATGTAATGAACGGAAGAACTGTTGACTTCCTCATGAATGATAAGTGTGCAGCAGGTACAGGTAAGTTTATCGAGGTTATGGCCAACAGACTCGGTCTTACAATAGAGGAGCTATTTGATCTTGCAACTACAGGCAAGGCGCTTCCTATAAGTTCACTCTGTACTGTTTTCGCAGAATCTGAGGTAATCAACTACATGGGAGAGGGCAGAGAGCGTGAAAATATCGCTGCCGGAGTTATTGACTCTGTAGCACAGAAGGTTGCAACTCTCGTACAGAGAAAGTCCATTCAGGATACTGTAATCGTAACAGGTGGTCTTAGTGCTAACGAATTCTTCGCATCTATTCTTTCAGACAAGCTAAATGCACGAGTTCTTCCAATGGAACATGGCAGATACGCTGGTGCATATGGTGCAGCGCTGATTGCAAGAGATAAGGCTAATAAATAATTAATTAGAAATCTATAAATAATAAATGCCGGTTCACATTGATATGCGAATCGGCATTTACTGTTATATATTAATATGTTCTAGAAACACTCGTTATAAATCTCAAGAATCTCCTCGTGTGTCATCTTTCTGAATGCACCATCTGAGATAAAGCAGCTGTCTGCAATTTCCTTAAGATTCACATCCTTCGTAATTCCAATCTCTCTTAGAGTAGTAGGGAGGCCAACCTCCTTGATGAAACTCTCTAGAGCATCAATTCCCGCAAGAGCAAGCTCTTCATCACTGCCGTAATCAGCAGGATCAAGTCTCCACACTTCCTTCGCAAAGCTTACGAACTTAGGCAGTCCATCCTTATAAATATGTCTGTAATAAGCAGGGTGGAGGACAGCCAGACCTTCTCCATGGTTACAGTTGGTATAAGCACTAAGCTGATGCTCCATATTATGTGCCTGGAAATCAAGCTTCTTTCCGGTCTTAGGGAAACCGTTCTCAGCAAGTGAACCTGCCCACATAATGCTTGCTCTAACCTCAGCATCTTCAGGATTCTCTACAGCCTTTCTGAAATCTCTTATAATACCGTGCATCAGACCTTCCATCATATCGTCAGTTGCCCAATATCCTGCAGGATCACTGAAATATCCCTCCATAACGTGTGATAGAATGTCAAAAGTTCCCGCCTTAATCTGACGAAGAGGCATAGTCATTGTGTATGCCGGGTCCATAAGGGCAAAAAGTGGGTTGATTTTAGCGTACCCTCTGTCGCATTTGATGTTTGTCTCTGTGTTTGTAAGTACTGCACATGGGTTAAGCTCTGATCCTGTTGCAGGCATTGTAACCACAACACCACATGGAATAGGATCGAACTCCATAGGCTTTCCATCCATCCAGAAATCTTGCCACGCGTCACCATCATATGCAGCCTGTACAGCCATCGCCTTGCAGCAGTCCATTGTTGAGCCTCCGCCGACAGCAAGAATAAGGCCTACATCATTCGCCTTTACGATCTCTACGCCCTCAAGCATCTTGCCTACAGTAGGGTTCGACATAATGCCACCGAACTCGACAACATCAAAACCGGACTCTGCTACAGCCGCCATAACATCATCGTAAGAACCATTCTTCTTAACAGAGCCACCTCCATAACCGACTAGCACGGTTCTTTTGCCCGGAAGCATGTATTCACGTATAAGTGATGTTAGATGCTCACTTACCACCTTATTTCCAAAATATACCTTAGTTCTGTTCTGCCAGATAAAATTATTCATAGTCCACCTCTTGTGTATGATTCGAATTCACAATTGCCCGTATCAGACAATGAGAATATAATCAAAGTATATACATACGGGAGGTGTTTTGCTATGGTTAAACAGGTTAATCTTCAGGAATTGAAGGATTATTGCAAGGAGAATTTCACAACAGGTTACATGTGCTCTGAGAGTGTTCTGGACGCACTTAATAAATTCTATGAGCTTGGAATAGGGGAGGAGGCAATCGCACTCAGCACTGGTTTCCCTTATGGATTCGGTAACGGTGGTAATGTTTGCGGCGGAGTTGCAGGAGCTACTATGGCACTTGGCAAAATATTCGGTCGTACAGTCAAGGGTGACCCGGCGTATGAGAAGTGTATTGACGTCGTTCGTGAGCTTAATGATGATGTAGCTGCAGCTTACAAGACAAGTATCTGTCCTGAGCTTATCGCTGATTATGAGTTTGCAACACCAGAGAGAAAGACTTACTGCACAGAGCTTCTCTACGTGATTCTTGAATCATTCGCCAAGATTGTAGAGAGAGAATGCGGAGTAGAGGTTATCAGATAAGAATATAATTAATACTATTTGAAGAGCCGGTTCATCACGAACCGGCTCTATCTCTGCTCCATAAGTATTCTTTTATATGCTGATATCTCTAAAATAGTCTCTTATTCTCTCATCTACCGGATTCTCAAGTATAGCCTTAGGGCTTGCATACTGAATTATCTGTCCATCGAACATAACTGCAATTCTATCCGTCATTTCAAGAGCTTCTTTCCTGTCATGAGTTACCATAACTGTAGTCATATCGTACTCGTGATGGAGTTCCTTCACGAGCTTTCGCATACTTTCTCTTAAGTTTTCATCGAGTGCGCTGAATGGCTCATCTAAGAGCAGCAGACTTGGCTTGGCTGCAAGAGCTCTCGCCAGAGCAACTCTCTGCTGCTGACCACCTGATAACTGATTAATTCTTCTGTTCTCATAGCCTTCAAGATGAACAGCGGCGAGGGATTCCTTAGCCATTCTATATCTCTCATCCTTAGGTACCTTCTTCACCTTAAGAGAATAGGCAACATTGTCTATAACATTCATATGAGGAAACAGTCTTATATCCTGAAAAACTATTACTGTGCCCCTCTTGTGAGCCGGTATATCATTTATGACTTCACCATCGAGACTTATGGTTCCAGCCTCCGCATAATTGATTCCTGAAATTGTCTTGAGAAGAGTACTCTTTCCGCAGCCTGATGATCCAAGAAGCGCAATAAATTCACCCTTCGCCACATCAAGCGAAACACCTTTCAGAATCTTATTCTTTCCAAGAGTTACCTCAAGGTTTTCTACCTTAAGCTTCATTATGCTCTTCTCCTTTCAAAACCTTGTGAAGCATAGCTTCGAGTATAAAGAACACTATAAGTGCTGAACCTACAAAAGTCACTGCATAAACAGATGCCAATGCACGATCACCACTCTGAATGTACGGAACCATCACAAGCGCAAGAGTTTTAATTTTGCCACCTCCCGCGATAAGAGTAGTGAAATACTGACTATATGAAACAATAAATGCCATACTCATCGACGAAAGAATTCCGGGCATAAACTCTGGTATTATAACATCCTTAACTCGTGTCCATGGACCAGCACCAAGAACTGCAGCCTGTTCCTCGAGCGACTCACCTTTGACAGCCGTAATATCTGTCATTATCGTCACGCAGTAGGGGAGTGCTGCGATTACATGCATAATTACAACACCAGTAACTGTATCGTTCAGACCCATTTTAATCAGTACCACCTGAAATCCCATTGTAAATACTGTAGCAGGCACAATCAAAGGAAGTATTGCTCCATATTTTATCAGTTCACTTCCCTTAATCCTGTATATTTCAGTTGCTCTTGCAGTCATCATTGCAACAATTGTACCGATTATCGCAACAATCAATGCCAGAATTATACTGCTTATCAAAACCCCAATAAGACTAGATGAGCCGAATAACAGTTCTTTTATAGTTCTCGTTGTATATGTTTCGGGCAAAAGCTTAGGCCACGACCATCTTCCCGTAACCGACCATATTCCGATTATAACCATAGGAAGTATTATCACAGCTGCTGTCAGAAACAGAACTGCTTTGAGATGCCACGTCTTTCTCATTATTTACCTCCCAGTTTCTTAGTAAGTCTTTTCATTAAAATCCAATATGCTACTGCCATCACAAGAGAAATGATAAGAGTAATACCATTCATTGCCATTGCATATGGTCTATCCTTCAGATTAGGCTTAATGAAGTCTATGTACGTATATATCGGAAGCGCCTTTGGCGTTGTCGCTCCAAGTAGGAAGGGAAGATCAAATGCACCGAAAGCAAATATAAATACAATAAGTGTTGCCTTCGCAATTGCAGGAAGACTCAGTGGAAGCGTTATATGCCAGAAACTCCTAAGAGGCGAGGCTCCAAGATTCTCAGCTGCTTCTCCAAGTGTATCGTTAACGCTTGACATCAGTGCCATAGTAAAATATGCGATAAAAGGAATCTCTTTCCACAGATAAGCAACAATTACTCCAACATAATTGCTTGAATAAAGAAGGAGAGGGAAGTCCGTATAATCCCCAATCATACCAGCTGTGTATGCAAGTCTCGCTATTATTCCAGTCTGTGAGAATATAGCAAGGGTAAATACAGCAACTACAGTATGAGGCACCAAAATAGGGAGCCTTACAATGTAAAGCATCCCTCCTCTTGTCTTATGAAGCTTGACAAGAGCTGCACATAATATTGTTCCTATTACAGCAGCTCCTATCGTTGAAATAATAGATATGCGCAAGCTGACACCGAGTGCTTTAAGAAATTCCGGTCTCTTCATTACCTCGATATAGTAACGTGGAGTAATTTCATATAGATCAAATGCCGGTATGTAACCGAAACTCTGTACTATTACATTCACTGAAGCCAATATAATCATGGCTGTTATTACGAGGAATGGTGCCGCCAGCAGCATTCCAACTTTGTTATTTCGCTTCATTTCTTATTTATTTTCCTACTACTTCCTCAAGCCAGATTTCCTCAATGATTGGAACGATATCTGCTGGCATCTCAGGAACTCTGTGGCTTAGAAGCTCCTTCTGTGAAAGGATTCCCTCACCAATGTTAACTGCATCAAATGCTGTCTTCTCTTCATCTGAAAGCTTACTATCGTCTACTACAGGAAGAGTCTTCTGTGCCTTGTACTGCGCACACTGAATATCAGCTCCTATGATAGCATTGATAGCAACAAGAGCTCCTGCCTTGTTAGGAGAATTCTTAGCAATCGCCATGTAGTTAGTGTTTCCGATTGTTCCCTTATCGAAGATGAATGATCTTGTTGTATGTGTGTAGATTCCCTTCTCAATACCAGTTGCAACAATGTATGGGCTGTAGTTCATATTAAATACAACCTCTCCATCCTCGAACATTGCATTTAGCTTAGTTGATGATTCTGGGAAAGTCTTGCCCTGATTCCATAGATATGGATTAAGCTCCTTGAGATACTTAATTGCAGGCTCGATAGCCTCTCTAACAGTTTCCTTATCTGCCTCCATATCCTGGAACTGCTCCCAGCCAACAATATCATAGATAAGATTTCTTACAAATGCTGATCCTGTGAAGTCAGGAAGGGCAGGGTATGTAACCTTTCCCTTATACTTCTTGCAGTACTCCTTAAACTCCTTGGCATTAGAAGGTGTCTCAGGTGTAACAGCACTATCGTTAAACATTACCATCTGAGCCTTTCCGTAAGGAGCCTCATAACCATCAATATCCTTACAGAAGTCCTTCAGAGTCTCAGGATCTTCAAGATCAACATACTTCTCCATGTTAGGAAGCTTGTCTGTGAATGGTCCGTACAGAAGTCCATTCTCCTTAGCTGAATAGAAGTTCTCACCATTGATCCAGATCATATCGATGCTTCCTTCTTCCTCGCCACCTTCCTTCTCTGATGTGAGCTTAGATAGAATATCATTGATATCCATACCTACTACCTTAAGGTTAAGATCATAGTTCTTCTTTAGATAATCCTTCACTGTTGTGTTGAGGAACTCATTTCTCACCTCATCTCCACCCCAGCCGTAGAATGTAACTGTCGTTCCCTTAGCTTCATCGCAAATCTCATCCCAAGACTTGTCCGCCATCGGATCTACCTCAGATGTTGATGATCCGCATGCAGCAAGAGAAAGCGTCATGATTCCGCACATGATCAGTGCTAACAGCTTCTTCATACTTATTCTCCTTTTCTTTCAAAATTAACTTGATTATATTGAAACATCGGCTTTATTGAATGTCTCATACACATGCTTTCTGTATTCGTCGACATCCTTTATTACCGGCATCTCCACATTTATAATCGTTCCATCTCCAATGAGCATGCCTGTTTCCAGTGACTTCTCTGTAGGCGTAATACAATTTACTCCTTCCTCGAAAAGTTCCGGTCTGAAATACTGTGCTGCTGCCATAACATCCCAACACACGAATCCGTCAAGTTTCCACACCCTCATATATCTTTGGAACCACGATTCTATCTTCTCTAGAAGGTAAGAATGAAGGGTAGGTCGTACAATTGAAGAACTTTCTTCAAAGCTTTCTCTTGAAAAATATGATTCAAGAGACGTATGTGCGTTAGCTATAAGCATCCTCTTCGCATTCTTAAACATTTCGTATGAAGCAAGAGGGTCACATGAAAGATTCAGTTCTTTCATTACACCACCATTAACAATCAGTTCTTGAGTTATTCCACCCATTATACTTATTGCTCTAACATTTGCGTAGAAGTTTTCGTCCACGAGGCTTGCCTGATACAGATTACTCATTGCGCCAGTTGCAATAATGACAAGTTCTCCCTTGTATTCCTCAGCCTTTGCCGCAAGAAACTCTGCTGCCTCTGATTCTCTATCATCCTTACTGTATGCACCCTTAAGACAAGGAATCTCTTCTCGATTCCATTCTCTAAGAAGGCTTACAGTGTTCTTATATACGCAATCCTGTCCATTGTTTCCAAAAGTGCAGGTTACACCAACAAGGTTAACCTCCGGCAATCCCAGAAGGTATAGAAGAGTTAATCCATCGTCCACGTCATTTCCATCTACACCCATTGTATTATCACAGTCATAAATGACAGGAATCATCTTCATTTCATCCATAGCTGTTAATTCCGTTTCTTTAGTAAATATTCCTATACTATATTAGACTATGTCTAATAATTATGCCATAGTATCCTATATACTATAGACTAAATCAATATTTCATAACTTATTAGAAATACATATAAAAAGAGGGGTCATGACTGATATTGACAAACCCCTCATATTCGTTATTGAAGTTGTACTTATGCAAGTGTAATTGCGTGGAACTTCTTCTTACCCTTCTGGATAACGCACTTTCCATCCTCGAAGCAATCGAGTGTAACAGCAAAGTTCTTATCAGTAACCTGCTCGCCGTTAACTCTTGCTCCACCGCCCTGGATAGTTCTGTAAGCCTCTGAAGTTGACTTCTCAAGACCTACCTCCTTAAGAAGAGCTGCAAGCTTGAAGCCGTCTCCCTCAAATGCTGACTTCTCCATTTCAGTTGTTGGCATGTGATCTGAAACGCCGCCACCAGCGAATACTGCTCTTGAAGCCTCGAGAGCCTTCTTGGCCTTCTCCTCGCCATGAACGAACTTAGTAATCTCAAATGCAGCAACCTCCTTAGCCTCGTTGATTGCTGAACCCTCAAGAGCGCTAAGTCTGTTAACTTCATCCATTGGGAGGAATGTAAGCATACGAAGAACCATGCTTACATCAGCATCGTCAATGTTTCTCCAGTACTGGAAGAAATCGAATACAGATACTCTATCCTCATCAAGCCAAAGTGCGCCTGATGCAGTCTTACCCATCTTCTCTCCATCAGCCTTAGTGAGAAGGTTAGTAGTAAGACCGAATACTTCAAGGTCTGCAAGCTTTCTTGACATGTCGATTCCTGCAATGATGTTTGACCACTGATCGTTTCCACCAAGCTCCATCTTAACGCCGATGTCTCTTGCCATTACGTAGAAGTCGTAACCCTGCATGAGCATGTAGTTGAACTCGAAGAATGAAAGACCACCCTCAGCAGCTCTCTTCTTGAAGCACTCAGCTCTTAGCATCTCCTTAACGTTGAACTTTGATCCAACCTCTCTTACGAAATCAACGTAGTTAAGAGGTCTGAGCCAGTGAGCATTGTTAACGTGGATGCAGCAGCCAGGATCTGGAGTCTTATTCTCGTGACCCTCGGTGTAAACGCCCTCGTTACCCTCGTACTTCCACTCCTCATCAAAAGGAAGGAATCTGTCGAAGAGGTTCTTGAATGCTCTGCAGTTCTCGTCAATCTCATCGATAGTCATAATTCTTCTGATATCACTTCTTCCTGATGGGTCGCCGACCATTCCTGTTCCTCCACCGATAAGAGCAATAGGAGTATGACCGTACTTAAGCATGTACAGGAATATGATAACCTGAATCATGTGTCCTACATGCAGACAATCTGCAGTTGGGTCGAAACCAATGTAGAACTTAATCTTCTCATCTCCAAGAAGCTTTCTTACTGCATCAGGATTAGTACACTGAGCGATAAAGCCTCTCTCCTCGAGTACATCGTATACATTGTCAAACTTGCTGATATTATCAGGTATTGGATTAACAAAAGTCATTTCTAAATTCCCCTTTCATAACGGCATCACGCCGTATTTATTACTTTGTGCCAAAAAGTCTGTCGCCTGCATCGCCAAGTCCCGGCAGAATGTAAGCGTTCTCATTCAGACACTCATCCTTAGCACCAACAAAGATTGGAACATCCGGGTGAGCCTCTGTAAGAGCCTTGATTCCTTCCGGTGCAGCGATAAGGCACATAAAGCAGATGTCCTTAGCACCCTTTTCCTTAATAAGATCGATAGCTGCAACAGCACTTCCGCCAGTTGCAAGCATAGGATCTATAACGATCATTCTTCTCTTATCAATATCTGAAGGAAGCTTGCAGTAATACTCAACAGGCTTGTGTGTCTCAGGATCTCTGTAAAGACCAACGTGACCAACCTTCGCATTAGGAACCAGCTCAAGGATTCCATCAACAAAACCAAGTCCTGCTCTTAGAATGGGTACGATAGCGATATCTTCACCATCGAGCATCTTAACTGTTGTCTTGCACATAGGAGTCTCAACCTCAACATCCTTGAGAGGGAGATCTCTTGTAACCTCATATCCCATCAGAAGACCAACCTCGCGAACGAGCTCTCTGAACTCCTTGCTTGTTGTGTCCTTCATTCTGATAAGACTGATCTTGTGCTGAATAAGTGGATGGTCGAATACCATTACCTTATCGTTTTCCATATTATCCTCCTGTTATGTGTTTGCTTTTAGCAGTCCTCTTCAATCATGTTAATTCTTCTAAGATGTTTACCGCCCTCGAACTCTGTCTCAAGCCACTTATCAACCATTGCAAATGCAAGCTCCTTGCTTATCATTCTTGCGCCCATAGCAATTACATTCGCATTGTTATGTCTTCTGCACATCTCAGCCATCTCAACTGAAGTGCATAGTGCGCATCTGATACCCTTAACCTTATTACATGCGATTGAAATACCGATACCAGAACCGCAGATAACGATTCCCCTCTCAGCTTCACCATTAGCAACTGCTCTTCCTACAGCCTTACCGTAAATAGGATAGTCCACAGAATCTGATGAATATGTACCAACGTCCATTACCTCGTGGCCTTCATCAATCAGTTTCTGCTTAACCTCCTCCTTAAGCGGAAAGCCTGCATGATCGCAACCGATTACAATCTTCATAGCCCATTTCCTCTCATCTTCTATTTAATTACTTCATAACCCGCGCTCTTAAGCATGCGGTTCATGATTGAAAATCCAAGTCCTTCCTTCTCAAGAGTTCGAACAAGGATAATCTCGGCTTCTTCACGATCGAGTCTTCTAAGGTCTGAGAAAAAGCTGTATGCGGCAAATCTCGAATCTCCGCCGTAGTCGAGAACTCCTACCTTAGAACCCTTCATCTCGTATTCTTCCTTAATCTTATCAATATCACCCTCGACAAGAATTACCTTAGCATTAGGTGCATAATGCTTATACTTCATACCTGGAGACTTAGGCTTAAATCCATCAATCTCACCAGAGCCCTTCGAAGGATCGAGATCCTCGATATGCTTCTCGGCAAGACTTGAATCATAGACAGCCTTAATCCCAGTTCTCTCCATAATCATATCCGGAGTTACATATCCCGGTCTCAGAATCACAGGAATCTCTGAAGTAACATCAACAACAGTTGACTCAATACCAACATTACAGTCCTCGCCCATAATCACAGCATCGATAATTCCATCCATATCCTCAAGCACATCATATGCATTAGTCGGACTAGGCTTACCGCTTCTGTTAGCACTCGGAGCCGCAATAGGTCTCTTTGCACTCTCAATCAAAGCTCTTGCAGTCTCATTTGACGGCATTCTCACCGCAACAGTACCAAGACCACCTGTAGTCACATCCGGCACATTATCCTTCTTCGGAAGTACGAAGGTAATCGGTCCCGGCCAAAACTCTTTAATCAGTGCTTCAGCCGTCCCGTTAATAACTGATGCAAGCTCATATATCTCATCAAATGTCGAGATATGAACAATCATAGGGTTGTCGCTTGGACGCCCCTTGGCAGTATAGACTGATCTGACCGCTTCTCCATCAAGTGCATTCGCTCCAAGTCCGTAAACAGTCTCGGTAGGGAAGGCCACAAGACCGCCTTCGCGGATTATATCTCCGGCTTTCTGTAAGCCTTCATTATCAGGCTTAAGTCTTAATGTTTCCATCAGCTCACTTCCGAATTAAATTCCAAATTCCTTCATTTTCTCAGCCTGATCCTGTGTGATAAGTGCATCGATTGCCTCATCGATGTCTCCATCAAGGAACTGATCAAGCTTATAAAGTGTAAGGTTGATTCTGTGATCTGTAATTCTTCCCTGTGGGAAGTTATAAGTTCTGATTCTCTCAGATCTGTCTCCTGATCCAACCTGGCTTCTTCTCTCTGCTGAAATCTTATCATTCTGCTCCTGCAGCTTCATATCATAGAGTCTTGCCTTAAGAACCTTGAATGCCTTGTCCTTGTTCTTAAGCTGCGACTTCTCGTCCTGACAAGTTACAACCAGACCTGTTGGAATATGTGTAAGTCTTACAGCTGAGTCTGTAGTATTTACGCACTGGCCACCATTACCTGATGCTCTGTATACGTCAACTCTTACCTCATTAGGATCAATCTTAACCTCAACGTCATCAACCTCAGGAAGTACTGCAATAGTTGCAGCAGATGTATGGATTCTTCCTGAAGACTCTGTCTCAGGGACTCTCTGTACTCTGTGTGTACCACTCTCGTACTTAAGTCTTGAGTATGCACCCTTACCCTTGATAAGAACTACAGCCTCCTTGATTCCGCCGATACCAGTGTCGTTCATCTCAATAATCTCAGTCTTCCATCTATGTCTCTCAGCGTAACGAAGGTACATTCTGAGAAGGTCATTACCGAAGAGGGCAGCCTCATCTCCACCTGTTCCGGCTCTAACCTCAAGAATTACGTTCTTGTCATCATTAGGGTCCTTAGGTAGAAGAAGGATCTTCATATCCTCCTCAGACTTCTCAATAGCAGCTTCAAGATCCTTGACCTCTTCTCTTGCCATTTCTCTCATCTCTTCATCATCTTCCATCTCAAAGATTTCCTTAGCCTCAGCAAGAGCTTCCTTGTTCTTCTTGTACTGCTCGTACTCCTTAACGATAGGCTCCATCTCGCCCATCTCCTTCATATACTTCTGCCATACAGACTGATTTGCAATGATTTCAGGATCTGAAACCTTCTCTGCAAGCTCGTTATATTTCTCAAGTATAAAATCAAGTTTATCGAACATATATTACTCCTGTTTCTTTAAATTATTGTTTTATATCATCTACTTGTTCAATGTATTATTATAACAAATTTCCTATAGTCAATTAACCCTTACATATAATATATTTGCAAATTATGTATAGAAAAATACGTATGAAAAAAGCGCCTCCTGTCGAGGCGCTTGGGATTACAGGTTGTATTTGTTCTTGAACTTCTCAACACGTCCACCACGGTTAGCAAACTTCTGCTGACCAGTGAAGAATGGGTGACACTCTGAACAGATGTCTACTCTCATCTCTTCCTTGTTTGAAAGTGTAGTGAAAGTATTACCACATGCGCAAGTTACTTTACATTCCTTGTAATCAGGATGGATTCCTTCTCTCATGTTTGTTTCCTCTTTCTTTAAAATTACCATGTATACTTGTACACAGCGCATGTATTATATCAAAACGCATTGCATTACACAAGTAAAAGTGTTATTTTATAGGAGCAAAAATTGTTTTTTTGATACCGGACAAGTAATTTTTCCGGTATCGTATTATTTAATCAAAGAGTGAGAGTAATTTAATCATGTATAGCAATACTGAAAACAGCAAGTTAAATTCATTTCTGCATTTCCTAATACTTACCCTTGGAGCCCTTATAATGGCGATAAACATCAACACGTTCGTAACGTACGGAGATCTTTTTCCCGGAGGCTTTACCGGACTTACGGTTCTTATCCAGAGGATAGCAGATAAGTATTTCTCCTTGATGATTCCATTCTCTGCAATCAACATGCCGCTTAACTGTGCAGCAGCAATTCTTGGATTTAAGTTCATAGGAAAGAAGTTCACTATATATTCATTATATATAATTATCCTTTCTTCACTGTTGACTGACTTGCTTCCTAAGTACGCAGTAACATACGACATCCTTCTTATCACACTATTCGGTGCAGTGATGCAGGCAATTGGTATGACACTCTGTCTTAGAGCAGAAGCTTGTTCAGGAGGTACCGATTTCATATCTCTTTATCTTTCAGAGATGAAGGGTATTGACGCGTGGAAT
This sequence comes from uncultured Clostridia bacterium, assembly GCA_934255135.1. Classification (GTDB taxonomy): domain Bacteria; phylum Bacillota; class Clostridia; order Peptostreptococcales; family Anaerovoracaceae; genus Crickella. The sequence goes on along the minus strand of CAKQMV010000002.1, from coordinate 121,711 downwards.
TATATTTTTGCATTCAACGTATGTCTCTACATCATTGGTGGTGTGCTCTTCGGATTCGACAAGGCAATGTACTCAATCATTTATCAGTTCGCTATCACACAGCTTCTGAACGTAATGAACAAAAGGTACCAGAAGCACACACTCTGGATTGTAACTGAGAGTCCTGATGATGTTTATCTGACGATTCATAACAACACTCATCATGGAGCAACGCTCTTCAAGGGCAAGGGCTTCTACATGGGTAAGGAGCAGAACGTTGTTTATTCTGTAGTAAATAGCGACGAGGTAAGCAAGCTTACCAAGACAATTCTGGAGCTTGATCCACACGCTTTCATTAACAGTATCAAGACTGATAACGTTTACGGAAACTTCTACAACAGACCTAAAGAATAAATTAATTGGCGAAACCCACGATCATAATGACCGTGGGTTTATTATTTCATCTTATTTCAGGAACATCCTTACCAGTTTACTCTTTATATCGGAGTAGGGCTGATATCTCATTGGAAGATCAATCCTTGTTTTCTTGTTTACGATGCTCTTTCTGTGACTGAAGCACTCAAAGCCTTCCTTGCCGTGATATGATCCCATACCACTTTCACCGAATCCACCGAAGCCCATTTCGCTCGTCGCAAGGTGAATAATAGTGTCATTTACACATCCACCACCAAATCTGCAGCAATCTGTTATCATCTTAATGTTTCTTTTATTAGAAGAGAAGATGTACAGAGCGAGAGGTGAGTCTCCTGAATTGACAAAATCTACCACTGTTCCTAGTTTATCGAAAGTTAGAACTGGCAGAATAGGTCCGAAAATTTCTTCCTTCATTACAGCATCATCAAGACTCACGTTATCAAGAACCGTCGGTTCAATCTTCAATCTATCTTCATCAATGCTGCCTCCGTGAATGACCTTGCTCTGATTGATTAGAGGCACAATTCTTTCAAAATGTCTTTTGCTTATGATCTTACCGTATTCCGTATTTTCGAGAGGATTCTCTCCGAACTGTCTCACAATTTCCATCTTAACTGCCTTGATGAATTTATCTTTGACGCTACTGTGACACAGAACGTAATCAGGAGCCACGCATGTCTGTCCGCAGTTAAGATACTTACCGAATACGATTCTTCTCGCAGCGAGCTTGATATTTGCTGAACTGTCTACTATACAAGGACTCTTTCCGCCAAGTTCGAGGGTTACAGATGTAAGATTTTCGGCTGCTTTTCTGAGAACTTCTTTACCAACACTCTTATTTCCAGTAAAAAATATCTTTCCCCATTTCTCTTTAAGAAGCAACTGACTTTCTTTAACTCCGCCTGTAACTACACTTATATGTTCATGATCAAAGCACTCACTTATAATAGTCTGCATAATAGCAGTTGTATTTGGAGAAAACTCGCTTGGCTTAATTACTACAGTATTTCCTGCAGCAATTGCATCAACAAGCGGTTCCATTGTTAACATGAAAGGGTAGTTCCATGGACTGATAATAAGTACGCTTCCTCTTGGTGATGGCTTGCTATAGCTCACTGAATGAAATTGTGCTAGTGGTGTCTTCACCTTCTTGTCAGATGCAAGCTTTCTTATGTTCTTAATCATGTATGAAATCTCTGCCAGGGTCATTCCAGTTTCACACATATAGCTCTCAGCCGCACCCTTGCCGAGATCCTTTCTTAGTGCCTCATTGATTTCAGATTCGTGAATAATGATGCTTGTTCTTAATTTCTTAAGTGCATTAATTCTGAATTCAACAGGAAGTGTCGCGCAGCTGTCGAAATATTTTCTCGACTCCTTAACAATTTCTTTCACCATATCTGCGTCCATGATTTACTCCTTTCTTATGCTACATCAGTAGCTCGTAATAAATCTCTGAAAGCTCCTTCGTGTTCATGAGAACAGGAACAGGGTAGAGCGGATTTGCCTCCTTGTTCGCATATGAAGATAGCTTCTTAATATCTTTCTCCCTCAGTTCCGTTATTTTCGTTCCAATGCCAAAACGTTTCTGCATATTCTTAATCTCTTCTATAAAGAGAGCTGCCGCCTCGTCTGAAGGCATGCTTCTGTCTGCGATTCCCGCTGCGATTGCAAGCTTATGAAGTTTTCTGTTTATAGTGCTTCCATATTTCTCAAGGACTATCGGAAGAATAACTGCATTAGCAAGCCCATGTGCTACATTATACTCCCCACCGAGCGAATGAGCTATCGCATGAACATAACCTACATAAGATTTCGTAAATGCACAGCCTGCAAAATATGCTGCATTGAGCATCTTTCTTCTTGCCTCAAGATTTCCACCATCTTCATATGCTTTGTCGAGATTTCTGAAAATAATCTTCACCGCAAGAAGCGCATCCTTGCGAGTTTCTCTTGTTGTCGAATTTCCGATATACGCTTCGACAGCATGAGTGAGGGCATCCATTCCAGTTGTCGCAGTGACAAAAGGAGGAAGACTCATAGTAATTTTCGGATCGAGCACAGCATATCTTGGAATCAGAGGAAAGTCATTGATTGCGTACTTATGTCTTGTCTTTGAATCTGTAATCACTGCAGCAATAGTAGTCTCACTTCCTGTTCCTGCTGTTGTAGGTACAGCAATAAGTAACGGAAGTTTCTTACGCACCTTTAGAATTCCTTCCATCTTAGAAAGCTTAGTTTTTGGCCTTGCTATTCTTGCACCGACGGCTTTCGCACAATCCATACTTGATCCACCGCCAAAACCAATGATTGCCTGGCACTTGTTTCTCCTGTACATCCCGAGTGCTTCCGCTACATTATCGGTTGTTGGATTTGCAACGGTCTTGTCATATACATGATATTCAATACCAGCTTTATGGAGTGCTGATTCAAGTCTTTCAAGCAGACCCAGTCTCATAATGGAAGAATCCGTTACAATGAGTACTGACTCAATACTGTTTTCATCAAGTATATATGGAATTTCTTTAACACTTCCGATTATAGCAGGCTTTCTGTAGGGAAGAAATGGTATCGAAATTTTCAGGGCAGTCTGAAAAACTCTGCAATATATTTTCTTTAATCTATTCATGACTTTTACCTTTCTATCTTTAGAAATGTTGATATAACAACAATTTTATATTTAATCCTATACTTGTTGTTATGTCAACAAATATTTTATATTTCTCCTTTTCTTTTATATGAATTGGAGTATAATAAAAGCGAATTTAATATTATTATCTTCAGGGCAGGGTGAGATTCCCTACCGGCGGTAAAGCCCGCGAGCCGTAAGGCATGATTCGGTGTAACTCCGAAGCCGACAGTACAGTCTGGATGAGAGAAGATTTTTATTATGTACGATTTCATATATAACCTTTCCGGTTTTTTGAATAATGTATATCGAAACCCTGATTGATAATCCTTCAATCAGGGTTTTTTATATAGGAGCAAATCTATGAATGATAAAGATTACATGTTAAGAGCAATAACGCTAGCAGAAAAGGGTAGGGGATATACCAATCCTAATCCTGTGGTCGGAGCTGTAATCGTAAAGGATGGCAGAATTATTGGAGAAGGCTACCATGAAAGATATGGACAGCTCCATGCCGAGAGAAATGCAATAGCATCGCTCACTGAATCAGCAGAAGATGCAACAATTTACGTTACACTCGAACCTTGCTGCCACTACGGTAAGACTCCACCTTGCACAGAAGCTATTATGGAATCTGGAATTAGTAGAGTCGTAATCGGCTCAAGAGATCCTAATCCAAAGGTCGCAGGTAAAGGTGCAGCAATTCTCCGCGAGGCAGGCATAACTGTTGAAGAAGATTTCATGCGAGAAGAGTGCGATAAACTTAATCCGGTATTTTTCCACTATATTTCAACAGGAACTCCATACGTCGTTATGAAGTATGCAATGACAACTGACGGCAAGATTGCCACATACACCGGTGCATCTAAATGGATAACTGGTGAGATTGCCCGCGCAAGAGTACAGGATATAAGACATAATCTTGCTGGCATCATGGTTGGAATTGATACAGTACTCGCTGATGACCCGATGCTTAATGTAAGGGATGAATCTCGCATGTCACCGATTCGAATCATTTGTGACAGTCATCTTCGACTCCCTCTCGATTCAAAGCTTTGTCAGACAGCTGACAGAATCCCTGTTATAGACGTATGTTCTTTTGACAGTGATGAATCAGAAGAGTTTATAACTCGCAAGGCTGCACTTGAGGATTGTTCTGTCGAAGTAATTAACTGTCCTGGCGATGATGGGCGCGTTGATCTAAGGAAACTTATGAAGATTCTTGGGGAACGTAAGATTGACAGCATTCTGATTGAAGGAGGCGGTTCACTAAACGAAAGCGCACTTAAATCGCATATCGTGAATGAAGTAAAAGTCTTCATCGCTGGCAAAATTTTCGGAGGACGCACCGCGAAGTCTCCCGTAACTGGTGAGGGTATTTCTCTTCCAGCAGATGCATACATGCTTGACCTTAAGAATGTTTCAATCTGCGGAGAGGATGTTCTACTCGAGTATGTTGTTAGGGATAAGGAGGTGTAACTTGTTTACAGGAATCGTTGAAGAAAAGGGAACAATAAAGAAGCTTTCTATTTCAGGAACATCTGGCTCAATCTTGATTAGCGCTAATAAGGTTCTTGAAAACACTAAGCTCGGTGACAGTATCGCTGTAAACGGAATCTGCCTGACAGTAACATCAATGGGAGATGGATTCTTCACTGCAGATGTTATGGCTGAGACTGTAAGACGAAGCAGTCTTGCCAAGCTTACAGCCGGAAGCGAAGTTAATCTCGAAAGAGCTATGGCAGCTAACGGTAGATTCGGAGGCCATATCGTAAGCGGACACATCGACGGAACCGGAAAGATCAGAACTTTTGACCGCGAGGAGAACGCTGTTTGGATAGATATAGAGACTCCACCACAGATTCTTAAATACATCGTAGAGAAGGGTTCTATATGTATAGATGGTGTCAGCCTCACTGTAGCAGCTGTAACTTCAGACAGCTTCAAGGTATCGGTCATTCCACACACCGCAGCTGAGACGACTCTTCTTAGCAAGAGAGCAGGAGATCCTGTTAATCTAGAAAATGATGTAATCGCTAAATACGTCGAAAGACTCATGAATTTTAGAACTGAAACTACAGCCGAATCATCTTTGACTATGGAGATGCTTGAAACGCTCGGCTTTTAAGGAGGTATATATGAACTACAAGTACAATACAATTGAAGAAGCTCTTGAAGATCTTAGAGCAGGTATGATAATTCTATGTACAGACGACCCTGACAGAGAGAATGAAGGTGATATGATCTGCGCAGCAGAATTTGCCACACAGGAGAACATCAACTTCATGGCTTGCCACGCTAAGGGTCTTATCTGCACACCAATGAGTCATGATCTTGCAGTAAAGCTTGGTCTTCCTCAGATGGTTTCAGAGAACACTGATAATCACTCAACAGCATTCACTGTTTCAGTAGATCATATTGATACTACTACTGGAATTTCTGCAGCTGAAAGATCTCTCACTATGATGAAGCTCGCTGATGAAAATACAAAGCCACTTGACCTGAGAAGACCTGGTCACGTATTTCCACTCGTTGCAAGACACGGTGGAGTTCTTGTAAGAAATGGCCATACTGAGGCAACAATTGATCTTATGAGACTTGCAGGACTCAAGCAGTGTGGAATCTGCTGTGAGATTATGGAAGATGATGGAACAATGATGAGAACTCCTAATCTATGGAAGCTTGCTGAGAAGTACAACCTTAAGTTCATAACAATTAAGGAGCTTCAGGACTACATCAGAACTAACGAGAAGCATGTTGTTAAGGAAGCGGATGCTGATATGCCAACTAAGTTCGGTCACTTCCGTGCAATGGGTTATGTAAACGACATTACAGGTGAGCACCATGTAGCACTTGTTAAGGGTGATATCGGTGATGGCAAAGATGTTCTGTGCAGAGTTCATTCTGAGTGTCTGACAGGTGATACTTTTGGCTCCCTGAGATGCGACTGCGGTAACCAGCTTCAGAGCGCAATGAGACAGATTGAAGAAGAGGGTAGGGGAGTTCTTCTCTACATGAGACAGGAGGGTCGTGGAATCGGACTTATTAACAAGCTTAAGGCTTACGAGCTTCAGGAACAGGGATATGATACTGTTGAAGCTAACGTTAAGCTTGGTTTTGCACCTGACCTTCGTGAGTACTGGGTTGGAGCTCAGATTCTTAGAGATCTAGGAGTAAAGTCACTTAGACTTCTAACTAATAATCCTGACAAGGTTTACGGAATCTCAGAATTCGGACTGGATATCACAGAGAGAGTTCCTATTGAAATTGCTCCACAGGAGTTCGATGAGTTCTATATGAAGACTAAGCAGGAAAAGATGGGACATATTTTCGAGGAAATCAAATTCTAATCTATAAATAATTAAACGGAGGATATACAAATGAGAAATATTAATCTGCTAGAGGGTAAGGTAGTTGCACCTGAGGGAATGAGAGTAGGAATCGTTGCATCACGTTTCAACGAGATTATTGTTAATAAGCTTCTCGGTGGAGCAGTAGATGGTCTTGTAAGACACGGAGTAGAGGACGACAACATCACAGCTGCATGGGTACCTGGAGCATTCGAAATTCCTGCTGCTGCTAAGAAGATGGCCGCTTCAGGAAACTATGATGCAGTTATCTGCGTAGGTGCAGTTATCAGAGGAGATACTACTCATTACGATTATGTTTGCAGCGAGGTTTCTAAGGGAATCGCAAGTGTTGGACTTGAGACAGGAGTTCCTGTAATGTTTGGCGTTATCACAACAGAGAACATTGAGCAGGCAATTGCTCGTGCAGGAAGCAAGGCAGGAAACAAGGGTTATGATTGTGCACTTTCTGCTATCGAAATGGTTAATCTGTTCTCTCAGATGTAATAATATTTATTGATTTTAAACAGTACAGATTTCATATATATCATTAATATGACAATAAAAAAATCCGATGGGAGAAATTCTCTCATCGGATTTATATTACTTAAGTTCAATTACTACCTTTCTATAAGGATCCTTTCCTTCACTTCTTGTCTGAACCGTAGGGTGGTTCTGAAGTGTAGCGTGGATAACCTTTCTCTCATAAGGGTTCATTGGTTCGAGAGTTACTGTCTTTCCAGTCTTATCAACCTTAGCAGCCAGTCTGTTAGCAAGATTGATAAGAGTCTTCTCTCTCTTAGCTCTGTAATTCTCGGCATCAAGTATTACTCTTACATACTTATCATTGTCCTTCTTAACTACATAGCTAGCAAGACACTGCACCGCATCTAGAGTCTGACCTCTCTTACCTATAATTGTTCCTGTATCTTTACCGTTTATCTCTACATAAACGATATCGTCGCCTGTCTTGACATCAAATGTGAGGTTGATTCCCATCTTCTCTGAAATCTCCTCAAGGAAATCCTTAACAGGGTGAGAGTCTACAGGTGTGAGATCCTTAACATCATATAGAAGTGATTCCTCTGGCTTGTAATCAGCGTGAACCTTCTTCTTATGCTTGTTTCTCTTATCTCTCTTATTGTCTCTCTTCTTCTCTCTAGCCTTAGCGTCTTCACGCTCTTCAGCTTCAAATTTATCGTAATCCTCTCTGATTTCGTCCGGTAACGCAGCTGTTGAGTTCTCCGGAAGATTAGCTAGGATTGAATCAATATCATCGAATGTAGCTTTCTCTCTTACAACGTTCTCAGTTGTATCCTTTGCTGTTACTCTAACCTTAGCAAGTTTTGAACCAATTCCGAAGAATCCATTTGAAGATTCCTCTAGAACCTCTACGTCAACATCATCGATTGACAGCTTCAGTTCCTTTAAAGCAAGATCAACAGCAGTATCTACATCGACTCCCCATTTTTCTGAAGATCTCATTATATTTACTGAATTCCTTTCATTCTTGCTCTCTTCTTCTTAATGAGTTCTCTTTCTGCTCTTTCAATAAGCTTCTTCTGGTCCTGTTCTTCCTTGATTCTTCTACGAACTGAGTTCATATGAATGTTAAAGAATATCTGGAGGAACTGACCGCATGCCCAGTAAAGAGCCAGTCCTGCAGGATAAGATCTTGCAAGCCACAGAATACTCAAAGGGAAGAAATATTTCATGATCATGTTCATTGACTGTGCCTGTCCCATGTCAGCACCAGTAAGGTTCTGAGTCATTGAGAATGAGAAGTATGTTGCAACAGCTGCAGCGATTGGAAGAATCCAGCTGTCAGGCTGAGCAAGGTCATTAATCCATAGGAATGACTCATGCGCTGCGAACATACCATCAGGCATGTACTGCATTGGATTTCTCAGAAGTGTAAACAGTCCCATGATGATAGGGAACTGAATAAGCATTGGAAGACATCCTGCCATAGGATTGAAATTCTCCTGCTTGTAAAGCTCCTGTAGTGCTTCCTGCTGCTTAACCTTATCATCAGCATACTTACGTTGAATTTCCTGAGACTTCTCAGAAATATTCTGCATTCCTGCTGTTGACTTTACCTGCTTGATATAAAGCGGGTAGAGGCAGCACTTAACAAGTACAGTGAGTACAATCAGTGAGATTCCGTAATTTCCAATCATTCCGTAAATCCACATTAGCAATAATCCAAGTGGTTTTGCTATAATACCCATTTATTTCTCCTGCTTGTTACGGTAGGGGATCATATCCACCGGGATGTCCCGGGTGACACTTAAGTATTCTCTTTATTCCAAGCCAGCTTCCCTTGATAAAACCATACTTCTCAACTGCCTGAAGGAAGTATGTACTGCAGGTTGGATAGAATCTGCAGGTAGGAGGGAACAATGGTGAAATGAAAGTTCTGTATCCCCTGATTAATAGTATTAAAATATTCTTTGGTAGATTCTTGATGAAATTCATGGTCTCTAATTAATTACTCTTCAAATAGTCCGGCAGCTCTGATAGCACCGAATATTGCTTTCCTTACTTCGTCGCATTTACTCTGGTCAATTCCATTTCTTGCAACAAAAATTACATCGTAGCCGGGAGCAATCCTTCTGTTCATCGTTCTATATGCTTCTCTCATAAGCCTTCTTGCTCTATTTCTTTGAACACTGTTACCTACTTTCTTGCTGGCAACATAAGCAAACCTACTGTGTGGAAGTCCATTCTTCTTATATAGAACAACTGCAAATCTGCAGCCCTTGGATTTACCTCGGTTATAAACGGCTACGAAGTTCTTCTGATTTCGCAAAGTAAGTTTATAACTCTTTCTCATTATTTAGATACCTGAAATTCAGCTTAAGCAGTAAGACTCTTTCTACCTCTTGCTCTTCTTCTCTTAAGAACCTTTCTTCCGTTAGCTGTTCTCATTCTCTTTCTGAATCCGTGCTCCTTAAGACGCTGTCTCTTCTTTGGCTGATATGTTCTCTTCATTTCATTTCTCCTTCCATATCTCTAAATGATATCTTATAATTCTATGCCTTCTAAATTCCATAGGCATAATACCGAGTTATAATATCTTAAAGTTAATGAAAAGTCAATAATCATGCTCTCTACTTAATGCTTATCAGTGGATAAACTTGTATTTATTTTTTCAAAAATATAGTTATACACAATATGTTGTGGTTGTTGAAATTATTAACAACTTTTTCCACAATATGTGCATAACTCGCTTTTTGAAATGTTAAATATACGTAAAATCGGCATTTTTTCAAGTTTGCATATGTGGAAAAAGTTATGTAAAATTACCTCACCGACAAAAGGAGGGAAAATTGGACACTAACAAGATGTGGGATGGTTTTACCACAGCAATGAAAGCCAACACAAGTGATTATTCTTTTACTACCTGGTTTGAACCATTATACCTCAGAAGTGTAGATGACGAACTTGGTATTATTTATATTGCTTCTAAAGAGGAATATAACCTTGAATTTCTTAAAAATAACTATATGCCTATAATTGAGAAGACATTTGCTGATCTTACAGGCAAGAAATACAAGGTAATTATCAGACACGAGAACGAATACGAGAAGAAAGAGCAGCAGAAGACAGCCCCTAAAGTTGTAAAGAACGAGTTTACAGAAGAGAACATCTTCAATCCTCGTTTTACTTTTGATAACTTTGTAGTAGGTAACAGCAATAAATTCGCTCATGCAGCATCTCTTGCCGCAGCTGAGGTTCCTGGAGAAGCTTATAATCCATTGTTTTTGTACGGAGGATCAGGTCTTGGTAAGACACACCTCATGCAGGCAATTGGAGTACATATCGGAAGAACACGACCTAATCTTAACGTGCTTTACGTTTCTTCAGAGATGTTCACAAATGAACTTATTAAAGCGATTAGAGAGAACAAGACAAGATCTTTCCGTAACAAATATAGAAAGGTTGACGTACTTCTCATCGATGACATTCAGTTCCTGCAGGGTAAAGAATCAATCCAGGAAGAGTTTTTCCACACTTTCAACACTCTTTATGAGAATAACAAACAGATAGTTATTTCATCAGACTGTCCGCCTGTTAATTTAAAAGATCTTGATGAAAGACTTAGAACAAGGTTCTCATGGAACATGATTGCCGACATTCAGCCACCTGATTATGAAACAAGAGTTTCTATTCTATATAACTTTGCAGAGAAGTCGGATATAGAGATTACAAAGCAGGTTAATGAAGTCTGCTGTCTTATAGCCGAACAGATTAAGGATAATATCAGAGAGCTCGAAGGTGCATGGAGTAGAATCGTAGGATTCTCAAATCTTCTTGGTGATGAGATTACTGTTGACCTGGCCAAAAAGGTCCTAAAGGACGTAATCTCCGATAACGAAGAAGCCGTCGCACCGGAAAGAATCAAAAGTGTTGTTGCAAATTACTATAATATAACTGTAGCAGACATGGACTCGCCTAAGCGTAAGGCTGAAATCAACCTACCAAGACAGGTAGCGATGTATCTGACAAGATCAAATGTTGATATTTCTCTTCCTAAGATAGGTAAACTGTTTGGTGATAGACACTATTCGACGGTTATTCATGCAGTTGAGAAGATTGAGAAAGACCTCAAGACAAATGATGAGTTAAAAGCAGATATAAGGGAGATAAAGGACAAGCTTAATATTGATAAATAGTTTTCCACATGTTTTCCACATGGTTATACTCCCACTTTTCAACAATAAAAACATGCTAAACGACAGATAAGACATGGGGTTTGAGAGTTTTCCACACTTTCCACACCCCCTACTACGACTACTATATTTAATAAATAAAAACAAAGGTGATTTACGATGAAGGTTTTCTGTAATAGAAGTGATTTAAACAGAGCATTGAATAATGTAGGACATGCAGTTCCCACAAGAACAACATCTAACATACTTGAAGGAATTCTTTTTGAGGCTTATGGAGAGGTCCTTAAGCTGACAGCTACAGATACAACAATTACTATTGAGTCAGTTATACCAGCTGATGTAGAAGATTCAGCATCATTTGTTCTTCCTGCTAAGCTTCTTACCAGTATTGTATCTAAGCTTCCTGAAGAAGAGGTTATGCTTGATATCAATGAAGAGCAGATGAAGGTTAATCTTGTGTCAGGTACTTCAAGTACAGAGCTAGTATCTTTCTCAGCAGATGAATTTCCTAAATTTATGCTTTCTGGTGGACATAATTCTGTAAATATCAGAAAAGAAGATATTAAGAAGCTTATTAGAAAGACTGCATTCTCTGCCAGCACAGATGATTTCAATGGAGTGCTTACAGGTGTTCTCCTTGAAATGGCTGATGGCAATATGAAGATGGTAGCAGTTGATCCTTTTAGAATTGCTACTTTTAATGTTGATGTTGATAACAGTTCTTCTATTAGCGTTATTATCCCTGCAAAGCTTGCGACTGATGTTTCAAGAATTATTGCTGATGATGGCGAAGAATATATGACTATTGAAATTATCGACAATAAGGTTGTTATGATTTTTGATAACAACCAGGTTACCGTTAATACTTTCAATGGTAAGTTCATTGACTACAATAGAATTTTGGGTCGTGAAGGTCAGATTAATATCAGAGTAAAGAGACAGGAACTCCTTAAGAGTATTGATAGAGCATCACTTCTATCTTCTGTTAAGAATAATAATCTTATCAAGTTCACAATTAAGGATTCTAATATAAATATCACTTCTCTTTCAGAAGAGGGTAGAATTGACGAGAACGTTGAGATTATCAAGGAAGGCGATGATCTGGTAATTGGAATGAATGCCAAGTATCTCAAGGATGCTCTAAGTGCAATCGATGATGAGGAAATCATGATTAATATGAAGGATCAGGTTAGCCCTTGCATCATCAAGCCTCTTAAGGGCGACAGATACATCTATCTTGTACTTCCAATCAGAATCAACTAATAGTAATTTAACTTTTGTTGAACTTTTAGGCTTTATGCGATGAAATGTCGTATAAAGCCTCTTTTTGTAAGTGAACTTTAGAGTGTATAATAATATATTATGAAAATTAAGAACCTCACGTTAACAAATTACAGAAATTACGAGACTCTTGAGCTTGCCTTCGATGATTCACGGAACATCATAATAGGTGAGAATGCACAGGGAAAGACTAATCTTGTCGAAGCGATATACCTGTGTTCTTTTGCACGTTCATTTAGAACCAATTCTATAGCGGAAACAATAATGTTCGGTAAGGAATCATGTACAGTAAGTGCAGATATAGAGAAGAATGATTTTGATGTTAATGTAAGAATTAATGTTAATCGTCAGGGAAAGAAGATGATTAAGAAGGACGGGAAACTTGTAAGGAAAACGACAGAGCTCCTTAATAATCTTGTTGTAATTGTTTTCTCCCCTGAGGATCTTAGAATTATTAAGGATAGTCCGGATAAGAGGAGAAGTTTCATTAATAAAGAAATTAGTCAGCTTAGACCAGGATATTATGAATGTCTTAAGAAATATAATGATGCTTTGAAGCAGAAGAATTCTATACTTAAGAATGATCCGTCGAATATTGACGATAATATGCTTGATGTTTTTGACTGGCAGCTTGCGGTAAATGGCTTTGAAATCATAAAGTATAGAAGAAATTTTGTTGATATTCTTTCTGAGAAGGCTTCTGAGGTGCAGGAATATATTTCAGGTAGAAGAGAGAAGCTAGAAATAAAGTATAATGAGTCATGTTATGCTAACTCTAACGAGGAGATGTTTGATAAAATAATCTCATATAGGGACAAGGATAAGTATTACAGAAGCTGTAGCATTGGTCCTCATCGTGACGATATTGAATTCTATATTAATGGAATTGACGCAAAGAAGTTCGGATCTCAGGGACAGCAGAGAACTGCAGCCCTTTCTTTAAAGCTTGCTGAGGTAAGAATAGCGAAGGAAATCCTGCTTGAAAGTCCTGTTCTTATACTTGATGATGTATTATCTGAACTTGACGCAGAAAGGCAGCGGGTGCTGCTTAATGAAATTGATGATGTACAGCTATTTATTACTACAACAGAACTTCTTGATGATCTGACTGATAATATGAAAGATGCTTCTGTATTCAGTGTTCAATGTGGTAATATTACACAAATTATAAATTACGGAAAAAAGGAGTAATCACATGAGTGATACTATTACAGCAATTGCTACACCTCTTGGAGAGGGTGGAATCGGAGTAGTAAGAATCGGTGGAGATGAGAGTTTTTTCATCATGAAGAAGATGTTTAAGGAATGTCCGGAGAACATCAAACCAAGACATACCTATTTTGGCCATGTGATTAATATCGATGGTGAGGTAATAGACGAAGCTGTTTTCATATATATGAAGGGGCCGGCATCATACACCGGTGAGGATATGGTTGAGATTCAGGCTCATGGAAGCAATGTTTCTTTGAAGCAGATTGTAAGAACTGCTATTGATCATGGAGCAAGAATGGCTGAACCTGGAGAATTTACTAAGCTTGCATTCCTTAATGGCAAGATAGATCTTTCTCAGGCGGAGGCTGTTATAGATATTATTAAAGCGAGAACGGATATGACACTAGATATTGCAGAAAAGCAGAAAGAAGGAAGGCTAAGCGAAACAATTGAATCAATCAGAGAAACTCTGCTTGATGTTCTTGCTAAGATGGCCGTAAATATTGATTACCCAGACGAGGATATCGAAGAGACTCAGTACGATGATCATATTACTGATTTAAGATGGGTTCAGAGCAGCGTTGAGGATCTTATTGATACTGCTGGAATTGGCAAGATTGCAAGAGAAGGTGTGAAGATTGCAATTGTCGGTAAGCCTAACGTAGGTAAATCTTCTCTTATGAATGCTATTCTCGGAGAGGGAAGGGTAATTGTTACTGATATTCCTGGTACTACAAGAGATACAGTTGAAGAGAGCGCCACTGTTGATGGAGTTCCTGTTGTACTTATTGATACAGCTGGAATCAGAGATACTGAAGATAAGATTGAGCAGATTGGTATTAAGAGAACTGAAAAGGCAATTGCTGCAGCAGATTTTATTATGCTTGTAATTGATGGAAGTAAGGATCTTGAGGATGAAGATGATGAGATTCTTCACTTCATTGAGCATATCAGCGGAGATAGAATTCTTGTCGTTTATAACAAGGAAGATCTTGGAATCAGTGTTGATGAAGAATTCATAGAGAATAAGCTTCCTGGTTGTGATGTCATTAAAACATCGCTAGTAGGTGAAAATGCACTGAAAGCAGCTGAAATGGTATCATCTGTAATTTCCAGAAAGTTTGATTTAGGAAATATTAAGAATACAGAATCAGATATTATCACAAGTGAAAGACAGCTTGCTGCTCTAAAGAGCGCAGATGACGATCTTGATACAGCAATCAGCATGCTTGAATCAGGAGAATCAATTGAGATGGCTGAGATACATGCTCACTATGCTTTTGATACTCTTGGAGAAATTATAGGAGAGGCAGTAGGTGATGAAGTGCTCGACACAGTATTTTCCAAGTTCTGCCTGGGTAAGTAAATGATGAATAATAGACATGAATTTGATGTAATCGTAATAGGAGCAGGTCACGCAGGTTGTGAAGCTGCTCTTGTTTCTGCGCGTATGGGCAAAAGAACAGCAATGTTCTGCACTGATATTGAATCCGTTGCGATGATGCCGTGTAATCCGTCTATAGGTGGAACAGGTAAGGGACATCTTGTATTCGAAATAGATGCCCTTGGCGGTGAGATGGGGATAAATATCGATAAGACTTTTATTCAGAGCAAGATGCTTAATACTTCTAAGGGACCTGCTGTTCACTCTCTTAGAGCTCAGGCAGATAAGCATAAATATCATGAGGAAATGCTTAACACAATTAGAAGCCAAAGAAATCTTGAACTTATAGAAAGTGAAGTTGAATCTATAATTGTAGAAGATGGAACAATTGCTGGTGTGAGAGATGCTACTTGTGAATATAGATCTAAAGCGGTTATTATGGCAACTGGTACATTCCTTGGAGGCAAGATTTTTATCGGCGATTGCACAAAGATTGAAGGACCTGCTGGACTTAAGCCATCAACTAAGCTGACAGAAAGTCTAATTGAGAACGGATTTGAAATCAGACGTTTTAAGACTGGAACACCTGCACGTATGACAGCCGAAAGCATAGATTATTCTGTCATGAGAGAGCAGACAGGTGATGAAATAGTCACATCATTCTCATTTATGAATGATGATAAAGATATGGGAAAGGAACAGATTTCATGCTGGCTTTCTTATACTAATCCTGACACACATAAGATTATTATGGATAACATTGAGAAGTCTGCAATGTACTCTGGAGAAATTCAGGGAGTAGGTCCTAGATACTGTCCGTCAATCGAAGACAAAATTTCACGTTTTCAGGACAGACAAAGACATCAGTTGTTTGTTGAGCCTGAAGGAATCGATACTAATCTCATGTATATTCAGGGCATGTCATCAAGTCTCCCTGTAGATGTACAGAAGGAATTCTATTCTACAATCAAGGGTCTTGAACATGCAGAGATGGTAGAACCTGCATATGCTATTGAATATGATTGTATCAATCCTCTCTCTTTGAAGCGTAGTCTTGAAAGTAAGAATATTAAAGGATTCTTTTCGGCAGGACAGGCGAACGGAAGCTCTGGCTATGAAGAGGCTGCATCACAGGGTCTTATAGCTGGTATTAATGCTTCAAGATATATTGATAATAAAGATCCTCTTATACTTGGAAGAGATGAAGCTTATATAGGTGTTCTTATTGATGATCTTGTTACAAAGGGAACAGAGGAGCCTTACAGAATCATGACTTCAAGAGCTGAATATAGACTCCTTCTTAGACAGGATAATGCAGATAGAAGACTGACGCAGATAGGTTATGAATATGGATCTGTAACTGAAGAGAGATATAAGAGATTTATTAATAAGAAGAATAGAGTAGATAATGAAGTAGAACGACTTAGACACAAAAAAGCAGACAAGGAAGCTCTTGATATGTTTCTCGTGAAACATTCAAGTAACCCTGGCGAGTTTAACTGGTCATTCTATGAGACTTTAAAGAGACCTGAAATAACATATGATATGCTTCTTGAAATAGATGATGAAACAAGACCAGACCTATCCAGAAGGGAAAAAGAAGAAGTTTCTATTATCATTAAGTATGATGGATACATTAAGAAACAGCTTCAGCAGGTTGAGAAGCTTCATAAACTTGAAAGAAAGAAGCTGAGGGATGATATTGTCTACAGTAATATTAAGGGACTAAGAATAGAAGCACAGCAGAAGCTTGATGAGATTAGACCTTCTACAGTAGGGCAGGCAAGTAGAATATCTGGTGTGTCACCAGCGGATATAAATGTTTTGCTTGTGTATCTGGAAAAGGAAGCTAGAGAAAGAAGATTGAGAAAAGAGTATTAAAATGAATCCAGCTGAAAAGACAGAAATATTAATAAAAGAACTTAATGAAAGATATGGTGAGGATAAGACCGATAAACTTACTAAGTATATAGATATGATACTCGATAAGAATCAGCATATTAACCTTACTGCCGTAAGAGATAGAGATGAGGCACTTCAGAAACATATTGCGGATTCTCTCAGTTGTTCTCTTATGGAGGAATATGAGAATGCGGAAATGATTGTAGATATTGGAACCGGTGCTGGTTTTCCTGGAGTTCCCCTTGCAATAGTTTCACCAGAGAAACAATTCACTCTTGTGGATTCACTTAATAAGAGACTTAGAATTATTGATGAGCTTTGCGGTGAGATTGGTGTTGGTAATGTAACAACACTACATTCAAGAGCAGAAGATATGGGAAGGGCAGAAGAACATAGAGAAAACTATGATATATGTGTTTCTAGAGCAGTAGCAAGTCTTGATGTTTTATGTGAATGGTGTATGCCACTTGTAAGAAAGGGTGGGTACTTCATCGCTTACAAAGGTGAGAATGTTTCACGTGAAACAGAAGATGCAAAGAAGGCTATAAATGTACTTGGTGGAAAGATAGTTGACACTAGAACTATCCAATCAGATGATGAAAGTATTTCTGGCCATGTTCTTCTTATTATAAAAAAAGTTAAGAATACTCCCGCTGGATATCCAAGACAGGCCGGAACTGCAAGAAAAAATCCAATTAGGTAAAAATGTTTCATGTGAAACATTTCGGATTGAAAATATTATAAAGCCGTAGAGTAATATACCTTTACGGCTTTTATTATGTGCTAATTTTCATATAAAACTCACAGTAGCATGGTGCGGCAGAGTGGAAATGAAATGTGAAATACGATATAATGGTATGAAATATGATAAAAGGGATAACTTTGTCAAGGAGGATATATATTAATGGCGAAGGCTATAGCTATCTTTAATCAGAAAGGTGGAGTTGGTAAGACAACAACAAATATTAATCTCGGTGCCTGTCTTGCAAGAATAGGTAAGAGAGTTCTTGTTGTTGATATCGATCCTCAGGGAAATACAACAAGTGGAATAGGAATTCGTAAAAGAACTCTTAAGAATACAATTTATGATGTACTAATTAATGAGAATTACGATGTAAAGAAAGCGATACTTCCTACCAAGACTGAAAACCTGGATATAATTCCTGCAAGTGTTGACCTGGCAGGTGCTGAGGTTGAGCTTGTAAGTATAGAAGGAAGAGAGAAAAGACTGAAGAAGGCGATTGATTCAATTAGAGATGATTATGATTTTATTTTTATAGATTGTCCGCCTTCACTTGGAATACTTACTATTAACTCGCTAACAGCTGTTGATAGTGTACTTATTCCAATTCAGTGCGAGTTCTATGCACTTGAAGGAGTAAGTCAGCTTGTCAGCACTATAGAACTTGTTAAGAAGAGCATGAACAAGGATCTTTATGTAGAGGGTGTAGTACTGAGCATGTTTGACGGAAGAACTAATCTTTCACTTCAGGTTGTACAGGAAGTAAAGAATTATTTTGGAAGCGCAGTATATCAGACTGTAATTCCTCGAAACGTCAGACTCGCTGAGGCTCCAAGTTATGGAATGCCAATTATTACTTATGATCCAAGCGCAGCAGGAGCTAAGGCATATATGGCATTTACTAAAGAATTTCTGAAGAGAGTTGAGAAGAACGAAAAGGCGAAGAAATAATGGCTAAGAAGATGACTGGTCTAGGAAGAGGACTTGATGCTCTGTTTGCAGATGCAGCTCCTGTAAATGAAGAGGAGTATATTGAGCAGACAGAAGCAGAAGAAGCTCAGAAGGAAACAGAAATAAAAGATAATGCAAGAACAAATGTTCTTAATGATGGTAATAATGATGACAATGATGATTTTAATGACAGAGTTCTTTATGTAAACATTAATGACATCAAGCCTAACAGGGATCAGCCAAGGAAGAACTTCAATGAAGAGAGACTTCATGATCTTGCAAGATCTATTGAAGAGAATGGAGTAATCCAGCCTGTTGTTGTCAGAAAGATGGACAACGGATATGAGCTTGTAGCAGGCGAGAGAAGATGGAGAGCTTCAAGAATTGCTGGTCTTAAGAAGGTTCCTTGCATAGTAAGAAATTTTGATGAAAAGCAGAATATGATTGCTGCAATCATCGAGAATATGCAGAGAGAGGATCTTGATCCTATAGAAGAAGCGCTTGGAATACAAGCTATGACTAGGAGGTTCAATTTCACTCAGGAGCAGGTAGCAATATCACTTGGTAAGAGTAGAACATATATAACAAATTCAATGCGATTACTGAAGCTGCCTGAAAGTGTACAGGATTGTATAAGCAGGGGAGAAATTTCAGCGGCTCACGGAAGAACAATAATTAACGTTGAGAATCCTGAAATTCAGAGAAGCATTTGCGAAAGAATTATTAATGAAGGTCTTTCTGTAAGGGAAACTGAGAAGATTGCAGATAAAGCAAAGGATCAGATTAAACCTGAAAGAAAGAAGAGAAGACGAAAGAACGAGAAATCACAAGAAATAATCGCGGTTGAGAATGAATTAAGAGATGTACTTGGAACTAAAGTTAATGTGTCAGGCAGTGATTCTAAAGGGAAGATTGAGCTTGAATACTACAGTCTCGAAGAACTTAACAGACTGATCGACATTCTAAGAGAATGCAGATAGTTAGCGCGAAAGAGGTTACAAAATGAATTCTACAGAAGCAGAAAACTTAATTGTTCATAATATTCCGATACCGGCCTGTATGGTGAACAGCTCAGGAAATATTGAACTTGCTAATGATTTAATGAGTGAGGTTTTTCTATACAAGGATATAGAGGGAGCTAACTTTTTTACATTAACAGGTAAGAAGATTTCGGAGGTTGTATTAAGAGAGGAAGATGATGACGAGATCATCATTGGAAGAAATGACAGACATTTTGCACTCGCTAACATGACTGTTGATGAGAAATCAGACAGGACCGTGATTCTATTTGAGAATGTAACGGAAAGAGAAGAACTTAAGAAGAAGCTTAATAATGATAAAGCTGCAATCATACTTGTTGAGATAGATAACTATGAAGAGCTTATATCATCAGTTACTACAAACAGCAAGAAGGCTGTTCCTGCTGAGATAGACAGGATAGTAAGAAAATGGGCAGGTGAGAATCATTCAGCTATAACTAGCATCAGTGAAGAGGATTACATAGTCATATCTACACATGGAGATGTTAATGCAATGGTTGAAGATTCTTTCTCAGTTCTTGATAGTGTAAGAGGAATTGAGGCGAAGATAGATTTTCCGATAAGCATAAGTATAGGTATTGGAATGTCTGAAGAATCAATGATTGAAAGCAAGTCACTTGCCAAGGCTGCACTCGATCTTGCACTTGGTAGAGGTGGAGATCAGGCTGTTGTAAAGACTGATTCGAAGACTAAGTTCTATGGTGGAACTCTTCAGAGTATGGAGAAGAACAACCGTGGCAAGGCGAGAGTAATTGCTCATGCTTTAAGAAGACTTGTAGATGATAGTAAGAGAGTAATTATTGCAGGACATAGATGGCCTGACATGGACAGCTTTGGAGCTGCACTCGGTGCATACAGAATATGCGAGTATCTTGGCAAGGAAGTTCACATTGTAGTTGAAGATTATAATGATGCACTCCAGGTGATTTATGATCACGCTGTTGATACAGGAGAATATTCAATTGTCAGAAATAGAAGGGCACTTGAGCTTGCTGATAAGGATACACTTCTGTTTATAGTTGATAACAACAGACCAACACTTGTTGAATGTCCGGAGCTTCTTGATGTATGTCAGAGAAAGGTGATAATCGATCACCATAGAACCACAGAAACTCCAATTGAAGGTGCTACGATTTCATATATTGAGTCATACGCATCATCAACAAGCGAGCTGATGACAGAGATTATCCAGTATATTGCTCCTAAGAGAATAGTATCGAAGTTTGAATCAGAAGCGCTGCTTGCTGGAATAATGGTAGATACGAATAACTACTCGGTGCGTTCAGGAGTAAGAACATTCGAGGCAGCAGCATGGCTTAAGAGATCCGGAGCAGATGCGGCAGAAGTAAAGAGATTTTTCCAGACAGAGATTACAGCATTTCAGGCCAAAGCTGAGGCTGTTGCGAATGCCAAGTATACCGACGATGGTATCGCATATGCTATGACAGAAGGATATTCCGCTGAAGCGAACATCATTAATGCTCAGGTTGCGGATGAACTTCTTTCTGTTAAGGGAATAAAGGCTTCATTTGTTATCGGAACTAATGATGAACCGAGAACAATAATTAGTGCAAGATCTCTGGGTGAGATAAATGTACAGACAATAATGGAGAAATTCGGAGGTGGTGGGCATCTGACTACAGCTGCGGCACAGGTTGATGACCTCTCACCTGATGAAGCTTTGGAGAAGCTTAAGAACATAATCAAGCAGATTATGGATAAGGACAAAGAGAAAGAAGAGAATCAGTCAATCAGCAGTGACGAATAATATTTAAGAATAGAGGTAATAGATATGGAAGTAATTCTACTTAAAGATGTTAAAGGAACTGGTAAAGAAGGCGATGTTGTAAAGGTAAGTGATGGTTTCGGAAGAAACAGACTTATTCCTGGTGGCCTTGCAGTAGAGGCAACTAAGGCTAACAAGGCTAAGATTGAGAGAGACAAGGCTAATAAGGCAGCAAAGTTTGCAGCAGACAAGGCTGAGGCAGAAGAGCTTGCTAAGAAGCTCGAGGCTAATCCAATCATAATCAAGACTAAAGTTGGAGATGGCGGTAAGCTGTTTGGATCAATCACATCAATGGATATCGCTGAGGCAATCAAGACTCAGACTGGTGAAGATATTGATAAGAGAAAGATTGTACTCAATAAGCCAATCAAGGAAATCGGCGATACAAAGGTTGGTATCAAGCTATTCACAGAAGTTACAGCTGAGATTACTGTAAGAATCGAAGGTTAGTTAAGGTATCTAGGGAGACTGATGGAAGAGAACAAGGCAGGAGATTACAACGTCCAGCCGCCATGCGACATAGAAGCGGAGAAGGCGGTTCTCGGATCAATGATGAAGGACGCAGATGCTGCGGCTGATGCGCTTGATATGTTAAGAGCTGATGACTTCTACTTGAAGGAGCATCAGGAGCTTTATATGGCAATCACTGAGCTTCACAGGAAGAATATCGGTATTGATATTACGACTACATATTCAATTCTTTGTGAAAGACAGACACAGGAGCTTGTTGGAGGTATGACATACCTTGGCAAGCTCGTTAATGATGCAATTGTTCCTTCAAATGCCAAGTATTATGCTCAGACTGTATTATCTAAATCGAGAATGAGAAGTCTAATTCACGAGGCGGATATGATAAGAAGCAGGGCATATGAAGCTGAAGCTGATACAGAAGCGATTCTGGATTTTGCAGAGCAGAAGATTTTCGAAATTGCTCAGAGAAGCCAGAAGAAAAACTATGAAGATATCAACTACGTACTTGTTGAGAATATCAAGCAAATCAGAGAGCTTGAACAAAATAAGGGTCAGCTTCCAGGTATAACAACAGGATTCAGAGATCTCGACAAGAAGCTTAACGGACTTCATAGAACGGACCTTATAATTCTTGCGGCGAGACCTGGTATGGGTAAGACGTCTTTTGCACTTAATGTTGCACAGAATGCGGCTATGGCTGGTAACTCTGTAATGATTTTCTCGATGGAGATGTCCGCAACACAGCTTGGTCAGCGTATGCTCGCGATGTCGGCTTGTGTTGACATGGAAAGACTTAAAACAGGAAATCTGACATCTGAGGATTGGATGGCTCTTTCAGACGCACAGGATAGTTATGAGAACTGCACTTTGTATATCGATGATACTTCAGATCTTTCTGTAATGGAGATGAAGAACAAGTGCAGAAGACTTAAGGCTGAGAAGGGTCTTGATCTTATCGTGGTCGACTATCTTCAGCTGATGAATATGGGTTACAAGACAGATAACCTAGTTGCAGCGATCGGTCAGGTCACAAGAAATCTTAAGGTTATGGCCAAGGAGCTTGATGTTGCGATTATTCTGCTTTCACAGCTTTCAAGAGCTTCAGAACAGAGAGCAAATCACAGACCTCAGCTGTCAGACCTTAGAGACTCAGGATCTATCGAGCAGGACGCCGATATTGTTATTTTCCTGAGAAGAGATGACTACTACGAAGAGGACGACGAAGCAGCCAAGATTAATGTTGGAGAGAATCTGACATGTGATGTTGATATCGCCAAGCACAGAAGTGGTCCTACAGGACTCGTTAAGCTGGCTTGGATTGGACGTTACACTAAGTTCGGAAATCTCGCCCACAGCTTTGAAGGAGAAGATTACTAGGTGAGCAAAGCGATTGTAAGAATTGAGAATAATTCGGACATATATCTCAGAGAGACGGGGATAGAGAATCTGTTTATCAGTGAATATCTTCCCGCTGCTCCTGGGGATTATGTTCGTGTATATATTTATGGCAAAATGGCGGCTCTAAACCAGGAGTCTTTTGAGCTCGAGAAATTTGCAAGAATTCTCGGGATGTCCCGTAACGAAGTGGAAGAAGCGTGGAGATACTGGGCAAGAAAAGGAATAATAAATCTTTTTCACGCAGGCAGTGAAGACGACATAGGAATAGAATTCGTAAATCTCGTAGACAGAATGTACGCTAAGGTAAAGGCTGTCGAAGATAAGCTTCCTTCAGAGGAACAGACGGTTAAGGCAGTTGAGAATGATACGAGCGAAGATTCTGAGAATGATAAGAATGTAATGCCGCAAGCAGAAGAAAATGAATCTGCTGCTGAGAAGATTGTAAGAATGATCGACGAGGGCATTAAAGAGGTTTACAGAGAATACGAAAGGTATACAGGAAGACTTCTCTCAACAAGAGAGATGGAAAGCATCGCAGATGCTGTCCATGTATATAATATTAATCCTGAAGTAATGTCTTATGCGATAAAGTATTGCGTTGAGCTTGAGAAGTATAATGCGAGTTACATAATAAAGGTTGCTCTTAGGTGGACAAGTGAGGGTTGCAGAAACATTGCCGACGTAAAGGATTATATAGATAGATACAGCAAGAGAAATGCTGAATATGGATCAATTTTCAAGGAACTTGGATTTAACAGACTTCCAAGTCCAGCTGAGAGAGAAATCATGTCAGGCTGGATGGATAAGATGGGATTCAGACTTGATGAAATAATCGATGCTTGTAGAAAGGCGGCAGGAATAAGAGAACCGTCACTGAAGTATGTAAACAAGATTCTCGAGAATAAGATTCTTGAGACAGGTGGAATTAATACAAGAAATGACAAGAATAAGAATAAATCTTATTCAGATAATTATAAGAAGAATGATGATTCATCGCAGAAGGCCAAGGTAAGCAAGGCAGTTCTTGATGAATATTATGAATATTTAAGATACGAGGCAGAAAGAAAACAGGATGCAAGAATAGACGAAGTCTGCTCTAAGTATTCTGAAATGAGAGAGCTTTTCGATGAAGAGAATGATCTCAATCAGAATATAATGAGTCTTTCATTTAAGCCGGATTCAAAGAAAGAAAGAGCTGAGCTTAAAGAGAAGCGAAAGACACTTGAGAACAGTAAGAGAAAGTTGCTATTTGAAATAGGATATCCTGTTGATTATCTTGATAGAAGGTACTCATGCAGAATCTGCAGAGATACAGGAATGACAGATGAGGGATTACTGTGCGCATGTAGAGAGAAGCGTGCAGAAGAGGCTTATAGATGGAAGAAAGAAAAGACAAAGTAGAAATAGAGAATAAGGAATCAGAAAACCTTTCTCAGGAGAAATTTCGTAAAGCCGCACTTGAGTACGCGAAGTTTCTTAGGGATAAAGGACTGAAGCCTGAAGATGTTTCAAGAGAACAGCTTATTGAACTTTTCACTAAAGACAAGAATAAGAAGGTGGAAGTTCATGAGAATGAAGAGGTGAAACCTGTAATTACGGAATCTTCAAAGTCTAAAGATGTAGTAAAACAGGAAGAAGCATCAGAGGTAAAGAAGTCTGATAATAAAAAGGCTAAGGTTAAGAAAAAAGAAAAGAAAAAGAAAGAGAAGAAAGAAAAACAGTCTCGCGGAATTACTGACGTAATGGCGTCGATAGTAACGGCTCACGATAGATTACAAGACAGAATCTGTGATGCTTTTGTCAGCCAGGCTAGAGATATCGAAAGCGAATATCATAAGAATGCTAAACTATACAAAGCATCAAGAAAGCAGATTGGTAATTCAGTAATAACAATTGCACTTTTAAGCTCTGCTCTTATGCTGGTTTTTGAGCATTATACTTTATATGAATATGCGTATAACGGAAGAGTTCTAGGTTATGTAAATAATCAGACTACTGTTACCGATGTTCTTGATGTTGCGGGAGAACACCTTTCTAAGAACAACAATATGGAAGTAAAATTCCAGACTAAGGGTGAGGATGATGAAGAAGGAAACATAACCTTCAAGATGGTATCATCAGAGAAAAAGACTCCAGACGATGCTGATCAGGTTGTAAACAAGCTTGCGTATATGTCAGATATTGAGACAACTGCTTACGGAATATATGAAGATGGAAAGCTTATTACTATTCTTGACAGTGAGTATGCAGCAAAGAGTGTTCTTGAAAGTGTAAAGGCAGCGCAGTCAGTTCCTGATAAGGGAATGGAGCTTGTATCATCTAAGTTCAAGAATAATATAGAGATACTTCCAATTTCAGTAATGCTTGCAAGTATTCAGGAAGATAGTGCAGCAAGAAAGCTTCTCATAGATGGTGGTGATTCAAAGATTTATCACATCATTGATGAAAATGAAACAATTGAAACAATTGAGAAAAATTTCAGTGTAACTAGAGATCAGATATATGACAGTACTAACAAGAACGTTCTGAGATCATACGAATCTGGAGATAAAATCTGCATAAGAAAGAGTACAGATCCAGTTGAGGTCGAGATGGTGGAGAATGGAACAATGTCTGAAGTTGTTAAGTACAAGACCATCAAGAAGAAGACAGACAAAATGTATAAGGGTGATACTGTTGTTAAACAGGAAGGTATCAATGGTAAGCAGCGTATCACAGGTAAAATCACAAAGGTAAATGGTGAGATTACAAATAGAGATCTAACTGATATCGAGATACTGAAGAAGGTTCAGAATAAGAAGATACTCGTTGGTACAGCTAAGAGACCTAAGACAGAGCCTACTGGAATATTTGGTAACCCACTTGATCCTAATAGCGGATATGTTATTACATCTCGAGTTGGACCAAGATGGGGAAGTACTCATGAGGGTGTCGACTTTGGAGTAGCAATGAATACACCTATCCATGCATCTGACGGAGGTACTGTTGAAATATCTGGAGTATATGGTGCTTACGGTTACTGTGTTCAGATTAGACATAATGACGGATACATTACAAGATACGGTCACTGTAACGTGCTTAAGGTAAAGGTTGGTCAGAAGGTTTACAAGGGACAGACAATTGCGCTTTCCGGTAATACAGGAAGAAGTACGGGACCACACCTGCACTTCGAGATCAGAAAGAATGGCGTAGTTCTTGATCCGGGTCCAATAATAGGAGTATACGGCTAAAATGGACAAAAGAAGTGAACTTAAAGAAACAGGAAGACAAGGAAGAAAAAAACTTAAGAAGAAGAAGAGAAATAGGACAATTATCATAATTGTCCTGATTCTCTTTGCTGTGTTTTTCTCAAGAGTAAAGTCAATAATGGATCTTAAGTCAGAACAGGTAAAGCTTAGCAAGCAACAGGAGGAACTCAAGAAGGAAAGAGATACCCTAAAGGCGAAGCTTAAGAACATTGATTCAAAGGACTATATTCAGGAGCAGGCGAGAAAGCAGCTTAAGATGATGGATCCTGATGAAATCCTGTATGTATTTGAGGATGATAAGAAGAGTGGAAAAGATAAAAATTAAAGAAGCAATTGTAGTAGAAGGCAGAGATGATATTGATGCTGTTGGAAAAGCGTGTGATGCATTAATGATTGCAACACATGGGTTTGGCATTACTAAGGAAACATGGAGTCTGATTGAAAAGGCATATAAGGAGAAAGGCATAATCATTTTAACCGATCCAGATTTCTCTGGAGAAGAGATAAGAAAGAAGCTTACAGCTAAATTTCCAGGCGCCCTTCAGGCTTATATTCCGCAGAGCAAAGCTATAAAGGCTGATGACATCGGAGTCGAAAATGCAACTCCTGAGGATATTGCGGAGGCTCTTCTTGGGGCAAAGGCCACTTCATATGAAAGAAATGGCGAGATAACAAGAGAGGACATTGTAAGACTTGGTATGTCGGGAATGGATAATTCTGCAGAATTAAGAGCTAGGGTAATGGACGAACTAGGAATAGGTTATGGAAATGTTAAGAGTCTTATAAAGAAACTGAATGGTTTTAATATAAGTATTGAAACTCTTGAAGAAACGGTGGAGAGAGTGATAAATGGCTAAGGGTAAGAAAAGCAGCAAGAAGAATAACAAGAGAAGCAATACAGGTCATGGCCATAATCCTGCAGGAAATCTGAGACCATCTAAGAAGCTTGGACAGAACTTTCTTATCGATGAAGAAGTAATACAGGATATTATCGATGGCAGCAGCATAACAGAAGACAGTCTTGTTGTAGAAATCGGTCCAGGAATGGGAGCTCTGACAGAGCATCTTGTAGAGCAGGCCGGCAGACTTATAGCAGTAGAGCTTGATGACAGACTCATTCCACTGCTTGAGGTCAAGATGTTCGGATATGATAATTTTGAGCTGATTCACGGAGATATTCTCGAGGTGGATCTTGGAGAGATTATCAGAAAGAATAAGGAAGAGTACAATCTTAAGGATGTGAGAATTGTTGGTAATCTTCCGTATTACATAACAACTCCTATCATCATGAAACTTATGGAGCAGAGAACTCAGGCAGATAGCATTACAGTTATGATGCAGAAGGAAGTTGGAGATAGACTCGTTGCAGAGCCTGGAACTAAGGATGTAGGTGCAATAACTTATCAGGTTCAGTACTACAGCGAGGTTACTAAGGTGACTGATGCGGAAAGTGAGTGTTTCTATCCGGCACCTAAGGTTGATTCAGTAGTTCTTAGGATGGATCTTAGAGATAAACCGGCCGTAGAACTTGAAGATGAAGATTTCTTTTTTAAGGTGGTTAAAGCGGGATTTATGCAGAGAAGAAAGACTCTGCTTAATTCGCTGATGACGCTAGGAAATTGCAGTAAGGACGAAGTAAGCAGTGCTCTTGAGAAAGCAGGTATAGAGACTAACAGAAGAGCTGAAAGCCTTACAATGGAAGAATTTGCAAGACTTGCTATAAGTCTTAAGGAGACAATTGAATAAATGAAAGCTAAGATTATCGGACTATTTAAATTTATATGGAGCAAAATAAAAGGGCTGGCTATAAAGATCAGAAATGCATTTAATAGAAGATTCCCAAGAAAGGATCCTAAGCTTTTTGATGCAGATCTTCATGAAACAACATTTATAAGAAATCTGGCAATTAATGCCTTATTACTTAATCTGTTTATAGAAGTGTTTGCAAGAATAACTACAAGTCCAATAGCAGGATTTATATTTGTATTCAAGCATCCAGTAATATTTGCTTACAATGCACTTATTATATTCGCAACATTATGTCTTTCACTTCTATTCAAGAGAAGAAAGTTTGCGATGACTATCCTAAATATATTCTGGGCTGTACTTGGTATTGCAAATGGCGTTATTCTTCTGAAGAGAATGACACCTTTCACACTATACGATCTTCAGAATCTTGGTGACGGAGCAACTCTTGTTAAGACATATTTTGCTAAGTGGCAGATTACTCTTGCAACAGCACTTATTGTTGCAGGTGTGCTTCTTATTGCTCTGGCTTTTGTGAGAAGTGTGAAGTGGAAGAATATAAATTACAAGAAGTCAATAACAGTTATATGTGCAGCAGTATTCGTTGCAATAGCTTCTACCTACGGTCTTATTGAGGCTAAGGTACTGAGCACATTCTTCGGAAACCTTAACTATGCATATAGAGACTATGGCTTCTGCTACTGCTTTATCAATACTTCTCTAAACAAGGGAATAAAGAGACCTGATAATTATTCAAATCAGCTTATCACAGGAATTCTTGAGAAGCATACGAAGAGAGGAACAGATACCGAGCTTAAGAAGACTAACGATAGCAAGGATCATCCTAATATAATCGTTCTTCAGATGGAATCATTTACTACTGCAGACAGCTATAAGAATGTAAGTGTTGATAAGGATCCTACACCTATATTTAATAAGCTTAAGAAAGAATATTCATCAGGAAGCTTTAAGGTACCTGCATGTGGTGCGGGAACATCAAACACAGAGTTCGAGGTTTTGACCGGAATCAGCGCAAAATTTTTCGGACCGGGAGAATATCCATATAAGGGAAAGCTTCGAAAGAAGACTCTTGAAAACATGGCATATGTCACTAAGAGTCACGGATATCTGAACAGCGCTCTTCACAATCACAGAGCTCTGTTCTATAACAGAAATGAGGTATACGCAAACCTTGGATTTGACAGCTTCACTTCTGTTGAATATATGAACGAAATCGAGAAGACTCCTAAGAACTGGTGTAAGGACAAGGTTCTTATAAGCGATGTTATGGAGATTATGAAGTCAAGTAAGTCAAGCGACTTCATGCACATCGTATCAGTTCAAGGACACGGAAAGTATCCAGAGGAGCAGGTATTCAAGAATCCTTACACAACAGTTACTGCGGATAACGAGAGTACTAAGTGGAAGTATGAATACTACTTTAATGAAATGCACGAGATGGACACATTCATCGGTGATCTCATTAAAGAAATCAATAAGGCTGATGAGCCTACAATTATGATAATTTACGGAGACCATATTCCGGCACTAGATGTTAAGGAGGAGAACTATGAGAACGGAGACCTCTACCAGACAGATTATGTAATCTGGGATAACATTGGACTTGAGAAACAGGATATGGATATCACATCATATCAGGCAGGAGCCATTCTGCTTGAGAAAGCTGGTCTGGCTCACGAGGGTGTAATCTTCGATTATCAGCAGACAACAGACAAGGATAGCAAGGGCTATCTCAGAAATCTTAAAGCATTGTCCTACGATATTCTCTATGGTGATTATTATGCTTTTGGAGGAATTAATCCTTACAAGAGAACTAATATGACCATGGGACATAAGAAGATAAAGATTGAGGATGTAGTAAAGATAGGTACCAAGTACTACATAAGAGGACAGAACTTTACAGAATCAAGTAAAGTAAGCCTTAACGGTAAGGTACTTAAGACTGTATATCTGACACCTGAACTTCTTGGACTATCTGAGGAAGTAAAGAAGGAAGATGTTCCTAAGCTTCAGGTAAGTCAGATCGACTCAAAGGACAATACAATTCTAAGCACAATCAATTCTCTAGAGGAACTGTAATCACATCATAAATAGGAGTGAGCTGCTATGGGGCAGCTCACTCTCATATCGAGAGGTAACCAATGACAGAAGAAATAAGAAAGAAAACAGAAGAGGAAATTCTTGAAGAAGCTCAGGAAGAAGCGGGAAGACAGGCTGTCTATACTGAAATGCTTGAGGAAGAGTCTGAAGAAGCTAAGGCAAAGGCTGAGCAGACAGAAGAACATTCAGAAGAAGAAAGACCTGAGATGGAGGGAATCCTAGAGATTGCCGATGGAGGTTTTGGCTTCCTTAGATTCAATAATTTCCTTACATCTGAGGAGGATATTTACGTCGCACCATCTCAGATAAGAAGATTTAATCTGAGAACAGGCGATAAGATTAGAGGAGTTACAAGAAAACCAAGAGCAGGAGAGAGGTTTGGAGCACTCCTTTTCGTGAAAAGTGTTAACGGACTAGATCCGGGAATGGCGAGAGGCAGAAGACATTTTGACAGCCTGACACCAATCTATCCTGATGAAAGAATCGTACTTGAGAATGAAAGCATCGATCTTTCTACAAGAATCATGGATCTGGTGGCGCCTATAGGTAAGGGTCAGAGAGGTCTTATCGTAGCGCAGCCTAAGGCTGGTAAGACTGTTCTTCTTAAGAAAATTGCCAAGAGTATTGAGGAGAAATATCCTGAAATTGAGCTAATTGTGCTACTTGTAGATGAGAGACCTGAAGAGGTTACTGATATGAAGAGATCTCTTAAGAAATCAGAGGTAATTTATTCAACCTTTGATGAACAGGCATCACATCACGTCAAGGTTGCGCAGATGGTAATCGAAAGAGCAAAGAGATATGCAGAGAGCGGTAAGGATGTAATGATTCTCCTTGATTCCATTACAAGACTTGCACGTGCATACAATATGGTTGAACCATCATCAGGAAGAACTCTTTCCGGAGGACTTGATCCTGGAGCACTTCATCCGCCTAAGAAATTCTTCGGAACAGCAAGAAATATCGAAGAGGGTGGAAGCGTTACTATTCTTGCTACTGCACTTGTTGATACGGGAAGCAGAATGGATGATGTAATCTACGAGGAATTCAAGGGTACAGGCAATATGGAGCTTCATCTCGACAGAAAGCTGAGTGAGAGAAGAATATTCCCTGCAGTAGATCTTGCTAAGTCGGGAACAAGAAGAGAGGATCTTCTACTTTCACCTGAGGAGTTCGCTGTTATGTCAATTCTGAGAAGAGAAATGGCTGATGGCAATACAGCAGATGTAATCGGAGAGATAATTGACACACTATCGAGCACTAAGAGCAATAAGGATTTCATAAGCTTTATGAGTAAGAAGCTCAGATAAGCCAGAAGGAGCTAAGATGTCAAAGATTGATACAACCAAGATTTTTGTAAAAGGAGCTAAGCCGACACCTATTGGCGGACAGGCTGTAATGGAAGGTGTGATGATGCAGGGTCCGGACAGAGTGGCACTTGCTGTAAGACTTCCTAATGATGAGATTTATCTAAAGACAACAAAGAGAAAAGCAGAGTCAAAGGTTTCACACATTCCTTTTGTTAGAGGAATCTTTGCATTTGTGAGATCATTTCTCCTTGGAATGAGCATTCTGATGGATTCTGCTGATATCCTCGAGGAATATCTTCCAGAGGATGAAATTGAGAAACCATCGAAGCTTGAACAGAAGATTAATGAGAAGTTTGGACCAAAAGCAGCATGGAATTTCATGATGTTCCTTGCAGTCGCGATGGCTTTGATAATTACGATTGTTGTCTTCGTTCTTCTGCCTACATTTGCAGTTAACTTCCTTGCGAAGATAATCCCAAGTGCTTTCGCGCTTAACCTTATAGAAGGTATTCTGAGAATTGCAATGTTTATTATGTATATTGCTGTTGTAGCAAGAATGGATGAAATGCACAGGATATTCCAGTACCACGGAGCAGAGCATAAGACGATACACTGTTTTGAAAATGGGGCGGAGCTTACACCATCTAATGCTGAGAAGTTCTACAGACTTCATCCAAGATGTGGAACAAGCTTCATTGTTTTCGTTCTGATTATATCGCTACTACTGTTCTCGTTGCTTGGATGGCCTAACCTTGCCATGAGAATTATATCAAGAATTCTACTTATTCCTATAATAGCGGGAATTAGCTTCGAGCTTCTCAAGTGGGCGGGCAAAAGCGATAGCCCTGTAATCAGATTTCTGAGCTATCCGGGAATTCTTCTTCAAAAGATAACTACCGCAGAGCCAACAAGGGATC
This sequence comes from uncultured Clostridia bacterium, assembly GCA_934255135.1. Lineage (GTDB taxonomy): Bacteria > Bacillota > Clostridia > Peptostreptococcales > Anaerovoracaceae > Crickella. The sequence continues at coordinate 89,136 of CAKQMV010000002.1, read as the reverse complement.
AGCTTGAAATTGCTATTATCGCACTCAAGGCTGTACTCGTAGACCCTGACGTTGCAGATGTCGACGGCTTCTTCACAGGATCAAGACCGGGAGTGGACGAAGATAACGATGGAGATAGTGAAGAAGCAAGTGATGAAGCAGCAGGTTCAGGAGAGAAGCCTAAGAGATTCAGCGAAAGCGAGGATTCAGTAGGTAATGCATTAAGATGGGGTGAAGAAGCACTTTCAGAAATCGAGAATGGAAGAAACGAAGCACATATTCTCTTCAGCTATGTAACAGGAATGACAAAGACAGATACGATAATCAGAAGAGATGAGATTCTTAGGACTGAAGATTTTGAAGAGTATAAGAGACTCATTGATAAGAGATTATCTGGAACACCACTACAGTATCTGACTAAGGTTCAGGAATTTATGGGACTTCCATTCAGAGTAAGCCCAGCAGTTCTGATCCCAAGATTAGATACTGAGGTTCTTGCAGAGAAGGTTATAAGCATTGTCAAAGGGCTTGAGCTTAAGAATGCTGAAATACTCGACATGTGTACAGGAAGCGGAATCCTCGGAATAACAGTTGCTAATGAATTTAAGGATGCTACTGTTACGATGACAGATCTGAGTGTCGATGCAATCAATGTTGCAATGGGCAATGCTCATCTAAATGGAGTATACGACAGAGTAAAATTCGCACTTGGCAATATGTTTGATGCGTTAAGTGAAGATGCAACGTTTGATGTTATTATTTCAAATCCGCCATATATTGAAAGTGACGTAATAGAAACTCTTTCAACAGAGGTTAAAGATCACGAGCCAAGAACAGCTCTTGATGGTGGTGAGGATGGACTTGATTTCTACAGAATAATTGCAAGAGATGCGTCAAAGCATTTAAATGCAAACGGAGTTCTTGCACTTGAAATCGGTCACGACCAGGGCGCTTCAGTAAAGCAGCTTCTAGTGGAAACAGGTGAATATGTAGCAGTTACAGTTCTGCAGGATCTTAATGGAATGGATCGAGTTGTAATAGCTGGAAAGGGAAATAACTAAAATGAAGAAAAATATCGCAGTAATATTCGGTGGAAAATCCGATGAGTATGAGGTATCACTCAAGTCAGCAGCTAACGTTCTTAGAGCAATTGATGAAAATAAGTATGTGGTACATAAAATTGGAATCACTAGAAAAGGCAGATGGTACTGGACCTCTGCAACTCCTGAGCAGATCGCTGACAATACATGGATGGATTTGATGACTAACCGCCAGGTTGTAATTCCACACGATCCTACAATTAAGGGATTCCTGATTTTTGATATGATTGACAGAGCACAGGTTAACAAGATTGACTGTATCATTCCTGTACTTCACGGAGATCACGGAGAAGACGGCGAGATTCAGGGACTCTTCAGCATGGCAGAAATTCCTTTTGTCGGTCCTGGAGTTAAGGCATCAGCTAACTGCATGGATAAGTCAGCAACGAAGGAGCTTGGAAAACTTGTTGGCGTAAAGATGGCTAAGCACTATCTTGTTAGAAGGAGAGCTTTCGAGAAGGACAGCGCTAGAGTTATCGAAGATATTAAGAAGACTCATAATGATACTTATCCTCTGTTTGTAAAGCCCTGTGCGGCAGGGTCATCAGTTGGTGTTACTAAAGTAAAGAATGCTGATCAGCTTGAAGAAGCTATCAGAACATCACTTCAGTATGATACTAAGGTTCTTGTAGAAGAGGCTATCGTTGGAAGAGAGATGGAGGTTGCCGTTCTTGGAAATGAGAATCCTAAGGCAAGCTGCGTTGGTGAAATTCTTACAGCGGGAGAGTTCTACAGCTATGATTCAAAGTATTCAAATCCGGATTCAAAGACAAGATTTGTTGATGACCTTCCTAAGGAGGTAACAGACAGAATCCGACAGTATGCTATTGAGATTTATCAGGAGCTTGACTGCAGAGGTCTATCAAGAGTTGATTTCTTCTATTCAACAGAGGGTGAGATTGTATTTAATGAGATTAATACACTCCCAGGATTTACAGATATAAGCATGTATCCGATGCTCTGGGCACATGAAGGGCTGTCTTCGACAGAGCTGATTGATGAGCTTATTGAGCTTGCGCTCGATGAGCATTCAGACTGGATCTGCTAATATAATCTGCCATGCAAATCATATAATCGGGAGTAATTAATCGAATTAATGATATAGATAAACTAGAGAGGAGACTGGAATGCATAAGATAGTATTAAAGAAGCAGCTTAGTCACGATATGTTCTGGTTGGAATTCGAAGCACCATATGTCGCTGCAAAGGCAAAGCCTGGTCAGTTCATAATCTTCAGGGTTGATGAGTTCGGTGAAAGAGTTCCACTTACTATGGCAGCAAGTGACAAAGATAAGGGTACGGTAACTATTATTTTTCAGGCAGTCGGCAGAAGCACTATGCTTCTCTCACAGTTAAATGAGGGCGACTATATCATGGACGTAACAGGTCCACTAGGCAATCCAACTGAGACAGAAGGTCTTAAGAATGTTTGTGTTGTCGGAGGAGGAACAGGCAATGCTCTTGCATATCCTGTTGCCAAAGGACTTCACGATGTGGGAATCCATGTTGACATGGTTTCAGGCTTCAAGACAGAAGAACTCATAGTACTTGAGGACGAATTTAAGGAAGCCGTTGATAACTTCTATCTTATGACAGATGATGGAAGTAAGGGAGAGAAGGGCTTTACAACAGATAAGCTTAAAGAGCTTATAGATGCTGGAAATGAGTACGACGAGGTAATTACAGTAGGACCTCCTATCATGATGAAGTTCGTATGCAAGGTAACAGAACCATATGGCATTAAGACAGTTGCATCACTTACAGCAATCATGATTGATGGAACAGGTATGTGTGGCGGATGCAGAGTAACTGTTGGCGGCGAGACCAAGTATGCTTGCATTGACGGTCCAGAGTTCGATGGACAGCTTGTAGACTGGGATGTTCTTATTGCAAGAAATGCGTATTACACTGAAGAAGAGAAGAGAGATCGCGAGCACGTATGCAATCTGACAGGAGGTGTAAGACACTATGAATAACGATGTTATGAAGAAAACTCCAATGCCGTCACAGGAGCCTGATGTAAGAAACAAAAATTTTGATGAGGTTGCTCTTGGCTACACAGAAGAAATGGCAATTGGCGAGGCAAAGCGTTGTCTTAATTGCAAGCACAAGCCATGTGTTAGCGGATGTCCGGTTAATGTGAGAATTCCAGAGTTTATCGAGCAGGTTGCTAATGGAGAATTCGAGGAAGCCTATAAGATTATTACTTCTACAAATTCACTCCCTGCCATCTGCGGAAGAGTATGTCCGCAGGAGAATCAGTGCGAGGGTAAATGTGTAAGAGGCATCAAGGGAGAAGCTGTTGGTGTCGGAAGACTTGAGAGATTCGTTGCCGATTGGCACAAGAAACATGTGGGCAACAAGGATGTAACAGAGATTGAAAGCAATGGAATCAAGGTTGCGGTAATCGGATCTGGTCCTGCAGGACTTGCGTGTGCAGGAGATCTTGTTAATAAAGGATATAAAGTAACTGTATTTGAATCACTTCATAAGGAAGGTGGAGTACTTGTTTATGGAATTCCGCAGTTCAGACTTCCTAAGGATATCGTTGCTTACGAAATCGAAACACTCGCTAAGAAGGGTGTAGAGTTTATCCACAATGTGGTAGTTGGAAAATCAATTTATATTGATGACCTGTTTGACGAGGGATATAAGGCAGTATTTATAGGAACAGGTGCAGGGCTCCCAATGTTTATGAACATTGAGGGAGAGAATCTTGTAGGTGTATATTCAGCAAATGAGTACCTTACAAGAATCAATCTAATGAAGGCATACAAGGATGAGTATGATACTCCAATCAAGAGAAATAAGAATGTAGTAGTTGTCGGAGCAGGAAACGTTGCAATGGATGCTGCAAGATGCGCCAAGAGAATGGGGGCTGATGTGCATGTCGTTTACAGAAGATCAAGAGCAGAGATGCCTGCAAGAGCAGAGGAAATCGAGCATGCAGAGGAAGAGGGAATCAAGTTCCACCTCCTGAACAACCCTGTAAGAATCCTCGGCGATGAAAACAACTGCGTCAACAGAATCGAATGCATCAAGATGGAGCTCGGAGAGCCTGATGCAAGCGGAAGACGCCGTCCAATTCCAATTGAGGGATCAGAATATATAATCGAGGCCGATGCAGTAATCATGGCTCTCGGAACAAGACTTAACAATCTGATTAAGAGAACAACTCCGAACCTGGAGCTAAACGAACGCGGCGGGCTCCTTGCGGATGAGGACGGAAAGACCTCAAGAGAGGGCGTTTTTGCCGGAGGAGATGCTGTAACAGGAGCTGCAACAGTAATTCGTGCGATGGGCGCTGGCAAAAAAGCGGCTACTGCTATGGACGAGTACCTCCGAGGTCTCGGGGATTAAATTTTCAAAAAATTATTTTACAAAAGGTCAAATCCGTTTAACGGGGGAGAATGGAAGAATGAAGAAAGCAATTATTACAAGTGTTGGTAAGGATGGCGTAGGTATTACAGCCGGAGTGTGCGTGTACCTTGCGGAGCAGAACGTTAATATCATCGACTTCTCACAGTCAATTGTCGGAGGATACTATCACATGATGGTTATCGTCGACATCAGCGCTGTTGAGAATTATGACGAATTCATAGCAGGTCTTTCAGAGACAGGAAAGAAGCTTGGAATTGATATCAAGTGTCAGCTTGAAACAATCTTTGAAGCAATGCATAGAATCTAAGAAGAAAGTGAAGAGGTGATATATGATCAACAGCAGAGAGGTAATTGAAACCAATAAGATGGTTTCAGAGCACAATCTTGACGTAAGAACAATAACTATCGGAATCAGCCTGCTTGACTGCATGGATTCAGATCTCGATAAGGTTAATGAGAATATTTATAACAAGATTACAAGAATTGCTGGCGACCTGATCCCTACAGGCGAAGCAATCGAGAAGGAAATCGGAATTCCTATCGTAAATAAGAGAATTTCTGTAACACCTGCAGCTATCGTTGGCGAGGCTGCATGCCGAAGTCCTGAGGATTACGTAACTATCGCTAAAACTCTCGACCGTGCCGCAAAGGCTGTTGGTGTAAACTTCATCGGAGGTTATTCTGCGATCGTCTCAAAGAATATGACTAGGGGTGAGGAGCTTCTTATAAAATCAATCCCACAGGCAATGGCAGAGACAGATATTGTCTGCAGTTCAATCAACCTCGGTTCAACAAAGACTGGACTTAACATGGATGCTGTAAGACTTATGGGTGAGATTGTTAAGGAGACTGCTGAGTACACTAAAGAAAACGATTCACTTGGATGTGCAAAGCTCGTAGTATTCTGTAATGCACCTGATGATAATCCATTCATGGCAGGAGCTTTCCATGGTGTAACTGAGGGAGATGCAGTAATTAACGTCGGAGTCAGCGGACCTGGAGTAGTAAGACACGCGCTTACACAGGTTAGAGGAGAAAGCTTTGAAGTTCTCTGCGAGACTATTAAAAAGACAGCATTTAAGATTACAAGAGTTGGACAGTATGTTGCTAAGGAAGCATCGAAGAGACTTGGAATTCCTTTCGGAATCATCGATCTTTCACTTGCGCCTACACCTGCTCAGGGTGACAGCGTAGCAGATATTCTGTGCGAGATTGGACTTGAGAGAGCTGGTGCACCTGGAACAACTGCAGCACTGGCACTTCTTAATGATCAGGTTAAGAAGGGTGGAGTGATGGCTTCTTCATATGTTGGAGGACTTTCAGGAGCATTCATTCCTGTATCAGAGGACCAGGGAATGATTGATGCAGTAAATGACGGAGCACTTACACTTGAGAAGCTTGAAGCAATGACTTGCGTATGCTCAGTAGGTCTTGATATGATTGCAATTCCGGGAGATGTGGAAGCTACTACAATTTCAGGAATCATCGCAGATGAAATGGCTATCGGAATGATTAACCAGAAGACAACCGCTGTAAGAATCATACCTGTAATAGGAAAGAGTGTAGGCGATACAGTTGAGTTCGGAGGACTTCTCGGATATGCACCAGTAATGCCGGTTAACCGTTTTGACTGCTCAGCATTTGTAAACAGAAAGGGAAGAATCCCTGCACCAATTCATTCTTTCAAGAACTAATTAAAAAACAGAAAATAAGAACAACAAGAACAACGGAGGGCAAAGGATGCTGCTTCTAACAGCTAAGAACATTAAGAAAAATTTCAGCGAGAAGATGCTGCTTGAGGATATCAACTTCAGCATTCATCTTGGAGACTCGATAGGACTCGTTGGAGTCAACGGAAGCGGAAAGTCTACCCTCCTTAAAATTGCTGCGGGCGTAATGGAAGCAGAACGAGGAGAGATCCAGCGAAGCAATGAGCTTAGAACCGGATACCTCCCACAGAATCCTGAATATGACCCGGAGCTCACAGTAATAGAGCAGGCAATGAAGTATTCCGACGGAAGAACTGAGGAATACCTCGTTAAGTCATTACTGACTCGTGTTCACATGAACGATTACGACAAGAAAATGGGCGAGTTATCGGGAGGGCAGCGTAAGAGAGTTGCCCTCGCCTCGCTTTTTGCATCCGAGACTAATCTTCTGATTCTAGACGAGCCTACGAATCACATGGACAATGATATCATCGAGTGGATGGAGGCTTATCTTCAGAGTTATAAGGGTGCAGTATTTATGATTACACACGATAGATATTTCCTTGAAAGAATTACCAACAATATCTGGGAGATCGAGAAGGGAAAGCTTGTCTGCTACGAGGGAAATTATGAAGCATATCTGACAGCCAAGGCAGAGAGATTTCAGATGGCTAAGGCAAATGAGAGAAAAAGAGCAAATTTGTACCGTAAGGAGCTTAAGTGGATTCGCTGGACCGCACCTGCAAGAACAGGAAAGTCCAAGTCAAGAGTAGACAGATTCAAGGAGATAGAGGCTGCAAAGGAAACCTTTGACAGCCCAGAGCTTACAATCGATACGTTAAGCTCAAGACTTGGCAAGAAGATTATAGAGATAAACAACATAAACAAGAGTTATGACGGTGTTAACTATATCCGTGATTTCTCTTATAATGTTCTCCGAAATGACAGAATCGGTATCGTCGGAGATAACGGCTGCGGCAAGACAACTCTGCTTAACATAATTACCGGTAAGATAGAACCTGATAGCGGAAGTATCGAAGTAGGTGATACGGTAAGAATAGGTTGCTTTGCACAGGAAGCCTTTGACATGGATCCGAACATGAGGGTCATCAAATATGTCGAGGAAATCGCGCATAACGTGCACACGAAGTCCGGATATATTTCAGCTGCACAGATGCTCGAAAAATTCCTCTTCCCTCCGCACATGCATTCTGTTATGATAGGAAAGTTGTCGGGCGGGGAGAAGAGAAGGTTGTACCTTCTGACAGTTCTGATGCAGGCACCGAATGTGCTTATTCTTGACGAGCCTACTAATGATCTCGATATCGACACGCTGACAGTTCTAGAAGATTACCTCGACGACTTCGCAGGTGCTGTAATTATCGTGTCTCACGACAGATACTTCCTCGATCGTCTTGTGGTAAGAACTATGGCATTCGAAGGAAATGGTGAGATTAAACATTATACAGGTGGCTACAGTAAATATATGAATGAGAAAGAGGCACGTGAGGAAGAGCTTGCACAGGCCAAAATATCATCAGTCAGAGCGGAGTCTTCCGGCGGACCAACCTCTTCTTTTGGAAAAAGTGATGGAAGAAATTCTCGCGCGCCTAAGGTTAAATTTACTTACGCTGAGAAGAAGGAATATGAAACAATAGACGAAGATATTGCTAAGCTTGAAACACGAATCGATGAGATTGACGGCGAGATGAATGCGAATGCAACTAATTCGCTTCTGCTCGCTGATCTCTGTAAGGAGAAGGAGGAGCTTTCAGCTGAGCTTGATCATAAATATGAGAGATGGGAATATCTGAATATTCTCGCAGAGAAGATTGAAAGGGGAGAACGAGTAGGAGAATGATAGTAAATCTTGATAAGGTAATTCTTGTATTGGAGTTGATGGGCTCATGTGCATTTGCGTTTTCGGGCGCCGTTGTAGGAATGAGGAAGCATATGGATGTTTTCGGTATCTGTGTGCTGGGACTCTCGACTGCGGTCGGTGGTGGAGTAATCAGAGACGTGATTCTAGGCGATTATCCGCCGGCGATGTTCTCTGACCCTAAGTATGCGCTGGTCAGTCTTCTGGCGTGCTTTGTGCTTTTCATCCCATGTGTTCGTGACAAAATTATGAAGATGGACGCTCTTATGCTGATTGCCGACTCGTTCGGACTTGGTATTTTTACAGCTATCGGAACTCTTAAGGCGATTCAGTTTGCTGATGCAAACATGTTTCTCGCCGTATTTGTCGGTGTAATCACAGGTGTCGGCGGAGGTCTTCTTCGTGACATGATGGCAAACGTTCCACCATACATATTCACAAAGCACATATACGCATGTGCCTGTCTTGTAGGATCCATAGTTATGTATGAGCTGTGCAAGGCGACAGATGTGTATATGGCGATGTTTACATCACTTATCGTAACAAGTGGAATCAGAATTCTTGCAAGCATGTTCGAGTGGAATCTGCCTAAAATTAATATCGACGATAAGAAGTAATGCCTATGAAGAAGAAATATATAAGTAGCGGAGCACCCGCTTCGGTAATTGAATATGTGAGAAGCCTCGGATATGAGGTTTCTTTAGTTGAAGCAGGTGGCGATATATTGTCACCTGTTTCTTCTCATCCGGATATAAGAATGTGCAGACTCGGCATAAGCGATGATGCACCGATTGTTTTTGCAGAGGCTGGCGAGCTTGGAACAGAGTATCCTGAGGACATCAGATATAACGCGTGCTGCACAGGAAAATACTTTATACACAAGCTTAAAGAAACTTCTACGCGATTGCTTTCACGGGCAAAGGAACTAGGTATGGAGCTTATTGATGTTAAACAGGGCTATGCGAGATGCAGCTGTATTCCCGTTGATGAGAATTCAATCATTACATACGACCAGGGTATCGCCCGCACCTGCCAAAAGCTCGGACTTAATGTCCTCGCAGTTTCACCGGGACATGTGAATCTTCCGGGGTACGAGACGGGTTTTATCGGCGGGACGGCAGGAGCTTTTGATAATGAAATACTTTTGGCCGGGAACGTGATAAACCATCCTGACGGTGAGATGATTATTAGATTTATAGAAGAGCGCGGGAAGAGAATAAAATACTTCAAGGACTTCCCACTGACCGATATAGGATCAGTAATTTAAAAAAATTCCCGTTTCGGCGGACATATAATTTAACAGGAACATCACGGAATTCAACTTTAATTTGCGATTTCTGCGGATTTGGTATATAATCAACCATTTGCTCAAGTTTGTAAAAAAACGCTAAATATGGTAAAATATAACAATATGTAAGCTAGGCAGGAAATGCCAATTAGTCAATTAATTTTAAATTTTATATATAAAGGAAAGACATAATGACTCAGGAAAAGAAAGATTATGGTGCTGAACAAATACAGGTCCTGGAGGGGCTTCAGCCGGTTCGAGTAAGACCGGGTATGTATATCGGAAGCACTGGAAGTGCGGGTCTGCATCACCTCGTATACGAGATCGTTGATAACTCGGTCGACGAGGCGCTTGCGGGATACTGCAAACACATTCAGGTTACTATTGAAGAGGATAACTCTATCACAGTAAGCGACGACGGAAGAGGTATGCCTGTAGATATTCACCCTAAGATGGGAATACCTGCGGTAGAGCTGATTCACACTAAGCTTCACGCCGGCGGTAAGTTCGGTGGTGGAGGATACAAGGTTTCTGGAGGTCTGCACGGAGTAGGAGCGTCTGTAGTAAATGCGCTGTCAACTCACATGGTTGTACAGGTTAAGCGTGACGGCAAGCTCTATCAGCAGGAATACTGGGCTGGTTCTAAGGTATCCAAGCTTGAGGTAATCGGTGAGGCTAAGGGAACAGGTTCTAAGACACAGTTCTGGCCTGACCCTACAATCTTTGACGAGACAGTTTATGATTATGATATTCTCCACAGAAGATTCCGTGAGATGGCATTTCTTAACAAGGGACTTTCAATCGGCATCGAGGACAAGAGAGAAGGCAAGCAGAGAAAGGATCACTTCCACTACGAGGGAGGTATCAAGGAGTTCGTTACATTCCTTAATGCTAATAAGGATCCTATCAATCCGACTGTATTCTACTTCGAGGCTGAGAAGGAAGGATATGAGGTTGAGGTTGCTCTTCAGTATACTGACAGATATGCTGAGACACTTCTTTCATATGCGAACAACATCCACACAACAGAGGGTGGTTTCCATCTTGTAGGCTTCAAGTCAGCGATGACAAGAACTATCAACGACTATGCGAGAAGAAACAAATTCCTTAAGGACAACGAGGACGCACTTCAGGGTGATGATGTAAGAGAAGGTCTTACAGCTATCGTAAGCGTTAAGCTCACTAATCCGCAGTTCGAGGGTCAGACTAAGGCTAAGCTCGGTAACAGTGAGGTTAAGGGCTTCGTTGAATCAAACACTGCTGAGCAGTTCGGCTTCTTCCTTGAGGAGAATCCTAAGCAAGCGAAGATTATTATCGACAAGTGCTTAAGAGCTCAGCGCGCAAGAGAGGCTGCACGTAAGGCGAGAGAGATTACAAGAAAGACATCTGTTCTCGATACAACTTCACTTCCGGGTAAGCTTGCAGACTGTTCAGAGAAGGATCCTGCACTCAGCGAGATTTTCCTCGTCGAGGGAGATTCTGCGGGTGGTTCAGCAAAGCAGGGAAGAGACCGTAAGAGACAGGCGGTACTTCCACTCAGAGGTAAGATTCTGAACGTAGAGAAGGCAAGACTCGACAGAGTTCTTAATTCTGAAGAAATCAAGAATATGATTACAGCATTTGGCTGCAATATCGGCAAGGATTTCGATATCAGCAAGCTTAGATATCACAAGATTATTATCATGACCGATGCCGACGTCGATGGAGCGCATATCAGAACGCTGCTTCTGACATTCTTCTTCAGATTTATGCCTGAACTTATTGAAGATGGATATGTTTATGCGGCTCAGCCACCACTCTTCAGAGTAAAGAAGGGTAAGCAGATCTGGTACACATACTCAGATGCAGAGCAGGATGCTCTTCTTAACAAGCTCAAGGCAGAGGGCGGAAACAACAAGGTTGAGATTCAGAGATACAAGGGCCTTGGAGAGATGGACTTCAACCAGCTTTGGGAGACAACTATGGATTACAACTCAAGAACTCTTGTGAGAATTACAATCGAGGATGCTGCTTCGGCAGATGAGATTTTCACAACACTTATGGGAGACAAGGTACCTCCACGTAAGAAGTTCATTGAGGACAATGCCAAGTATGTTAAGAACCTGGATATCTAGGCGAATGCATACAGGATACAGATATAGGAGATAAAGATGTCAGATATTTTAGATAACAGCACGATTATAGAGCATGAGATATACGACGAGATGAAGAATTCGTATATCGATTATGCGATGAGTGTAATCGTAGGCCGTGCACTTCCTGATGTACGTGACGGACTAAAGCCTGTACACAGAAGAATTCTTTACGGAATGCACGAGCTTGGAACTACTCCGGACAAGCCACATAAGAAGTCGGCCCGTATTGTCGGAGAAGTAATGGGTAAATACCATCCGCACGGAGATTCATCAATCTACGACGCGATGGTAAAGCTCGCACAGGATTTCTCAACAAGATATATGCTCGTTGACGGTCACGGTAACTTCGGTTCTGTGGACGGAGACGGAGCGGCTGCGATGAGATATACAGAGGCAAGAATGTCACCATTCTCGCTTCAGATGGTAAGAGATCTTGAGAAGGATACAGTTGACTTCATGGACAACTTCGATGGAGAAGAGCAAGAGCCTGTAGTACTTCCTTCAAGAGTACCGAACCTTCTTATCAATGGATCAAACGGTATCGCCGTAGGTATGGCAACATCAATTCCGCCACATAACCTGAGCGATACAATCGATGCCTGCGTTAAGATGATCGACGATGAGGACTGCACAGTAGATGATCTTATCAAGATCATTAAGGGTCCTGACTTCCCTACAGGAGCAATTATCCTCGGTAAGGGTGCAGCTAGAGAGGCATACGCAACAGGACAGGGCAAGATTAAGGTTCGTTCTGTATGTGAGATTGAGGAGACTACGAGAGGTAAGGCGAGAATTGTCGTAACAGAGATCCCTTACCAGGTGAACAAGGCAAGACTTATCGAGTCTATGGCAGAGCTTGTCAGAAACAAGAAGATTGAGGGTATTACTGCAATCAGAGATGAGTCTAACAGAGAGGGAACAAGAATTGTTATTGACCTCAAGAAGGATATCAACCCTAACGTAATACTTAACAGACTATACAAGCACACACAGCTTCAGACTACATTCAGTATGATTATGCTTGCCCTTGTAGACGGTGAGCCAAGAATCCTGAACCTCTATCAGATTATTGAGGAGTACCTGAAACATCAGAAGGTAGTAATAACAAGGAGAACGAAGTTCGACCTTGCGAAGGCAGAGGCAAGAGCTCACATCGTTTCCGGACTTCTTATCGCGCTCGATAACATCGATGAGGTTATCCAGACAATCAGATCTTCATACAACGATGCGAAGGAAAAACTGATGATTCGCTTCGGTCTTACAGAGGTTCAGGCACAGGCAATTCTCGATATGAGACTTGCCAGACTGCAGGGTCTAGAAAGAGAGAAGCTTCAGAACGAGTATGAGGAGCTTATGAAGAAGATCGCATACTTTAAGGAGATTCTTGCTGACGAACATAAGCTTATGGGAGTTATCAAGGATGAGCTTCTCGAGATCAAGGCTAAGTGGGGCGACAAGAGAAGAACTAAGATTGTTGCAGATGATGGCGAGCTCGACGAAGAGGCTCTCATTGATGAAGAGGATGTTGCAATTACACTGACACACCTCGGATACGTTAAGAGAGTACCGGAGAATACCTTCAAGGCACAGAAGCGTGGAGGCAAGGGCATTGTCGGACTGACAACAAGAGAGAATGATTTTGTCCGTGATCTGATTATCACTTCAACTCACGATTATCTGATGTTCTTCACAGATATGGGAAGAGTATACAAAATCAAGGCATACGAGATTCCTGAGGGCTCAAGAACTGCCAAGGGAACACCAGTTATTAACTTCCTGAACCTCAATGCGGGTGAGAGAGTGACTGCTGTAATTCCTATCAAGGAGTTCTCTAAGGACGAAGAGCTTATTATGGTAACCAGAAAGGGTACTATCAAGAAGACTCCTCTAAGCGAGTTCGACACTAACAGGAAGACTGGACTTATCGCAATTACTCTTAAGGACGACGACAAGCTTATCTCAGTTGCGCAGTCAAACGGCGATGAGAGAGTACTCGTTGTTACCAAGGAGGGTAAGGCTATCGCATTTAGCGAGAATGATGTGCGTTCAATGGGAAGATCTGCCGGCGGTGTAAGAGCAATCAATCTCGAGGGTGATGATGAGGTTGTTTCAATGGAGCTCGATATCAATCAGGAGCGTAAGATGCTCGTTGTAACTGAGAAGGGCTTCGGTAAGAGAACATCTCTTGATGAGTACAGACTCCAGGCTCGTGGCGGTAAGGGAGTTGCCACATACGATAAGACAAAGTTCTCTAAGACCGGATATCTTGTTGGAGCAACCCTTGTAAGCGATGACGATGAGCTGATGCTGATCAACTCTGATGGAGTAATTATCAGAATCAAGGCTGATGAGGTTTCAACTTCAGGAAGAACAACACAGGGTGTTAAGATCATGAGACTTGACGATGACAAGCAGATTGTATCTTTTGCCAAGGTTGTTGATGAAGAGAACGCTAAGAAGCCTGAGGCTCCGAAGAAGAATCCTAACATAGGATCTGATGGAAATGAGCAGATGACGCTGCTGTAAGAGTCAATGCTTAGATAATGGTAGTGGCATTTACCACATAGCTGTTTACATTAGAATTACTTTAAGTCAGGGGTTCAGATTAAGACTCCTGACTTTTTTAATGGTGATAATGCACCTGTATTTTACTGAAATTTTACATTAATTTTCTGTAAACGTTATTTAATCAGTTATGTTTACAGAATATAATGCAGGTGTAGTATGGAGGATGCCAACTACTAACGATTAATGTTGCAATTAACCAAACGAGGGGGATAATTGATGTTTGGGCGGATAAAGAGAATTTTTAAGAAAAAAGAGAATAAGAAAAAGAAGAATGTGAACGTTGCACTTGTAGCAGAAAGAAACGGCTGGTCTTATGAAGAGGCACATAAGAAGATGAGAGCCGTATATGACGAGTATGGCATTAAGTATGTTACATATGCTCAGGAGAGGATGGAGAACATGACCCCTGAGCAGATTACAATGAGAGCGAAGAAGATGAATGCCAAGCAACTTAAGTGTTATAACAAGCTTCTTGAAGTAACAGGCTGGGATAAAGAATATGCTGATCATGAACTCAAGAGAGTCAAGAAGAAATACGGAATTGGCCCGGTTAAGTATTTCATGGAACAGTATTTCCTTCTAAGTGATGAAGAAATCGAAGAGAAGCTAGCTCAGAAGGAAGCGGCTGACAGAGAAAGAATGGCTAGACTAATGGAGAAGTCAGGCTGGAGTGAGGAGGCGCTTCGAAAGCACATCAAAGAATGCAATGCGAATTACGGAACGGATGCCGTAGAGTATGAGCTGTTCAGATGCTGGGAGCTAACCAATGAAGAGCTCGATGAGTACGCAACTCTTTTTACAACAAGAAGACTTGCAAGAACTCACAACAAAGGTGCTACAAAGTATACAGAGAACAAAGTGGATTTCGACCGCTACTTTGAGAAATATATTCAGAGAAAATTCTGGTGTAATGAACCAGGCGCAACTTACGAGAGCTTCCTCGAATTCATTGATGGTCTTGATGAGCTGTTCTGCAAGCCTATCAATCTGATGCAAGGAAGAGGCGCATTTAAGGTAAAGCTTTCTGACTGGGAGCCAAGAGCTCTTTATGATGACTTTATGAGCAAGCCGATGTTTCTTATAGAGGAATGTGTTAAGCAGCATCACCTAATGAACGAGCTTTATAATGGCGCAGTTAATACGGTAAGACTAGTCACAATTCTTCACGATGGCGAATCAAAGATTATCTCATCATTTATCAGGATTGGAGCAAACGGCAGCGTTGTTGATAACATGGTTGCCGGAGGAATCCTTGCTGGGGTTGATGAGGAAACAGGAGAGGTAATAACTGGTGCAGTTGATAACACCGGTGAAGTACACGATATTCATCCTAACACAGGAGCACAGATTCTAGGATTTAAGATTCCTAACTTTGAGATGGCCAAGGAGGTTGCGCTTAAGGCATTTGGCGCATATGAAGGCCTTGGATATATCGGATGGGATGTTGCTATCTGTGAGGATAAGGCAGTAATTATTGAGGGCAATACTCTTCCTGGTCTTGCATCATATCAGTGTGCCTTCGCGAAGGAGCCATACAAGAAGGGTATGCTCTATAAGTTTAAACCTTATATGTAAGGACTGGTAAGCACATGAGTCATAATAACAAAGAAGTAAAGCTTGAGAAGAAACTTACACAGATTAACGTGTGGGCTCTTGCACTCGGATGCATCATAGGATGGGGTGCGTTCGTTATGCCTGGAAATACATTCCTAGGTAAGGCGGGTCCGCTTGGTACCGCAATTGCTATGGCAATCGCAGCACTAATAATGTCAATTATTGCATTTAATTACAACTACATGATACAGAAGTATCCGGTTGCTGGCGGAGAGTTTACGTATACACAGAATGCTTTTGGAGAGAATCATGGCTTTATATGTTCATGGTTTCTTGGTCTTTCATATCTGTGTATTGTTCCACTTAACGCTACAGCACTTGCTTTGATTGGAAGAAATCTGATGAATAATGTATTCCAGGTTGGATTTCATTATGAGGTTGCAGATTATGATATCTACATGGGTGAGATTGCACTAGCTCTTGTCGCGCTTGTATTCTTTGCTGCAATGAGCATCAAGGGTGTGGGATTCACAGGAGCATTTCAGACAATTCTTGTTTTCGCGCTTGTTGCTGGCGTTGGAATCTTTGCAATCGCTGCACTTGTAAGTGATAAGGCATCATTTGCTAACCTGTCACCGGCCTTCTATGAGAATGAGGCAACTACAACGGATGCCAAGATTGGAGGCGTGCTGGCAGTAGTAGCAGTTGCACCTTGGGCATTCGTCGGATTCGATACGATTCCGCAGTCTGCAGAGGAGTTCAAATTCTCTCCAGGCAAGACCAAAAGGATTATGGTCATTTCGATTATTTTCGGCGCAGCGGTATATGTCATCTTAAACACAGTTACCGCAATGGTCGTACCTGAAGGATACGGTTCATGGGTTGAATATATTGATGATCTACATAACCTTAGAGGCCTGATGTCTCTTCCAACATTCTATGCTGCTAAGACACTGCTTGGAACAGCAGGAGTGGCCTTCCTTGGAATTGCTGTTCTTGCAGCGATTCTTTCAGGAATCTGCGGCTTCTATATGGCTACAAGCAGATTGCTTTATTCAATGGCTAAGGAGAATGTGCTTCCGGCATGGTTCGGAAAGCTTCATAAGACGAACAAGACACCGGCTAATGCAATCCTGTTTGTTATGGTCATAGCTATGATAGCACCATTCTTCGGAAGAACGGCGCTCGGGTGGGTTGTAGATATGTCATCACTTGGCGCAGCAATCGGTTATGGATATACATCTGCTGCTGCATTCAAGTTTGCAAGAGAAGAGAAGAATTCTGGAATAGTATTTACTTCGTTACTCGGAATAATATTCTCGATTGTATTTGTAGTATTACTTTTGGTTCCGATTCCAATGTTTGGATGCTCGCTTGGCAAAGAGTCATACATGTGTCTGATTGTGTGGATAATTCTTGGAGTTGTATTCTACAGAAAATCAATTAAACAGAGATAAAAAGTCAGCGTGGCTGTATGGAATGTTTATTCCTTACAGCCACGCTGTTAGTTTACACGATATTAGCTTTCTCTGATAGAAGAAGTAATTGTAGTTACAACGTCATCCCATGCATCCTTCTGTTCACCGCGGGACATGTCCTCAATGTGAACAACAGGATGAATCTTAACCTTCACAGTGCAAGGGTGGAATGCATCATCAACCTCGAACATCTTGTATGAATCGTTGATTGTGACAGGAAGCACTGGCACCTTGGCCTTCTGTGCAAATTTGAATGCACCGGCCTTAAACTCGCCAGGAACAGGTCCTCTTGATCTTGTTCCCTCTGGGAATACACATAAAGAGAAACCATCGTTAAGGAGTTCTGTTGTTGTCTTGATAGTTTCAAGCGCAGCTCTCGCATCACCACGATGCAGGAACACAGATCTTGTCAGATTAAATGCTACATCCATAGCTTTAATCTTCTTAAACTCCTGTTTACCTACAAAACCGAACTGGAACTTACGAATGGCAAGATAGAGTCCAAGAACATCTGCATAACCCTGGTGATTAGAGAAGATTACTACAGGTCCGCTTTCAGGAATATTCTCCTGACCTTCAACATCAATTTCAACGTGACAGATGTCTGCGATATTTGAGATGTAGATACCTGTATTCTCTCTTATAATTTCGCGCTCGCCCTCAAGGTCTCCCTCGGCACGACACTTCATAATCTGCTTCTTAGTAGCTTTGTTGTATTTATTAATCTGATTAAGAACCTTGATAAAGGTAGTTAATGTAGCTAATTTACCCATATATTTATCTCCTTATTAATATACATATAGCATTATAGCACATCGGATAATTTATAATAAAGTTGTATGATATAATTAAAGATAGTTCTAAATAAGGAAGGAGAATACACATGAGCGTACTTGGTAAAATAAAGTCTAAAATAAGAAAATCTAGAGACTTAGAACTATTCTCCAAGCAGGTCGCAGAGGAAAGCGGCTGGCCTATAAGCAAGGCTAAGGAAGAATTAGAGAAGGCGAGAACACTTCATAAGATACAGTATAAAGATTATTTAGAGAGACAACTTTGGACTCAGACTGATGTCGGAATTGCAAGAATAGGACTCAGACTTAACAGAGGCAAGAAGAAGAATTCTGATGCATACGCAAGAATGATTGAGGCAACAGGACTTGATACAAAGACACTCATGACAAGAAGACTTGAGATTAAGTCATGGACAGAGGAGATAAGCGTTACAGCCAGAAAGTACATGGACCTTGGTCTGTATAATTATGATCCTGCTAAGGACAAGGATGAAATCTGGAAGATTCTTAACAAAGGAATCAGACAGGCTCAAATTAGAGATGAGGCGAGGGAACTCATCGACAGAGCGTATGCTGGCGAGATTTCATACGATGAAGTTAAGCCGCTGATGGAAGAATATAAGGCAATTGATGAAGAAGTCCTGTCACCTCTAAGTATTGATTTCCTGATGGAGTTCGTTGAAGACTCACACCCTGAATATGCGGAAGCGAGCGAAGAAGAGAGAAGAGAACTTGCTTTTGACATGAATTTCTGCAGAAATGTAATGAGATATAATCCTTCAGAATTTGTTTCGTTTGATTTCTTTAACAAGGATATTGCTGAGAGAGAGAAGTTTGTATGCGATGCATTTAGAGGTAAGCGCCTTAAGGGAATGAACTCAACTCACGCAGATGACACTCTTAACAGTAAGTACGATGCATACCTTGAGCTTAAGCCATACTACGGTCGTGAGATGGAGAGAATTCTTTCGACGGATGATTTTGATAAGTTTGAGGCTTTTGTCAAGAGACACCCAAGCTTTGTAAAGAAAGGCAACTTCGACTCACTTGGAAGAGGTATCGAGCCGGTGTATACAGATGAGAACACTGATCTGAAATCGCTTCTAGAGGAGCTTCTTAGAGATGATGGAATAATTGTGGAGGAGATGATTCAGCCACATGAGGATTTCAAGTTCCTAAATCCAGATTCAGTAAATACTATCAGATGCATCACAATCAAGCACGATGGATTAATCGAGATTCTCGGCTGCTCACTGAAGATCGGTCACAAGGGTAGCTTTATAGACAATGCTGGTGCAGGTGGACTTCTTGCTCACATCGACAAGGAGACAGGCATCATCGATTCAACAGGCGTTGACAAGAAGGGTATCAGATATGAGAAGAATCCAGACTACGGATATGTGATTAAGGGATATCAGCTTCCTAACTGGGAGAAGGCTAAGGAGATCGCTCTTGCTGCAGCAGCGTCAATCGATGGACTCGTATTCTGCGGCTGGGATCTTACATGCAATTCAGACGGAGAGTGGATTATCGTAGAAGGAAATGCGAAGTCACAATTCTTCGGAATGCAGGCAACCCTTAACAAGGGCATCAAGGCAGAGTTCCTTGAAATGATGAAGAATGTCGAGCCAGCTGAGCCAGTTGAAGAAGGCAATGACGATGGAGAGTGTTAAATGAGATTTGTAATACAGAGAGTAAAGCACGCAAGTGTAACTGTTGAAGGTGAGACTTGCGGTGCAATTAATAAGGGTTTTATGGTTCTTATCGGAGTATCCAAGGAAGACAATGAAGCAATTGCAGATAAGCTTGTAGATAAGATGTGCAAGCTCAGAATCTTTGAGGATGAGAACGGCAAGACTAATCTGTCACTAGATGATGTTAATGGCGAACTGCTTCTGATTTCACAGTTCACGCTCTACGCTAATTGCAAAAAGGGCAATAGACCGTCATTCATAGATGCCGGCGGCCCGGAGGAGGCTAACAGGTTGTACGAGTACATCATCGACAGATGTAAGGAGAAGTGTCCTGTGGTTGAGAAGGGTATCTTCGGAGCGGATATGAAGGTTGAGTTATTAAACGATGGACCTTTTACAGTAATCCTCGACTCAGCGGAAATAATGTAACAATAGAATACTTGATATGATAAGAAGAAGGCCTGGTCGAATCGACCAGGCCTTCTGTAGTATGAATCAAACATATTATTTAAGCTTGAATGACTTAGCTGCTGACCAGTCGCTGTATACAGTGATTGGTTCTGCTGCAGAAGCATTAGCAATTGTTCTATATGCTCTTACTCTGTAGTAACGTACTTTCTTCTTAGGTGCCTTAAGTGTAGTATAAGTACTAGTTGCCTTAGTTACTACCTTAGTTGTTTCGATCTTCTTACTTGATGTAGTCTGTGAAATCTCATATCCATTGCATCCAGCTGATGCCTGACCCCACTTAACCTTAACAACGGTAGCCTTTGACTTTGTTACTGTAGGAGCTCCGTACTCCTTAACGTTGCTCTCAGATGCAGATGGTGAGAACTTACCAACTTCTCCAGCAGCATTAACTGGCTTAACCTTGAAGTAAAGCTTCTTGCCGCTGAAGCTTGCAGCTGGCGAATAAGTGTAGCTTGTCTCCTTAACGTTAGCAATCTTAGTGTATGTGCCGTTAGCTGCTGTAGCTCTGTATACGTTATAGCTTACAGCAGAATCGACACCGTTCCACTCAAGTGCAATCTTATTATCCTCTGTAAATTCTGCAGTTACTGAGTCTGACTTATCCTTGTAGTTAGGGTAGTGGAGGATAGTGTATCTAGCACCTGCATGACCACTGTGTGCAAAAGCATAGAATGTCTTACCCTTAGCACCAATCTTGCCGTTTACGTTGTGGTGAACTATAGTCATATAGTAAGGGTTCATTATCATGCTAATGTGATAATACTTATTACAAGTTCCACAGTAGTAAAGAATAAGATCACCGCTTGCTGTATTTGTTTCATCAGAGAGAGACATAGCGTACTCCTTAAAGCCCTTGCTCTTAAGGAACTTTACAAAATCATTAGGTGTGTACTCATAGCTTCTGTCAAAATGCATTCCGCCCTCTTCGAGGCATGATCGTATGAAAACTACACAATCAGCCTTGCCTTTAACCTTCTCCCTTGGTGTCAGATTGTTCCAATTATCAATCGCGTACTGCAGTGCCTTATCAGGGTCATAGTTATCCATTGAATCTGCGAAAGCTGTTGCTCCAAATGATGATAATATCAACACTGATGATAGAAGAATGGTAGTAAACTTAGTAAAAATCTTCATATCGTCATCTCCTTATAAATAAAAACATGCGAATCTTTGTTAATTTAACATAATTATACATTATGATATAATTGTCTACAAATTAAAGAATTCAAAAAGTAATAAATATTAATAAAGATGGAGGCTATTATGTCCTTAAAGAATAAGATTGCGGGCACTTTTAAGAAGCAGTTCTTCACTGATACCGAATATGAGAGATTCAAGAATACTGCGACATATGATGAATTCAAGAATTTTCAGGACGATCAGTACATCGTTTCTGATATAGCGAAGGATTCATACAAGAAGCCGGAATACGTGAAGCGTAACAGAAAACTCTACAGAGCAGGTCGTTTTGACATTAATGCTATGGAGATTTATCTCGGCAAGGTATTTAAGGCACAGATGGGATGCGATATGGACTTCAGCAAGCCTAAGACTCTGAGCGAGAAGCTTCAGTGGCTTAAGCTTCATTATCAGCTGCCACTCATCGCAAACTGTTACGACAGCTTTGCACTTAAGAGATACGTTGAACAGAAGATTGGTGCAGAATACGTAATAGACACAATCGGTTTCTGGGTACACCAGGAGCACATTGATTTCAGCGAGCTTCCTGAGAAGTGCGTATTTAAGGTTAACAGAAGAAACAGCTACAGACATGTGATGACAGAGAAGACTGACAAGGCTATCGAGAAGGCTAAGTCATCACTTGCAGGACAGCTTAAGGGAATTGCTAATCCATACTTCGAGGCATTCAACTGGGGTCTTAATGACCTTGCAACAGTTCTTTATGCAGAACCCCTGTTTGCAGATGCAGAGAAGGTAAGTGCATACTGCATCAACGGCAATGCAGAATATATCGAAGCTAAGGGCAGGGTTGTAAAGACCAGTGAATCAGCTTCAAAGAATAGGGAAGCCATTGCAAATCTCTCTGGCAAGCTTGCTGCGTCATTCCCATTTGTCAGAATTGACTTCCTTGAGATTGGGGATCAGCTCATCGTTGAGTTTATGGAATTCTTCCCTGAGGATGGATTTCTGTCAGGACTTGGAAGCCTAGACAAGGAGATGGGCGAGCTTCTAAAGCTACCTAAGGAAATCATCTATGATAAGGAAGCATTCTTTGAGAAGGTTTCACCTGAGGTTGTTTATGCAATTGATGGAAGAATTGATGACAGAACTAAGGAGCAGTATTGTCTTCAGAAGGCATACGCACAGATGAAGTATCTGCCTGATCTTAAGAATCCTAAGACATTTAATGAGAAGATTATCTGGCTCGCTCTTAATTACGAGCATCCTGATATTATCACTGCATGCGATAAGATTACGGCCAAGGACTACATCGCCGGTAAGGTCGGAGCGGAACATGTCGTGCCGCTGATCGGTGCTTTTGACCGTGTAGAAGAGATTGACTACGAGGCACTTCCTCAGAGATTCGTTATGAAGTCAAACTGCGGATGGGGTAATGATTCAGTAATTATTGTTAAGGATAAGAATCATATCGCATGGGATTATGAGTGTGCAAAGATGACTCAGTGGCTGTATCCATGGACAAGCTACTATTACAAGAATATGGGCGCATCTACTGAGAAGATTGTTCCTAGAATTCTGATCGAGGAGTTTATCGGTGATGACAGCGGTCTTGACGATTACAAGTTCTACTGCTTTAATGGTGAGCCACAGTTCGCACTGACTGTTTCAGGCAGAAACGAGGGTACACAGTCAAGAACTTTTGTTGATATGGACTGGAAGCCGCTTCCAATTAGAAGGGGAGGTAAGGCAACTGCGGGATTCCCTAAGAAGCCTGAGAATGTTGAGAAGATGATCGAGCTTGCAAGAGTACTATCTAAGGATTTCCCTCTTGTAAGAGTTGATTTCTACGAGGTTGCAGGACAAGTTATCGTAGGTGAGCTTACTTTCACACCGGGAATGTTCCTGAGACTCAATCCGCTTGAGATGGATTACATCATCGGAGATAAGCTTGATATCAGCGAACTTGTTCAGGCTAAGAATAACAAATAAAGAATAACAAGTGCAATACGAATACTAGGCATTATAAAGGTTCTGGTCATCAGCTACGATGATCAGAACCTCATTTCATATAATTCTATTTAAAACCAAATCGTTTCTTAAGCTCGAGAAGAATCATTCCGTTGCAGGAGTTCTGATAAACCACTTCATATATCTTATATGCCTCGTCTCTTCGATCGAGCGAGTAGATGAAGTCAGCTTTCTGCTTAAGTACATTCCAGTTGTCGGGGTGTGTGTCAAGAAATGTATTGCACACCTCGAGAAAAGCTTTGGCGTCAGTGGGGTAAGGAATTCCCGAACCCTCGCGCATCAGGATACGACCTCTTGCGACGATGCAGCTTGAAACAGTCTTGCGATATATATCATCAATCGCATCATAAGCGGCACGAACCTCATCAATACCAGATTCATAAATCGCTTCGTCAAGAATTCTAAGCTTCTCGATGAGAGAATCAAGCTCAGTTAACTCATCCGAAGTGAAATTCTCTGAAACAAAAGCAGTCCTTACCTTGGCAGCATCATAATATCTGCCGTTCTCTGTAAGCCATCGCATCCAGCCAAGAACAAACTTATCGTCTATAAGCGTCTGAGAAATCCCTGAATTATTGAATGCCTTAACCTTCTTGATAAGGGGATTCAGCGCAGAATAATCATCTGCGTGTGTCTCCGGCTTATATTCAAGAATCAGTCTGTGAGCCAGCAGCTGATCCTTGTACTTCTGCATTTCAATCTGCTTGCCAAGTCTCGCAACCTGATAATGCTTTCTGTTCTCAAGGAGCTCTTCGATAGCATCGTTATCGATAAAGTTGTTTACATCATCAACGTAGTTATTGCTGCTGATGTTGTGATTATGGAAAAATGTCTTGATCTTGCGGCCATCCTGAGGTGGCACATTGTACCAGTCATTGCCGTACTGCGCACGAAGAGTAGCTTCAGCATTAGCAGGTACCGGCATAGGCACACCCTCGAAATCAATATATCTTGGTTTGCCGAACCATTCCTTGTTATATTTCCTGAGCTTTATAACCCAGAATCTTGTAACCATCTGATCTGATTCCTGGGCGGAGAACTGCTCGACCTTCTCCTTGAGTCTGTCGATTACAGCCTTTCGTCCAATCTCACGCTCTTCTTCAACAAGAGCGTAATATTCTTCAGCGTGTTCACTGATTTCATCACGGCAAAGTCTGTAGTAGCCAAGAGTCTCCTCATACATGAGAAGATTGTGCATATGTTCCTCCATTCGAGAAGAAGGAACGTAGTCGAGCACGAAGACATCTATAATAGTTCCCATGCAGAGGCCTTTATTAAAGACACGGCTCTGAAGGAAGTAAGTATCCTTCTTCGAAGAGAACTGGCCAAAAGGTCTGAAGTATTCTTCATGATTCTCGAAGCATACGAATTCAAAGTCTTCATTCGCAAGCATCCCGGACGCTTCTATCAGTTTCCTGTAATTATCTCTATCCATGATGATGTCGATATCGTTGTCCCATGGAATGAAGCCATTGTGTCTGATAGCACCAATGCAGCTTCCTCCGAAAAGATAGAACGTGATATCGTTCTCATCCATGAAGGCCTTCGCCTGTTTAAGAAGCTCAAATAGAGCCTGTTGTTCCATATCCATATGTTTATTCCTCTATCGCTTCTGTAATTGCTTCTGTGTAATCTCTGATTGTAATAGGTTTCATGTGCTGCTCTGGAACAAGAGACTTAAGCTCGTCGGCATCCTTGCTGCGACCCTCATGTCTTAGAACATCGAGAGCAATCTCCAGAATATCCGAATCGAAACAGAGTCCGAGGCCAGCTCTTGCATGATGCTCCATCAGCATAAGATATTCATCAAGCTCCTTGCGAAGCGTTGTGAAATCATCGTTCTCGCGAAGCTTCATAAACTCATCCTTGCGGCATTCAAGGTTTTCATACAAATAAAATCTGTCGAAGGTACGTTCCATATTCTGGTAATAAGTATTAACAATCGACTGGTACTTTCTGAAGCCCTTGTCAATTGAACGAAACTCCGAATAAACCTTGTCATAGCCTGCAAGATCAACTGATGAAATCGCAGTCTGATAATCGTCCCAGCTTATTGAAACTGATCTGAAGTTGCAGTCACGGCCGTCGAAAGCAGCAGGCTCGTACGCTCTCCAGAATGTTCCGAACTCCAGGGTGAGATAAGCCTCTGTTCTTGCAGGGACATTAAACTTCTCACCATAAAGCTCAACCTGATCAAATGATCCAAGCATAGTCTTAGGAAACTCCTTGCTGTTAAACCGGATCATGCCAGAAGATGCGGACGCTGCCTTGACCATTCTCTCAAATAGTGGAGCAGAAACATCAGTACTGTTAACCTCAGCAGGAAGACTGATTCCTTTCTTGTAGCTCTTGAATCTCGCACGCGCCATCGTCCATGAAAGCTTCATCGCCGATACATGCTCAACAAGCTTCACCGTTACATGAATACAATTGTTAAGATATTTCCTACACTTGTTGATCTCAAAGTCAGTTGTACTTCTGTCAAAAACTCTGATCTCAAACGAAGGGTATCCTCCGTTGTTAAGCATGCTCTCTGTCTCGTACGGAATATCACTATCGTCGATGGCTGAGATAAGCTTGGGGGCATCAGCAGCATTGATTGCAACCGTCATATAGTCTGAAAGCTCTCCATCACGATACACACTTAAAGCAGTATCGCCACATAAGAACATGTCAATGTGGCGATCTAGGCATAGATTATTAATTGTTTTAAGCAGCTCAAAATGTCTGCCTTTAATTGAATCATCGTTCATATTATTATTCATCCTCGTCAATAATATTAAGGAATCTCTCAAGGCTCCATACAAGCCACTTCTGGTCCGCGCTCATCTCGTCGATGCAGTGCTCCCTGAACTCAGGTCTTGTGGGACCTTCCCAGCCCTGAAGCCAGATATTCATCGGTCTTGGCATTGGAGTCTTGGGTGGAATTACAAATCCAGGATAAAGTCTGTTGAAGACTTCTCTTACAATATACTTATTCTCGCCGCATCTTACTCTCTCAAGGTCAAGCGGCTCGGCAAATGTAGTATGACCATATGGAGTAAATAGCTCCATTCCTGCCATCTCACATGCGTTTCTGTATGAGTTAAGTGACGCAGGAGCCTCGTACTCAGAAAGGAATGGAAGAACATCAATGTATCCATTCTTCTCGTAAGCATCATAAGGCTTCATATCCATCTCCCAGTCCTTAAGAGCCTTGTATGGGAGAAGGAATGACCAGCGGTCGACGAACTCGCCATAAGTCCAGTCCTTAGATAGAAGACTGCTGTGACCACCATATACACAGTCTGCAGTCTCACCGAAAATAAAACAGTCACAACCATCAGCCTTAGCCTGAAGTGCTGCCTTATGAATCTGAACTTCGATTGAGTGAATAGGTGCTCCCTTTCTCTTCATAAGAGGCTCGGAATACTTAACCATATCCTCCCATGTTACAGGGACAATCTTGTGCTCCATTCCTTCAGGAACCGCATACTTGATATACTCAGCTGCCTGAGGACTCTCATCCTTAACCTCCATACCAGGAACAACGCACTTAAAAGTGTATGCAACTGATCCCTTAGGCATGAACTTAAGAAGAATTGCAGAATCGATACCACCACTTAGGGCAATCGCACACTTCTTCTTATCCTTAGTGTATTCAGCCATCTGGCGCTTCAGTGATTCGTACAGATCATCACTTGTGTGAATCGGCTCTCTATCCTGAATCATAGGTCTCAGATTGGATGGGTACTTCAGTGAAAAGCACTTATCGTCGTCCGAGATGATTCTGTACATGAGAAAAGAACTCATGCAATATTTCTTATCTACCTTCATTAGTATAAGCTCCTGTCAGATCTTCCGGGTTATTACTTCTGCTCAGCGTCTCCATCTCTTACAGCCTTAAGAGCCTTGGAAATCTGAGTTGATGAAACTCCCTTAGTATAAGGGAAGTAAACGATTCTGATGCCTTCCTTGGCAAACTCTTCTTCGTAAGCCTTCCACTTGTCAGTGCCGTACCAGTCGTCGCCTACAAAAAGAACTGTAGCGCCAAGCTTCTTGCACATTGTCAGCTTATCCATGTCATACTGAGGAACAACAGCATCAACATACTTGATGCTTCTTACGATTTCGATTCTGTCCTCAAAAGGAATCATCGCACGCTTGCCCTTATAAGTTACAAGGTCATCAGTTGTAACACCAACTACAAGCTTGTCACACATACCCTTAGCGTTCTTAAGAAGGTTAAGGTGACCGATGTGAAATAAATCATAAACTCCTGCAGTGTAGCCAATTTCCATAATTGTTCTCCTCTCACACAATTCTCTTAAATCTCTCTTCACCGACAGTTCTTCTGAAATCCGGCAGCGCGCCCTTGCCTGTAGTGCTCTGCTTGCCGAAAAACTGCGGCGTTCCATTAGCTTCTATAACAATCCAGTTTCCATCCTCTGTACATGTGATGTCCCAGCCGATGTAATACTGTCCAAGTTCCTTAGATACATTCTCTATAAGTCTGACTGCCGCGTCCCAGTCAGGGAGCTGATAGTCCATGAATTCAACGTTCGTATCCGGGTGGCGGCCAAAAATGTTTCCTGCCTGATCGAATCCTCTCGTATTAAGTCTGCCTGTCTCGGCATCTATTCCGATAAGAATTCCTCCGGCTCCACCGTTATCGACAAAAGCTCCCGCACGTCCGACTCTAAGAAGGCTTCCGTCTATCGTTACCTTGTCTCCGTCGTAATAGCTTAGGATTCTCAATGTATTTACCGAATCCGGATTAAATACTCTGAGACTCTCATGCTGATGCACAAGCTCTTCAAGCACAAACTCTCCGTCTTCAGAAAGCAGGTTGTCAATAATCTGAATTGCTTCATCTCTGGTAAATTCTGATAGCTCATCTTCAAAGTCAAACAGTCTTACTCCCTTGCCCTTGGTAGAAGAGTAAGGCTTAAGTACGGCCTTAGGATGGCGTCTGCCATAATCGAGGAACAGATCAGCATCATCTGTCGAAGTGATGAGAATCATCTCGCGACAATAATATGGCTCTAACTTCTTATATGTCTTGTACTTATCATTACAGAGAGCGGAAATCTCAGCTCCGTTGATATGAAGAATCATCGGAGTATGGTTTCCATCCGGAATATACTCAAGCTTCTCGGAAAGATTCTTGTCCCATAGTCTGAACATGATGTATTCCTTGTATGAAAGATTGAGAAGATATAAAGCTGCTTCCATATCTGAGGCAACTTCTCTTCTATTCTGGACCTCTGTTACCTTGAGAAGATCGCAAAGCTCTTCAAACCTGGTTTCTGAGAGAAATCCGCGAAGGAAATGCTTAAGCTCGTCTTCGATCTTTGATAAATCTGAAAGCACTTCAGGATTATCGTCGTATTCGGTCAGAAGGCGTTTAAATGCTTCTACAAATTCATCCTTCTTCTTAAGATCATTAATAAAAGCTCTCTTCTCATCTTCAGTCATCTTGTAAATCTGGTAGCTTCGGTAGGTTGGAGCGCCGAGTCGTCCACCGTAAAGCTTCCTGCAGGACGAGATATCCGCCTTGATATCGGCTACAGGAATTCCTGATTCCTCCGAAATCTCAGAAATGATGTTCTCATTCTCAGCGGCTCTTCTCTTAAGAGCTTCTGATCTTCTGACAATCCATGTTTCAGGCTTCTCAAAGAAGCGCTCATCGAGGTAGCGCTTATAGGATATGTCGTAAGACTTATAAACTCGCTCGAGCTCCTTATAAGCCTTAAGAAAAGACCAGCCGGATTCAGCTGAAATCTTCCTTGCATATTGAATTCTTCTGCTGCTTATTCCCATAAGACCTCCCTCAAATATATTGAAAATTATACCATATAATGCGGGGTCTATAAATGTTCATGTAATGAACATAAGTGTGCATAGATTCAAAAAGTTGAACCTATAGGGCGTTTGTGATAGTATTACTCTGCATTTATATGAGATATTCCAGAAAGGTTAGATTATGGAAACTATCAGACAGATAATAAACGAACATGTTATGTATCGTAATCAGATTTTCATGCTGGCTAAGTCGGATTTAACCAAGACATACAGAGGAGCCGCCCTGGGATGGGGCTGGGCGGTAATCAAGCCGTTAATGACACTATTTGTATTCTGGTTTGGATTCACTGTAGGACTGAGAAGCGGTAAGCCAATCAATGGATATCCGTACTTCCTATGGCTGGTAGGTGGGTTTCTGCCGTGGTTCTACATGCAGGAAATGATAACCACAGGAGCTACTTGTATCAGACAATACAAGCACCTTGTAACTAAGATGAAATTTCCGGTATCAATCATACCGACATATGTAAGCCTGTCACACCTAGCAACGAACATCGTTCTGACGTTCATCGCAATTCTGCTATTCTGTGCATTCGGATTCTTCCCAGATGCATATTATCTGCAGATACCTCTGTACATGCTTATGATGTATGTATTCTTTACGGTATGGAGTATGCTTGCAGGAATGGTTGCTTCAATCAGCAAGGACTTCCAGAGTCTTGTAAGAGCCTGCACTTCAGCAGTGTTCTGGATGTCAGGAATTATCTACAACGTAGATAAGATTCACAATCCTACAATAAGACTGATTCTGAAGTTTAATCCGGTAACAGATGTAGCAACAGGATACAGAAATATCTTTATCTACAAGAAGTGGTTCTGGGAGGACCCGCAGGCACTGATCTGTTACGCAATAACACTAGTCGTATTTACTATCCTTGCGCTTGTTTCATTCAAGAAGCTAAGGAAGGAAATTCCGGACGTACTTTAAACAATTCGCAGATATCAGGGAGTGATTCGACCGCAAGGTTAATCACTCCCGTTTGTAATTAAACAGAACTAAAGAGAAGAGGATATAGAGATGCAGCGTTTCAATTCAATTTTACTAGTGGGGGGGGTATTATGCGTAATATTGGTTAGTCTATATATTTACAATAGTATTCAACCAGAAATCACAGCGCAGAATGCGGTAGTGATGAACATTGCTACAGGTGAAATTTATTTTCATAAGAACGAGAATGAAAGGATTGCAAATGCTAGTACTACTAAGATAATGACTTGCATCCTTGCACTTGAGAATCTGGATTTAGATGAACAGAGCTTGAAGGTGATTGATGATGACATAGTGAGGGGTTCTAAAATGGGACTGGAAGAAGGAGAATCACTTCCTGTGTCAGAAATGTTATATGGTATGATGCTGGCATCTGGAAATGAGGCAGCTAATGTAATTGCGAGGACCGTATCGAAAAGGGTTAGCGGCAAGGGCACTTATGAAGATTTTGCGCTTCTAATGGACGCTAAGGCAGCTGAACTTGGAATGAAGGATACTTCCTTTAAGAATCCGAATGGGCTAGATGAAGAAGCTCATTATACAACTGCAAGAGACATGGCTATTCTCACAAAATACGCAATGCAGAATGAAGTCTTTAGAGCAATCGTATCAACAAAAGAATACACAATAGCCTCAGATGTCAAAGGCACGAAGAAAAAATATGTTCTAAAGAATACGAATGAGCTACTTGGAACATACGAGGGTTGCAAGGGCGTGAAGACAGGAACAACAAAGAAAGCCGGAGCATGCCTTGTGTCATATTCAGAAATAGAAGGCGGAACAGGCATAATAGCTGTTTTATTTGGATCCACCAAGGAAGACAGATACGAAGATGCGAGAGCACTTCTTGACTACGGCATCAAGAAAGCAACACGTGCGTAAGGCATAATATAGTATGACAGACTTCAATATGATATAATACAACGATAAATATAGGATATTTATATTGCAGGAAGGTAATATGAGCAACGAACTGACTAAAGAGAAAGAAACGGTAATTTCATTTAAGAACGTTACCAAGGAATATAAGCTTTATAAGAACGAGAAGGCCAGATTCAGAGGCATGTTTAATAAGAAGGTTCCATACAAGCTCAAGAGAGCTGTTGACAACCTTTCTTTTGAGGTTAAGAAGGGTGATGGACTTGCACTTATCGGAAGAAACGGTGCAGGTAAGTCTACAATTCTTAAGATGGTTACAGGTGTATCTTTCCCTACAAGCGGAGAGATATATGTTGACGGTAAGATCAGTGCACTTCTTGAGCTGAGCTCAGGTTTTGATGGAGAATCTTCTGGAGTTGAGAACATTTATCTCAAATGCAGTATTCTTGGTATGAGCAAGGAAGAGATTGATGCGGTATACGAGGATATCATCGAATTTGCGGATCTAGGCGACTATATTGATCAGCCGCTGAGATCATATTCAAGCGGAATGAAATCAAGACTTGGTTTCGCAATCAGCGTAAACGTTAAGCCTGATATCCTTATCGTCGATGAGGCACTCAGTGTAGGAGACAAGAATTTCAGAAAGAAGTGTATCAAGAGGGTAAGAGAGCTTATGGAGGATAACAATGTAACACTCCTGTTCGTAACACATTCACTCTCAACTGCGCTTGAGTTCTGCCAGACAGGAATCGTACTTGAGAAGGGCAAGAAGCTTTTCGAGGGTCCTATTCAGGATGCGATTGATTTCTACGAAGCAAGAGATTAACCATAACAGGTTTGAGTTTAAACCAAGATATAACAGTCCGGTTAACGGGAATGGAGTCTAATGAAGAGAGTAACTATAATCAGTAGACAAAGCGATACTCCATCAATGGATATCAGAATGCTTGCCGATGCACTTTCCGCAACCGGATGTTTTGATGTAAAGATAATGTGTAAGCGACTTGCTGGCAATTATGCGGAGTACTCTTTTCATATGCTCGAGCAGATTCGAGAGATAAGACGATCAGACGTACTTATCGTTGACGGATACTGCATTGTAAATAGCCTGTTTAAGCATCCGAGGAAGCTTAAGGTAATTCAGATGTGGCATGCTCTGGCTGCAATCAAGCAGTTCGGCTGGCAGACTGTCGGCAAGGCAGATGGGTCATCTGAGAAGGTTGCCAAGCTTATGAAGATGCACAGAGGCTACGATTACGTGCTAAGCTCAAGTGACATAACTGCGAAGTATTTCTGTGAGGGATTCAGAACAGGAAGAGATCATGTGGTGAAGATTGGCCTGCCTCGAATAGATTATATTTTGAGTAACAATCCTGAAGAGAAGAACGAAATCCTAAGAAGGCATCCTAAGCTTCAGGAGAACCATGGTCACATTATGCTGTATGTTCCAACTTTCAGAAAGGGCAGAACTGTAGATGCTGAGAGTCTGGCTAAGGAAGCGACTGCTGCAGGCTACACTGTTGTAGTAAAGCTTCATCCACTTGATAAGACAGAGCTTGAGCAACAGGATAACGTAATTGTGGACACTGAATTCAACTCTTATGCATGGCTTAAGGTCGCAGACGTTATCGTAAGTGATTACTCATCATATGTTGTGGAAGCGTCACTTACTGATAAGCCGCTTTACCTCTACACATACGATAAAGAAGAGTATATGGACGGAACCGGCCTTAACGTTAATTTTGCCGAGGAGCCGATTGCGAAGTATGAATTCAGATCAGCAAAGGACCTCGTAGATGATGCAAGAGCGGGAGAATACGATTATGAGGCGCTCCGCGCATTCCGAAACAGATATATTGATATTGATACAGATAACTGCACAGGGCAGATAGTTAAGTTTATTGAAGAAATAATCGCAAGATAGAAGAACCTTGCGTATACATAGAGAAATAGAATGAGCGTTAAACATTATTTAAATACAGTACGAAAAGCAGGCGAGAAGAACGCCTACATAAAGCAGCGCGACCGCAAACTTAAGTCGGCTGTACTTGAAGTAAAGGGCGAAGAATCTACAAATAAGCTCGCCACATATGAGAAACTCGTGGCATCAGTTCCGATGCCCACTTTTTTCTATAAGAGAAATGGCCAGCGCCTTACAGTCGAGGCAGGGAAAGAGTGGATTAGAAGTGACGGAAGAAGCAATCTTTCTTCCGGATACAAGCTCGGCCTCGTCCAAAAGACTCTTCTTATGGCCGATGAGATTATCCCGCACGGTTTCGATAAGGATGCTCTGATGAAAGAGTTCATGCTCGATAAGATCTGCTCTACGGAAGCTTCGGAGAAGTACGGGGCAAGAGTGATTCTCACGGGAAATCTTAAGAGTGAGAGCAGCAGGACACTTGTCGGTAATTTTGTCCGCGATAATGCAGGGGATAACCTGGTGCTTGCATTCGAGGGAGAGATTACGCAGACGGCAAGAGAATTTCTCGAGAGCTTGCCATCAAACGTTGATTTTATTCAGCTGTGTGAGGGTGGCAATATAACCCTCAAGGAATCTGTCTACAGATATATGTATCAGAATCACGGGCATATGGGTGTCGGTTTTATGGATAGATATCTGGATCAGGAGTGCGAGAGATTATTCGGCTTCCTGCATTGCAAGAGCCTGGAGGTTCTCCTGACTGATAATCTTGAGATGCTTGAGATTGTAAGAAGAGCGAAGCAGCATAAGGTTCTTCATATGATTCCGGTACATTTCTACGACAGACCGACAACTGCCATGTACAGTAACAGCATCATCCTGAAGAGAGTATGCAACGGTTTTGATGAGCTGGTTGAGTATCCAGGTGACTATTCAAAAGAAGCCTGGATAAGCGAGACGTGTAAGGGAATATACGCAAGGCTCAGCAATATCACGCTGATAGGAGCAAACGTTCATACAAGAATGATTGCAGACCTTGAGCTTAAGAGTGCATCGGATGATTGCAGACTGGATGGAAGCTTCGTGCTCGGCTCTAATATGTATGATGGAGAATTTGTTTATGATATAGCATTAGAGCAGACATCAACATTTAAATCTGGAAACATTCTGACAAGAAAGTACAGAGTTAAGGCAGAGTTCCCTAACGAGGAGATGAAGGGCTGGTTCGCGACAAATATTGTTCATTTCGGAGTTAATCTTGAGGGACAGAGACTTGTCGTTCCAGCGCTTGTAGGTCGAAAGAGAGGCATATTCGAAGATAACATCTGCCCGATTCCAGGGACAGAGTATGTATGCGAGATTAAGGATGTCTACAGACATTACAGATTCGTAATCAGGAAAGGCCTTGTCACTGACAGGAAGAAAGAGAAGCGCAAGATCACTGCCGCATGGCTTTTCTCTAAGCTTGTCGTAAATAAGCCAGTTGTTATCTACGAGAAGAACTGCAGAGGTTACGAGGAGAGCGGTTCGGTAGTTTTTGAGAAGTTAATCGACATGGGCTATAAGAACGTGCGTTACATCATAAACCGGGATGCACCGAAGCGAAAAGATATCGGAGAGAAGTATCTTCCATACGTAGTGGATCAGTTCTCATGGAAGCATTACACTAGTCTTTTTGCCGCAAAGAGTATTCTGTCTAGCGAAGCGCTCGGACATGCGATAGAGAAGGGCACGACCAACAAGCTGTTTATCGACAATGTAATGAACGGAAAGAAGAATTATGTTTTCCTTCAGCACGGTGTTATGTACATGGTTGCGCTTGGAAGTGAACAGAGAAACTTTTTCAACAAGAGAAATGTGAAGGGTAAGCAGAGAGTCGTCGTTTCTTCGAAGCTTGAGGCAGAGCATTTTCTCGAGGGTGCAGGCTACAAGGAGAAGGACATGTACATCTCGGGTCTTCCGAAGTTTGACAGAAGCGTTATGAATGAGGGTGCGGACAGAATCATGGTAATGCTCACATGGAGACCTTGGGAGGCTGTCGTTGGAATGACAGACATCACGAAGACTTCTTATTATGCATTCCTCAAGAGAATCGTGGATAGTGTTCCGGAGGATCTGAGCGATAAGCTTATGGTGATGCCACATCCTCTTGTGCTTGAGCAGGTCAGAGATAATCCGAATG
Organism: uncultured Clostridia bacterium; assembly: GCA_934255135.1. Taxonomy (GTDB): domain Bacteria; phylum Bacillota; class Clostridia; order Peptostreptococcales; family Anaerovoracaceae; genus Crickella. The sequence continues at coordinate 54,118 of CAKQMV010000002.1, read as the reverse complement.
ATCCTGTATGGAAGTATCATAAGGCTGACCTTGGATACGATGAAGCGCTTAAGCAGTCTAAGGTTCTTATTACGGACTATTCGTCAATCGCTTACGATGCTTTCTACCGTGGAGCAGAGGTGCTGTTCTGCTGGGAAGAGAAGGATGCATGCATGAGTAACTACGGTTCAAATGCATATCTCAAGCTGAATGATGATAATGTGTTCGGAGATGTGTGCGAGACAGGAAGCAAGCTTACAGCATCACTCGAAAGATCATACGCTGAACCAAGACCTTCTGAATACGAAGAGAAGTATAGAAGAATTGTCGAGTTCCATGATGGAAGGAATGCTGAGAGACTCGTAGATATGATCAAGGCAGACAAGATAATATAAAGCATAAAACAAACGGAGGCAAGCTGAAACCCTGACGGGTTCGCGGCAAGCCTCCGTTGTTTATTATAGATTACTTAATTACGGGATCTTCGTGGAGAATCAGTTCATCAATCTCCATACCGACGTATCGTCTAAGCATCTCAAACTGCACAGCTTCAGGAATTCTTGATTTCATTGTTTCGAAATCAATGTGTCCATCCTTATAAGCCTCAATTATCTTAAGCTCATCGGGATTTCCAAGCATCTTGCCGGCACAACCGAAATATCTGATTCCCTCAGGCAGCTTGAAAAGGAATTCATGATTATCTTCAAGCTCTGAGCGATGGAAGATAAGATAGTAATTAGCCACTGACACATCGAGCTTAGCGAGCTCTGACAGTGCAGTCTCACGATTCTCATCCTTACTTAAATCACCGAAGCAGATGAGCTTGTTAGGCAGTCCATTATGCTTAAACTCAGCAAGTCTGCATGAATGAACATCGCCCTCAAAGAACAGCCTTGCAAGTCGTGCAGGTGAGTCGAGCGTCTCATATGAGCAGAATGTTGATAGAAATTCTGAATCATCATACTGCTTGCCTGCTCTTACAGCAGCCAGAGTCTCCGAAACTGTACTCGTCTGAATAAAAGGAAGTGAGTCAAACGGCAGATACAGTCCACGCGTTGAAAGGTATTCACAAGCATCATAAGCGTAGAGAACGATATTTCTTCCCGTAACAGCATAGTCGAAAAAAACGCTTGAATAGTCGGTAATCAGGCAATCCGAAACGTTCAGAGTTTCATAAGTCTCGAACTCTGACGGGAACTTACGAACGTGCTTAAAGCTTGAATAGTCAACACTGCTTGATGCAAGCGGGTGTATTTTGGCAAGGAGAATCTCGTCATCAGAGAGCTCTTCATCGAACGCAGCAAGAATCTCTGCCATCTGGTCTGCCATCATCGAAGGACGCCATGTAGGCATATAAGTGTAAATCTTATACTCCGAAAGTCCAAGTGCTTCAGAAACCTCTTTACGCCTTGCGTCGTCAAGAAAAACTGAGTTTCTGGGGTAACCGCTGAGTACGGCCTTACCGCCTGCAATATCTGAAAGCATATAATCGTCTTCCATATGCTCCATCATAAACGTATTCGGATAAAGAAGGTAATCCGCCGCGACGAAATTTTTCTGCGCATTTCCGACAGCGTGCGGCTCGTGAGCAACTCTGCGACCCATACACTTAAGCGGAGTGCCGTGCCACAGATTAAGATACTTCTGTTCATCACGCTTTATAAAGAAATTGCTGATTGTCGCGTCATTGATGAGATATTTCGAAGTAGCCCACGCCTTGTAATATTCACGTGAGCCGACGATAACGAAATTGATTCTCGATGTATCCCCAATCACGCGGGCAAAAGCATCGGCTGTCGCCGCGTCTCTCGCTGACACATATACCGCAAGGCTCTTATATTCGTTGCACTGAAGAATCTCTCTAAGCATGTAGAATGCATTTCCATCAATGGCATCTCCATCTCGTGCTTCTATCATTACAGAATTCTCTTCGACTGGAAGTGTTCTTATGAACTCAAGATATTCGTTACGAAGAGCATTTCTCTGCTTTCTTTTGTTTCTGTTATTCAGTCTAGTCAGGATATTTCTTAGCATAATTATTCCTCCCTTCAACCTATATTATTATCTAACACCAAACGTAACAATAATTCAAGATTGATTGAATACTATATGTGTTATAATAAATGCTGTATAGGTATTTGAAAATAATCACCAGGAGATTGACTTATATGAACATACGCAGAATAGAAACTGCACTTTTATCAATAATATTAGCGACGTCGATGATTCTTGGAGGAATCGGAAGCTGGAGTGTAGAAGCGGCATCGTCAGATGTTATTCTTGGCCATGCGGCAAGCGGAGAGAATGGACTCAGGAATCAGAAGCCGGGAGATCAGACAGGCAAGGAAGTCTATACCATGAATTGGGACTATAATGCCTCGCCTACATCAGCTCGTAACTGGGATGTTGTAATAAGATGTAACGATTCATCTAAGGCGAAGATTATGGCGAAGATTATGAAGGATGCCTGTGATAATCCGAATGTCGGATACTGCATCACACATAGAACTTCGTTCTTCGACAAGCTTAAGGCAGCAGGATGGGATGCAAGCAAGATAGATACTACTTGCGAGACTTCGTGCACTCCGATGATTTCGGCATGTATTATTGCGGCAGGAATAGATGGTTTTGGTAAGAAGGGTGACTTAAGTGCGGTTGCTCTGTATGAGAGAGCTCAGAAGAGCCCAGATTTTACATGCTTTACAACATCAGATTACACAACTGTTCCTGATAAGCTTATGACAGGAGATATTCTACTGTCTGTTGAACCTAAGCAGCATGGAGCAATGGTTGTAAGTGCGCCTAAGAGAACTCAGTCTGAGGAGAATGCGGTATTCTGCAAGGTTAAGTTCAGAAATATTGATCATCTGAATGCATCGATATCGGTGCCTAAGGGAACTGAACTTACAATAAAGCTTAACAATGGTGAGGGAAATAAGACCCTTACAGTAAATGGCACTGTTAGCATTGACAGCAAGTTTAAGCCTAAGAAGAATGGCTACTATATGCCAGGCTGGACGGTAAGCGGAAGGACACTTACTGCGAAGTTCAACAGAATTGTGGATACACAGGTTTCTGAAAGCATCAGCAAGACTCTGAAGAAGGGCAGTGAATACACTCTGCTCGACGATATGAGCATCAGAATCGGACCTGGAACATATTATCCTAAGAAGCTCAGAATGTCCCTGACAGCAGATGGCAAGAAGCATGCGCTTAATGGAACATATGCATGTATCAAGAAGGGCACTGTTGTTACATGTATGGAGGTCAAGGGCGCATGGGTCAGAACTCCGAGTGGCTGGATGTGTGCAGGTGAAGGAGACACATCTTATGTAAAGCTTAAGAAAACAGCAAAGCCATCAACTAAACCTTCAACTGGTTCAAGTAGCACAGTTACGGTTGGCAAGAATTATAAGCTGCTCGATAATATGAATGTAAGAAAGGGTCCTGGAACCAATTATGCAATCAAGAAGAGATCAACACTCTCTGCATCTGCAAGAAAGCATGCTCTTACAGGAACAACTAATGCAGTGCTTAAGAAGGGAACTGTTGTAACATGCAAGAAGGTTTCGAAGGATGGAAACTGGATGCAGATTCCAAGTGGCTGGATCTGCTGCAAGAAGGGCAACGTTAAGAAGGTATAATATAATAATTCGGAAGTAAGTATGGGTAGTATCAAGAAATTAGCATTTAATATCGCCAAGAAGAACAAGGCATTCAGAGTAGCTGGCAGGGGACTGAGGGATGTCGCATATAGAGCGAAGATGACGCTCGACGAGCCTTTTGCCCATGTAGATGAGAAGAAGGTGTTCTTCATCACATTCTCAGGAAGAGGGTACAGTGATTCTCCTAAGGCAATGTATGAGTACATGATGAAGGCACCTGAATATAAGGACTATAAGTTTGTATGGAGCTTTAGAGAACCAGAGCGATTTGAATTCCTTAAGAATGAAAGAACTGAGGTAGTTAAGTACAGAAGTAAGGCTGAGAACAAGGCTCTAAGGACATCCAAGTACTGGATCAGCAACTACAGAATGCTCGATCATCAGCATCCTAAGAAGAATCAGGTTTATGTTCAGTGCTGGCATGGAACACCTCTTAAGAGGCTCGGTTATGACCTCAGCGCGAGTGATAACGCGATGAATTCTATGCAGGAAATAAGGCAGAAGTACAGAACGGATGCAGCGAAGTTCTCGTATCTTGTGTCGCCATCACCTTTTACAACTAAGGTGTTCGCAACTGCATGGAACCTTGTCGAGACCGGGCAGACTGACAAGATTATCGAGGAGGGATATCCTCGTAATGACAGACTGATTAACGCAACACCTGAAGAGGTGAAGAAGCTAAGACAGAATCTTGGGGTCGATGACAAGAAGGTGATTCTATATGCACCAACATGGAGAGACAATCAGCATACAAGTGGAACAGGATACACATATAAGACAGAAGTTGATTTCGACAAGCTCAGAGATGAGCTTGGAGATGAATATGTAATTCTCTTCAGAGCACATTATCTTGTTGCTAACAGCTTTGATTTTGATAAGTACAAGGGTTTTGTTGTAGATGTTTCATCCTACAGCGATATAAATGAGCTGTATCTTGCAGCTGACATTCTGATAACAGATTATTCGAGCGTATTCTTCGATTATTCGAACCTCGGCAAACCGATTATCTTCTACATGTATGACCTTGAGCAGTACGCAGGTGAACTTAGAGGCTTCTATATTTCACTAGATGATCTGCCTGGCCCGATTGTAAGGGATGAGGATCATCTGCTCGCCGAGATTCATGCGTGCGACGGATGGTCGCCGAATGAGAAGTATCAGAGCTTTTGCGCGAAATATAATCCAAAGGACGATGGAAATGCATCAGCAAGAACGCTGGCTGCAATAATCAAATAAATCTCAGGAAATAAGGTAACGAAACAAATGGAAAGCAGAAAAAAACTGGCAATTATCGGAGCGTCGCTGTTTCAGAATGCTTTGATCGTTAAAGCAAAGGAAATGGGACTCGAGACGCATGTTTTTGCATGGAAAACAGGAGATATTGGGGAGACTCTTGCAGATCACTTCTACCCAATCAGCACAAGAGATAAGGATGCGATTCTTGATAAGTGCAGAGAGATTGGAATCGATGGAATCACAAGCATCGGATCTGATATCGCTATGGATACTGTTAACTATGTAGCATGCGAGATGGGTCTTACAGGAAACTCAATTGAAGCAGCCCGCATGAGCACTAATAAGCATTGGATGAGAGAGGCCTTTGAGAGGGGAGGCGACCCGAGTCCTAAGAGTGTGCTCGTAGATAATGATACAGATTTCGAGTCAATTGGAATTGAGTTCCCGGTAGTTGTAAAGCCTACCGACAGAAGCGGAAGCCGTGGCGTAACGCTGATTGACAACATGGATGAGCTTAAGGAAGCTGTATCGGAGGCTGTTGATTCAAGCTGGGAGAAGAAGGCTCTGATTGAAGAATATGCTCTCGGTGAGGAGTACAGCATTGAGTACATCTCATATAAGGGAAAGCACTGGATGCTTGCTGCAACTCACAAGACTACAACAGGAGCTCCATACTTTATGGAGACAGGACACGTGCAGCCAGCACCACTTTCAGAAGAGATGTATGAGAAGGTTCGCAAGGTGTGTGATCATGCACTCGATACACTGATGCTCGAGAACGGTGCGGCACATATCGAGCTTAAGATTGATGACAATGACAACATCAAGCTGATTGAGATTGGTGGCAGAATGGGCGGAGGCTTCATCGGAAGCGATCTTGTCGAGCTTTCTACAGGATACGATTATGTTAGGGCGGTTGCAGAGGTTGCAATCGGAAATGAACTTTCAGAGCCAGAAATAAAACACGTTAATACCGCTTCAGTAAGATTCATAATCACAGAGGATGATTATAGAGAGTACCTGGAGCTTAAGGAGAAGGATCCAGGCTGCATCGTTAGAGCCAAGGTTCATGAGCATTTCGATCATCTGGTTCACAACATCGATGAAAGAGACGACTATTACATTTACATCATCAGATAAGGAGCCAGAGATAATATGCTAATTTCATTCGTAATACCATGCTACAGATCAGAGAAGACACTTCCACCTGTAGTTGAAACAATTCAGGAGACAGTTGCAGGAAAGCCGGAGTTTGAATCCGAGATTATTCTTGTTAACGACTGCTCACCGGACAATACATGGGGAACAATTCAGGAGCTTAACAGGAAGTACGACAATATCATCGGAATCGATATCGCCAAGAACAGCGGGCAGCAGTGCGCTATTATGGCTGGTCTTAGAAGAACTTCAGGCGAGTTTGTTGCTGTTTGTGATGATGACGGACAGACACCAATTGAGACTGTATTCAAGTTCTACGAGAAGATGGAGGCAGAGAACTACGATGTAGTGTGTGCCAAGTATCAGGACAGAGGAAATAGAAGTTTCTTCAGAAGCCTCGGAACAAAGATGAATACTGCGATGAACAAGTTCTTCCTTGATAAGCCGGAGAACATCAACCTGTCAGTATACTTTTTGGCAAAGCGCTTTGTCATCGACGAGATGATCAATTACAACAACGCATATCCGCACATGGGCGGACTGCTTATAAGAACAACTTACAACATCGGTAACGTCGAAGTTAATCAGAAGGACAGAATGTCTGGAAGCTCAGGCTACAATTTCAGCAAGCTGCTTTCAACATGGGTCAATGGACTGACAACATTCTCAATCAAGCCGCTTAGACTTGCGGTTATCATGGGCATGCTGTTCTCAGCAATCGGATTTCTGACAATTATCGGACTGATTATCATGAAGTGCGTTAAGACTAATGTTGCACTTGGATGGACATCGCTTATTGCGACAAACCTTCTCGTTGGAGGTCTAATTATGTTCATGCTAGGTGTGATAGGTGAATATATCGGACGAATATATCTGAGCATGAATCAGCAGCCTCAGTATGTAATCCGAAGTGTTATCGAGAAATCGGGAGATAAGGAGGAGCTTAAGTAAAATGGAGAAACTACTTGTACTGGGAGCAGGACCTTTTCAGGTACCACTTATCACCAAGGCACAGGAGATGGGAATCTATGTAATCGCAATTACACCTGATGGACCATACCCTGGAATTCAGATTGCTGACAAGGTTTACTTCCACGACGCAAAGGACGAGGAGTATGCACTCGAAGTAGCAAAGAAAGAGCATATTAACGGAGTAATCTCGGATCAGGGAGACCTTTTTGTCCGTCCGGTAGCATATGTTGCCGAGCACATGGGACTTCCTGGAAACACATACGAGACTGCGCTTAACTACACTGACAAGCATAGAATGAGAGAGAAGAGCAAGGAGCTTGGGCTTGCTACAATTGAGAGCAAGATGGTTTACACCCTCGATGAGGCTATCGAGGTATTCAAATCACTCGGTGGACAGGCTATCATCAAGCCGGTTGATTCTTCAAGCTCTCGTGGAATCTCCAAGATTCCTACTGAAGAGGAGCTTATTGCTAAGTGGGATGAGGCCAAGTCTTACTCAAGATCCGGCGGAATCATCATTGAGCATTTCGTAACAGGACCTCAGTTCGAGGTTGATTCAATTGCAGCGGGCGGACACGTATACCCGCTGATGTATGCGGATCTTGATGAGTTCGATCTTCCGAACGTATTCTCTTCGAAGACAAGACTGTATCCTTCAACAGCTGACGATGAGGTTGTTAAGAAGCTTCTCGATTACAGCCAGAAGATTAACGAAGGCTTTGGAATGCATCAGGGTGTATCTCATAATGAGTACATCATGGACGAGAATACAGGTGAGATTTATCTTATCGAGTGTGCACTGAGAGGCGGCGGTACATATATTGCTACTGCAATCGCAGCAAACGAAACTGGAATTGATACACAGGAATTTCTTGTTAATGTTGCACTTGGAAGACTTGATGATGTTCCGCATTTTGAGATGAATCAGAGACATGCAGGCTATGTGTGCTTCTATCTGCCACTTGGTGAGGTTATCTCAACTGAGGGTAAGCCAGAGGTTGAGGCGCTTCCTTGGGTGGACAAGACTAAGCTTGCTAACATTGAGGTTGGACAGCACACCAAGGCAGCTGCGGACAAGAATCAGCGCTGCGCGATCGTATTCCACGCAGATTCAAGAGAAGAGATGCTCGAGAGAATTGATATTATCAAGAGCATGCTCAAGATAAAGGTTAGAACAGAAGACGGTAATATACAGGGGCCAATTTGGGGCTAATAAAGGAGACACATGAAAAGAGTAATTACATATGGTACTTTTGACCTTCTTCATTACGGTCATGTCAATCTGCTTCAGAGAGCGAAGGCACTCGGAGATTATCTGATCGTTGCGATTTCAACTGATGAGTTCAACTGGAACGAGAAGAACAAGAAGTGCTATTTCTCATATGAGGACAGAAAGAGACTGGTAGAGGCAATCAGATATGTTGACCTCGTTATTCCGGAGGAAGACTGGGAGCAGAAGAGAAGAGATGTTCACGAATATCACATCGATACATTTGTAATCGGTGACGACTGGAAGGGTAAGTTCGACTTCCTTGAAGAGGAAGGCTGCGAGGTGGTATACCTCCCTAGAACACCTGAAATTTCAACAACACAGATCAAGAAGGATCTTAAGGATAAGGAAGACAAGAAGTAATGAGTAAAAGAATTCTGATTCTGGGCGCTGGAAACGCTCAGATAGATGCAATTGAATATTGCAAGAGGAATGGTTACGAGGTCTGTGGATGCAGCTACACCACTGTAGATTGCGGCATTCCGCACCTTGACTATTTCGATCAGGTAGACATCAAGAGTGTTGATGGTGTTGTTGCGCTTGCTAAGAAGTATGACGTAACTGCAGTTTACTCAATCGGCTCAGATCTTGCTATTCCGACTGCGATGGAAGCAAGCGAGGTTCTCGGACTTCCTCACTTTATATCTTCTGAAACGGCAAATATCTGTCATTCGAAGGACCAGCTTAGAATTGCACTCGGAAGCGATTTCGAAGGAAATGCGGATTTCAGGGTTGTTACAAATCTTGAAGATGCGTTGAAGCACGATGCATTTCCAGCTATGATGAAGCCTGTTGATTCACAGGGGCAGAGAGGCTGCTTCAGAGTTGATTCTGCAGAGGATATCAGAGATTATTTTGATGTTTCACTCGACTATTCGATTAACGGAAGAGTTATCATCGAAACCTTTGTCGATGGACCTGAGGTATCTGTGAACGGATATATGCAGGATGGTGTGCTGAAGTTTGCCGTTGTATCTGACAGATACGTCTTCGATGAGTATCCTGGCGGAATCATCAAGGAACACGTAGTTCCGACTTCATGGGCAAAGGGACCAGCAGAAGCTGAGTGCATTGATCTTGTGAAGAGAATCTGTGCCAAAATCGGACTCGATAATGGTCCGTGTTATGCTCAGATTAAGCTCGACAAGAATAATCATCCGGTGATTCTTGAGATTGCTCCACGTCTTGACGGCTGTCATATGTGGAACCTTATCAAGCATTACTGCGGAGCAGATCTTCTTGATGCAACATTCAGACATCTTCTTGAGGGCGAGTGCGTTCTTGATGATGAATACGAAATGCCTGAGGCCGAGTATACGCTTGTATTTATGAGCAAGGAGCCTAACGTGAAGTTCAGCCGATCAGAGTTTGAGGATGGCGATGCTGAGTATTCATGCTATTACTACAATGATGGCGACAGAGTACTCAAGGTAAACGGATACATAGAGAAGTGCGGTTATCAGATTAAGAAAACCGGCAGAGCAATAAATAAGTAACATAATAGATTAGAGGTAAGGAAGAAATGAGTTTACAGAAGAAGCTTAAGAATGTGTACACAGTATGGTATCTTATGACTCTAAAGAAATCATTTGATTATGATGAGGCTAAGATCAAGAAGGATCAGGACAAGAAGATTCATGCTCTTATGAAGAGAGCATGGGATATTCCTGTATACCGTGCCAAGTTTGAGGAATCAGGAACAACTCCTGATGATTACCATACTGCAGAGGATCTCGTTAAGTTCCCAACACTTACTAAGCCAGAGCTAAGACTCTGGATGCAGGAGGAATGGGATAACCATCCAGAGAAGCATCAGGATATCAATATCCTGAGCACAAGCGGATCTTCAGGAACACCACTTAAGATGCTTTATACACAGAAGGAGCAGGCATGCAGTGACGCGAACTGGGCGAGAGCTCTCTCCGTAGCGGGATACAGACCACTTCGTGGAAAGATGTACTCTTTTGCCACTAGCCACAAGGGCCCTCGCAAGAACAACAGAGACTCAATCATTCAGTCACTTGGCCTTATGAGAAGACGTGTAGTTGGCGAGGATAATGCGGTAGGTGATGGACTTGCGGATACAATCAGAGATATCAATGAGTACCAGCCAGATCTTCTGTGCCTGAGAAGAAATGTTCTCGTAAGAATAGTTAAGTATGCTGCAGAGCATGATATGGAGCTGTGGCAGCCTAAGTTCTACGCACCAATCAGCGAAATGGTAGATGGTGTTACAAGACAGCTTCTGAGAGAGGGTCTTGGTGACGGACTTATCGATGCTTACGGTGTATCTGAGATGGGAAGCTTTATCTATCAGTTCCCGGGCAATGACTTCTATTATGTTGCAAACGATATCGCTGTAGCAAACGTTTACAATCAGGATAATGAGCTTGCAGATGAGGGAAGAATTGTAGTTACTTCACTCTACAAGCACACTTATCCGCTGATCAATTATGAGACACTCGACAACGGAAAGTCATACGTAAAGAACGGAATCAGATACTTCACTGAGATTCAGGGTAGAATGAATGATCTTGTTAAGCATGAGGGCGCTGCAGATTCATCAGCGCTTCAGCTTATGAGAATTGCTAACCACACTGTAGGTCTTGCTCAGTTCAAGTTCATTCAGGAGACTTACCACGACATGAAGATTCAGCTTGTAGCTGACCCTAAGAACACATCAATGACTAAGGAAGAAATCGAGAACCGTTTCATCACAGAGGTTCAGAAGCTTTACGGCGATGAGTTCGCAATTCATATCGAGTGGCTTGATGTAATTCCACCAGAGAAGACAGGAAAGCAGAGATGCTTCGCATGTGAGGTTAAATAATCATGAAGATAGCAATAACAGGAGCGAGCGGCTTTATCGGAAGCGAGCTCCTTTTGCTCTATAAAGAGCATTACAGTGAGCACGAAATCGTATCGTTAAGCAGAAGCGAAGACGGAATGCGTGACGGAATCGAATGGAGACAGACTGACTATTCTGTCTGCAGTCTCAAGACTGTACTAGCAGATGTGGATTCAATCATCCATCTAGCTGCGGTAAGAGGAACGACAGGCGTGAAGACTGATTACAATGTGAATGAAGAGATAACCGAGAACATTCTTCTGGCTATGGCTGAAACGTCATGCAAGAATATTATTCTCGCGTCAACAATCGCTGTGTATTCGGATGTCGATTCTATTCCCTGGAGGGAGTCTGATGCACTGTCACCAAAGACGCTTTATGGCATCAGTAAGGCTGCCTGCGAACACCTTGTAATGTACTATTCCAAGAAATTCGGATACAGCTATTCAATCGTAAGAATAGCGCAGGTTCTCGGAATGGGCGAGACAAGAAGGGGCATGATGAATGTCTTTATCGACACTGCAGCAGCGGGAGGTGAGATTGCTGTAATAGGTGAGAGCAAGGCCAGAAGACAGTACATCTACGTTCACGACCTCTGTGAGATTCTTATGGATTCTGCTGTTTCGACTGAGTCACACAGACTTGTAATAAATGCAGGTATGCCGTGCGCATATACAAACCTTGAGATCGCAAGAATCTGCAACAAGGTATATGAGAACAAGACTCCTGTGAAATATGATGACTCAAAACCAGAAACTATTGAACCATCGTACATGGATATAAGCGTGCTTATAGATGTTCTTGGATACAAGCCGCTCGATATGGAAGAGGCTCTATTGGAAATGAAGAAGCATTAATAAGTACTAATAAGCCGTATCAGATGCATTATGAAAGGATAGCCCACTAGGACTATCCTTTTCTTAATTTCTCAACCTTCTCTCTTGCAGTAATCGCAAGGTATAGAACTCTATTGGCAGGAGTTGGAATTCCATGCTTCTTGCCAAGCTTGATTACCGTTCCTGCATATTCATCAATCTCTATCTCTCGTCCGGCCTCGTAATCCTGAAGCATAGACATCTTCTTGTTAGGAGGAAAGTTAATCAGCATCTCAATGATTTCATCCCTGTCCTTCTCAGTTATGTTGACATTCTCAACCTCGGCGAGGGCAATAATCTCATCCATAAGAAGCCCCATAAGCTCAGGGATCTCTTCGACCTGTCCGAAGTATCCGCACTCCGACTGAACCTCAACCGCAGTCTGGCTGGCACCAGTGTTAAGCATCCACTTACGCCACTGCGCTCTTTTCATGTCCTCATAAATCTTGACATTGACACCGAGTCCCTTAAGCCTGTCATAAACCTCTTGAACCTCAGGAGCAATAACCGTGTTATCAGCATAACCGATCTGCATCTCGCCAAGTGTTGTATAGAATACGTGGCGTCCCATTCTGTGAGCATCAGTTCTGAGAACAATTCCGTAGAATACCCTGTTATTAGGGAAACGCTCTCTTAGAATGTCAGTTGTCAGGATTCCGTTCTGAATAGGAAGCAAGATAGTATCATCATCAATTAGATCTGCGATATCCTCCATAACTAACTCAAGACTGTAGGTCTTCACACTTATGATAAGAACATCGATATGGATGTTCTGTTCCGGGCTGCTGTAAACCTTAGGTCTGATAACAGTGTTGTTAACACAGAGTCCTTCGTTGTTAAATCTTGCAGCACGATTACCCTTGGCCAGCAGATAAAGATTCTCATCTCCAGACTGACTCATTTCATACATCAGCGCTCCACCAACAGAACCCGCGCCGACAAGACCGACTGTTTTAATCATTGCAATCCTCCTTGCATCCAGACTTCTTCTTAGTACTGTGAACCTCTCGAACTACATATTGTGGATAATTACCGGCTGTAAGGAAAGTCTTACCGACATATTCACCGACAAGACCGAGAACTATCAGCTGAACTCCTGCAAAAAGAATGATGGTCATCATTGTAGATGTCCATCCAAGAATCTTGGTATGATGGACAAGCTTCATAACGAGAAGATAAACAAGTCCAAGTGCGCCGCATGATGCAGTCAGATAACCGAGTCTCTTAGCCATTTGAAGTGGAACAATCGAGAAGCCGGCAATATTCGACCAGAGATTGAGGAGTTTCTTCATCGTATAGTTAGACTCTCCGTAGGCACGGTCAAAATGCTCTATCGGCACACTGGCGATTCTCTTCGGTGATACGGTTCTGAGTATCAGCCCCTGCATCTGAGTGTACTGCGCACGATATGTGATGATGCTGTCCTTGACAAACTTTCTCATCACAACGTAGCTTGAGGTCTTCATGTCCTTAGGCTTGCCTATAAGCACCCTTACTGTGAAAGAAGTAAACCACGAACCGAAGTTACGGAATGCGGAATGCTTCTTGTCCGGATAGTATCCATAAACAACATCATTGCCTTCATCGATTGCTGCAAGCAGTTTATGAAGCTGTGAAGGATGCGTCTGTCCATCGTCATCCATAAATATAATTATGTCACCCTCTGCGTAATTCATTCCCGCCATCAGTGCATTGTGCTGGCCACCGTTTCTGGCAAGTTCAACAGCTGTCACGTAATCGTAATCCTCAGAAAGTGCGATAAGCTCTCTTACTGTATCGCCATTGTCCGGAGAAAAATCATCAACGAGAATGAACTCGTAAGGAGTTCTTCCTAATCTTTCAAGCTCTTTACTAGTGCTCTCAACAACATCTCTAATTGTATGAGATGATCTATAGCACGGAATGATAATTGAATATTTCATAATATACACCTCGCATCATTTTATTCTATTATGGTAGCCAAGTATTAGCAAGTGGCTAATTATCAGCAGAAGTGTTGTACTGCTCGTGAATTAAGGGTAAAATGTGAACAGAATGAGAAAGTGTGCCCTGTGCAGGGCCGCACGGGAAAGCACTCATCAGGAAGGAGACTTAAATTATGAAAGGTATCATTCTGGCAGGAGGAAAGGGCACAAGACTCTATCCATCAACAAAGGCTGTATCAAAGCAGCTTCTACCAATTTATGATAAACCACTTGTTTACTACCCAATTTCAGTTCTGTTACTTGCAGGAATCAAGGACATTCTTATTATTTCATCACCAGATGCAATTGATGATTACAAGACACTTCTCGGAACAGGAGAGCAGATGGGAGTAAACTTCCAGTATAAAGTTCAGGAGACTCCAAGAGGACTTGCAGACGCATTCATTCTCGGTGAGGAATTCATCGGAGATGACAGTGTATGCCTGGTACTCGGAGATAATATTTTCTATGGACCTGACTTCACAGCAATTCTCAAGCAGGCTAAGGAGAATCTTAACGGAGCAACAGTATTCGGTTACCCTGTTAAGGACGCGAGAGCTTTTGGCGTTGTAGAATTCGATGAAAACATGAACGTTGTATCTCTTGAGGAGAAGCCTGAGCATCCGAAGTCAAACTTTGCTGTACCAGGACTTTACTTCTATGACAACGATGTAATTGAGATTGCCAAGAATGTAAAGCCTTCAGCAAGAGGCGAGATTGAAATCACTTCTGTTAACAACGAGTACCTCAGAAGAGGCAAGCTCAGAGTTGCTCTTATGAAGAGGGGTATGGCTTGGCTCGATACAGGCACACCTAAGGGAATGCTAAAGGCAGCAGAATTCGTAGAAACAGTTCAGGCAAGACAGGGATTCTATATTGCCTGCATCGAGGAGATTGCATGGAGAAGAGGTTTCATCAATGATGAGCAGCTTGAGGCAATCGGTGAAGAGCTCAAGATGACAGAGTACGGACAATATCTGCTTTCACTTGTAAGAGAACAGTAAGAAGGTAATTAATGAAATCAGCATTCAGAAATAACTGGGTCAAGTCGCTGCTCATTAATACTGTAATACTTGTAACACTGCTTCTTACGGTGGCGGTCGTATATGAAACAAACGACGACCATTCGATTGCAAGACAGATTGCTGCAGGTTATTACAATATAAACTTCACGAATTATTACATGTGCAGAGCCGTCGGCATCTTGCAGAAGCTGACGGGAGATTGGAACGCTTTTGTCATAGCTCAGATCGGTGTGTCATTTGCGGCACTTACGACAATGCTCAAGGTTATGCTTGATCGATGTAACGATATTGGATTCAGAATTCTAACCGTTGCAGCGACTGCGATGATTGCGCTAGATCATTACAACAAGATTCAGTTCAGTAAGACCTCGGCGCTTCTCGTGACAATCGGACTTCTGTTCATAGTCGACACTGCACTTAATAAGGAATCTAAAGCAAGATATGCATGGGGAATCGCCCTGTTTCTCACAGGCGCCGCGTTCAGAGCTAATTCAATGCTCCCATCAATCGCTTACTGCATATTCTTCCTTGCTCTTGTCGCATTCTGGTTCCTTGTTTCGAGAAAGAAATCTGAGAAGCATGTCGACGTACGCATGGCAGTATCTGTGATTCTCGTGATTTGTGTCGCTTACGGCATGGGAACAGTATCATACAATCTGTCTAAGAACATGAACCAGAGCTCTCCTCAGCTAGAGCTGGCAAGACAGTATTCATCGGATCGTTTCAAGATTACCGATTATCCGATTACTAATACATATAAGAATCACAAGGCAGAAATGGATGCGATTGGAGTCGATGCTAACGATCTTTATCTGATGAAACGCTGGATGTTTGACTATGACGGAGCGGCAAGCCCTGAGAGGTTGTCGAAGGTTGCAGATCTGAATGTTTCCGAGACAAAGTCAATCACTCCTGTTCTCGCTGCCAAAAGATTTATGAGTCGCACGCTGAAGTACCTCCGCGGATTCACGTTCGAGGGTCTTCATCTGATTCTTCTTTGCATAATCGCATTATATGCACTTGTAGTCCTTAAGCCGAAGTATTACCTTAACATACTCGGGTTCGCGGGACTCACTGCAGCTGTGCACATCGCACTTTTTTACATGCAGAGGGTTAACTATAGAGCCTTCTATGTGCCTGATATTGCGGCCATAGTGTGGATTCTGTACACCTTGGCTACAGCAGAAAGACGAAGCTATAAGCCAAAGACTGGTACAGTTATGGGAATCGCGGCAGCTATATTGATTTGTTTCACCGGTGTTTCAATGGCTGGACTGATTAATGAAACAAGTATTATCTCTGCTTCGAAGACTCGTTCTTCTGAATTCGATAAATATTTTGACGAGCACAGCGAGAATCTGTATATATGTGAGGTAGCAGGGTGGAATAATACCTGGACGTATGCGAAGCCTCTTAAAGTAACATCGGATGGCGGAGGAAACAATGCAAGTGTGGGTGGCTGGTCAACACTTATGCCATCATCAATGGATCAGCTTAAGGCATATGGAATTGATAATCCTATAAGTGGGCTTGTCGATAATGATCATGTACTATATATCGGAAACACTAATATCGGAAGACTTAACGAGTACTTCACTAAATGGTACGGAGATGACTCACATGATGTTAGACTTGAGTACTGTGATGAGGTAGCTGGCAAGAAAGTCTGGAAGGTCAGAACCATTTCTAAATAAAGCTAAATATTGCATGTATTGAAATAAGTGCACAATATTGTTAGAATGAACGGAAATAGCATAATTATTTAACTTTTTACTAGAAAGTACAACAGAGAAGGATATTATCATGACTAAGAACATTAGCAAGAGAATATTACTCGTACTGCTTTCAATTTCGATTGCAGTATCCATGATGCCATTTGGTGTACTGGCGGCAGAAGATGGTACCGGCGCAGCTGAGACTACAGGAGGTACTGCTGTTGAAACAGAGAATCTTCCAGCTACACCTGAGAAGCCATCTGAACCATCACAGACACCTGAAGAGACACGCTTTGTAATTTCATATGACCCTGTATCAGCAAACTGCAAGCAGATCAATCTTTACTGGGAGCCAGTGAGGATTGGCATGGACGGAGAGAATCCTATATATGCACATAATTACCGTGTGCTTATGAAGAATGCTGATGGTGAATATAAGGAACTGTCTTCAGCGCAGGTAGATACTTTCTACACATATTCTGAAGGCGGAGCTTTTCTTGCTCCTGGATCATACTTCTTCAAGGTTGAAGCATGGACCGCTGGCGGAACTGAGCCTGCAGTAATAAGTGAAGAGCTTGAAGTAGGCGTTCCTGCAGAGGGTGAGATTCCGACTCCACAGAAGCTTAGGAGCTATTCAACATATAATGGAATTGACCTTGAGTGGAATCCTGTTCATATTGAAGGCAAGACTGTAAAGTATAATGTATACAAGAAGCTTGCATCCAAGAAGGAGTACCAGCTGTATAAGAAGCAGATTTCTGCTACAAAGCTGTACGTGAAGATTCCTTACAAGTATCTTAGGAATAAGTATTCTTTCGTAGTAACAGCAGTGTGCAACGGCAAGGAGTCTGCAATTTCCAACAAGAGAGTAGACCAGTCAGTAAGAACTATTTCATATGGTTTCACTCTTAAGGAGAGCAGAAAGCTCACATGTCACTGCGGAGGGCACAAGAAGACTGTTACATTCAAGGCTGGAAGAAAGATTACAACATGTGACGGCTTCTCACAGGGCCTTTATTACTTCTACGACAATGGTCATAAGTGGAGAGTTAAGAGAATCAGTGTTAAGGATCAGAAGGTTACAGGTGGCAAGTACGACCTCAGATATACCAAGTCGGAGGCTGAACGCTATGTAAACAGAAGAGGTCTTAAGAGCGGAACTAATTATCTGATCTGGACTAATCTCTACGGACAGCATCTGTATGTATTCAAGGGTTCTAAGGGCAACTGGAAGCTTTACGATGACTGGCAGATTTCAACAGGAAAGCCAAGCACACCAACTTCAACAGGCGTTACGGAGATTAAGAAGAAGAATCCGTATTATCATGCCCTGAAGCACTGGTCACTTTGCTATGTATTCTCATTCCATTCGAAGCATAAGTCATGGCCAATCGGCAAGGGACCCAAGTCTGGCGGATGTGTAAGAAATACTCCCGAGAAGGCAGCGTGGATTTATTACAACTGCCCAATACGCACAGGAGTATGCATCTACTAATAGCATAATCTGCAGCGCCTCATAACGCTCAAGCTGTGAGGCGCTGTTCTTGTGATTAAAGAACGGAGAACTATGAATAAACTAAAGAAGCTTTTTACAGAAACTAAAGACGTTAAAAAAGCAAGTTATCTATGGAACACAATGTCGGCGACTATCTTCGCGATTCAGTCGGCGATAATTCTTATTGTCATAACAAGAACTAACGGTACAGCTGATGCCGGCATTTTTTCGATTGCTTACGCTGTTGCCAGTCTGATGTATTACGTTGGTGAGTATGGTGTAAGAAAGTATCAGATCAGTGATATCAATGAAAGACTTTCATTCACGGCTTACCATTCACACAGAGTTGTTGCATGTACAATTATGACGATTGCCTGCATCGGATATGCTGGATACGGAATGCTGGTTCTTCATTATTCACTTCGTAAGACTTATATCATATTTATGATATGTGCTCTTAAGATTGTCGAAGCTTATCAGGAGGTCTATTTCGGCAGACTGCAGCAGGTGGGAAGACTTGATATTGCATCTAAGACAAACATATTTAGAACAGTAGCGTCACTTGTTGCCGCTATGATATGTCTTGGAGTTACCCACAACATGGAGATTTCAATGACTGTGTGGGTTGTTGTTGCAGTTATCTGCTTCCTGCTTTCAAGTGTGCTTGTTATAGGAGATTACGGCAAGGTACATTTCAAGCTTGAGATGAAGCCAATCATGAAGATTTATACAGATTGTCTGCCGCTCTTTCTTGGTTGCTTCTTCCTTCTATATGTTGGAAATGCACCTAAGTATGCAATCGATGCATGCATGAGTGATGTTGATCAGGCTTGCTACAACTTCATCTTTATGCCTGTATTTGCAATTGGACTGTTTGCAAATTTCATATTCAACCCTGTCCTGGTGCAGCTTGCTGAAAGATGGAGAGATGATGATCTTAAGGGCTTCAGGAAGATGGTTAACAAACAGATGGGAGTAATCGGTGCGGTAACACTTCTTGCAATTACTGTGGCACTCACTATCGGATGTCCGGTTCTGGGACTGTTGTATAACACAGATCTGTCATCATACAAGATTGATCTGACAATACTTATGGTCGGAGGCGGAATGCTTGCACTGGTCAACTTCTTTACAGTTGTAATTACTGTAATGAGAAATCAGAAATATCTGATGATCGGATATGTTATGGGTGCGGTGCTGGCAGGTATTCTGGCACATCCCGCAGTAGAGCATTGGGGAATTCGTGGAGCAACAATACTGTATGTAATACTGATGACAATTCAGGCAACAACATTTGCAGTTGTCTACAAGCTGTTCCTCAGCAAGAGAATTAAGTTCCTTAAGACAAAGACGACAGCTTAACATCCTTAATAAAGAGGCAAAGCAAAAGAGCTATAGCAGACTGATATCATTTCTGCCATAGCTCTGTTTTATTATCAAATATTACTTCTTGATGATTCTTCTTACTGTTACAAGCTTCTTCGTGCTTACACCTCTTATAGAAACGCCGCCGTGGCTTGTTGCATCAACCATCTTGCCGTTACCAAGATAGATTCCGACGTGAGACTTGTAGCAGATAATATCGCCGCGCTTAGCGTTGGCATATGAAACTCCAATTCCGGAGGACTTCATTCCAGGATGGCTCATTGGAAGCACGATACCATACTTGGCATAAATTGCCTTTACAAAACCGAGACAGCTTACTCCAGTCTGAAGATTCTGTCCACCAAGCTTGTATGGCGCTCCAAGATACTGCGTACCAGTAGTTGCAAGCGCATCGCCGTCCTGATAAACAGGATCACCATCATAGGTTTTCCAGTCCTCACCATCAGGAAGTCCGAGAATGCCCTTGTAGATTACAGCCTTACGACCTTCCTTAAGAACCTTAATCTTGGTAACCGTAGCATCCTCGATATCATCACCGGTGATAACTTCAGTTGTTGTTATATCTCTAAGGCCCTTCTTGGACTTGCGTGCTGTTCTCATCTCACCAGCAAGCATAGTCTTATCCTTCTTAAGGATAGGATCAGGTGTGAACTTCTCCTGCTCTGTTCCCGTTGCAGCAACAGTCATAACAAGCGGATCATCTGACTCATCAGTTAGGGCAACAATCTCTTCAGATGCCTCTGACGGGCTTACCGTATTAGAGATTGCTTTAAAAACATTCGCTCTGCTGATTGCAAGCTTCCCGTCTGATGAGATAGTCTTTACTGTTTCATCATCCTCTGTAAGAGAGTCAGCGGCAAGCAGGATTGCATCTCTTGCTGCGGCCTTGTTCTTAACGATAGCGATTGTCTTATCGCCAAAGGTTACTCGATAAGGCGCAATATTGTCTATATATGGAGTTGCAAGCAATACGCCACCCTCTACAACCACCAGAACTGCAGCGATGCTGAACAGAACCTTGTATCTCTTACGCAATCTGAACTTCTTCTTAGGCTTAACTGCAGGAGCTTCTTCTGAAACTGCTGCTTTCAATTCTTCTGACATAATCTTCTATCGCTCCTTATCTGTAAAAACTCTCGATTACATCACATATTCTATCGATATCCTCAGACTTGAGATCGTAGTACATAGGAAGTCTTAAAAGACGCTCGTATGTATTAGTTGTGTAACGATCCTCACCATGGAAACGACCGAACTTCTTGCCTGCAGGTGCACTGTGTAGAGGCACGTAATGGAATGCTGAACCAATCTCATTCTCCTTAAGTGTCTTAATCAGTGCATTTCTCTCATCGAGATCTGCAGCCTTGATATAGAACATATGGGCGTTATGCTCACATCCTTCAGGAATTACAGGAAGCTCAAGCTTACCTGCATCCATAAGTGGTGTAAGTCTCTTGTAATAATGGTTCCAGCTTGCAAGTCTGTTGTTATTAATCTCATCAGCAACCTCAAGCTGAGCATAAAGGTATGCCGCATTGATGTCACTTGGGAGATATGATGATCCCATCTCTACCCATGTGTACTTATCAACCTGGCCTCTAAGGAATCTGCTTCTGTCAGTTCCTTTCTCTCTTATAATCTCAGCGATCTCGCCCTGGTGCGGATCCTTGATAAAGATTGCACCGCCTTCACCCATGCTGTAGTTCTTAGTCTCATGGAAGCTGAAGCATCCATAGTCACCGATTGTTCCAAGAGCTCTGCCCTTGTATGTTGACATAACTCCCTGGGCAGCATCCTCAACAACGATGAGATTATGTCTCTTGGCAATGTCCATGATAGTGTCCATCTCACAGCTTACACCAGCATAGTGCACAGGAGCAATAACCTTAGTCTTATCAGTGATTGCATCCTCGATAAGCTTCTCATCGATATTCTGAGTATCAGGGCGAATATCAACAAAAACTAGCTCGGCACCTCTCATAACAAAAGCATTTGCAGTAGATACAAAGGTGTATGATGGAAGGATTACCTCATCTCCCGGCTTGATGTCGGCAAGTATTGCAGCTAGCTCAAGTGCCTGTGTACAAGAAGTTGTCAGTAAAGCCTTGTTTGCACCAGTCTTCTCTTCAAGCCATGCATTGCACTTCTTAGTGAACTGTCCGTCACCGCAAATCTTCTTGGCAGCAATAGCCTCTGCCATATATTCCTGTTCCTTTCCCACGTAAGGTGGGTTATTGAAATTAATCATCTGTAGTCACCAGCTTTCTTAGATCAAAAATTATATATACGGAATTATAATATATCAACATTCATTTTACAAACCTATAGGAATAGCTTATACTGTAATTTGATAGATTGTCGTTTTATGCACTTATAACGAAGGAGGAGATTGCAAGTGAAGAGATTTCTTACTTTCATGCTGGTACTTCTAATGATGATGTCAGTAGCTGTGTCATGTGGCAAAGATAATGGAGATGACAATCAGGGTGACAAGAATCCTACGGAGCATACTCAGACTGAATCAGAATCTGAGGATGAAGATACAGATATGGAAATTAAGCCTGAGAAGGCAGATCTATCTGAGTTTTATGGTACATGGACTGCTTTATCAGATAAGGCTGAGTACATGTACGGAAATGTTGATATTACAATCAGTGAAGATGGCACATGGAAGGGCAACATCACAGATGAGGATCTTTCTGGTACCTGGAAGAAAGTTGACAATTATATTGTCTGTAGCAGCAAACTGTTTACATTTAATGTGCTTAAGAGTACCAACGGCAATATAGTCATGCAGGAAACTGACGATGCAGTAAGAGTTGTACTCACTAAGAGGTAGTTATTTGGTATTGAAGACAGAACACAAGGGAATTGAAACAGCGATAAGAGCCATATCAACAGCTCTTATTGTTGTTATGCTCGGAATATCTGTTTTTGTATATAAGGCGAGTGTTCCAAAGCTTCTGATATGGCTCGGATACATCCTAGTATACGTTCAGCTTCCGGGATATTTCATAATGGAGATTATGAAGATTAAGCCAGGACACATTTCATCGAGGCTTCTGGTGTCGTTTTTCTCAGGGTGGAGTCTGATCGTTCTTGAATACTATCTGTCAGAGCTTATTGGCTCGAATGTGATTCTGATGATTGCCGGACCGACTATGAGTATTGCTTATTTTGCAATTAAAGCCAAGTCGGGTGAATTAATAGCTCTGACAAAGCCCAAGCCATCAGACATATCAGCATATGTGTATGTTTTTGTAGCTCTTGCGCTGATGTACACTTTATTAAGAACTCAGTATCTTTATATTGCGCCAGAATATCAGAATGGAATATATCTGAGCATCGACAGCGTATATCATATGGGAATTATGGATTCTCTTGCAGATGGCTATCCGGTTCAGAATCCGTGGATAAATGACAGAAATATTTATTATCACTTTTTTACCGAGATACTATGCTGTGTACCACTTAAATTCTGGAATCTTAATGCGGACTTTATAACAGCAAGCTGTCTGCCTCTTATGACCATATATACCGTAACACTATCTATATATGCCAGTCTGAGAGAGTTCCTGCGAGACAATAAGAAAGCAGGATTCTATGCTTTCACATTCATCCTTTCATATATGTTTATTGCAGATAAGAAGGGAAGAGCATGGGGCTTTGAACTGATCTTCTGCAATTACAATTTTGCAGGATACGCACTTGCAGGAATCATTGCCTGCACGATAGTTCTTAAATACTGCATAACAGAAGATCTGACGCTAAGCGAGAAGTGCAGAGGATTCATACTTCTGACGCTATGTGTAACATGTCTTGCAGGAATCAAGGGCCCGATTGGACTGATTTTTGTCGGCGCGATGATTGGAACACTTATCCTTGGAATAATTTTAAGGCAAGTAAAGTTTACAATGGCGATACCGGTAGGCGTAGTGACTGCGGCCTTCTATATAGTATATACCAGAGTTATTTCGTCACCAGACTCAGGCGGAAGCGGAACTGGGGAATCAATAATAAGACTTGGAGCAATAGCAACTAAGTGTTACTGGAGGAAGCCTCTAATTGAATATCTAAGCGGAATGCACGTGCCACATATGGCGATACTGCTTTGTATTCTTGCGGTATTTCTGGTGTTCTTCATGACGGCATATCTGTTGCCGTGCGGATTCGGATTTTTAAGAGAACTGTGGCTTGTGCTCTTCAAGAAGAAAGAATATGACTTTGCGAGGATTACAGTTTACGCTGCATTCTTCCTGGGAATGGCATTTCTCCTTCTGACAAGGTTCAGCGGCAGAAGCCAGGTATACTTCGGTTTTGCAGCAATGGCATGGGCTCCGCTGATTACGGGTTGGTTCTTTGAGGATGCATCTGGCGACAGAGGTAAACTCGGAAAGGCTATTTACGGAATATCCAAGGTTTACTTTGTAATAACACTTATCATTTTCGCAGTTCTAATGACTATCGGCAATGTGGATGCTGGCATGAGAGCTGTGAGAGTGTATAACGGAGAAGAGAGAGCCGGAAGCGTATATAAGTCGATAACAAACGGTGAGTATGATGCTATGAAGTGGCTTGAACAGAATACACCTGAGGATTCACTTGTCGCGGTTGACAGATACTATTCTGTGCCGCTGAAGAAATATAATCCTGGCAGCCGCTGGCATAACACTTTCTTCCTGTATGCTGCGTATTCAGAACGAAATATGTATTTCGAGGGCGCGGGATTCAGCATGGATGAAGACGAAACCTCGTTAAGACAGGAGAGAATCGACACAAATAACCGACTTTTTGACATAAACAATGAGTCAAGAGGTGAGCTTGCAAGAGAGCTTGGAATAGATTATGTCGTTGTATCTAAGAATTATAACGATTGCGGAGATCTTTCCAATGCGGACTACAGGCGCTGCTACTCAAATGATGACGTTGATATATATAAGGTGAAGCGATGAAGAAGAGAATTTTGGCGATAATGATGATTGCGATGATGCTTTCACTTGGCGCTTGCGGAGATAGCGGAAGCGAGAAGTGGATTGTGACCGGCATCGTGGCGGGAAGTCTGAAGACGACTCAGGCTGATCTTGAGAAAATGGGTTTTGACGGCACTGAATATCTCGAACTGAAGGAGGATGGCACGTTCGAGTGGAAGTGCTTTGATGCAGAAGCTACCGGATCATGGACTAATGGTGAGGGCAAGAATTATGAGCTCACAATTGATGGACAGGATGTCATCAAGGTCAAGGTCAAGGGAAGCAAGGCTGTGTTTACAGATAATGAAGGAACTATATACACATTAAAGAAACAGGGGGAGTAATTTTATGAAAATTCTAGTAACAGGCGCTGCGGGCTTTATAGGATCAAACTTTGTTTTCTATGAGCTGGAAAAGCATCCAGAGGATCAGATTGTGGGACTAGATGCACTCACATATGCAGGAAATCTTGAGACGCTTAAGGATGCAATGGACAATGAGAACTTCAAGTTCGTAAAGGCTGATATCACAGATAGAGAGGCCATCGATAAGCTGTTTGCTGAAGAAAAGTTCGATATCGTTGTTAACTTTGCAGCGGAGTCACACGTTGACAGATCGATTGAGGATCCTGGCATCTTCCTTAAGACTAACATTCTTGGAACTCAGGTTCTTATGGATGCAGCCGTTAAGTATGATGTGAAGAGATTCCACCAGGTTGGAACTGACGAGGTATACGGAGATCTTCCGCTCGACAGACCAGATCTTTTCTTCGTTGAGACAATGCCACTTACAGCATCAAGCCCATATTCAGCATCAAAGGCTTCAGCGGATCTTCTTGTAATGGCATATCACAGAACTTTTGGCCTGCCTGTATCAATCAGCAGATGCAGCAATAACTATGGACCTTATCAGTTCCCTGAGAAGCTGATTCCACTTATGATTGCTAACGCACAGGCTGACAAGGCTCTTCCTGTTTACGGCGAGGGCCTTAACGTAAGAGACTGGCTATACGTTGAGGATCACTGCAAGGCAATAGATCTGATTATCAGAAATGGCAGAGTTGGAGAGGTATATAACATCGGTGGACATAACGAGAAGGCTAACATAGAGGTTGTAAAGATTATCCTTGAGAAGCTTGATAAGCCTGAGTCGCTGATCACTTATGTAACTGACAGAAAGGGACATGATCAGAGGTATGCGATCGATCCAACTAAGATTCATAACGAGCTAGGATGGCTTCCTGACACATGCTTCGACGAGGGAATTGCCAAGACTGTTCAGTGGTACCTTGATAACGACGCATGGCTTCAGAATATCATCAGCGGCGAGTACAAGGAATATTACGATAAGATGTATTCAAACAGATAGGAGGTAATCATGACACGCAAGCTACATCTGTTCCCGAAATCCAATTGGCTTAAGGGACTGTGGTTTATTAACTTAATAGCTGCAGCGGTATTCATGGTTATGATGATTCTTGTAGATGCATTTCCACCTCAGATAGTAAAGTACATACTTATAATTCTGTTCGTATGGATGATTATCGAGGAGCTTCTGATTACAGCAAGAAAGCGGAGATGGGTAAGAGTCATAGGCGTAATTCTATCTATAATGTATATAATTGTATTTGGGCTTGGTTCATATTACCTCTATAGCACCTTTAGCGTATTCGGAAGACTGGATGATAACAGTACGCGCGCAGCTGATGGAGTTGATGTAACTAAGGATTCTTACAACGTTTACTTAAGTGGTATAGACCAGTGGAATATCGAGAAAGGTAAGGATCTTGAACGAAGCGACGTTAATATGGTTGCAACGGTAAATCCTATTACCAAGACAGTTCTTCTGACATCTATTCCAAGAGATGCATATGTGAAACTTGCAAGTAGCGGAGAGTATGACAAGCTGACTCACACAGGCATATATGGTGTTGATGAAACAATCAACACTGTTGAAGAATGGCTCGATCTGAATATGAATTATTATGCAAAGCTTAACTTCAGCGGTGTTGTTGAGGTTATCAATGCTATTGGTGGAGTGGATGTGTACTCGCCGGAAGAATTCGTTCCAGAGAAGAGAGATACAATTACAATCAAGAAGGGATGGAACCATCTCACTGGAGGAGAAGCCCTTGCTTTTGCACGTGAAAGACATTCACTTAAGGGCGGCGACGAGGCGAGAGTCAAGAATCAGCAGCGAGTTGTTAAGGCAATTATCCGCAAGCTGACTACAAGCTCCGAGGCGCTTTCGTCATATCCGAAGCTGCTTGACAGAATCGATAAGCTGGTTGAAACGAATATGAGCAATCGCGAGATGATGGACATCATCAAGAATGAGATGCTTCATATGGGCGGCTGGAAGATCAAGACTCAGTCAGTTAAGGGTAATTATGATATGAAGCCTGTTGCCAGCTTAAGCTCTGCAAACAACTACTCGGTATTTATCACTGATGAGAAATCTGTTAAGAAGTGTCTTAACAATATTGATAAGGTGATGAATCCTAGCGAAGAGGAAGTGGATGAAATCCTTGAGAAACAGTATAAGGTTGAACAGAAGAGCACCCTTGAACACTTCGCAAAGAAGGTTGTGAAGAAAGTAAAGTTCTGGTAGGAGGTGCCTGTGCTCACTGATACGAAACTTAAGAGGATAACAACTGCAATCTACGTTGCCGGATTGGCGTGGCTCTGCTACTGCAGCTCATTTCTGTTCGGCAGACAGATTGCACAATTTAACGGACATTATCCTTCAGATATGCATTTTTATGTGGATAATGCGATAAACGGTGAAGGTGAGAGATGCCTGACTAAGATATTTGTCGCTCTTTATAAACTGAGCAGTGGGAGCATCGATGCAATTGTTGCATATCTTGGTATAGTCATTGTTGTGATATGTGTAGCAAGCTTTCTGATTATGAGGGAGCTTGTGGATATCTGGGGCGTTAAAGTTCCAGATTTCTATACTCAGGCATTATCTCTGATTATAGTTTACAGCGGTAACATCTATGTTCCGCTGGTACACAGAGCGCATTACAGAAACAGCTGGGCGAGCTTCGCCTGGCACAGTCCGACGCAGCAGACGATGGACATGTTCGCCTTACTTGCGATGTTCTGTTTTATAAAGCTGTGCAGAGATTACAAGACGAAGATAGATGCACACTGGTGGATTGGAGTTGCTATATTCGGAACGTTTGCAACGTGGACTAAACCATCATACTTTATGGTTTTTGCACCTGCGCTCATCATAGCATTCATTCTCGAACTAAAGGGTCTTCATGGAGAAGAACTGAAGGAACGATTCACAAGACTGTTTATAATGGGACTGTCTCAAATTCCTGCAGGACTGGTTATGCTGTACTATATGTTCTGGTACGGTGGCAATGTAACTGAGGAGAACGGCAGTGCGATAAGATTTGGTCTTACAAGATTCCTGCATCACTATCCGTCGGTAAGGCTGTTCGTTGTCAGAGTCCTGAGTGGTCTTGCAATTCCTATCGTTGTATTTCTGTTTAACAGATACTGTCTGAAGGAGCTGAATTATAGAATTACAGCTCTGATGCTGGGCTTTGGAGTAGCGGAGTGGATGTTTATCTATGAGACTGGAAGAAATGCCAGATTCGGAAACTTTGGATGGGGCAAGCAGTTTGCGTGCCTGTATGCGTTCATATGCACTTATCCACTCATAATAAAGAACTGGAAGGACAAGGAATTCCTGAAGGAGAAGCCTAAGCTCAGAATGTTCTATTTCGGGCTGATAACGGTGATTTTCGTCGGAATGATGATCTCGCAGTTCTGCTATTTCTATCGCCTGCTCAAGGGCAAAAATTATATGGTATAAACAAATCCCCGGTGAACACGTAATTAGCGTGACATCGGGGGTTTTATAATATATGAATATTTAAATCTAGATAAGCTCATTAACCTTGAGTGGTGTTGACCACAGCCAGTCCTGGCCAGGATTGTTTATGAGCATAACGAGGTATCCGTTGCTGTTCACCTCAAGACTTTCAATTTCACCAATTGTAAGCTTGATTGATCCTAGATATGATGAATCGCTTTCACGATATACATCTATGTAATTATCTCTTGCCTTGTTAGGCCCGCTAACTCCGTGAAAAATGATTCCGTTGTACGCTCCGCAGTCTTGTACATAGTGTGTACCGCTGTGTGTGCATCTGAGAATCAGCTGATCCTGCTCGAACTTATTGTCTGCAGAATAGACTCTCATACCAGTTCTTGATGAAGCTACAAGATGTTTAAGTTTTCTGTCATAAGCGATTCCAGAAGAACTGTAAGGCGTATCAACAGTTCCGAATTTGTCGTTCTCGGGATTATATGTGTAAGCAAAATGCTGATTTCCCTTGAAGATGTAATACTTGCCAATCTGTGGATTGTAAGCAATTCCATTAGGATGTCCCATCTTTAGTGATGATCTGACCTTGACTGCACCGAGTCTCTTGCCTTTCTTGCTGTATTTAACTATCGCCTGACCTGATGAACTGTCGAGCCCAAAGACAAAAGTATAAATGCTTCCTGTAAAAGTTACTCCCTGAGGAGTCTTAGCACTATCCAGACCATTTACTTCAAATTTCTTGTGGCAGTTTGTCTCATCAAATGTATAGACGACTCTGCATTTAGTTCCGCCATCTGTAGGGTTAGCAACGAGTGCTTTGGCAACCTCAGACTTGGCGGAGCCAGAAGAATTCTTAGTGAGCTTTACATACTTGGCGATAATATAATATGTCTTGCCATCTTTCTTGACACGATACCAGATATTCTTAGAACCCTTCGCTTTAGCTTTAAGCTGGACTGTTACTGAGGATCCGGCATTCAGAGTTCCCTTAATTGGCATCTTTGTTCCGGCACCGGCTCTACAGTTTACTCCATCGGTTGTTCTTCCTGATGCGTGCGCATATGTGATGCTACCAACAAGATCTGTTCGTAGATAGCCCTTCTTGCCTGCGCATTTAACGTAATACCATCGAGTCTGCTTAGCAGTTCTTGATTTAGTTGTGAACACCTCTTTCATTATCGTAACAGTTGCTTTATTGTTAAGAAGCTTTACTTTCTTTCCTTTAGTTGATGCTGTAGCTCTAAGAATAGCGCCATCAGATGACCGCACCTTACCAGTAGAATATTTAAGTGTTGAAGCTTCAGCTGTTACAGAGGAAAAAGTAACAATAAGAATAAGCGTGCTGATTATAGCTACTGCTGCATAAAATACACTGTACTTTGATTTATATATTGCCAAAGAAATCTTCCTTTCGTGATTATATACTTATGCATCAAAATGATTGCATACATTCAATTATAGGCGTAAAAATATGCATTATCAAGTGAACCTGGGGGTGCCGGTTTGCTTGCAATATACAAAAAGTGATATAATATCCAAAACTGTGCTCAAAGCACTACGGACAGGAAATAATGTATATGCTAACAGACAATAATTTATTTATAAGACTAATATCAATTTTCGCATTTGCCTGTGTGATTGCTTTTGCTCTGACACCAATGAGCATCAGTCTGGCACACAAGATAGGTGCTGTTGACGTACCACTCGATAAGAGAAGAATGCATAAGAGACCAATCCCAAGATTCGGAGGCATTGCCATCTTCCTTGCAACCACTTTTTCAATAATGGTTCTAGATGGCAATTTCCCTAAGATCCAGATTGCAATGATCGGAGGTGCATTTATGTACCTTCTTGGAGCAATCGACGACCTTATGAATCTGAAGCCTCTTGTTAAAGCCTCAGGACAGGTTGTAATAGCCTGCTTCGTGTATACGATGGGTATAAGAATCGAATTCATCAACACAATCTTTACGGGCGGTAAGTACAATTTTGGCGAAGGACTGTCACTTGTAATCACAATTCTATGGATTGTCGGAATAACTAATGCAGTTAATCTGATTGATGGACTTGATGGACTTGCGGCTGGTGTGACGTGCATTATTGCGCTCAGCCTTGCGTATATCGCGTACATTCACGGATCAATCTTCGGTTCTGTATCGGTTATGCTTGCACTTGCGGCGCTTGCTGGTGCGTGCGTTGGATTCCTCCCATATAATTTCAGTCCGGCGAGGACCTTTATGGGAGACGGAGGTGCGCTATTCCTTGGGTATATGATTGCAGTATTCTCCGTAATATCACCTCTTAAGAGAGCTACTTTCGTTGCCGCAATTGTACCTATTGCAGCGCTTGCAATTCCTATCTTCGATACGCTGTTTGCAATTGTCAGAAGAAAGGTTAAGGGAATTCCGATTCTCGAGGGAGACAAGGGTCATCTGCACCACAGACTTATGAGAGCGGGCTTCGGACAGAGAAGATCGGTTCTTATCATATATGGAATTGTTGGTATCATGGGCATGGTATCAGTACAGATAAGCAGAGAGCTTTATAAGGATGCGTTCTTCCTGTCACTTATTGCAATCCTGTATCTTGGTGTAATTCTTGTTGAGAAGAAGCCTAAGAACAAGCATCAGGTGCGCAGTAAGCCTGAGCCACAGGAAGACTATTACGATGTGATTAAAGCACCTAAGAATTCTGAAGGAGAATAGAATTGAAAATCAGTTTAAATCTGGACAAGACATTTATAAACGATTCTGTACTCGATGAGAGAAGAGGCTTTGCCAGACAAATAGTGGAAGATCTTTACACGTGCACAGAGACATACAATGGATGGGTGAAGTGGCCTTCGGAGGATGCGTGGCACAATATTCCACGCATAGAGGCAGAAGCAGAAAGAATAAGAGATCTCTGCGATGTTCTTGTTGTTGTCGGAATCGGAGGTTCATACCTCGGAACGGCAGCAATTCTCGAAGCACTTGGTGGAAACAGGCCAGGGCGTCCTGAGGTAATTTTTGCCGGAACGAATCTAAGCGGCGCATATCACAGCAGACTTCTCAAATCTATAGCTGATCGTGATGTGTGCATGTGTGTCGTATCAAAGTCTGGAACTACAATGGAGTCGAGACTTGCTTTCACTATAATGAAGAGGTTCCTTGACGAGAAGTACGGGGCTGAAGCGTACAAGAGAATCGTTGCTATCACTGATCCTGTCAAGGGACTTCTCAGAGAAGAAACTGAAGAGAAGGGATATGCAAGCTTCGAGATTCCAGCGAACATCGGTGGCAGATATTCAGCATTTACACCTGCAATCCTATTCCCACTTGCAGTAGCAGGAATCGATATAAGACGCTTTGTGCAGGGCGCTAAGGATATGGAGGAGAGCAGCTATATCAGAAATGAGGCGCTTGACTATGCCCTGACAAGACTTGCACTTATGGAAAGCGGCAAGGATGTAGAGATATTCGAATATTACGATCCGTGCTACGGGAAGATTGGAGAGTGGATAAAGCAGCTGTTCGCCGAGAGTGAGGGTAAGGAAGGCAAAGGCCTTTTGCCAGTATCGCTTACATTCTCGACAGATCTCCATTCAATAGGACAATTTCTGCAGGAAGGAAGACAGATGTTCTTCGAGACTCTGCTTAATGTCAGAAGCTGGGGCGATGATGTTGAGATTCCTTTCTGTGCAGGTAACGCTTTCGATGGAAGAATGCTTAATGAAATTAACGCATTATCTCTTCAGGGAGTTGTTGCAGCTCACAGCAAAGCGGGAATACCTATTGTACAGATTGATATTGAAGAGAATGATGAGTATTGCCTCGGCCAGCTTATGTATTTCATGATGATTACAACTGCTGTAACGGGCAAAATGATGGGCGTAGATCCGTTCACTCAGGATGGAGTAGAGAAATACAAGGCTGAGATAAGGGCCTTGCTCGATTAAGCTAAAGGAGATATATACTTTTGGGTAATAATTTAAAGCCGGAGAGAATGTGGCTGTACGACAATGTGAAGGCGTTTCTGATGCTGCTTGTAGTCATCGGACATATGTTTACTGGTTATGTCGGTGACTCATATGCAATCAGAATGTCAACGCTATGGATATACACGTTCCATATGCCGGCTTTTGTGTTTATTTCAGGACTTCTTCATAAGAAGTATAAAGAAGATGCAAAGCTTAGATGGGATAAGGTATGGGGTTTTCTAGCGTGCGGAATTGTTCTTAGATACTTCAATTTCTTTGTGAGAATTCTAATGGGAGATCATCCGCGTCCACATATCATATATGAAGCAGGAATTCCGTGGTACCTGATTGTTATGGCGGAATACGAGGTGTTCTTCTACCTAATCAGAAGGCTTGATGCAAAGAAGGTAATTGCTGTATCGATTGTTGCCAGCATGATTTGCGGCTACTTTCCGATGATTAATGACAATTTCTGTCTGGCGAGATTTGTAAATTTTATGCCGTTTTATGCTGTGGGATATTACGCTGATCCGAAGAATGTTCGTGAATTCGCTTCGATCAAAAGGCTTAAGATAATGTCCTGGATCATAATCGCCGTGACGTTCGCAGGTTCGTTCTTTCTTCCATGGAAATTCTATAAGTATAGAAAGTTCTTTACTGGAAGAAGAAGCTACGAGTTTCTATCAGATTTACTTGATTTCAGTCACGGATACGAACTGTGCTGGCTTGTGAGACTTGGAGTAGTCATGTTCTCGGCGATTCTTATCATAGCAGTGCTCGGAATTATTCCGGACAGAAACCTCGGCTTTTGCACGACTGTCGGAAGCAGAACGCTCAATATCTACTTCTGGCACAGAATCATATGCTATGCATTTACGTATTATGGATTATATGAGCTGATCAACTCAGAAATTGTCTATACACTGATAGGTCTTGCTATGACTGCGCTTCTTGCACTGCCGATTTTCGGTCACCCTGCAAATGATATTATGTCAGGCATAAAAAAGGGCTTGCAATCTAAGCAGAAATCAGTATAATAATATGGCGTCTGTAAATAACAGACATAATCCTGCACATCCAATCCGGGGTGTGCCACTAAGTCCACAGGAGGTGAAAACATGAGAGATTATGAACTTCTATTCGTGCTTGATCCAGCACTTGACGAGGAGTCAAAGAACGCTATGATCGAGACAGTTAAGGGTATCATCAACAATGGTGGCGAGGCTGCAGAGGCTGATGTTTGGGGCGAGAGAAAGCTTGCTTACACAATCAACAAGAAGAACGAGGGATTCTACGTTGTTCTTCCTTTCAAGGCTGATGCTGACCTGCCTAAGGAGCTTGATAGAAGACTCAGAATTAACGAGAAGGTTATGAGACACATCATCGTTTGTAACGATGAGAACTAAGATGTCGCAGGAAGGCAGGTAATAATATGAATCAGGTAGTACTTATCGGAAGACTTGCTAATGATCCAGAGTTAAGCTATACGCCTAACAATCAGACTGCAGTCTGCAGATTCACACTTGCTGTAAACAGAATGAGAAGAGAAGATCCGGCTGACTTCATCAGAATTACTGTATGGGGTAAGCAGGCGGAGAATTGCGACAGATATCTTTCAAAGGGCCGTCAGGCGGCGGTTCACGGAAGAATTCAGACCGGAAGTTATACCAACAGAGACGGTGCCAAGGTTTACACAACTGAGGTTGTTGCGAACAGTGTAGAGTTCCTCGGCGGAGGCAACTCCGGTAATAACGGAGAGAGCTTCGGTGGCGGAAGAAACGCAGTTCCACCACAGTTTAACTCAAATGACCAGGCACAGGCAGCAGGATTCCCTGGTTTCGATGAGATGCCAGATTCGTTCCAGGCTGCTGAAGATGATATTCCATTTTAAAGAAAGGGGAGAGCACGAATGTTTAATAAGAACAACAAGCGTGGTGGCGGAATGAGAAGAAAGAAAGTTTGCCAGTTCTGCGCTGATAAGGACAAGAAAATCGACTACAAGGATGTTGAGACTCTCAAGAAGTATACAACTGAGAGAGGCAAGATTCTTCCAAGAAGAGTAACAGGAACTTGTGCTATGCACCAGAGAGCTGTTGCTAGAGAGATCAAGAGAGCAAGAGTTGTTGCACTGCTTCCATTCGATGCAGAGCAGTAAGCTTTAATCAACTTGAATAATCTAACAGGCCGTACACCTATATAAGGTGTGCGGTCTGTTTTTTATGTTAATGAGAATGTTGTGGCCGAAGCAATGCGCGTTGTATAATTACTCGATAAGTATATTAGGTTGGTTAAATTAAAACGCGGCATATGTCAGTCCGCAGAATTGAGGTAATGCAATATGTTTAGAGAAATGACTATCAAGAACTGGTTCGAGGAGCTTAAATCTGATCTACCTGCGCCTGGAGGCGGGGGAGTCGCTGCAATGAACGGGGCAAATGGAATTGCACTTATAATGATGGTTGCGAACCATACTGTAGGAAAGGCTAAGTACGCTGATTTCGAGGAGCTTAATAGAAATACAATTGATGAATGCGAAGTTCTTCTTCAGAGAATGATTGATGGTATTGGTAATGATAAGATTGCTTTCGAGAAAGTAACTAATGCATATGGTCTTCCAAGATCAACTGACGAGGAGAAGACTGAAAGATCAAGAATTATTGCTGAAGCAAGCGTAGGTGCCGCTGAGGCGCCACTTGCAGTAATGAGAGATGCGGTCAGAGGCCTAGAACTCGCCAAGGGGTTACTTGGACTGTCTAATCCTAACCTTGAGAGCGATATATATGTTGCAGCTCTATGCCTGAGTGCCGCAATCAAATCTGCAAAGTATAACGTGGATGCAAATATGTCAGGTATCAAGAAGAAGGATACAAAGCTTGCAGAAGACATGGCTGCTGAAGCAGAAGAACTGATTGCTAAGGCGAAGGAACTTGATATTACGAGCAAATAAAGAAAAGGAGTACTGAATATGGTTATGCAGAAGAAAAATGTCGGATTATATGTTCTACTGACAATTTTGACTTGCGGACTGTTTGGATTGTACTGGATGTACTGCTTGCATGAGGAAACAAATGCAATGACAGAAACGGCAGGAGAGCCGGATCCTATACTGGTAATTCTTCTTAATATAATTACGTGTGGAATCTACGGCATGTACTGGTGCTATAGAGAGGGCGAGAAGCTTCAGAATGGATTTATCAGAAGAGGTATACCATGTAATGAGAATCTTGCTGCGATGTATCTAATTCTTAGTATATGTA
The DNA here is from genome assembly GCA_934255135.1 of uncultured Clostridia bacterium. GTDB lineage: Bacteria > Bacillota > Clostridia > Peptostreptococcales > Anaerovoracaceae > Crickella. Next base: position 18,496 of record CAKQMV010000002.1, on the reverse strand, counting down.
ATTACTTCACTGGATTTACGAAAATAATTGCATATGCACTGATTCAGGATAAGCTAAACACACTGATTGATGCTTCTGGTATGTCAGGACAGTTTATGAATACTAATCATTTCGAATCCGCGGGAAGCACAAAGTCAAATGACAGAGTCGTTGTTGTTGGAGATGATTATACTAATGGTGGCACAGAAGAAGACCAGGATGAATCAGGAACAGAAGAGTAGAAAGAATAGAGTATTAAAGCTGATTGCTGTCGCAACCCTTCTGATTATTACAGGAGGGTTGTATTATCTTGCGATAATTTATCTGGGGATGGGTATACGATGTCCATTTGAACGTATTACGGGGTACTGCTGCCCGGGGTGTGGGATTACAGGCATGGTGCTCTGCCTGTCTCGTGGAGATATTTATGGGGCATGGCACTGCAATCAATTAACATTCGGATTAATACCGTTTTATGCAAGTTTGTTCATTTATCTTGCTTATAGGTATATAAATTTTGAAGACCAGAAGCTCCCTGTGTGGCTGAGCAAGATTATATATATTCTAATAGTTGCGTATGTTGTCTTTGGTGTGGGTCGCAATGTCTTATAGAGTATTGCTTAATTAGAGTAATGCTTAACGCCAAATAACTTTAGGCATAAAAAAACCTGAAGTTTAATGCTTCAGGTAATTGGTGGACGATCAGGGGTTCGAACCCTGGACACCCTGATTAAGAGTCAGGTGCTCTGCCAGCTGAGCTAATCGTCCGTATTCAGTTTGTTTCGCTCACTTGCGACCGCTTGTTAATAATAACACCGTTTCGCAAGTTCGTCAAGCATTTTTTAAAACTTTTTTAAAAAATTATTTGCTTTTCGAAATGTCGTATCTCTTGACCCGACTTCGTCAGTATAGCACATAGAAAAAGCAAATGCAAACACTTTTTTAACTAATTTTGTGTTGAATAAAGTTAAAAACGTTGAAAACCCTTGGGCACTGTAGTAAAATCTAAAATGAATATTTGTATTTTGAGATAATATGCTATTCCGCATAATAGTTTAGCTTGAACTTGTGACCCAGGAATCGGATTCCGGTGAGACCTTGGTTAAGCATGAATTCAGGGAGGTATTTATAGTGTTCTGTAGTAATTGTGGATCAAAACTGGTAGAGGGAGCAAGATTTTGCAGTAACTGCGGCGCTCCTGTGGTAGCTCAGGAAGAACCACGTACAGTTTTTGAGGATACAGCAAGTGAGGTTAACAACGAGGCTCCTGAATCAAAGGAAGTTCTTGAACCAGCCGACTTTAATCTAGATTGGGAAACTGTTGATGATGAAGCACCTGCGAAGACAGCTTTCGACAAGAGAGTTTCTTTTGATTGGACTTCAGTAATCGATGAATCTCATAAGAAGAGTGTGGTAGACATCAAGTCACCATGGGATGAGGATGCAACATTTGAAGATATGTCTAAGACAATCGCACCTCCACAGAAGCCTGAGGCGCCAGTGGCACAGCCAGAGGTTGATGAGGATCTCATGAAGGAATTCGAGGGTATTGATGTAACACCTACAACTGAGAAGGGAAGAACTCTTACTTTTATTGAAATCCTTAAGAAGGAGAGAGAGGAGAAGGAGAGAGCTTCAGAGGCAGCTGCAGCTAAGCTGACACAGGAGAAGCCTGCAGAGGGTGGAGATAGCTTTGAGGAGCTGTCCTACATTCAGGCGGCAGCACAGGAGATTAAGGAAGCTTCAGCTAATGAAACTGAGGCACCTGCAGAAGAGCCTGCGAAAGCACCTGATGAAATGGAGTTTGAGCCAATCGAGGTAGAACCGATTGAAACAGCGCCTATGATGGAGCCTGTAAGTGCAGGAACTGATATAACAGAAACAATCAAACCTGCTGCTGAGCCAATGACTTTCGTTCAGCCTGCTGTAGAAGAGATGGCTGACCTGAAGGATGCTTATAATGAGGCTAAGGCTGAGGTTCCTGAGTTTGAACTCCCTGTATTTGGTGTTTCTGATACAACAGATGATGATTATTCAGATGATGTAGAAGATGAAGATGACGTTACATATACTGACGAGGATGAGAAGTTATCATTTGAGTCAGTTGAGGATATGTACCTTGCAGATGATTTCGGCAAGTCTTCAGACGAGGATGATGACACTCTGACAGACGAGCCAGAAGATGATACTGAGGACGATGATGAGTTCGAGGTTGAGTATATCTACGAGGATGAGGATGATGCTGAAGAGACTCCAGCGGCTGAGTCAGTTTCTGTAAAGGCAGAACCAGAAGTTCAGGCTGAACCTGCTCAAGAAACAGAAACTACAACTGAAGAAGAGCCTGCAGTAGCAGAGCCTGAAGATAATAGAACTCCAGAAGAGAAGCTTGAGGCTGAGCTTGCAGCAATTCTGGCAACAGGAAATGGATATATTCCAGATGCTGCACCAGTGAGCACTGCGTCAGATGTAGACTTAGACCTGTATGATAATATGGGTAATATTTCAAGCGAGACTGTTTCAGAGGATGCTGGAACTGATGCACCTAAGCACGGAGCAGTAGAGCCTGAAGAGACCCAAGCTGAGCCTGTATCCGAGGATGCATTTGAAGGATATGCAGATGGATTTGAGACAGAAGAGCCTGCGACTGAGAATCATGATTACGTAGATGCTGTTGAGGCTGAGATGGAGGTTACTCCTGAAGAAGCCGCAGCAGAAGAATATTTCGCAGACATGATCGATGCGGTAACTGATAGAACTCAGGATCCACTTGCAGATGTTGAGCACCTGACAATTGAGGACATCTTTGATGATGAGTACATGTCTGGTCTCCAGGATGAAGAGGTAACTGAAGAGACACCAGTTGCAAAGGTTAAGGAAGAAGCCCTTGAGGAAGAGGCATCAGAGCTTGACGAGAAGGACTCAGAGATTCTAGCACTTAAGAGAAGACTCGCTGAGCTTATTGCTGAGAAGGAAGAAGAGACAGTTGTGCCTGCAAACCCTGCAGTAGCGACAATAGAGGATATTTTCCCTGAGGAAGAAATCGTTCCTGAGTTTAATCTTGTTGAAGAAGTCGATGAGGAGACAGAAGTTCATGTAGAGGATGACGATGCTGCTGCTGAATCAGCTACACCAGTTGCACCTGCACCTGAGCTGCCTGAGACTCCAGTGGCAGAAGCAGAAGCAGTTACTGAAGAACCACTTGCTGTTGAAGCAGAGCCTGTTAGAGAAGAACCTACTTTCGAGCCTTTTGAGTTCACTGCAAAGAATGAAGCACTTGATGATATTGCTGATCTTCAGACTGATGCGATGTCAATTGAGGAGCTTGAGAAGGAGCTTTTCGGAGACGAGTCTCTTGATGACGACAATGAGGCTGAGGCTACAAGAAAGATCGACAAGTTCTACACTCTCTATAAGAAGAATGAGGAGTTCCAGAAGCTCCTGGATGATGAGTATAACAGAATTCAGGTTCAGGACGACGAGCCTACAGAGCTTAGTGATGCAACAATCACACAGCTTGATAACCTTGTTCTTTCAGCTGATGAAATCGCAGACAAGGAGCCTGAAGAGGTAAAGTCTGAAGAAGTAGCTGAAGAGACAGATGCAAAGGTCGAAGAACCAGCAGCAGCTCCAGTTGAAGAGAAGCCAGCTCCTATAATGGAAGAGGAGCCACTAAGCCCTAAGGAGGCAAAGAAGGCAGCGAAGAAAGCTGCTAAGGAAGCAAAGAAGGCAGCAAAGAACGCTCCTGAAGAGGAGGACGAGGAAGAGGAAGAATCAGGCGGAACTGCACTCACAATTATTGCAGTTATAATTGCGCTAATTCTAGTATTCCTTCTGGTTGCTATCCTTATTCTGAATTTTGCGCCTGATAGTGCAATGGGTCTGAAGCTTGATGCGCTCGTACAGAGCATTTCATGCGTTGGTACAGATATTGATGCAAATGACGGATTCCTGTTATAGGTAATTTAAAGTCTACGCAGCGACAGCCGCGCGCTGTCGCTGCTGTTTTTATTTATTGACACGAAGAGGTGTTAACATGAAGCTATTTGATAAAAACAAGGTGTTTGATTCAGAAGAATACAACACCGAAGGAAGAATTAAGAAGAAGCGCAAGAACGGAAAGAAGAGTGGCAAGGGCTTTAAGATCGTTATTGCAGCAATTGCTGTGATTGCTGCACTTATTGCTGGCCTTGCTGGATTTATTACGGACTGGCTGTGGTTTAAGGATCTTGGATATACAAGTGTATTCTGGAAGGAACTTTTAACTAAACTTGAGATGGGAGTTCCTGTATTTATTGTCTTCACCATTATAGTCAGGTTCTACCTAAGAACTCTAAAGAATGGATATTTCAGAAAGATCGAATCGCATGAAATCCCTGATGAGAGTCGTCTGAATAAGACGTCATGGGTATTCGCGGGAATCTTCGGACTGCTGACTGCTGTTTTGTCCGCAAACGGATTGTGGCTCAATTTTCTTCATGCGAGCAACGCAACTTCATTCGGATTGAAGGATCCGCTGTTTCATCTGGATATCTCGTTCTACGTCTTCAATCTTGAATTTCTGACTAAGATTAACAATCTGATGATGATTGCAATTGTTGGCATTGTTGTGGTGACAGTTCTGTACTACGGAATCCTGCTGGCAGTAAGGACTCCGGATGTTTTTGAACATGAGGAATTTACAGAGCAAAACGAGGAGCCGGAAAGACCCTTTAATCCTTTTGATCCAAGCACATTCCAGCGTGCGAACAGAACGAAGAAAAAGACTCAGATAAATGACAATAATATGCATATGCTGTTTAGTATTGCGTCCGGCAAGCTAACTGTTCTCGGAATTATTTTGTACCTTATGGTAGCTGCTGATTTTGCACTGAAACAGTTTAATCTGCTCCATGCACATACTGGCGTTGTTTACGGAGCTGGATTTACAGACGTGGTCGTAAAACTGTGGGTATATCGAATAATTATTGTACTGTGTATTCTTGGTGCGATTACGCTCGCAATGCACATGGGCAAAAGAGAATACCGCAAGCTCGTAAGGGTTCCGATTGCAATCGTGTGTGTGTTTGCAGTAGGAATTGGAGCCGCATTGCTTGTACAGAATCTCGTAGTAAGTACTGACGAAATTAATAAAGAAACAAAATATATCAATAACAACATTAAATATACAAGACATGCATATGGAATTGATAACGTTAAGGTAGAATCATATCCTGCAGACAATTCGCTTACGGGTGAGGTTGTTGCGAAGAATGACCAGACAATCGGTAACGTAAGAATCAACGACTATGCGCCTGTTGAGCAGTACTACAACCAGACTCAGAGTATAAGACAGTACTATAAGTTCAATGATGTTGATATTGACAGATATGAAGTTAATGGCAAGCTGACCCAAACTTATCTTTCAGCAAGAGAGATTGATGAGGATAAGATTTCTGGCACATGGATTAATAAACATATCAAGTATACACATGGATACGGCACTGCAGTATCGCAGGTTAATGCTGTTACAAGCAGCGGACAGCCGGATCTTATCATGAAGAATATTCCGCCAGAGACTGAGGTAGAGACTCTAAAGCTCAAGAGACCTGAAATCTACTTCGGTGAGCTGACTAAGGACTACATCATTGTCAACACTAAGGAACAGGAGTTTGATTATCCTGACGGAAGTGAGAACAAGTACACCAAGTACGAGGGTGAGCATGGAATCAAGATGAATTTCTTCAACAGGATCTTATATGCAATAAGAGAGGGAAGCCTCAAGATTCTTGTTTCGGGAAATATCACCTCAGATTCAAAGATTATATACAACAGAAGCATTGTTGACAGAGTTAATAAGGTATTTCCGGGACTTTCATATGAGAAGGATCCTTATATGATTAATGTGGGCGGAAAGTTATATTGGGTTCTTGATGCATATACAACAAGCTCATATTATCCATACTCTGAGCCATATACAGGCGAAGTTGGATCAACAAACTACATCAGGAATTCTGTTAAGGTGGTTGTAGATGCATATGAGGGAACTGTTGACTTTTATGTTGTAGATGATGAGGATCCTATTGCTCAGACTCTTCAGAAGATATACCCTAAGCTCTTCAAGCCATATTCAAAGATGCCTGAAGAGATGAGAAGCCATATGAGATATCCTAATACACTGTTTAACATTCAGGCTGGGGTATATACGAAGTACCATATGGATGATGCGAAGGTATTCTACCAGGAAGAGGATATGTGGGATATAGCTCATCAGATATACGGAACAGAAAATGTTCAGATGACACCTAGCTACTATATCTTCAAGCTTCCTGAGGAGCAGAAGGCTGAGTTTATGAACATGATTCCGTTCACACCTAAGTCAAAGCAGAACATGACAGGCCTCATGATGGCAAGAAATGATGGAGAGCATTACGGTCAGCTTGTTGTCTACACATTCCCTAAGAATAAGACAGTATACGGCCCAATGCAGATAGAAGCACAGATAGACCAGAATACTGAAATCAGTAAAGAGTTCTCTCTGTGGAACGACTCAGGTTCAACCTATTCAAGAGGCGATCTCTTCGTAATTCCTATCGGAACCTCTCTCTTGTATGTGGAACCTGTATACCTCGAAGCTTCGAATGAAGCTATACCTGAGGTGAAGAGAGTAATAGTTGCATATGGAGATAGGATCGCATACGAGAAGACACTTGGAGAAGCACTTTCAAGCCTCTTCGATGGAGACTTCAGCGATGCTGACACAAACAATACAGAAGGTAGTGGAAACGGCACAGGAACAAACAGTGGCATAAGTGGTAGTAGTGGCAGCAGTTCACTCAAGGAGCTTGCTCAGAAGGCTAACAGTGAATATGAAGCTGCTATCGAATGTCAGAAGCAAGGCGACTGGGAAGGATATGGCAAGCATATCAAGAAGCTTGAATCATACCTAAGCAAACTCGCTAACAGCTAACGACTTGCTTATATGCTAGAATAATAGGGGACAAATAATATTAAGGGAGAAATACTATGCTTAATTTTGATCTGAACAAGATGCTGTACACTATCAGACCGCAGGAACATGACAAAGAGACTGTGACAAAGCTCCTTAGAACGCATCCTGAAGTTAAATTTGTATCACTTACAGGTGTTGACCTTGGAAATCACAACACAGATGAGAAGATACCGGCGAACACTTTCATTGATGATATGGAGAAGACTCTTGCTTCAGGAGTTCAGACAGACGGCTCATCAGTCGCGCTCCCTGTTATAGCTGATTTATCAAACGCAAGAGTAGATATTGTTCCGGACATGGATGTCAATTGGTATGTTGAGTATAACTGGAGCAACATCGACTATACAACAGGACTTCCGGTTGGAACTCTCAGAATCCCATCATTTCTGAAGCATAATGATGAGAACTATGTCGGCTCAAGAGCTTTTCTTAAGAGATCAATCAAGAGATTCGGAGAGGAACTCGAGAATATCGTAAGAGCAAATCCATACGTTATGGAATACATCGGTGGAGTTGATTCACCTGATGATATTGAGAAGCTGTCTCTTACGAATGCAACAGAACTTGAGTTCTGGGTTAAGACTCCTGATGACAGAGCTGATAGAGATCAGCTGTTCACTTCACAGGAGCTTAAGGAGCAGTACTGGAAGAGAACTATCGGTCCGGTTGGAACTGCTCTAGAGCAGACTCTGGAGGTTCTTGATCACTACGGTATTGGTGTAGAGATGGGACATAAGGAGGTCGGCGGAGTACGAGCCAAGATGGGAAATTCTGGCCAGTACGACCATATTATGGAACAGCTTGAGATTGACTGGAAGTATGCTGATCCGATGCAGGCTGCAGATAATGAGAGTCAGGTAAAGCATATAGTCAGAGATATCTTCAGATTCAACGGACTTGAGGTAACGTTCCTTGCGAAGCCGGTATACGGAGTTGCAGGAAACGGAGAACATACACATTTTGGTGTATCAGCAAAGTTAAAGGATGGCAGAATCGTTAATCTGTTCGAACCATCAGACAGAGAGAGTGAGTTCATGAGCCCTATCGGATATGGCGGACTTATGGGAATTCTGAGAAACTATGAGATTATGAATCCTATTGTGTGTCCGACTCATGACGCATTCCAGAGACTGAAGCCGGGATATGAGGCTCCGGTATGTATAGTTACATCACTTGGCAAGGATCACGAGACTCCTTCAAGAAATAGAACTGTACTTGCAGGACTTGTAAGAGATTTCAGCAACCCGCTGTCTACAAGATTCGAGCTCAGATCACCTAACCCACACAGCAACACATATCTGATAATAGGCGCTGGATACATGCTGATGCTCGATGGTATTAGAGCAGCTCTGGAGGCTGGCAAGACACCAGCGGAGCTTGAGAAATCAATCTCAAAGAAGTATGGTGAGGATGACTTCTACCTCGAGAAGGATCGTGAATACAGATGCGAGAAGAACGTATTCACGGAGTTTACTCAGAAAGAAAGAGAGAAGCTTTTTGGCCGCTCACCAGCGACAGTGTGGGAGAACTTTAATGCGTTTGACGTATATGCTGACAGGCTTGATATCATAACTGGCGGAAATGAGACAGACCTTATGATTCTTAAGTCATTCACAGAGCAGATGCTCCTCAAGTGGACAACGGAGTATCATGACAGAAGACTTTCTAACCAGATGGATTTTGTAAGAAGTTGCTCTAAGAAGCATGGTGATGACGCGACTGAGTACGATCTCACAAACTGGGAATCAGTTAATGAGCTGAGGATGCTTCTTGGTAAGGATTCATACGTAAGAACATCACTTCTGTCACAGGCGAAGAAGGCAATAGATGATAATGATCTGCGCAAAGCATCAGATCTGGAGCTTGAGATTCAGACTGTTATGGAGAAGCTTCGCAAGGAATACAGTAAATACATTAAGAACCTACTATAGATAAATAAAACGGAGATGAAAAGTCATGCTAGATATTAAGAGAATTAGAGAAGACTACGAGAACGTTAAAGCGGCAGTAGAGAGAAGAGGCAAGGGAAGCTTCGGAATTGAGAAGGTTATCGACCTTGATGCGAAGAGAAGAGAGATGCTCGCTGAAGTCGAGGCAATGAAGAGCAAGCAGAATGCGACATCAAAGGAAGTTCCTAAGCTTAAGAAAGAGGGCAAGGATACAACTGCACTTTTTGCAGAGATGAAGGAGCTCTCAGCAAAGATTAAGGAAATTGACGCACAGGTTTCAGAGGTAGAGGAAGAGCTTAGAGATGTTCTTCTTGGAGTACCTAACACTCCTTACAAGGACGTACCTGATGGCCTTGACGATTCAGATAACGTTGAGCTTCGTAAGGTTGGAACTCCTAGAGAGTTTGATTTTGAGGCTAAGGCTCACTGGGATATCGGCGAGGATCTTGATATTCTTGACTTTGAGAGAGCTGGTAAGATTTCAGGTGCAAGATTTACAGTATACAAGGGCCTTGGCGCAAGACTTGAGAGAGCTTGCATCAACTTCATGCTTGATCTTCACACAGAGGAGCAGGGATACACAGAGATTCTGCCACCTTTCATGGTAAACAGAACAGCAATGACAGGAACAGGACAACTCCCTAAGTTCGAGGACGATATGTTCTACCTTCCAGCTAAGGATTTCTTCCTCATTCCAACTGCAGAGGTTCCTGTAACTAACCTCAGAGGTCAGGAGATTATGCCTGGTGATGAGCTTCCTGTATACTATACAGCTTATACACCATGCTTCCGTAAAGAGGCTGGTTCAGCAGGAAGAGATACAAGGGGTCTTATCAGACAGCACCAGTTCAACAAGGTTGAGATGGTTAAGTTTGTAGCACCTGAGACATCATACGATGAGCTCGAGAAACTCACACTCGATGCAGAGGAAATTCTTAAGAGACTTGGAATCCCATACAGAGTTGTAAGACTTTCAGCAGGAGACCTTGGATTCTCAGCAGCAATGACATACGATATCGAGGTATGGATGCCAAGCTATGGAAGATATGTTGAGATTTCAAGCTGCTCAAACTTCGAGGATTATCAGGCAAGAAGAGGAAATATCCGTTTCAAGAGAGACAAGGAGCATAAGCCTGAGTTCGTACATACACTTAACGGATCTGGCCTTGCAGTCGGCAGAACAGTTGCTGCAATTCTCGAGAACTACCAGAACGAGGACGGCAGCGTAACAGTACCTGAGGTTCTGAGACCATACGTAGGAAAAGATATCATCAAATAATGAGAACAGTAACCGATTTTCTGATAGAACATAAGAATGAAGATGCGATAAGTTTTCACATGCCGGGACACAAGGGGCGCAAAAGCATTTTCGACAAGAGTGGATTCTCCGCATGGTCGAATGACATGATTGCAAATGACATTACAGAGATTCCTGGAGCTGATGCGCTCTATTGCCCTGAAAACACTATAAAGCAGGTGATGGAAAACTACGCTGCACTCTATGGGGTTAAGCACACAGAGCTCCTAGTTAATGGATCGAGTGCTGGAGTTATGGCTTCGATCCTTTCGAGTGTACCACGTGGTGGCAAGCTGGTGCTTGGAAGAAATTCGCACCACTCAGCATTCAGCGCCTTAAGACTTGGTGGCATAATGCCATGCTACCTAAGACCCCAGATAGACTCGAAGTACAATCTCCTCGGACCGGTTTCACCTGAGGAGGTGGACAATGTTCTTGCTTGCAACCCAGATGCATCAGCGGTTCTGATAACGAGCCCGAATTACTACGGGATGCTCTCAAACATAGAAGCAATTGCTGCGGTATGCAGACGATATGACGTGACGCTAATCGTCGACCAGGCGCATGGAGCACATCTCTCGTTTTTTGACCGTGAACATGACTATGACGAAGCGGGATATATAAGATATTCGGCAGCAGAGAATCAGGGCGCGGATATTGTTGTAAACAGCACGCACAAGACGCTACTTTCATTCACAGGAACAGGAATTCTGAATGTCTGCACTGACAGGGTAAATATAAATAAGCTGTCAGAGATTCTTAGAATGCTTCAGACCACGAGTCCGTCATATATTCTGATGAGCAGTCTTGATGTAAATGAGCAGATTATGGAGAAATGGGGCCAGGCAATCGTTAAAGACTGGATTGATGACCTGAAATATTTCTATAAGAAGGCGAATGAAATCGAGGGATTGAGAGTTGTAAGAGGCTCAGCGCTTGATGCAACCAAGATAAATATCAGTCTGACTGAATTTGGTTTAAGCGGAAGTCAGCTCGAGGAAGAACTCAGATATCATGGAATCTATGTTGAGATGGTTCACGGAGATTACGTGATGCTGATGACTGGTGCAGGAAACAGAAGAGAGGATTACAAGAGGCTTCTGGCGACTATTGAGAGAATAATTGATAATTATGGAATTGAAGGTCCAAGATCAGTTCCTCTTGCAACAATTCCAGACTTCATCCTCGAATCAGGAAGACTACCATCCGAGGGGGAGAGAGTTCCACTCTACAGCGCGGAGGGCAAGGTGCTTTATGAACCTATAATTATATATCCACCTGGATCACCTGTTGCGTGCCCAGGAGAAGTTCTGAGCTATGAGGTTATATCATATATCTCGCAGGCTATGGCGCATGGAGACAAGCTTTCTGGCGTAGATGATGAAGGCATGATAAGCGTCGGAGTATAAGAATAAATCATATAAGAACACTGCAGAGTTCGATTGTGAATCAGGCGGTGTTCTTTTTATGCCAAAATAGCGAATCTTGGGTACATCATCACGTTGCATCGTCCGATTTTTCTGTCAGAAAATTACTCTGTTGTCAATACTCTCTTTGTGAAATATTTATTTTTATGTTCAATTCGTGAAGATTTGTAGTATAATGCTCGATGTATGGTTATGTATATATAAAAATAGTAGAAAGGAAGGTTTCTAGTAGGAATGAGCCATGGAAAACATTTACCTAGCATCCACGTTCCGCATCACAAGAACACAGCAGGTCTTGAGACTGAAGTGATGCCGATTCCGGATGTGGTTAAGATCTGCATGTCGCAGAGCATTGGCGCACCTTGCAAGCCACTCGTTGAGAAGGGTGACTATGTAAAGGTAGGACAGAGAATCGGTGATACTGATGCTTTTGTCAGCGCTCCTGTTCATTCAAGCGTATCAGGTACAGTAACTGACATCGTACAGGTACGTGGATCAATGGGTGGCTTTGAGACACTTGTTGTAATTGAAACAGATAAGAAGCAGGAAGTAAGTGAGGAAGTTAAGGTTCCAGTTGCGAACAACTTCGAGGAGTTCGTAAAGGCAGCAAGAGATTGCGGTCTTGTTGGACTTGGAGGAGCATCCTTCCCAACACACATCAAGCTGAACCCTAAGAATCTCGAGGAGGTTGACACTCTCATCGTTAACGCTGCTGAGTGCGAGCCTTTCATCACAGGAGATAACAGAGAGATGGTTGAGGACGCACAGGACGTTCTTGACGGAATGAAGCTTATCATGAAGTACCTCGATCTTAAGATCGGATACATCGCTGTTGAGTCAAACAAGCCAGATGCTATCGAGAACCTTAAGAGAATGATCGAGCAGAATGGATATGATGACATCAAGCTTCACATTATGCCTTCAAGCTATCCAAAGGGAGCTGAGCGTGTAATGGTATACGAGGTAACAGGAAAGGTTATGAACGCAGGCGTGCTTCCAGCACAGCTCGGAATTATCCTTGACAACGTTACTACAGTAGGTATTCTTGGAAACTTCTTCAGAACAGGAATGCCTCTTACAAGAAGAAGAGTAACTGTTGATGGAGATGCAGTAGCACAGCCTAAGAACGTTTTCGTTCCAATCGGAACACAGATTGCAGACGTTGTTGAGTTCTGCGGCGGCTACAAGAAGGAGCCTAAGAAGATTGTAATGGGCGGACCTATGATGGGTCGTGCAACAAAGTCAGACGAGTCAGTAACAATGAAGAATACAGGATCACTGCTCTGCTTCGGCAAGGAAATTGCTGAGGTTAAGGAGGAGACAGGCTGCATCAACTGCGGAAGATGTATGAATGCATGTCCATTCGGACTAGTACCTGTAATCTATGCAGAGGCTTACGCTCGTAAGGATGTAGAGAGACTTCAGAAGTTCAACGTAATGCAGTGTATGGAGTGCGGAAGCTGCAGCTTCATCTGCCCTGCAAGAAGACCTCTGTCATTCACTAACAAGCTAGCAAAGGGATTAGTAAAGGAGGCATCAGCAAAGTAATATGGATAAGAAATTTCATACAAATCTGATAGTATCCTCAGCACCACATATCGTAACTGATGCTGATACTACTAAGCTCATGGGAACAGTTATTCTTGCACTTGTTCCATCACTGGTTGCATCAACTTATATTTTCGGATTCAGAGTAATTCTTCTGACTGCAATCTGCATGGCTGCATCAGTAGGATTCGAGTGGATTTACAACCAGATTATGCACAGAAAGCAGACTGTTGGAGATCTTTCAGCAGCACTTACTGGTATTCTGATTGCATTCAACGTACCATCAAACTTCCCAATCTGGATGGCAATTATTGGATGCTTCTTCGCAATCGTAATTGTTAAGCAGCTTTACGGAGGTATTGGTAAGAACTTTGTAAACCCTGCTATCACAGCAAGAATCTTCCTCTTCATTTCATTCGCAGGAAGCATGTCAACATGGCCACTTCCTACAATGAACAAGACAGCAGACGCTGTAACAGGAGCTACTCCTCTTGGCGTTCTTGCAGAGGGCGGTTCGGATCTTCCTGGTCTTAAGGACATGTTCCTTGGATTCACAGGTGGATCAACAGGCGAGGTTTGCGCAGCTGCACTTCTCATCGGTGGACTCTTCCTTATCTGGAAGAAGGTTATTTCACCAGTTATCCCTGCTGCATTTATCGGAACAGTATTTGTTCTCGGTGCTATTTTCGGCGGTGGAGTTCAGATGGGACTATGGCACGTATGCGCAGGTGGAGTAATGCTCGGAGCATTCTTCATGGCAACTGACTATGTAACTTCACCTAAGATGAAGTCAGGTCAGATTCTATTCGGTATCGGATGCGGAATTATCACAATGGTTATCAGACTCTGGGGTTCATATCCAGAAGGAGTTTCATTCTCAATTCTTCTTATGAACATCTGTACACCACTTATTAACCGTTTCTCATACAAACTATATTGTGGAGGTGGAAAGAATGAAAAATAATGATAACGCTTACCACAATTTCGTAAAGCCGATCGTAGTTCTCGTAGCTATCTGCTTCGTAGTTACTTTCGCGCTTGCTTATGTATACGGAATTACAGCACCAATCATCAAGGAGAACACAGCTAAGGCTGCTAACGAGGCTAGAACTGAGCTTCTTCAGGATGCTAAGGGTGCGTTCACAATGGTTGCTGACGAAGAGAACAATGCTGATAAGCTTTATGTTCTTGAGGAGAAGAAGGTATACGCTACTGACTGCTACACAGCAGATAACGGAAGCGGTATGGTTGTAACTGTTAAGTCAAACTCTTACGGCGGACTTCTCACAGCAATGATCGGTATTGACAAGGATGGAGCAGTAACTGCAGTTAAGGTAACAGCTCACGCTGATACTCCTGGTGTAGGTACTAAGGCTCAGGAGCCATCGCACCTTGCTCAGTACAAGGGTTATAGCGAAATCGGAAGCACTGATATTAAGTCAGATTCTTCAATCAAGCACGTATCAGGAGCTTCAATTTCATCAGGTGCTATTCACAAGGCTGTATGCTGTGCACTTGAGCAGTTCAAGGCAAATGGAGGTGTAAACTAATGGAAAACAAGAAAAGCAAGCTCTCCATTCTGCTTAATGGAATCATCAAGGAGAACCCGGTACTTGTTCTCCTTCTCGGAACATGTCCTGCACTTGCAACTTCATCATCTGTTGCCAACGGTATCGGAATGGGACTTTCAGCAACTGCAGTACTCATTTGTTCAAACATGGTAATTTCATTACTACGTAATGTAATTCCAGACAAGGTAAGAATCCCTTGCTACATCGTAATCATCGCTGGATTCGTAACTGTTGTACAGTTCGTTCTTCAGGCGTATGTACCATCACTCTACGCATCACTCGGACTCTTCATTCCACTGATCGTAGTAAACTGTATCATCCTCGGAAGAGCTGAGGCATTTGCTAACAAGAACACAATCATCGATTCTGCCTTCGACGGTATCGGTATCGGTCTTGGATTCACACTTGCACTTGGCGCAATGGGACTTATCAGAGAGCTCCTCGGAGCTGGAACTATTCTTGGATTCACAATCATCCCTGAGCAGTTCACAATTTCATTCTTCGGTCTTGCACCTGGTGGATTCTTCGTATTCGGAATCCTGATTGCACTTCTTAACGCTGCAACTAAGGGTAAGGCACTCAAGGCTAAGAGCTTCAGCTGCGGAGTTTGCCCAATGTACAACTCATGTAACACAGCAGAGGCTAATGAGGAAATTCAGGAGAAAGGAGCTGCTAAGTAATGATGAATCTTATCGTAATTTTTATGGCGGTAGTACTTGTTAACAACTTCCTGCTGTCACAGTTCCTTGGAATCTGTTCATTCCTCGGAGTATCAAACAAGCTAAGCTCATCTGTAGGTATGGGTGGTGCTGTAATCTTCGTAATGTTCATTGCGGAGCTCGTTACATGGCCAATCCAGCAGCTTCTCGACAAGTTCGAGATTGGATACCTTCAGACTGTAGTATTCATTCTTGTAATCGCATCACTTGTACAGTTCGTAGAGATGTTCATGAAGAAGTACCTCCCTGCACTTCAGAAGGCGCTTGGTATCTTCCTTCCACTTATCACTACTAACTGCGCTATCCTTGGTGCAACAATTAACGCTATTAACTATGGATATACCTACGCTCAGTCAATCGTATACGCAGTAGGTGCAGGAGTTGGTTACCTTGTAGCTATGGTTCTGTTCGCTGGTGTACGTGAGGAGAAGCTTTGGGACGACAGCCTTGTACCAACACCATTCAAGGGTGTTCCAATGGTACTTGTAAGTGCTACAATCCTTTCTCTTTCATTCATGGGCTTCACAGGTCTGTTCCAGTAAGGAGGGAAGCAAATGAGCAATCTAGTAACACCGGTAATTATGGTAGTGATTGCAGGATTTGTTGCTTCAGCACTTCTTGTAATCGCATCAAAGGTATTCTTTGTTCCTGTTGACGAGAGAGTAACAGCTATCACAGAGGCTCTTCCTGGAGCTAACTGCGGCGGTTGCGGATTCGCAGGATGCGGAGACTACGCTAATTCACTTGTAGAGAACCCTGACACACCTTGCAATAAGTGTGCTCCTGGTGGCGCAGCAGTTGCGTCTGTAATTGCTGAGATCCTAGGAAAGAGCGCAGGCGCAACTGAGCAGCAGGTTGCACAGGTTATGTGTAACGGAACTTGCGACGCAGCAAAGCCAATCCTTGAGTGGCAGGGAATGCAGACATGTAAGGGAGCAAAAGGCTTCTTTACTACTCCATCAGAGTGTATGTACGGATGTATCGGACTTGGCGACTGCGTTAACGCTTGTCAGTTCGACGCAATCGGCGTAATCGATGGAAGAGCAGTTGTTAACAGAAACAACTGTGTAGCTTGCGGAGCTTGCGTAGGCACTTGCCCACAGAGCATCATCAAGCTTGTTCCAATGAAGAACCAGGTTCACGTAATGTGTTCAAATACAGACAAGGCTCCAGTTGCTATGAAGGCGTGTTCAAACGCATGTATCGGATGTGGCAAGTGTGCTAAGGCTTGTAACTTTGACGCAATCACAATCGAGAACTTCAAGGCTACTATCGACACTGAGAAGTGTAAGAGCTGCGGAATGTGCGTAGTTGAGTGTCCAACAGGCGCAATCAACACATACAAGGTTCTTACTGCTGCACAGGCAGAGAAGTTCAAGGCCGCTAACAAGGCTAAGGCAGAGAAGGCTAAGAAAGCTGCTGAGGAAGCTAAGGCTGCCGCACAGGCTTAATAGTCATCTTCTTAAAGAGAACAAAATACAGGCCCGCGAGAGATAACATCCCGTGAGCCTGTTTTATTTTACCCGTATTTAGTTTTCTTAAATAACCATCCACATGAATATAAAGTGACAAAAGCTTCCACCCATCACGAACAGATGAAAAATCTCGTGAGAACCAAAATTCTTATGAAGATTATTAAACACCTCGAGCTTAAGTGCATAAAGGATTCCACCAACAGAATAGATGATTCCGCCAAGTAGAAGCATCATAAATTGAGCTGTTGTAAGCAGATTCCATAGCTCTGGAATCACTGTAATGCACATCCATCCCATCGCAAGGTATATAACCGATGAGAGCCATTTAGGGCAGTTGATCCAGAATACATTGAATAGCACCCCTATGACCGCAGCAACCCAGATAGCAATAAGAAGTTTATGTCCGCTGCTTTCAGGTAAAACTGATATGCATATTGGAGTATATGATCCGGCAATGAGTATGTATATCATTGCATGGTCAATCTTCCTTAGAATGACATTACCATTGTCTGATAGATTAAATGCGTGATATGTGCTGCTTGCGGCGTACAGAAGCTGCAGGCTTATCAGGAAAATACTAAGGCCTACGAGCCTTGACATTGTATTTGTCTGAGCTGACAATGTTGCATGTATCATTAAGGGCGGAGCGGCAAATGCTGCAAGCACAAAAGCTATTAAATGGGTAAGCGAACTACCTGGGTCCTTTGCTCTAAATAACATGAATAGTCCTCCTTGTAGTTAAAATAATAAAATATATCGGTTTTTTAAAAACTCTTGTTGCGTTATCATATAACTTGTTGATAAACTTGTCAACGGGTTTACGAAAACTTATAATAAGAACATCGATAACTTAAGGAGATGGATATGGATAGATTTCAGTTACCTTTATATAATGAGATTCCTGACGTTGGACTGTACCTAGAGCAGGTGCAACGCTTTGCCGAGGATAAATTAAAGCCTCTTAAGGACGTCTCTATCACAAGCTCTATGATTAGCAACTATGTAAAACAGTCAATCATCAGAAAACCTGTTAAGAAACTGTATTACAGAGATCAGATTGCAGAAATCATTTTCGTTGCAATTGCTAAGACTGTAATGACTCTCGATGATATAAGAGGAATCATGGAGATACATAGAAATGAATCTGAAACTGGCAGAGCATATGAATACTTCAGAAGAGGTTTAACTGAGAAACTCGAAGAAATCACTCATGGCCAAAAGGCCGATGTACATACTTCTGAGCCATCCGCTTCGGTTGATAGTGAGAATGCTTATTTAATGGATCAGATATTTAAAACAATAGCGTATAAGCTTTATCTAGATGATTTACTGGGTAAGAGATTGGGCAAATAGAAAAATTGAAAAAACTTGAAAAAAGTGTTTGACAACATGACACCATTTTGGTATCATAAATAAGCTGTCGCTTGGGAACAGAAGTTAACAAGCATAAAGCGAAACAGTTCATAAAAATATTTGAAAATTGCTTGACAAACAGTCAGTAAGATGATAATATAAATGAGCTGTCGCAAGACAGCAGAACCTT
>CAKQMV010000001.1 GCA_934255135.1 uncultured Clostridia bacterium | reverse complement strand
TATCGTTCCATGAATCCGAGAGGAACAGCCTATGGCTATCTGTGGGTGGACTGTGATAAAAAAGATGTGGCATCTGTGGAACAGAGTCTGAATACTTTGATTTCTAATACTTCGCATATAAAAATGGATACCTATCATGCACAGTTACAATCTGCAGAATTCACAGCTCGCATGATGAAGCTTGGCTGTTATCTGTTTATGGCGGTTGTAGGACTCATCGGTTTTATGAATATGGCAAACACCATGATCATGAATATTACGACAAAAAAGCAGGAATATGGTGTATTACAGGCTGTGGGTATGACAAATAAACAATTAAATTTATGCCTGCAGTTACAGGGACTGATTTTTACGGTTGGCACCATATGCGTAGCTTTGATCATCGGTCTGCCGCTCGGATATGCACTTTTTTCCTATGCAAAACATATTGGAATATTTGGAATGAATATCTACCATGTTCCAATCGTACCAATTTTTATTATGATTCTTTTGATCGGTTTGTTGCAGATTGTACTTTCCTGCGTTTTAAGCAGTAATCTTAAAAAGGAAACGCTGGTAGAAAGAATAAGGTATCAGGGATAGCAAGTAAGTTGTTATAAAAAATATAAAAAAGAAGCTGGTATGACGCAGGAGGAGATGGCAGACAGATTAGGCGTGACGACACCGGCTGTAAACAAATATGAGAATAGTAATTCCAAGCCGGATATTGAACTGCTGGCACCAATTGCAAGACTGCTTGATATTTCACTTGATACATTACTTTCTTTTGTCATAAGTGGTGAAGACAGCATTTGAGCATAGATCATGTATTTGGTCTATGCTTTTTTTAATGAAAAATGTTTTTTCTAAAAAGTTTGATGTAACTATTGACATTACATCAAACGGGTGCTATATTAACGTCATCAGATGAAACTACAGCGGTTACATCAAATTGTTCAATTATTCAATCATTATAGGAGGATATGATCATGACAAACAAAGAGAAAGCAATGGCACTCATTAATACATTTGCAACAGGAGATACCGAGAAAGCAAAGGAACTTTTGGCATCGGGATACATCCAGCATAACCTGGCATACGGCACGGGAGCAGAGGCCTTTGTAGGAAGCGTTGCTTATCTGGCATCCACGCCGGTAAAGACTACGGTGAACAACATCAGGGCATTTGAGGATGGAGATAAGGTTTTCCTTCAGACCGTTTACAACTTCGCAGGAGCAGGTGAGCAGGTTGCATTTGACATATTCCGTTTTGATGCGGACGGCAAGATTGCAGAGCATTGGGATAACCTTGCAGCGAAGGCTGAACTGAATCCTTCAGGACACACTCAGATTGACGGATATGACAGCCTTGAGGATGTTGACAAGACAGAAGATAACCGTGAACTGGTAAGGAACTTCCTTGTAGATGTAATGCAGGGCAAGCATCCGGAGAAGACACCTGAGTATTTCGAGGGTGATACTTATGTCCAGCATAATATTGGCATCGCAGACGGACAGTCAGGTCTTGGTGCAGCTCTTGAGGCACTTGATAAGCAGGGAATCGCAATGATCTATGATACGGTTCATCAGGTACTGGCGCAGGGCAATTATGTTCTGTCAGTTTCAGAGGGTACTTTTGGCGGAGCTGCTACATCCTATTACGATCTGTGGAGAGTAGAGAACGGCAAGATTGCAGAGCACTGGGATGTTATGGAGACTATCGCGGCAAAGGATACATGGGCAAACGAGAATGGCAAGTTCTAATGTAACCTTTGAATTTACAACGGCTTGATAGTATAATGATAGCTGGAGGTGGAAAGATATGCAGATATCAAGCAGATTTACCGTGGCATTACATATTTTTACCTGTGTGGACACATTCAAGGATGAGTATAAGGTCACGAGTGATTTCCTTGCAGGAAGCATTGGAACCAATCCGGTTATCATTCGTAAGATACTTACGAAGCTGCAGGGCGCGGGTCTAATCAAGGTCCTCCGGGGAACAGGCGGAATAGAGCTTACAAGGAAACTGAAAGATATATCATTCTATGATGTTTATCAGGCGATAGAGCCGTTGGAGGATGGAGACCTGTTTCGGTTTCACGAAAACCCAAGTCCGCAGTGTCCGGTAGGTAGAAATATCCATGCATTGCTGGATGACAAGCTGAAAGCCATTCAAGAATCGATGGAAACAGAAATGAAGAAGTACACGCTTGCGGATCTACGGACGGGAATGCAGGAAATACTTACAAAGGAAGCGTAAAGACGCGGACTCCGAGGGCTTAGTGCTTTCGGAGTCTTTTTAAAATAGAGGGAAGAATGTATGGAAGTAAAAGATTACCTGAAGATTGTTAGCGAGGATACCATACGCAGTGTGGAAACTGTATGATGGCATGCCCTGTTGGAGCAGTGGAGAGAAGGTGACAACATGAACAATGAAATGACGCAGGATCAGAGACTTGATTACCTCGTGAAAGAGTTCAAGGCTGATTCCAATGAATATAAGAATATTGAAACACCAGAGGATCTGGAGGGGAAGAGACGTATACTTCGGTCGTTGATGAATATCCGTATGCCCCATAAGATGTCGGCTGATGTTATAACAGTGCAGGATAAATATTTAAGGGAAAGAGCATCGGATAAAGGTATTGTTAATCTTTCTGAGATTCCGGCTATTCGTGATGGGATTTCCATCTGGCAAGGAGATATTACAAGGCTTGCTGTAGATGCAATCGTCAATGCTGCCAACAGCCAGATGCTTGGATGTTTTATTCCTATGCACACCTGCATAGATAACTGCATCCATTCATTTGCTGGAATCCAGCTCAGAGAAGAATGTAATCGTCAGATGAATCTGCTGAGAATCAGGTACGGCAGAGATTATGAACAACCAACAGCGGCTCCGATGTTGACGGATGGATATAACCTTCCTGCGAAGAAAGTAATCCATATCGTAGGTCCGGTCGTGCAGTATAAGCTGACACCGGAACTTGAAAAGGATCTGGCAGACTGTTATCGGAATGTTCTTGATATGTGTATGGAAAATGGACTTAAAAGTGTAGCTTTTTGCTGTATATCTACGGGTGTGTTTCACTTTCCGAATAAACGTGCGGCAGAAATCGCGGTAAATACAGTATCGGACTGGATGAATGAACATCCGGGAGAGATGGAAAGGGTGATCTTTAATGTTTTCAAAGATGAAGATAAGGACATATACGAAAGACTCTTATCGTGAGATGCCGAACGGATATGAAGAATCTATCAGGAATGGATTGAGTGCCGTGAGATATTTTAGCAGAATTATTTCTTATGGCAAGGACACAAGGGAAGAGCAGCTTGCCAGACTGAAGAAAGAGATTGATTCTGCCGATGCCATTGTGATTGGAGGCGGTGCAGGACTATCCACTTCTTCAGGGCTTACTTATAGCGGTGAACGATTTGATAAGTTTTTCTTTGATTTTGCTAAGCATTTCGGAATCAGAGATATGTACTCTGGCGGTTTTTATCCTTTTCCGGACGATGAAACCAGATGGGCATGGTGGGCAAGACATATCTACTACAACAGATATATTGATGCTCCGAAGCCAGTATATAGGGAACTGCTTGAACTGGTGAAAGAAAAGGATTACTTCGTTATCACGACAAATGTGGACCACCAGTTCCATAAAGCCGGGTTTGATAAAAAGCGTCTTTTCTATACGCAAGGAGATTATGGCCTGTTCCAGAACGTGGATGGTCGTGTTCAGAAAACCTATGATAATGAGGAATGGGTGATGAAGGCAATGGTGGCACAGGGCTTCGTGAAGAATGAAGCAGGTGTATATCAAGTGCCGGAAGATAAAGGGATTACCATGAGGATTCCGACAGAACTGATTCCGAAGTGTCCTGATGATGGTTCAGATGTAACGATGAATCTTCGGGCGGATGACTCTTTTGTGGAAGATGAAGGCTGGCACATGGCTTCGGCTGCTTATTCAGATTTTCTAAGAAGGCATGAAGGGCTTCATGTGCTATATCTGGAATTAGGCGTGGGAGCGAATACGCCTGTTATTGTGAAATATCCGTTCTGGCAGATGACTATGGCGAATGAAAATGCGGTGTATGCCTGCCTAAATTATGGAGAGGCTTTCTGTCCGGGGGAGATTGAGGCTAGAAGCATATGCATTGACGGGGATATTGGCGAGGTGCTAGAAGCAATAAAATAGAATTGATATAGCAAGTTGCGGAATATTAGAACTCTAGATGCGAAAAATGTGCATTGTGTAATATCTCATGAAGGGCCGTATTTCTTATATGGTCTTGATGATAGAAATTTTCAAGAGGAAGCGATACAAAAGAGGAAGCGATACAAATCTTTGGAAAACTCAGATTCTTCCCGGATAGCGGGAAGATTAGTGGAAATATGGAAATTCGTCCCGCCGCAGAGTTACAGGGCGAGGTTAAATAAACAGAAAGGATAGTACAACGCGTAGGAAAATATTGATATTTCTATTGACAATGATCCTAGTGTATGGTGTCTTCTTGAGCATAGATGCATCAGAAATGAAAAAACTCTATGATTACAAAGAAGTGGTTCTTTATAGATAATTGCGATGTTTATAACTATGCTAATACAAAAGAAAATTTCGTGGGTCTCGTTTAAGTACTATATTTCAGATTCAATAGAACTGGACTAGTATATCTGTTTTTATTAAATTACGTGTTTTGTATTTATGTTATACTTTCCTTATATATAGCTAGAAAATAAGGTGGATGATAATGGAACGCTTTAGACAACTATACGGAATATCACTTACGAGGCAGAAATTGCACGAAATGGTCTTGATGCTGGTGGCACTCGAGACTGTTTTTGCATTCTCTTATCTTGGATATATTCAGTATTGGAATGTATCGACGACTTCGATGCACGTTCTCGTGATTGTTGCGGCAATGATTCTGGGAGCGAGGGGAAGCATTCCGGTTGTGTGCGTATTCGTGGGATCCTCCATGTGGATAGGAACGTATGCGACGGTAGATCTCGACAAGCTGTTCTCTCCAATCGTCAGCGGGATGCCGCTTAGCTCGCTGTCACTTGCGGTAGCGAGAATAATTTTTGCACTAATCGTCAGCTGGATGTTCGGCGTGTATTTTCGGAAGCCACGCAAGCATGTTTACGTCGGAATTTCGCTAATCGCGATTGCAGGTACGCTGCTTCATGGATTTGTAATCTTCTTGTCGCTGTACATGTTCTTCCCGATGCTGCGCGAGACCTTAACAGGACATATTTTATCGTATCCTTGGCTTCGGGACTGGGTATCGATTGCTTTGTCGGTCGTTGCCTGCTGCGCCGCACATTATTTTCTCTCCGGCCAAAAGGCGAGGACGTATCTCGCTTATCTCTGTGATGATGCTGGTTCTGATTCCGATGTGGACATGGAGAGCAGGAATCCGAGGATACTTGTATTCTCGAAGGTTTGCGCATGTATAATAGGAATTCTGTGTATTCTGTATTTAAGAAAAATGATTTTCACAGAGCTTGGCATTCACGGCATTATTATCAGCAGACATTTGAATATTAATCTGACGGCGTTTCTTGTGCAGGCACTGGTTGCTTTTATAAGCCTGTTCGGAATTGTGAGCATTATTATTCAGTGGATTTACGAGTATTATACGGCTCAGCGTTCCATAATGAACAGAAAGATTCTCGAGCAGAGTGTTAAGATTTCTATTGATGCTCTGACGGGTGTTTCAAGTCGTTTTGCATATAATGAGGTTCTTGAATTATATTCAGATAGTGTTCCGTCTGATGTTACAGTATTTCTGATGGATATTAATGGCTTGAAGGTTGTGAATGATACACTTGGGCATGAGGCTGGAGATGAACTGATACGCGGTGCTGCTGACTGTATTACTGAAGCGGTAGGTGATAAGGGGCAGACATTCAGAATCGGTGGAGATGAGTTTGTTGCTATTGGGCACATGAAGAAGATTGAGGCTTTGATAATTATTGAAGAGCTTGGACGCATAGTGAAAGAGTGGTCTGGTGACAAGGTCAAGAGTCTTAGTATCTCGGTTGGATGCGCTTTTGCAAGCAATTATCCGGAGTATTCAATTGAAGATCTTACCAAGGAAGCCGATCGGGCTATGTATGTGCAGAAGCAGGAGTACTATAGAAATAAAAATAAGTAAGCTATGTGACTATGTCACAGAAATAAATGCAATAGACAGCTATAATACAGATACAAGGTGAGATGTTAAGCAGAGAATGCTATGTTTGCTACAAGGGTTATTGTGATGAAAGGAGCAATTATATGTCTATTACATTTTCAGATAAACTGATTAAACAGATTAAGACAGAACAGGCTGTTGGCATTGCCATCTGGTCAGATCAGCTTCAGAGCTGAGCTGGATCCTATTTTAGGATGGGTGCAAGGCTTGTAACCGAGAATGATTTGACAAAACTGGCAACACAGGACTACGAAGAGTATGAAGTTAAAGCAGATGATGAAACTTATTTTCTATATGCTGCGCCGAACATTATACTCGATGATGAGGTTAATGTAACTATGAAGAAGTTCCTGTGGTTCAAGAAGTTTGATGCAACTGGTGCATATCCGAAGATGACATGCCAGCTGAAACGTTGTTAGTCTGTTAGATGAAGTTGATGTTTTAGTAAATGAATAAACTATTGTTATGATACCCGCGGTACCGCTTTGAGGCCGCGGGTTATCTATATGGAAAATATATAAATATAGCCTATAGTAGCGACATAGGCTTGCCATATATGGTATAATACGGTGCTAAAAATTTTAACAATGTAAAGATTATGTAAAGTTTTATTTACATACGTCGAATTTATGTCGTATTTAATTCGTATTTAAGTCGTAATTTGTCATATTTTCGACGTTTCTAAAGGGGTATTTAACGAAGGGAACATATTATGAAAGAGAGTAATCGGACTGTTGAGGATGCATGGGTTAAGTACATTTCTGACGACAAGAATTCGCTTGCCGAGCCGGAGAACTATATCACATTGAGGTAGAAGATGAGTGATTCAAATCATAATATAAATAACGTAATAAATTTCACGAAAAAGCACAAGAGAATCACTGCAGCTATCATTGTTTTGCTTGTTGGAACAGTTCTGGCCGGTTTCGAGTATTCGAGGTTTGTATCAAAGACTGTGTATCAGGAGAGTGTATCTCATCTTGATGAGGTTCTAGGACAGTCGAATAAGATGCTGAATGAGCTCGTTAGCAAGAATATGACTTATCTTCACATGTGTGATGAGTATTTAAATAGTGCTTCTGATAAGAATGATTTTACGAATTATATGGAGAAGGGAAAGAAGGAGATCGGTTTTTCGAACTTCTACTTTCTGACGTCCGAGGGAAAGTATAAGACTTTGACGGGCAAAACAGGTTATCTTGGAATCCAAGGTAATCTCGAAAGCCAGATTAATCGTGGTGATGACATTGTTATGAACGCCGTGCTTCCCGGCAAGCCGCAGATGATAGTTTTCGTGTGTCCTGAGGGCAGCGGTGTGTATCAGGGATTCAAATATGACGCCGTAGCTTTTGCTTACAATAATTCTGATATTGTAAAGGCTCTGAATATATCGTCTTTCGACGGTCAAGCGACAAGCTATGCTGTTCATTCAGACGGACGTATAGCCATTGATAATTCAAACGATTCATGGGATGCAGCATATAATTTCATTGCTGTTCTAAGAGATCATTCTGATATGTCTGAATCAAAGATCAGTAAGATTGAGGAGGATTTCAAGAATGGCAATTCTGGTGATACGATAGTAACTCTTGAAGGAGTAAAGTTCTATCTCGTTTATGAAAGTACAGGAATCCAGGATCTGATGCTTATAGGAATTGTGCCTATAAGAGTAGTTAATTCGAGCATGAGAACGTTGCAGATCGCTACTATAGCAATCGTAGGATTTCTGATTCTTGTTATTGCGTGCTTTATAATTGGATTCATATTGAGAAGAAGTCGCATAAGTCTGAATGAAAAGACTGGCGAAATCATGTACCGAGAGGAGCTCTTCGAGAAGCTTTCTATGAATGTTGACGATGTCTTCATGATGCTTGATGCTAAGACTGCGAAGCCTGATTATGTCAGCCCTAATATCGAGAGACTGCTTGGCATAACTGTAGAACAGTTGACGGATGATATCCGAATTCTTGGTGATTTAAGTCCATATGAATCATTAGAGACTAAAGTAGATCATCTTCGCAGACTTAAGCCTGATGAGCAGTGTGACTGGGAATACGAATATATACATCAGAAAACTGGAGAACACATGTGGTTCCATAATATTGCGATGTGCAGCATGGTTAACAGCAAGATGAAATACATTCTTGTTATGTCCGATAGAACAGATGATAGGAAGGTTAATCAGGCACTCTCAGACGCAGTAAGTGCTGCTGAGACAGCCAGTCGTGCCAAGAGTACGTTTCTTTCGAATATGTCGCACGATATAAGAACTCCTATGAATGCGATTATAGGATTTACAACACTTGCTGTAAGTAACGTAAACGACAAAGAGAAGATACACGATTATCTTGAGAAGATTCTTTCTTCAAGTAATCATCTGCTTTCACTTATCAATGACATTCTCGATATGAGCCGTATCGAAAGCGGTAAGATTCATCTTGAAGAGAATGCAGTTAACCTGTCAGACGTGCTTCATGATCTTAGAACTATTGTGGGCGGTCAAGTTCACGCAAAACAGCTTGAGCTTTATATGGACGTAATGGATATCACCGATGAGGATGTATATTGCGACAGGACAAGACTGAACCAGATACTGCTGAACCTGCTTTCTAATGCAATCAAGTTCACACCTGCTGGTGGCACGGTTTCAGTTCGCCTGAAGCAGCTTCCTGGTTCACAGAAGGACAGATCGGAATATGAGATTCGCGTGAAGGATAGCGGAATCGGCATGAGTCCGGAATTCGCTGATAAGATTTTTGCACCTTTTGAACGTGAGAGATCTTCCACAGTAAGCAGGATTCAGGGAACAGGCCTCGGTATGGCGATTACGAAAAATATCGTGGACATGATGGGCGGAACTATTGAACTTAAGACCGAGAAGGACAAGGGTAGTGAGTTTATTATCAGGCTTGAGATGCGTGTTCAGCCGGAGCACCGCCGCGAGGAGAAGATTGTAGAGCTCGAGGGACTGAAGGCTCTCGTCGTTGATGATGATTTCAACACTTGCGACAGCGTGACCAAAATGCTTGTAAAAGTGGGCATGCGTCCGGAGTGGACTCTCTCCGGCAGGGAGGCTGTGCTACGTGCACAGCAATCCGTGGAGATTGGCGATACGTTCCACGCTTACATCATCGACTGGCTACTTCCGGATATGAACGGAATTGAGGTCACACGCCAGATCAGAAGCATCGGTGATGATACTCCAATTATCATTCTGACGGCATACGACTGGTCCGATATCGAAGAGGAGGCTAAGGCGGCCGGTGTAACTGCTTTTTGCGCGAAGCCGATGTTTATGTCAGATCTTCGCAAGACTCTTATGTCTGCAATCGGTCAGAAGATGGATGATTCTGAGCATGAGATTCTTCCTGCGACTGATTCTGATTTCAGTGATAAGCATATTCTGCTTGTTGAGGATAACGAGCTTAACAGGGAGATTGCGCTTGAGATTCTCGGTACATATGGCTTTGATGTAGACACAGCTGAGAATGGTGCCGTGGCAGTGGAGAAGGTTAAGAATTCCGCTACGGGACAATATGATCTTGTACTGATGGACGTGCAGATGCCAGTGATGGACGGATACGATGCTACGCGTGAGATTCGTGCGCTTGATAATGCGGCACTCGCAGGAGTTCAGATTGTTGCGATGACTGCAAATGCGTTCGAGGAGGATCGCAAAAAGGCGATGGACGCCGGCATGAATGGATTCCTGTCTAAGCCAATTGTAATCGAGGAGCTCGTGGAGCTGCTGCAGAATAATCTGTAGTAGCCTGCGGAATTCATGGGATTGTAGATGAGATATTTGAATAAGTAAAAGAAACCTGTATCGGTCAGCTGAGAATGCTTTTCAGATGCAGGTTTTGTTCTTAAATTAATTAACCATTTTTGAACAAAATAGGCTTCCGATAGCGGAAGAAAATGCTATACTTGTAATGTTATTTTTGGTGTATTTAATGGAGGATATAGTGACAAGTAATAAGAAGACTTTCTTTCGCTATGTAATTCCGTCTATTTTATCTTTTGCGCTCTCCGGGGTGTACGCGATTGTAGACGGATTTTTTGTTGGAAACTGCATCGGCGACGTTGGACTTTCGGCGATTAACATTGCGTTTCCGATTCAGGCAATGATTCAGGCTGTGGGAACGGGCATCGGTATGGGTGGTGCTGTTAAGTACGCGATCACCAAGGCCGAGGGAAACAACGAGCAGGCTCGAAAATATATTGCATGCTCTATGTGGATGATGCTTATTTTCAGTGCGGTTATTACAGCTTCGGTATTCCTGAATTCGACGAAGTTGCTTACTATGCTTGGCGCTTCAGGTGAGCTTATAACGTTGGGAAATCAGTATATCAGGGTAGTTGTGCTTGCGACAATTATGCAGATTCTCGGTACGGGACTGGTACCTTTCATGAGAAATTACGGTGGTGCGTTTTGGGCGATGGTTGCGATGATTTCCGGCTTTGTAACTAATATCGTGTTCGATTACATGTTTGTATGGGTGTTCGATATGGGAATGTACGGTGCGTCGACGGCAACAATTCTCGGACAGTGTGTTACAGGAATCATAGCTGTTATCTTCTGTGCGATGAAGAAGAACATCACCTTCAAGATTGGACTCTCCGAGGTTCGCGGGACTCTCGGACAGATTGTGAAGATAGGACTCGCTCCTTTTGGCATGGCACTTACACCGAACATTTCTCTGGTGCTTACCAACAAGTTCTCGGCGATGTATGGCGGTCAGGAGGCAATTGCGATTTACGCGTGCATCGGTTATATTATGTGTATTCTGACACTGATTCTGCAGGGTGTCGGTGACGGAAGCCAGCCGCTGTTCAGCCATTACTATGGAGAGGGAAATCATGCGCTTCTGAAGCAGACCAAAATGCTCGCATATCAGTTCGCGATTGCCCTGGCGATTATCGGATCTGTTACTCTGTTCCTGTTCAGGCATAGAGTTGGAACGCTATTCGGTGCATCACCTGAGGTTAATGCGGATATCATAAAATGTATGCCGATTTTCCTGATTTCTATACCATTTGTAGCCATTACTCGTGTAGCAACTTCATCGTTCTACGCGACAGAGCAAAGCATTCTGTCATACATCGTGACATTTGCAGAGCCGATTCTGCTGTTTATCATGCTGCTGATACTGCCAAAGTATTTTGGCGGACAGATTATGATCTGGTGGAGCACGGTAATAGGAAGAATCGTAACAGCACTGATCGCAGTCGTGCTGGCAATGAAAAATAGAAACAAAAAGCATGAGCTCTCATAAGGAGTTCATGCTTTTAAATTTACTTAATATAGTGAATTCGCTCGCGGTCAAAACGATTTTCCTGTTCTCTGACAGCTTCCGGATATCCGCACGTAATTATAGCAAAAGCATTAAGTTCCTGCGGCATATCGAGTACATTTCTAACTGCGACCATTCTTTCCTGAATTGGGGCGATTCCAATCCATGTAGCACCAAGTCCAAGCTCATCTGCTTCAAGAAGCAGGTTCTGAACTGAAGCACTAAGGTCAATCTGTGCGTACCTTGGAGTCAGGCACTCTGTGCGATAGCATGCTACAAAGGCAAGTGGTGCGCTGGCAGTAAAGCCTGCATATGGACTTGTCTTGGACAGAGCTTCAAGAACTTCTTTATTTGTAACAACATAGAATTCCCATGGCTGCTGGTTCTGCGCGGAAGGTGCAGCCATCGCAGCTCTCAGGATTTTCTCAATCTTCTCATCCTCAACTGGCTTATCTAAAAACTTTCTTACACTTGTTCTGTGAAAAATCGCATTCATTTTAATGACCTCCTTTATAAGATATTCTAAGTTCTTTGAGTTTTCTGGATCATTTGCGGGGATACCCTGGATACCTTTAATTCGCTGAACACCCAGAATCCTCTGGATAACTTTAATTCTCTGGACACCAGAATAACTGTAGTATACAGCAACGTGCAGATTTTTGTGTGGTGAAAATTTGATCGTCTGCCGATGTGGATGTGATGATGGCAGTGGTGCAGAATATGTGGTGCAGACAAATGTTGGAACTGTGCGGATTATCTACTAAAAGGCAGACAATTGTGGGATTCTGGAAGTGTCGTCTGCCGAAAGGCAGACATATGTGGTGATTGTAATAAAATGTCTGCCGAGGATTTGCAAGGTGGGAGCTGCCAGCGGCAGATGATTTAACTTAGTATGAGCAAGTGTCTGCAAATTCGGGCAGAATTTGCAGACGTATGAATATAATTCTTCAAATTGTCTGCGAATTATGAGCGAAGCGGGAGGTGTGGGTGGCAGATGAAATTGTATTTTTGGCAGTATCGTCTGTATTTCGGCAGACGTTTAATTTCGAAAGGGCATAATGTCTGCACTTTGGCAGACGAACGAGAGGATGGAGTGATTGTCTGCCGTGCAAGGTGTGTTGTGCCGGAAATGAAGGTGCGCTGCGGCAGGGATGAAGGCGCGAATAGAAGTATGTTTGTTGAAGTTCAGGTGAAGTCAAAAATAAGTGTTGACAAATGAGTTAGAATAGACTAACCTATAGACACAACATAAGTTAGATATAACTAACTACAAAGAATTGAGCAAGGTTTTTTAGGTAAGTATAATTTCGATAACATGGAGGATAAATATGGACAAGGTTTATATCATTTACTGGACTCAGACTGGAAACACTGGTGCGATGGCGGAGGCTATTGCTGACGGCGTGAAGGAGGCTGGCAAGGAGCCGGTGTTGCTCTCACCAACTGAAGCTAAGGTGGCAGATCTTAAGGAACTCAATGCTTTTGCACTTGGATGCCCGGCTATGGGTGCGGAGGTACTCGAAGAGACTGAGATGGAGCCTTTTGTAGAAGAGCTTGAAGGATCAGTTTCTGGTAAGAATGTTGCGCTTTTCGGTTCTTTTGGCTGGGGCGACGGTCAGTGGATGCGAGACTGGGTAGATAGAATGACAAGTGCAGGTGCGACAGTAATCGGCGGCGAGGGTCTGATGGCCAACGATGCACCGAACGCTGAAGCTATCGATGCATGCAAAAATCTTGGTAAAACACTAGCGGAGATGTAAGTTATGAGTTTCGAAGAAAGTCTTGTGTGGCACGCATCACCAACTCTTGCGAGCCTGAAGGTGGCGAACCTTTACAATTTCAAATTCGATTCAATGGAGGAGTGCATCAGTACGATTGCCTGCTTTAATTCGATGATGAATCCCAAAGGCATTTATATTAAGCTGATGAAGATTTCCGGTGATTCGTATCTGATTTACGTTTATCGAAAATCGCATCTTCAGAAGATATTAAACGACGAAGAAGTCATTAAATTCTTAAGTGAATACGGATACGTGGAAGATGATCTTGACGCTTATCTCGAGCTTTTGGCCAAAAGATTGGGCGAAGGTACAGACTTCCCGCACGAGGTCGGAGTGTTTCTCGGTTATCCGCTGCTGGATGTTACAGCTTTCATCGAAACTAAGGGTCAGAACTGCATCGCTTGCGGAGACTGGAAAGTTTATCACAACGAGCAGGAGGCGAGATGCCTTTTCTGCAAGTTTAAACATTGCAAGGACGTGTACGTGAAGGTGCACAGTGAGGGAAGGAGGTTTTGCGATATGCTTGTCAGCGCTTAAGAGAAAGCGCAAATGGGAAATTATACAATCTGAATTATAGTTATAAAAAGTATGTTTGAATTTGGGGGACTCTTCTGCAGGAATGCGGGAGAGTCCTTTTTTTTATTTATTTGCGATACTCTGTGAAAAATAATATAATTAACGTATTATTTTTTGAGGAAAAGGATTTAATGAGAACAATCAGAAGGAACTTTGGAATATTTATCTTAATAATAATGATGGTGATAGGTGCATCTGTAGGTGTGTTGGCTGATAGTAATGCTTCAGACTGGATGAGCGGTATCGATGGTGATACTAAGCTAAGCTCGGTGACCATTCCAGGTACGCACGATAGCGCAACGAAGAACATTGGCTTTAGTTATGTTTTTAAGTGTCAGGACACCAGCATTGCCAAGCAGCTTGAGAATGGCTATAGGTACCTGGATATAAGGCTTGCACTTGACGGTGATGGAGCGAGCAAGAGGCTGATTCTTAAGCACAGCTTTGCAAAGTGCAGGAAGACAGATTCGATGTTTTCTGATGCGCTTACGCTCGATGATGTGCTTAATGATGTATATTCATTTCTTGACAGACATCCGTCAGAAACCGTTATTATGTGCATGAAGGCGGAGAACGGGAAGGACGATACCGCTGAGATCAATAGGCTTTTGCATGAGGCCATCGAGAAGAGAAAGAGTGCGTGGTATCTTGGAAGCAGAATTCCGACTCTGGACGAGGCCAGAGGAAAGATTGTACTTGCGACAAGGGTTGTTGATAAGACAAACATCAGAAACGGCGAGGGCGGACTTAAGATGTTCTGGGAGGACCAGGGCGAGAGTGAGATTTATGAGAAGCCTTATGTCGAAACTGCTATAAATGGTAATGAATCGCATTTCGTGCAGGATCGTTACAACTATGCTGTTACTGACAAGATTGACGCACTTGGTTACAGTCTGGCGAACTGCATGGCATCGGAGCAGAGCTTTTTCCTGAACTTTGCATCGACTAGCGGAAGTGGAATCATCGGACATCCTAAGGAGTATGCTGATGAGATTAACGATTATCTTCATAAGTATGAATGGAAGAACAAGGAGAATTACGGAATCGTTATAGTCGATTTCGGTACGAAAGAGCTAGCGGAGAAGATATATAAGACGAACGAGTAAAAATCAGTATTTATATGAATGCTTGCAATTGCAAGCATTTGCGATTTTTTTGAAAGAAAAGGAGGCGATATTAGGGCAAATACATCGGCTGTTTATGCAAGAATTGATACTAATTTAAAGAATAATGCAGAAGAGATTCTTACACAGCTTGGAATTTCTCAATCAATTGCAATACAGATGCTTTATAGTCAGATTGTGCTGAATAAAGGCCTTCCTTTTGATTTGCATCTTCCTACCTCAAATCTGCAAATGCCAATTATAAATAGAGAACAACTTGATGCAAGTAGAACGCATACGTAAACAAATTAAATATTGTGGTCGCGACATAGAAGAAATAATCAACTAATATTTGCGATGGATATTTGATTCATCGCTATTTTTATATGTGTTGTTAATACTGAAAATAATAGAGGAGGGGGCTCCATGAAACTGAAGAATGTGCTGATTGTGGTTAAGGATATCGAAAGATCAAAGAAGTTCTATCATGATGTATTCGGACTGGATACAGTTCTTGACAATGATGGAAATATGATTCTGACTGAGGGTCTTGTTCTTCAAGAAGAGAAGTATTGGACAGATTTTCTCGGAAGGGAGATTTTACCAAGAAATAACCACAGTGAACTGTATTTTGAGGAGAATGATATAGAAGCTTTTGCCGAGAAGCTTGAAAGTCTTTATCCTGAAACTGAGTATGTGAATACTCTTATGACACAAAGCTGGGGGAAGAAGGTGATCAGGTTCTATGATCTGGATGGTAATCTTATAGAAGTTGGGACGAGTGTGTAGTTAATAAATCAATTTCCTAAAGGCAACGACTCAGAGGTATAACTATACGATATGCAAACGGTTTAGCATTTTGGTCGCACTTCGAGATATTGACGAGCTTAAGAAGAAAGAGATTGAATATCAGGAGCAACTTAAGACTGCGAAGCTGGAAGCGGAGCGCGCTAATGAGGCCAAAACAAACTTCCTTCGTAGAATAAGCCACGACATCAGAACACCGATAAACGGCATTAGAGGCCTGGTTCAGATGTCTCATTTTTATGATGATGATCTCGAAAAGCTTAATGAAAGCAGAGATAAGGTGATGAGCTCGACAGACCATCTGATCGGAAGTCCCGTGTATCTGAAGAGGATTCTTCTCAATTTTACGAGTAATGCTGTTAAGTACAATAAGGTAAATGGTGCGGCAGGCATGAACGCACATCTTACCAAACCTCTTGTGGAAGCGGATATTGTAAATGCGGTGATGGAGTTTGTGAAATAGAAGTTTGAATGATAATTGAATAAGATTGAGGTGGCACAGGATTTCGGTAAGGTGGAGTCCTGTGCTGTTTTTATGTGCATATGTAACTTCCAGGCTGACATTGATTCATTAATTTAAAGAGAGCCCGAGTGAGTCGGGCTTCTGCTTGAGGTTCAGGTCTGGAAGCCTACGGCATGCGGGAGGCGACCTGGAAATAAGATGATAAAGTCCGCGGAGTGCGGACTATGTACAGATAGTTTACCGCTTACCAATTTTTAGAAAAATATTGGATTGGACCGTATTTGTTACCAAACTTATAGATGATTTGAAATTGGTACACTGTAATTATAAATGAGTATCAGTAGCAAGAGCTGCATAAGCTTCAGAAGTGACCAATCCTAGAATTCTTGATGGGATGGCACCTGTTATTTGTGGAAAATCCATTAATAGAACTCTTTTATTCACGTGAAGAGACATTAGCATGATTTGATTATTGCAGCTAGTGCTTTGAAACTGGATGCGCAATATACCATTACTTTCGTAAAATCCAGATTGGTAGCTTTCTGGGACCATTCTTTTAAAAGCATACAAATTGGTAACAACTGCCACCATTTGCATGCTGAGAATATCACTGCTAGTTGCTTTAATGACAGATGTGGGAGGTTGGCTTCGTAGAGGATTCAGCAGTTTGTATAGAATCATCTACAGCTTCGTAGAAGATTGCTTGCAAACCACAAATCCTCTACGTCCACAACACTCTACCTTTCATTGGTTGGACAGGTGAAGTTAAAGGATTGTATAAAATACCAACTCCGAGTTAAACGCTGGGTTTTCTGCATAAGAAAAGAGACCAGCATCGGCTGATCCCTTTGAGTTTATTAGGTTGTATTCTTATTGAATTATGCAGTAAGTCTGATGGACATTCTTATCATTTCGCATGACCAGCTTGCTGCAGCAGATTCTCTTGGAGAAATAATCTTATTCTCGAAGGTTTTAATAGTTGTTAATTCGTCATCTTTATATGATTGATATTCCTTTGTGTCTGTGAAATAAACTCCCCAATAACCAGTATTAGAGTGATAGACTAAACTTTGAACTTTGCCTTTTGAGTTTACTATAGCGAAGAACATACTATCTGCAGGAATTTCTGATAATTTAATAACCTCGTTATAATGACTCTTATAATCTCCTATCAGCTCAGAACCATCTGGAGCTGTATTATCAGAACTAGCGATAACAACATTCTTAACATTTGATGACCAACCCCCAGATTCGCCATAATATTCCGACACCACTGCCTGTACTGCCTGGTGCAGGTTCCTTGTTTCTGCGATTACGGTCTTCTTCTTCGACTTCTCAATCCAGCCTGTCAGGGCAGGGATCATGATTGCTGCAAGGATTGCCAGAATGACGAGCACTACTATAACTTCTACGAGCGTAAAGCCGCGTTTTCTATTCTTAGATTTAAGCATTTAGAAATGTTCCCCCTATAGATTTTTAAACACTAAAATAAATTTTATTGTAACTTAAAACGATAGTTTTTACAATGGTGATGAATGCAGGTTTTACATATTTTTTACGCTCGCTAAAGCTGGTATTTTATGCTCTTCATTGTTACGGAATTACTATTTATGCAATTCTCCCCATGCTTCACTGAGATTCGATTTGCCGCCATTTGCTATAAAGAAGAAGTGAAGTTCTACCGGCTCGTCGTATCCTGGAATCTTGAACATATTTTCACCATCAGCTTTGCCTTTCCAAGGATATACGTCCGTCCACTTGGTTCCGTCAAAATAAACTGGCTTTGATTTGTCTTTATCTGCCCAGTATCCTGCAAAATAAACCTGAAACGTTTTGTTATTGCCTTTACCTGTTCCGACGAAGAACATATACGGATTATCGCCCGCAAGCTTCTTGATTCTGTCGGCAATCGGTTTCTTGCTCAGGTCATAGTCATACAGGTTGCCTGAACCTGAAAGGGTGCTCTTATCCTTGAGCGCATCCGGTCCTTCTGTGCCGTAGAGCTCCGAGAACTCTGCCTGTGTTGCGGTCATCATTGCCTTGGCTGCCACGATGTCCTTCTTCTTCTGAGCTTTGTCGATCCAGCCGGTAAGAGCAGGAATCATTATCGCTGCGAGTACGGCCAAAATCACGAGTACCACAATCACTTCTACCAGAGTAAAGCCGTCCCGTTCGCTCCGCTCATCGCGGCTGTTTCGTTTTCCTACATTATTTATATAAGATTCCATCTTCATAAGAATCACTCCATTATAAATGCCTCTGGAATTAACCTTTACTTACTCCAATTCTATCACACAAATTTCAGGCAGACTATCGGTGAATGACGTTTTATTTTGGCCGCGAATGCTCTATACTTAAAAGACAAAATATAAAGAAAGTAAGGGTATTCATTCTAATGGAAGAATATATTATTCATATTAACGAAGAGGGAGTTGAGGTTCGTCTGGGTGTTCTTAAGGATGCGTTGGCGACTCTTAACGAGGAAGGAAACGATTCAGATGAAATCATTCTGAATACGATTGTAAGTCTGATCAGAAATAAGTCACGTGTTATTATTCCGGTCGAGGTTTCTGATGAGCTTAAGATGCGCATGGTGGATGATGCAGATGAGGGAGACAATAACACTATCGAGCTTTCGGATGAGGACGCGCTTAAGCTAAAGAGTCTTGAACTTGATAGCGGTGAGACTGCTTATGTGGTTTTTACAGATACGGATGAGGCTGATGCTGGAGAGGAGAAGACGTGTACAGTAACAGAGGCCATCGATGAGTATTTTGAGAAAGCAATCATGAACTCTGATATTAGCGGTGTGATGATTAATCCATGGTCGGACTCATGTTTCCTGCCGATAGGGTATATTAAGTACGCTTTTGAGCAAAGTCTTACTGATCAGAGTATGAGCAGCAAGGAAGCAGAACTGTACCGCGAGATTACGGAGAATGACGAGGATTTCAAGACGCTTTTGCACGAGAACGACGGAAGACTCGAGGATGCAATTGAATTTGCGACACGTTTTCACAGAGGACAGTACCGCAAAGGAACAGTAACTCCATACATCCTGCATCCGCTCGAGGTGATGCAGATTCTTGCTGGCATGTATGTGGATACGAATCTTATGATTGCGGGCGTGCTTCACGATACGATAGAGGATACGGAGGCGACTGTGCGTGGCATTTATGACGCTTTTGGGGCAGATGTTGCAACTTTGGTAAGCGAGCATTCTGAGGATAAGAACAGAGTGTGGTATCTGAGAAAACTTGGGGCGATTAAGGCACTTGGCGGAGATTCGTTCAGACATAAGCTCCTTGTTGCGGCGGACAAGCTTTCGAACCTTCGAAGCATGTACAGGGATTATCAGCTGATTGGCGATGAGTTATGGCTTCGCTTCAATGCGCCAAAGCACATGCAGTCATGGTATTACAGCGAGATGATCGACGGGCTTAATGAGCTTAGAGAATTTAATGAGACGAGCGATGTTTTCTGGGAGATTAACGGGCTGTATAAGGAGCTTTTTGTGGAATATGCGATTGATGACGTGAATGAGAGAATCTATCAGATCAGTGCTCACGGACAGGCTTTTGTATACGAGAGAGTCGATCCGCGCTGGAGACCTGCAGATGAAATCACGCCGCATCTTAGAACCGTTGAGCGTGCGGAGGCCGAGCGAATCGAAGAGAACTGGGTGAGCCAGGCGTGGGAGAGCTTCACTGACGAGACCGCGAAGAGAACGCTGCTTTCATAAACTGCGGGAAGTGCGACCGGAGCGGAAAATCACGGAATCACGGAATATTGGAATATTGGAACAAGAAGAACAAGTGGCCGTTATAGCCACTTGTTTTTGCGTGCGATCCAGATGAGCAGAAAAACCGCTACGATGGAGAGCGCTATTACATAAATATATCCGAATGGCCAGCCGAACTCTGGCATATACTTGAAGTTCATGCCGTACCAGCCAACTATTATGGTCAAAGGGAAGAATATCGTGGTCAGACCGGTCAGAATCATCATGTTGTGGTTCATCTTTATGTCGAGGTGCGATGAGTACGCATCCTGCAGATGATCGACCGTTTCACTCATATAATCCACGTTATCACGGAATCTCGCAACGCGTTTCTCAATGTTCGAAATGAGGACGGATGAAGCCTCGTCATCTGGCAAAAGATTATTCTCATCGGATTCGAGAACTTCCAGAAAATCGAGATGTCTCTCGTACTGAACGTGAAGCTTGTGAAGCTTTCGCTTAATTTCGAGCATTCTTTTGTTAAAATCCGTCGGAATCTCATCGTTTAGAATGCTCTGCTCCATATCAGAAATATCATCGGTCAGCGACTCAAGAAAAACCGCATCGTGCGCCACGAGCTCTTCGATAAATGTATAAATAAACTTGCCAACCGTAATCGTCTCGGGATTAAGCCTCCCCAGAACCGCGTTAGCCCTGTCCGAATTCGACCTGTCACTGTCGTAAATATCGATAATCAGAATCTTGCCCCTCGTTATGTAAACAGCCAGGCAGTCGTCCGGCAGATCATTGGTCGGATCGAAAAACTTCATCTTCGCAAAAGTGCATTTCTCATCGAAATAGATTCCCGGTCTGAACTCCTCGGAAGATCTGTAGCACTGCTTCGAGAGCTTCTCGCTCATGCCAAAAGTTGGGGCCGCTTCCCCGAGCTCCTTCGTGTGAATGTAACCTATCGTGAACCTGTCATTAATAGTCTTGATCATAGAAGTAAACCTCCATGGGATGATTATACTACTAAATGGGTTTATTTGCGCCAGTGTGCCATCAGAGTTACAAATGTATTTTAAATAAGCAGGGGAGTTTAGTCTTGATATTAGAACAGATGTTCGATAAAATATGGAGGTGAATATTACATTCGAAACGATGCCGATTTTGCGAAGACGTGCGTGATTATCTTCGTAAGTAAGATGCAGTATTCACTGTAGGGTGTGCCATACTTGTTGATGAACAAAGGAGGCAGCAATGGATAGAAAGGTGAGTGTGATTGAAGATTTTGATGGGAAGAAGACCGTGTTTATTCATGATATTAGATTTAAAGGTAAGAGGTCGGTCAACTGGGATGATGTTGAGAGGTATTTATTTCAATATATTGGAGAATTCTATGACGTTAACGAGAGTAATGAAACAATATATATAGGTCATGATTTGCCATCTGAATATTCAGGCTCGAAATATACAAAGAGACTTAAAGGTACCGTTGCTAAAGCAAAAGCTAATGCAGCTCAAGGTATTCCAGAATTAATTGAAATAGCAATAGATTCTAAATATGAAGAAAACCAGAAAGATAAACATTCGCGAGATGCTAAATGGGGGTGGTATAGATATGATACAAGGTTTGCTTTGCCAGTATATGATGAAAATGGTAATATCGATAGAATAAATATTTTTAGTGCTAGCTTGATTGTTAGACATTCAGCAAATGGAAGAAAGTATCTATACGATATATTGAAAATAAAAAAAGAAACGAGCAAGTGCTGTCAGGAATAAATCCTTACCCGCTATGAAACCCATTTCTTAAGTTTTATTCTAAGTGTATTATTTTAATTTGTCAAACCTTTTGTTATGAAGGTGACGAGTTAAGTTTGGCGATTACAGATGAGCATATGCATAATAACTCTACTGTATTGTAATATTTATTATTAGCAAAATAACTGCTATATGCCTTTAGTAGCATAAGTGGTTCATAGTATAATAGTGTCAGTATATGTGGTATTACACATAGGCTTAGTAATTTCTATAAGAGGTAATGTGTTTTTCCAAGGAGATATGAAATGGATTACATAATTGATTATGATAAGACGAATCCACAAAGCATAGAAGAATATGCAAAGAAACTAATTGGACACACATTCAATGAAATAGATAAATGGAATCTGCATAGTGAATTAAATGCAGACATGTTTTATAATAATAAGTCTCGCAAAGGTGGTTTGGGTAATTTTATTGAGGAAAAGTATTTCGGATATAGGGCAAATAGTGATTCACAGGCAGATTTTAATGAGGCTGGAGTTGAATTAAAGGTTACTCCTTATGAAATTAAAAAAAGCGGGAAACTTTGTGCTGGTGAAAGACTTGTATTATCAA
Source organism: uncultured Clostridia bacterium (assembly GCA_934255135.1). Lineage (GTDB taxonomy): Bacteria > Bacillota > Clostridia > Peptostreptococcales > Anaerovoracaceae > Crickella. The sequence continues at coordinate 204,051 of CAKQMV010000001.1, read as the reverse complement.
TGATTAGCTACGAAAATGAAGTAGAGTCAGATTTCTATAAGTCACATGTGTGGGATAAATGTAAGTTAATGCTCCTTATTTATTATCTAAGAGATAAGTCATTGGCAGATAATATGGATTACCGTATTGACTATGCTCAATTATTTCAACTTCCTGAAAATGATATGGATATAATCCTCAATGACTATAAAATCATTACAGATAAGATAAAAGCTGGTAAGGCACATGAATTATCTGAATCGGATACAATGTATCTTGGTGCATGTACTAAAGGATCAACTGCAGCTAAAAGCCTAGTTACACAATATTATAATCAGGATGTAAAAGCTAAGAAGAGAGCTTTCTGTTTGAAGAATTCATACATGACATATATTTTGAACAACTATATTGTTCCAGGAAAGTCAACGTATGCAGAATCAATCGTTTCATCAGAGTCATTAAGGAACCATAGCTTTGCAGATATAATTCAGAGTAAGTTATCTAGATATGCTGAAATGTACGAAGATGATATTGCACGAGAATTAAATTATAAAGTTAATAAAGGCAATAAGAGCTACGAAGCTAGTCTCATATATAAGATGCTTGGCGTTAAGAGTAATCGAGTAGAAGAATTTGAAAAAGCTGGAATACTTGTAAAAGTCATAAAATACAGAAAGCAGAAAAGCAAGAACCAACAGTTCAGACTTGACGATATTAATTTTATTGAACTAGATAATGAGAAAATGGACAATGAGGTATTAGATGAAGATGGCAACCCTATTGGATGGGAATCATCTGCATTATTCAGGATGTTGAATGATAGAAAATATCTTTTTGTCATCTTTTGGGAAGATGACAAAGGCAGTGTATTCAAGGGATGTCAGCTTTGGGGGATGCCTGATAACGATATTGAAGTTGTGCGAGAAGTCTGGAATAGAACAAAGAAGATAGTAAGACGTGGAATTGATTTTACTATTAAACATAAGGGAGATACTTTTGTTGTAGAGAATAATCTTCCAGGTATGAGTGATAATGGAATATTCCACATTAGACCACATGCAGGAAAATCTTATTATATATTTTCTGATGGGAGAAAGCTTGGTAGTGGGAATTTATCTGATTCTGATTTGTTACCTAATGGTATAAGAATGACAAAACAGGCATATTGGTTGAACCGTTCTTATATTGATGAGCAAATAGCAAGTGAATTAAGAAAGAGTTATTAATTGTTTATAAGGCCATTGATCCGACATTCGTCGGTGCTAACATATTTCGGTCTAAAAATAAAAGTGAGCTGACTGCATAGACAGTCAAAGGAGGACTTAATGCAAAAGAATATGGTGGAACTGTTCGCTGGAGTAGGCGGATTTAGAGTTGGAATGGAGCGACTTAATAGTGGATGGACGACAAGCTGGTTTTCACAATGGGAACCAGGTAAAAAGAAGCAGTGGGCGCATGACTGTTATGTATATCATTTTGGTGACTCTGAAGACCTTGCTGGAGAATATACAACTGGAATAGATGTATCAGATGTAAATAAGAAGAATATTCCTGACCACACATTATTAACTGGTGGATTTCCTTGTCAGGATTATAGCGTTGCACACTCACTTTCATCGTCAAAGGGCATTGAAGGAAAGAAGGGTGTTCTATGGTGGCAAATTAGAGATATCTTAATTGCTAAGAGACCACCGTTTGTTATGCTCGAGAATGTAGATAGATTGTTAAAGTCACCAGCATCACAGCGAGGCAGGGACTTTGGAATAATTTTGGCATCTTTTGCACAGCTCGGCTATAGAGTTGAGTGGAGAGTTGTAAATGCAGCTGAATACGGAGCATCACAAAGAAGAAGAAGAACCTTTATTTTTGCATATAATGAAAGTACTGCATATGCAAAAAAGATGGATGAAATAGAGCCAAACGACATTATTCTTGAGCACGGTCTCATGGCAAAGGCATTCCCAGTGAAGGAATATAAAGATATTGATATTGGTAGTTTTGAATATACAGATGTATCAGATATTGATATAGATACAATGCTTACTGTTGGAACAGTAAATAGTGATGAAGATTTGCTCGATATGACACAGAATTTCAAGTTTGGATTTATGGACGCAGGTTATATGATGGATGGTCAGATTACAACCATGAAAGTGACACCTGTAGAAATAGCGCCAACTTTACTTCACGAGGTTGTTCAGAGCGGAGTTGATGAAGATTATTACATTAGTCAGGAAGATATGCCTGCATGGACATATATGAAAGGTGCGAAGAAGATTCCTAGAATGGCAAAGAATGGACATAGCTATGTATTCTCCGAGGGACCTATTGCTTTCCCTGATCCATTAGACAGACCAGGTAGAACAATGCTTACAAGTGAGAGCACTAAGAACAGAAGCACACACGTAGTTGCAGATCCGTCAAGCGGACGTCTGAGACTTCTAACTGAAATTGAAGCGGAAAGACTGCAGGGCTTTGACGATGACTGGACAAAGAATTGCCTAGTTGAAGGTGAAGTCATTGAGATGCCAAAGAGAATGAGATATTTTTGCATGGGAAATGCATTAGTTGTACCAATGATTACGAGAATGGGAGCAGTACTGGATTTTATAATATCTAATGAAAATGGGAGGTATTAAGCATGAGCTTTAAAGCTGAGCAGAAGACAGTATCGAAGCTATTAAATGACTGCATATATTATATTCCAATCAATCAAAGAAAATATGTTTGGGAAAGAGATAATTGGGCTGAATTGTTCTATGATATAGCTTTGAGTTCAGACGGAGACACTCCACACTTCTTGGGGAGTATCGTTTTACAAAAAATTGAAGATGTTGAAGGTCTAGAAAAATTTACCATTATAGATGGTCAACAAAGAATGATGACTCTTACAATTTTCTTGCTGACAATAATGAAGAAGTTAAAAGAAAACAATAAATTAGATGACTTTAAGGGCACGATGAAATACTTAGAGTCAGTAGATAATAAGAACGAGAAACACATGATTATGGAATTGTCGCATTATGGAATTGTAGCTAACATATACGATAAATTGTTAACAGATGATATTGAAGAGTTAGATAGAATTTCAAATACTGGGTTTTTAAAGCAATGTGGAATACAAAATGATTGGGATAAAAGAATATCTGAGTGCTTTAAATTTTTTTATGAAGAATTTGATATTCAAAAGTATGATGTAAATAGAATAATTTCAATGAGAAATTCATTATTAAATACAAATTATGTTTTAATACAAGCTGATACTGAGGAAGATTCTTATACAATATTTGAAATTCTTAACGCTCGCGGTGTGGAATTAGAAGACAGTGAATTGCTGAAAAATTATATAATGAGGCATATGAAAACTGATTCAGAAAAAAACAATGTAAAAAATGTTTGGACTCGTATAGAATTTTTGATAGGTAACAAGTTCAAATCTTTTATTAAGCATTATGCTCCTCACATGTATAGAACAACTTCGGATGAAATTAGGAAAGAGCCTTACAAACTCATAAAACAGAATTGCAAAGGGGATAGTGTAAAAAAACTTGTCAATGACTTAGAATTGAAAGCAAAGTACTATGCAAAAATAATTAACCCTAATTGTTTTGATGATACTGATGAGGCATGCTCAGATACTGAAAAAAAAATATTTGAGTTCTTTAAGACTCATAGGTTTGAGCAGTTTAGACCTGTATTATTGAGTCTTATGCATAATAAAGAACTTGAGATAATAAATGAAGAAACATATACAAATGTCATTGAATTTATATATAGATTCATAGTTTGTTATAACTTAATTGGAAGAGAGAGTTCGAACAAACTTAGAGATACTATTTATAGTTACGCGCCAAAACTAGAAAGAGATTGTTCTGAAAAACAAATTACAGAATTCATCAAAAGCCTGCAAAAGAAAATACCAAATGAGGCATGGTTTGTAAATGTTTTTAAATCTTTGGGTTATTCACATAAATGGCCTTCATTTAATGATGATAAATCAAAGAAAAAGATACAATTATTATTTCACATGATGGAACAATATTTGGGAGGAAGTGATTCTAATTTTACTATAGAACATATCAATCCTGATAAGGATGACGAACGTAATTCATTGATAGGAAATCTAATTCCACTTGAAGATGCTTTAAACCAACATTGTAAAACAAAATCGGTAGAAGAGAAAATGAAAATATATAAGGAATCTAATTTTAAAACAACAAAAATGCTATGTGATAATTATGAGAAAAGGAATAATTTTGATATGGAAGATAGGACTAATAGATTAGCTAAATTCTTTTACTCAGATATATTGAATTTAAATACTGTGGGAGATTAAAAAAGAGTGAGGGATGAAAACAGTTAGAGTAGTCGCGGCGGTGATTCGCGATAACTATAGGATTTTTGCCACTGCACGAGGTTACGGTGACCTGAAGGGTGGCTGGGAATTCCCAGGCGGCAAGATCGAAGTTGGTGAGACTCCGGAGGCTGCGCTTAAACGTGAGATCATGGAGGAACTTGATATCGAGATTTCTGTAGGTTCGCTGATTGACACAAACGAGTACGATTATCCGACTTTTCATCTGAGTATGGATTGTTTCTGGTGTGAGATTGTGTCGGGTGAGATTGTGCTGAAGGAGGCCGAGGCTGCAAGGTGGCTCACGAGGGAGACGCTTTACAACGTGGAGTGGTTGCCGGCGGACATTACGCTGATTGAGAAGGTCAGGGCGGAGATATAATACCATAGAAGGGGTGCTCTCTTGTAGAGAGTGCCCTTTTATAGTGGATAAATTTGGTTTATGCATAAATATGCAGATAACCGCAATTATATGCGGGTGGGTGATTTCTGAAAAATATTCGAAATCGGCGTTGTTTTCAGAAATTTTTTCGTAAAATATCTTAGATATCGCGTTTATAGAAAAACTGATTGGAGAGGGATTGCAGGAGCTTGCCAGTTGCTTATCATGTGGAGCTTAATTCTGCAGACAATTCCACTGAATGAGTCAGAAAATCTACTTATTATAAATGCATCTTATGAAATATCACTGATCCCCGCTGGTGTAAGCGGGAATCTACTGCTGATAACAGTAGTGAGCATCGGTCAGAGGACAGATACACAGACGAAGCGGAGTATAAATATGCTTCCGGAAGGTGAGAATGCTTTTGGCAGGTGCGGAAATGAAAATGGATTTCTGAAAAAATCAGCAAATCGGGTGTTTTCAGAAAAAATTTCTGAAAATTCCTCAAATATCGCCATGTTTTCAGAAATGCAAATCCGAGTGGCAAACAAGAAGTCATTGCGTAGAACGATACGCCAACAAATCGCTTGACAATTTACTCTATAAATGTAGAATAAAGGCAAGAAAGATATACTACAATTGTAGAGCAAAGAAAACAATATGATACCGGGAGGTGTTTTTATGGATATTGAGAGAATTCCGGATAGCGAGCTGGATCTGATGCATGTTCTGTGGGAACATGAGGCACCTGTTTCGAGGATGGTGCTCGAAGAGGGCATGAATGAGATTAAGCCGTTGGCGCAGACAACGATTCTTACACTTGTTTCGAGGCTGGTTAAGAAGGGGTATGTCAAGGCAGAGAAGAATGGCAGGAGCAGTGAGTATACGCCGCTTGTTTCGAAGACTGAGTATCTGGCTGCACAGAGCAGGAGATTTATTGAGAAGGAATGCGGAAGCAAGATGAGTACTTTTGCGAGTGCGCTTGTGCAAAGCGGACTCAGCAAGGATGATATTGAGGAGCTAAGTGAACTTCTAAAGTCAGGAAAGTTGTAGGTGGCTGTGATGTTAGGCAGTATTTGGGGAATAAGGCTTGTTTATATAGCGATTGCTCTTATTTGTGTAGGAGCAACATCTTTCTTTTCGTTTGGTAGTAATAGCAGAAAAGTTATATCAGGACGTGAAACAAATTGTCTGCTTACATATATTGTAATAACTGTATTTTTTTCCTTTATCTGGGGTGATACCCGCATAACCTACCAGAAGCTGATTGCTATAGCGGTAAGTATTGCTTTGTACGAGCTTGTTCTTATGCTGCTGATAGGAAGACTTCGAAGAATCTGCAGTGCGAGGGTGACATCATCTCTGTGGGCACTTTCTTCAATACTGTATATGTTTCTGATTTGTGGAGCATTTCACGGTATTGATGTATTGCCTGTTTATCTTGTCAGAATACCTAAGCGTGCACTATTGGGAATCTTCATCGTATGGCTTGCAGGCTTTATTTTGTACATGGGTCGTGCGGTAATAGATCATTTCAGTTATAAGAAGTACCTTGATGAAGAAAGCTATATGCTTACTGAAGATTCGGGAGATTTTCGCTACACTATATTTAAAGACGAGCTCGACAAGATGCTTGCTGATAAGGACTCTTCAAAGCTGGCAAAATCACATCTCAAGGTGTCAAGAAACACCGATGCTCCGGTGTCTATCGGGATAAATGCGGTTGAAGTGGTTTTGCCCGAGAGAGAATACACAGAGGAAGAGCTGAGACTGATATTCAGGCATGAATTTACACACATTTATTATTGCGATTCCAATCTGAAGGTTTTCATTACAGTAGTTAATGCGATATTCTGGTTTATACCAGTGCTTTCAAGAACGCAGAAGAATGCGGCGGAAGATATCGAATTAGCTTGTGATGAAATGGTTCTAGAAGGCGCAGATGAGGAAGAGCGAAGGAAGTATTCAGAGCTTATCTTAAGTGCTGCTGCAAGTCCTCGCGGATTTACATCGTGTCTTTCTGCAGATGGACAGTCTCTCAGATACAGGCTGAAGTCAATCATGAAGCCTAAAGAGACTAACAAGTATGTCGGAACTTTGATAATAGTTGTTATGACTGTTTTTATTGCTGGAACGTTTAATCTTGTTGGTTTTACATTTGATTACGGCAGCATCGCGATGAGTGAGTTCGGATACAGGATAGAAGCTGATGATATAAGAATTATACAAGGAAATAGCACAAGATCCGAGCTTGCAAAACTTCTTAACAACGACAAGGCTTCATATATCGGTAGTGATTGCTACTTTAATGATGAGAAAGAGATAGAGGCTGTGATTAACGGTTCAAACTATGTAATGTATGTTACTGATTATACTGTCGGCGTTCTTAATGTCGACAGGATGAATGCTTCGTTAGATGATCCGGATGCGGATCCATATAAATACGCGTACTACTACATAAAGTAATTGTGAAGCATCGGGTTAATTGCAGACTCGGTGCTTTTTTACTAATACTTCATGAAATTGCACATGAATTGTCTTATTATTATAGACAGAAAATCTATAGAAAGGTTCAAGGGTATTTATTATGAAAGATTGCATTGAGAAGCCTGTATACATAGATAGAAGAAATTCGGACTGCATCAAGTGGGATGGTCTCGAGGAGAAGTTCGGCGATGGTGATCTGGTGGCACTTTGGGTCGCTGATATGGATTTTGCCGTTCCGGAGTGTGTCCAGAAAGCGCTTCACGAGTATGTAGATAAGGGTGTTATCGGTTACTATAATGTTCCTGATGAGTATTTTCAGGCGTTTATTAACTGGGAGAAAGCGAGACATTCGGTAGATGTTGATCGTGAAATTATAAGATTTTCGCCGGGCGTTGTTGCCGGATTTAACTGGCTCCTTCGTGTTGTGACAGTTCCGATTGATAACGTGCTCGTTATGACTCCTGTATATTATCCGTTCTACGATGCTGTGGAGAATAACGGAAGAAAGCTTACAGAGTTCAGTCTCGATAACAACGCTGGCAGATATTCGATTGATTTCGATAAGCTTGAGAAGACTATCGTGAAGGAAGATGTAAGATGCATGATTTTCTGTTCACCTCACAATCCTATCGGCAGAGTATGGGATAGAGAAGAGCTTGAGCAGCTGATGGAGATCTGCAGCAAGCATGGAGTTTTCGTTATTTCTGATGAGATTCACCAGGATTTCGTATATGAGAAGGAGTTCACTTCACTTCTTTCACTCAACGAAGACGGAAGATACAATGAGATTCTTGCAGTAATCACAGCACCATCTAAGACATTTAATATTGCCGGTGCGCAGAATTCTTTTGTTATGATTCCTGATGAAGAGGTCAGAAGAAGGTGGGACAGCTTCACTGAGTCAATTCGTGTGACTTCAGGAAACAGCTTCGGATATATTGCTGCAAGGGCTGCATATGAGAGTGGCGCTCCTTGGCTTGAGGGCGTTAAGCAGGAGATTTACGGTAACTATAATTATGTTAAAGAAACGCTTGAGGGTGCGCTTAGCGAAATCGTGATTGCTCCGCTTGAGGGAACTTATCTGATGTGGATTGATCTCGGTGCTTACATAAAGCCTGAGGAGATGAAGGATTTCGTTCAGAACAAGTGCCGCATGGCCGTTGACTATGGTGACTGGTTCAGAGGCATGGGAACAGAGACCTGCATCAGAGTAAATCTCGCTACAAGAAGAGAGAATATCGAAGAGGTTGTAGAGAGAATCGTTGCAAATCTTGCATAGCACCAGAAGCTTTGAGTGAGAGGTTATATGAGTTTAAACTATTTAATAATTCAGGGAATCGGGCTCGCCGGAACGGTTCTTTTCTTCCTGTCGTTTCAGTGCAGGAGCAACAAGAATCTGTTCCGCGTGCAGTTCGGTTCGTATTTCTGTTATACGACGCACCTATTGCTGCTTGGAGCATCGACCGGAGGCATAAGCTATGTGCTTAATCTTATTCGTTCTATGTTTCTCGGAAGCAAGTGGGAATGGGCCAAAAGCAAATGGATGTGCATCGTAATCTGCCTGCTTCAGTGTGTTGTTCTCGGTGTTACGTGGTCTGGGTGGATTTCAATTCTGCCGGTCGTCGGTAATATTGCGTCAACTATTGCAGGTTATACCAATAATGCCAAGAAGATAAGATCTGCTGGAATGTTTATAAATTCACCACTATGGATTATATATGACATTATTGTCGGATCATGGGCAGGCATCCTCGATGAGGTCGTGACAGAGGTGTCAATTCTTATTTCAATATACAGATACGGCTGGAACAACCTCGACGAGATAAATGAATAGTTTTGTGAAGTGTCTGTGAGATTTATTGACATTGAAATTCGATAATGATAGAACTAATAAGGTGGTTAGCTATGACAAATCCTAACTACTTGAATTAGTTCTATTTTTTAGCATTAAGATTATAAGACATTAAGCATAAGACAGAAGGGAGACGGCATGAACAGAAATACACGCAGAGTATTATCAATATTCACATGTATTATCATTGTTGCAATGTCATGTCTTTCTCTTACTTATATTGCTGAGGAGGCTTGCCATGACTGTTCAGGTGCAGGCTGCCAGGTATGTCTTTCTGTACACAATGCTGAGAATAATATCAGAGAAATCGGAGCTGGAAAGGCTGCCGGTGCAATTCTTGCGACTGTTATCGCTCTGATAGCAGTTTCTATTCTACATTTCTTTGCTGAAGTTATTACATTCAGCACACCAGTTTCCAATAAGGTAAGACTTAACAATTAAATAAACCTCGTAATTTGATGACAAGGGCGAAGTCCCTCATTTTGTAGTGCAATTTTTCTATAATTGCGCCATTACATTTACTATGCGAGCACATCTTGCGACGACTTCAAATAATGTAGTCGCCTGTTTCGTGTCGTTTAATTATGGAGGTTTTTAATATGAAAAAGTTTATTTCGGTTATTCTTGCTGCCGTTTTATGTTTTGCGTGCCTGAATCTTACAGGCTGTTCTAAGGATTCATCTGATTCTTCAGATTCCGGGAAGCTCAAGGTTGTAACAACCACATTCCCTGTATACGACTGGACAATGAATGTTCTAGGAGACAAGGCTGATGATGCCGATGTCACAATGCTTATAGATAACGGTGTTGATCTTCACAGCTACCAGCCATCTACACAGGATCTTATGAAGCTTTCAGACTGCGATGTCTTCGTTTATGTTGGCGGTGAGTCTGATGAGTGGGTAGAGGACGCACTAGAGGATGCAAACAACAAGAACATGAAGGTTGTTAATCTGATGGAGGCACTTGGTGACAAGGCCGTAGAGGAAGAGCTTCTTCCTGGCATGGAGGCCGACGATGATCACGACCATGATCACGACAATGATGCAGATGATCACGATGACCATGATGACACAGATAACGAGCATGACCACGAGTACGACGAGCATATCTGGCTTTCACTTAAGAACGCCAAGGTACTGACCTCTGCAATAGCCGATGCATTATCAGATGCAGATGAAGCTAATGCCGATTCTTATGCAGCAAATGTTAAATCATATAACAAGGAGCTTGCTAACCTCGACAGCGAGTACAAGAAGGTATGTCAGGATGCCAAGAATAAGAATCTGGTTTTCGGAGACAGATTCCCATTCAGATATATGGCTGACGATTACGGTCTTGACTGCTATGCGGCATTTAACGGCTGCAGTGCAGAGACAGAAGCAAGCTTTGAGACAATCGTATTCCTTGCCAAGAAGGTAGACAGACTCGGACTTAACTCAGTAATGACAATCGACGGATCAGACCAGAAGATTGCCAAAACAATAATCGACAATACCAAGTCACAGAACCAGAATATTCTCACTCTAAATTCAATGCAGGCAACTACTGCAGACGATGTATCTGATGGCGTATCTTACATTTCAATAATGGAAGATAATCTTAAGGTGCTTAAGAAAGCACTTGCATAGACGGGAGGGGGAACATATGGCACTTATCAGAAGCAACAATATTTCACTCGGATACGAGGGACACATTCTTGTAGAGAATCTTAATTTTGGCATAAATGAAGGCGACTATCTATGTATCGTTGGTGAGAACGGTTCGGGAAAGTCGACTCTTATGAGAACAATGCTCGGACTTCAGAAGCCGCTTAGCGGTGAGATTGAGTTCGGTGACGGGCTCAAACAGACTGAAATCGGTTATCTGCCGCAGCAGACGGTCGTGCAGAAGGACTTTCCGGCGTCGGTTAGAGAGATAGTTATCTCGGGATGTCAGGGAAGCTGCGGGCTCAGACCTTTTTACAATAAGAAGGAGAAGCTCATGGCCAAAAGGAATATCGAACGTATGGGACTTTCCGCTCTCGAGGACAGATGTTATCGCGAGATGTCGGGCGGTCAGCAGCAGAGGGTTCTGCTCGCAAGGGCTCTGTGTGCGACAGACAAGCTTATCGTTCTTGATGAACCTGTATCTGGCCTTGATCCTAAGGTTACGCAGGAAATGTATGATCTTATAGCGGATTTGAATAAGAAAGATGGTATTACTGTCGTAATGGTTTCGCACGATGTGTCGGCGGCTCTACGTTATGCAGATCACATTCTCTATATGGAAAATGACTATTTCTTCGGAACCAAGGAGGAATTTCTTGAGTCGAAGGTGGGCAGACGTTTTGTATCATTTGAGGGAGGTGAGATGTAATGGGAATTTTCGGTACACTATCTTTATATATGACATATCCGTTCGTTAAGTACGCTCTGATTGCGGGAACTCTTATTGCGCTTTGCTCATCTCTTATTGGAGTAACGCTCGTTCTTAAGAGATTTTCGTTCATTGGTGATGGACTTTCACACGTTGCATTCGGTGCTATGGCACTTGCATCAATTCTGGACGTCCTGAACGTCAATCTGTTTATGCTAGTTGCGACTATAATATGCGCAGTGCTGCTTCTAAGATCAGGACAGAATGCGAAGATTAAGGGAGATGCTGCTGTTGCAATGATTTCGGTAGGATCACTTGCAATAGGTTATCTGCTGATGAATCTTTTCTCATCGTCAGCAAACCTGTCGGGTGATGTGTGCAGCACACTTTTCGGATCGACATCGATTCTTACACTCAAGCAGGCAGACGTGTGGCTTTGCGTGATTCTTTCGATGGTAGTCGTTGCTGTTTTCATCTTCTTCTATAATAAGATTTTTGCAGTAACCTTCGATGAGAGCTTCGCTGAAGCAACAGGCACAAATGCCAAGCTTTACAATCTGATAATTGCCGTAGTTATTGCTGTGATAATCGTGCTTGCGATGAACCTCGTGGGTTCACTTCTTATTTCAGCACTTATCATATTCCCGGCACTTTCGGCGATGAGAGTGTTCAAGCACTTCAAGGCTGTAACAATCTGTTCGGCCGTAATATCTGTTATCTGCGCGGTAACGGGAATTCTGATTTCAATCCTATCTGGAACACCGGTAGGATCAACAATCGTGGCAGTGGATATCGTAGTATTTTTCATCTTCTGTCTGGCAGGAAAGGTTAAGGGGGCAAGATAATGAATGAGAATAATAAGAAAACATTAAAAAATATACTGATTATGGGAATGCTGTGCATTATGGTATTCTCAATGGCATCCTGCGGTGATTCGAAGACATCTTCATCAGACTCTGCAGATAACGTCGATGTTGATCTTACATCGCTAAGCTCAACAATGATCCTCTCAGAGGTGAGTAACATCATGTCTAATCCCGACGACTACACGGGCAAAACCATCAAGATGACAGGAAATTTTGCCGTATACGAGGGTACCGGCGATGACGATTATTATACGGCTGTTCTGATTCAGGACGCGACACAGTGCTGCAAGCAGGGAATCGAATTTAAGCTTAAAGGCGATGCCAAGTATCCTGATGATTATCCTGAAGTTGACTCAGAGATTACAGTAGTTGGAACTTTTGAAACTTATACTGAGGGAGATTATACATACGCGAGACTTAAGGACGCCGAGCTCGTCTAATATGTAATAACTGCATCTCGAATGTAAAATAATTTACATTGTATTTACACTAACCTGTCTTTGTAATTTACTTTCGTAGTTTATCATTCGCTTGAAAATGTAAAACGAAAGAAACACTAAGGTAAAAATATATAAAAAGGTTAGGTAAATACGTATGAGCATATTTGATGTAATTAACATGGTGGGAGGGCTGGCGCTCTTCCTATATGGAATGAATACAATGGGAGGTGGACTCTCGAAGATGGCCGGCGGTAAGCTAGAAGGCATCCTTGAGCACCTCACAAGCAAGAGAATCTACGCTGTTATGCTTGGTGCACTCGTAACCGCGGTGATTCAGTCATCCTCTGCAACGACTGTTATGGTTGTCGGATTTGTAAACTCCGGCATCATGCAGCTCGGACAGGCTGTCGGAATCATCATGGGTGCGAATATCGGTACCACAATAACATCGTGGATTCTTTCACTTTCTGGAATCAGTGGTGACAGCGTGTGGGTTAGCCTGCTTAAGCCGTCATCATTCTCACCGGTGCTCGCAGCGGTCGGAATCATCCTCGTTATGGCAAGTAAAGAGGAGTCGCGCAAAAAGGACGCCGGTGAGATCCTCCTCGGTTTTGCCGTGCTGATGTTCGGAATGGAGACTATGAGTGGAGCAGTTTCCGGACTTGCAGACAACCCGCAGTTTACAAGTCTTATGACAGCGTTCAGCAATCCTATCCTCGGAATGATTGCTGGTACGCTTCTGACAGCAGCTATCCAGAGTTCATCTGCTTCAGTCGGAATTCTTCAGGCTCTATGTATCTCTGGTGCAGTTCCATTCAGCGTAGCAATTCCTATTATCATGGGACAGAATATCGGTACTTGCGTTACAAGTATCATATCAGCAATCGGAGCAACTAAGAACGCCCAGAGAGCTGCAATGATTCACCTATATTTCAACCTGATCGGAACAATAATCTTTATGATCGTGTTCTACAGCGTAAATTCATTCGTACATTTTGACTTCCTTGGAACCTCTGCAACAGCTGCAGGAATTGCAGTAGTACATACAACATTCAACGTATGTGCAACAATTCTGCTTTTCCCATTCGCTAATATGCTTGTAAGACTTGCACAGATTACAATCAAGGGCAAGCCACAGAAGCTTGGAGAGGAGAGTAAGGCCGCAGTTACAATCGACGAAAGATTCCTCGAGAGACCTGCATTCGCAATGGAAATCTGCAGAGCAAAGGTTCGCGAGATGGCAGATATCACAAAAGATTCGATTCTGCTTGCACTTGATGTAATTGCAAATTATGATAAAGAAAAAGCAAAGGAAGTCGCAAGACTTGAGTCCCTCGTCGATGAATACGAGGATGCTCTCGGAACTTACCTTGTAAAGCTTTCAAGCAAGAATTTATCAAAGGAAGACAGTAAGACTCTGACACTTATACTCCACAGCATAAGTGATTTCGAAAGAATCTCCGACCACGCACACAGCATCGCGTGTTCGGCAGATGAGATCGACAAGAAGGGCCTCTCATTCTCGGCCGATGCAAGAGCTGAGATTGAGACCATATCTAGAGCCGTGCGGGACATCTGCGGATTGACGACAGAGGCCTTTTGCACGGAGCAGCTCGGAACGGCAACACATGTTGAACCTCTAGAAGAGGTTGTTGACGATCTGACTAAGCAGATTAAGGCTAATCACATTGAGAGGCTCCAGGAGGGTAGATGTACTATCGAGATGGGTTTTATTCTCGAGGATGTGCTGAACAGTCTTGAGAGGGTATCTGATCACTGCTCGAATATTGCGGTTGAGATGATTACGATTTTTGCAAACGACTACAATACTCATGAGTATTTCAAGAGTCTGCCTGCGGATGAGAGAAAGCGTTTCGATGAGGAATTCGAGGCTCTGACTAAGGCATACAGTCTCTAGCCTGCGCGTGGTATAATTAGCCAAAGGAGTAATAATTATGGCTTTAATTTACATAGTAGAAGACGATAATAACATAAGAGAAATCGAGGAGTTCGCGCTTAAAAACGCCGGTCACGAGGTAGTAGGTTTTGAGGATGCGAAGAGCTTCTATCACAGGCTTTACGAGGCGCATCCTGATCTAGTTCTGCTCGATATTATGCTTCCAGACGAGGACGGCATCGAGATTCTTAAGAAGATCAGAAGAACATCTGAGACTAAGCTGATTCCTGTAATCATGGTTACAGCTAAGACAACGGAGCTAGATCTTGTGAAGGGACTCGAGGATGGCGCCGATGATTACATCAGGAAGCCATTTTCTGTAATGGAGCTTATCTCTCGTGTAAAGGCTGTTCTTCGCCGAAGTATGCCTGACGCTGGCAAAACTTTAGTGCTCGATGGTCTCGTAATCAACGACGAGAAGAGGGAAGTTTCTGTAGACGGACATCACGTGGATCTCACCTATAAGGAGTATGAGCTTCTCTCATATCTTGTTCTTAACAAGGGCACAGTTCTTTCAAGAACTGCGATTATGGATCGTGTCTGGGGCATCACTGTTGAGGTTGAATCAAGAACTCTTGACATGCATATCAAGACGCTTCGCCAGAAGCTTGGTAACTATGGTGCTCGAATCAGAACGGTTCGAAATGTCGGTTATGTAATCGAATAGATGGTGATCAGATAATGAAGAAGACGATTTATATAAGAATGGTAGCTATTGCGGTTATTGCCGTGACGGCTACCATGCTCTGTATCACGAGCGTTTATCATAGTGTTTTTAAAACTCAAATAAAGCGGGATCTTGTAGTCAGTGCTAAGATCCTTAAGGATACCCATTATTTTGAGAACGAGAATACGAATGCAGACGATATTGATTTGTCTACTAACATAGATGAGCTTCGTGTTTCATGGATTGATGGTGACGGCACCGTAATCTACGACAATGATGCAACTGCAAGCAAGCTTCAGAATCATGCCAACAGACCTGAGGTCAAGGAAGCTTTTGAGCACGGAACTGGCGAAGCTGTAAGACTTTCCGACACCCTTAATAAGAATACTTATTATTATGCTATTCTGCTTGATAACGGAACGGTACTCAGAGTTGCAACAACCTCTGAGAGCATCGTGTCTATTTTCAAAAGGGCAATTCCAGCAATGCTTCTTGTTTTTCTTATTGTTCTTTCAGTCTGCATTGCACTTTCAAGAATGCTGACTCGAGTAATCGTAGAGCCGATAGAGACAATGGGCGAACATCTCGGAGATACCCAGATGGAGCCACCATACAGGGAGCTCGAACCTTTTGCCCATACAATCAGGCAGCAGCACGCGGACATCCTCTCAGCGGCGAAGAGCCGTCAGGATTTCACTGCCAATGTTTCTCACGAGCTTAAGACTCCATTGACTGCAATTTCAGGCTACGCCGAGCTTCTCGAAAGCGGCATGGTTTCACCTGATCAGTGCAATCATTTCTATCACGAAATCAGACGAAACTGCGACAGACTGCTGACTCTTATCACTGATACGATTCGTCTTTCGGAGCTTGATCAGAAGGAGAGCGCACCTGATTTTGTAGAGCTAGATCTGTATGAGGTAGTAGCTGGCTGCATCGAGGGCCTTAAGATGGTGGGCAACGCCAGAAATATTAACGTATCGTTCACAGGTGAGCACGTGATGATCCGCGGAAATCAGACTATGCTTGTCGAGCTTGTCGAGAACCTGGTTCAGAATGCAATCAGATACAATAACGCCGGCGGATTCGTAATAGTTTCAGTTCTAAATAAGGAAAGACCTGTACTAACAGTCCGTGACAACGGAATCGGAATTGCGGCAGATGAACAGAAGCGAATCTTCGAGCGTTTCTATCGCGTTGACAAGAGCCGCTCTAAGGAAACTGGTGGCACAGGCCTCGGCCTTGCCATCGTAAAACACATCGTCGAGCTCCACGATGCCGAGATTTCGCTCGAGAGCGAACCAGGTAAAGGCACAACAATTGAGATACAGTTCTAATTAGTAATATTAATGTCTAATGTTCAGGCGGCAGAGATGTCGCCTGTTTTATTGCGACTGTTAGCAATTTATGACCGATAATCAGTTCAGCAGAATACGATCGAGAGCGGCCTTCGCTTTTTGCGCGTTGAATGGGTTACCACGGGTTTCCCCTGTAAGAATCAGATTCACTCCAATATGCCATCCATCTTTGTTGAAATCAGCAATCTTCATCAGCGATTTTTCTAGATAATCCTGTTTGTCCAAAAGGCCAAGATGTTCCCACATAAATGCACGGCCTGTCATAGTATCAATTATTATGAAATCCGGTGTATATTCCTGCCCATCAATTATCAGAATCGGTTCGTATACAAAAGCTAGTCCTTCGCGGGTGAGCAAGTCTGCTATAATGCATTCTGATTTGGATCGCACCTTGATTCCACTCATTGTTGATATGATAAGCTTCTGCAGGTTTCTTGTGCTGCGGATATATTTGTTATCAAGCATATCCTGGTAACGCTTAAGGTTGTTATCAGATGAAACTGTTCTGTCACTGATAAGCCTGTGATACTCTTCCGGACAATTCGTTTTGATTATTCCGTGTGGTTCTGGAATATGCTTCTGTCATAATTCCAGGTCGTCTGCCAAGGCACCGACGTTCCAGTACACCTGCACGCTCCCTGCGGCCGACGTTCTTACAATTATTTCAAATCGTCTGCCAAAGTGCAGACATACAGCCTCTCGCGCTAAAGTCGTCTGCCGAAATACAGACACTTGCGGCCAAAATGACATTCCGTCTGCCCGCGCTCACATCCCGCTATGGTCATAAGATGCAGACGATATGAAGATATTGATTCAAGCGTATGCAAATTCTACTCGAATTTGCAGATTCTGACAGATAAATGTTTAAATCATCTGCCGCTGGCAGCTCCTGACTTATAAATACTCAGCAGATGATTATTAGAAAACCAGCTAAACGTCAGCACTTCAGCATACGTTTATATCAAAACCATGCTAACGTCTGCATTTCGGCAGACGCTCCTGAAATATATAGAATCATCTGCCGACTTCTAATAGCTGGATAGAAACTCTTTGTAAAGGCCTGTTACCAATTTACTAATAATCAAACAATTGGACCCTTAATGTTACCACCAGAGCTGTATTTAAAAAAATGGTACACCTGAGAATACAGGTTTGCCAGAATAAGCAGTTAGATGCAGCACCTGTGATGCTGATCAATTAGCACTTCAAGATTGCATTCATAAGCAAGGTGTACCAATTTCAAAGAAGAAAGGTAATTGGTAACATACTAGGCCCAACATCTTGTAAAGTGTAAGAATGGTAACAGGGAGGTAGGCCATTAATACGAGAGCACTGTAACAGAGCGGCTGGCAACCGCAAACCATAATTCCTTGTCATGGTAAATACATATCGAATCAATAATTGCCATAACAATAACTGTTACCAATTTACAAATAATCAAACAATTGGACCCTGAATGTTACCACCAAAGCTGTATTTAAAAAATTGGTACACCTGCGAATCCAGGTTTGAGGTGCCATCTCTGTAATCCTCACAAATTGTAGAAACTGCTTCATATAAGTCGTAGTCGCAAATCTGTGTTATAATAAAGGGCTAAGTAAATCAGCCAGATTGAATCAGCAAAGTTTACATTTTCGGAGGTTTCGATGGTTAAGGATATTTGCAAGGATATTATGCTGCTTTCGCAGAAGGCCAAGCCAGCGAGTGAGGCCGATGTGCCGCTCGCGATGGATCTTTTGGACACACTTCGTGCGAATAGCGAGCGCTGCGTAGGAATGGCTGCGAATATGATTGGCGAGCCGAAGGCAATTATCGCGGTGGCTGCAGGTCCGGCGATTATTCTGATGCTTAATCCCGTTATCACTGCCAAAAGCGGCGTGTACCAGACCGAAGAATCCTGTCTGTCGCTTGCAGGATTGAGGGAGACTTCAAGATACCAGAATATTGAGGTTGATTATCAGGATATCGGAATGAATAAGAGACACGGAAGTTTTGAGGGTTGGATTGCTCAGATTATTCAGCACGAGTGCGACCATCTGGAGGGTATCCTGATTTAGTCGAGATTTAATACGAAAATAAATGAATGAGTAATATAAGAATCAACAGAGCGAAAGCCTGCAAGGCTTTCGAACAATATGCAGAGAAGTACAATCTTGACGACGTCAAGATTGCTCTTAAATACAAGCACATGTACAGGGTGGCTGAGCTATGTGAGAGGCTGGCAGAGTCTCTTCACCTTGGCAAAATCGAAACAGATATCTGCTGGCTTACAGGCCTGCTTCATGATATCGGAAGGTTTGAACAGGTAAGGCAGTACGGAACTTTTGTAGATGCAAAGTCTGTGAATCATGCTGCGCTCAGCGCAGAGATTCTGTTTGGGGATGACATGCTGATCAGGATGTTTGCAGAGGCGGGCTGCGAGAGCATAGTTAATGACAATGCAATTCTTATAGCAATCTGCGATGCCATCCGTTGTCACAGCATGTACAGAATTCCAGAGCCTGAAGTGGCGGATGTGAGGCTTGCGAAGATACTAAGAGACGCTGATAAGCTTGATATTTTTAGGGTGATGACGGAGACACCGCTTGAAGACATATATAATGTAAGCTCTGTAGAGCTTTATACCTCACCGATTACGGATGAGGTTCTTGATTGCTTTTACGAGGAACACGCTGTTCCTAGGTCTATCAAGAAGACACCTATCGACAACCTCGTAGGACACGTGTGTCTGTATCACGAGCTCGAGTTTGACGAGAGTCGGAGGATTGCGGAAGAAGAAGGATATTTTGGCCGCATGATAAGCTTCAGAGGAAGAAATGCGGATACGAACAGGAAGTTCGAGGAGATGAGGAGGCAGCTTATGGGAACAAGAGAAATTTACCTCGCGGGAGGATGCTTCTGGGGAACTGAGAAGGCATTTACGCTGCTTGACGGCGTGACTGACACTGAGGTTGGTTATGCGAACGGGTGCGTTGAGAATCCGTCTTATGAGATGGTGTGCACGGGCAAGACTGGTGCATGTGAAGCCGTGAAGGTTACGTACAATCCTGATGTGGTTTCGCTCGATACTATTCTCGAAGCACTATTTATCATTATTGATCCGACAAGAGCGGATGGGCAGGGCGGAGATATTGGTACGCAGTACAGAACTGGCGTATATTATACAGATCCTGCAGACGAGAGTACTGTTAAAGCATTTTTCGAGAAAGAGAAAGCGAAGTACAGCGAGTTTTATGTTGAAATGGGAGTGCTCGGCAATTTTTACGATGCTGAGGAGTACCATCAGGACTATCTTGAGAAGAATCCTGTCGGTTATTGCCACGTAGGAATAGCAGAATTCGGCAAGGTTGCTGCTCTTAACAATAAGTAGATTATCGCCATACAAGACTGATTGGCATGCCACCACGCTATAATATATATAGAGGTTGGTAGAACCCACATTTATATAGAAAGTGAGTATACATGATTAAGTTTAAAGACGTAGTTTTCGTTTATCCAACCAAGGATATTCTAGATGGGATTACCTTTGAGATTGAAGGAGGGGACCACGCCGTTCTTATAGGAAGTAATGGTTCAGGTAAGAGTACGCTTGTGAAGCTGATGCTTGATCCGGACATTTATACATATGAAGGCGACATTCATAAGGATGAGAATATGAGAATCGCTTACGTGGATCAGTTTGTTGACCATGAGGATTCTGATGTGACAGCCTATGATTTTCTTGCGGAGCCATTTATCGAGCTTCAGGCAAGAATTGATGAGACATGTGCGAAGATGGCGGATGAGGATGCGCCGGAGGATATTTTTGACAGATATCAGAATTGCCTTGACGAAATGGATGCTGTCGACGGCTATAATTATGATTCGAACATCCATAAGGAGCTTGCAGTTGCAGGTATTTCTCACGTTGCAGATGTGCCGGTTAACAAGATTAGCGGCGGTGAGTTTAAGCTTCTTTCAATCGTAAGAAGCATGCTGATGAAACCGCAGCTTCTTGTAATGGACGAGCCGGATGTATTCCTCGATTTCGAGAATCTCGTCGGCCTGATGAAGCTGATCAATGATTACGACGGAACAATCCTTTCGATTACTCACAACAGACTGCTCCTCAGCCAATGCTTTAACAAGGTTCTTCACCTTGAGAACGAGAAGCTTCAGCAGTTCCCGGGCACTTACGCTGAGTACAACAGGGCGATGCTCGAGACAAAGCTTGAGATGCACGAGCTTACATCGAAGTTCGATGATTTTATCGCAGAGCAGCGTGTTCTTGTTGAGAAAATGCGTAAAGAAGCGACTGAGACTACCGATTCTAAGAAGGGTAAGCAGCTCCGCGCTCGCTCTAGCTATCTCGACAGAATCATCGCGATGAGAGAGGATTATCCGTTCCTTGAGACTGACAAGTACGACTTCAGCTTCCCTGAAGCAGGCGAATCTGAGTCAGACGGCCAAAATACCGTTTCAATCAAAGACTATTCTCTGTCTTTCGAGAGGGAGATTCTGCATGATGTTAATTTTGACATCTCCTGCGGAGATAAGGTTGCGTTCGTCGGTGCGAACGGTACTGGTAAGTCAAGTCTTCTTAAGGATGTATATAAACTTCTGTCAGATGAGAATCCTGATAATATCAGAATGTTCAGCCAGATTTACGATGATGGTCATAGCACACTTTCAGGCGGTGAGAGAAACCTTAAGCAGCTTGAAGAAATCTGCGAGAGTGAGGCAGGCATTCTTATTCTTGACGAGCCTACAAGCCATCTTGATATTTATGCTCAGGCGGCACTTGAGCGTGCAATTAAGGCATACAAGGGAACAGTACTTATGGTATCCCACGATTTCTTCACTGTAACAGGATGTGCGGACAGAATTATGCTTCTCGAGAACGGAACACTTAGAGAGCAGAGTCCGAGGGCGTACAGAAAATCGGTATATAAGAAGTATTTTGACAGCGACATCTTCGAGACAGAAAGAATCCGCAAGGAGACCGAGATGAGGGTGAACGCTCTTATAGCTGATAAGAAATACGATGAGGCAAGAGAGCTTCTTAAAACAAAAGAATAAATAATAGAATAAGATACTCGTCCGCGGAACGGGCTTCAAAGCACTATATACCGCGGACTTTTAATGCAACGTTACTATATATTGTTATCTGCGGCTTATATTTAATACAAAATATAGGGAAATTTCATTTGACTGTTACCATATATTGGGTATAGAATGTGACACGGTCGAACAAGATATTGTGCTCGTCCGAAATGAAACAAATATCCCAGACACAATATATAGTGTCTGCTTATATAGATATACAATATAGTGTTTAAGGTGTGTTTAGTAATTTGTTTTATTATAGAGGTGCCCAGATGGGCATAAGAGGTGAGGAGAAGCAGTTATGAGAGTTATTAAGAGAAACGGATCCGAGGTTTCATTTGATGTCAATAAGATTATCGATGCTATCCACGGTGCGAATGATTCTGTTCCCCAGCAGTTTATGATGACCCCAATGCAGATCAGAAGAATTGCCGAGGCTGTTACAATCGCATGTGACGGACTTAACAGATCGCCAGCTGTAGAAGAAATTCAGGATATGGTAGAGAAGGAAATCATGCGTCACGGTGCGTATGAGGTAGCCAAGGAGTATATCACTTACAGATACAACCGTTCTCTTGTTCGTCAGTCAAATACTACTGATGAGAAGATTATGGCGCTTATAGACAGAGCCAACGAAGAGGCTAAGCAGGAGAACTCTAATAAGAATCCTATCATCAACTCAACTCAGAGAGACTATATGGCGGGCGAGGTCAGCAAGGACCTTACAAGACGTATTCTTCTTCCTGAGGAGATTATGGACGCGCATGATGCCGGAATTATTCATTTCCACGACAGCGACTATTTTGCCCAGAGAGAGCACAACTGCGATCTTATCAATCTAGAGGATATGCTCCAGAATGGAACTATCATCAGTGAGACTATGATCGAGAAGCCACACAGCTTCTATACAGCTTGTAATATCACAACTCAGATTATCGCTCAGGTTGCATCAAATCAGTACGGTGGACAGTCATTTTCACTTGCGCACCTCGCACCTTTTGTAGATGTGAGCCGTAAGAAGATCAGACAGTATGTAATCTCAGAACGTGAGGCCACAGGTGAGCCTATGGATGAGGAGATCATCAACATCCTGACTGAGAAGAGACTTAAGGAAGAAATCAAGAACGGTATTCAGACTATTCAGTATCAGCTGATTACACTGATGACTTGTAACGGTCAGGCACCGTTTGTAACAATGTTTATGTATCTTGACGAGGTTCCAGAGGGACAGACAAGAGATGACCTTGCACTCTGCATTGAGGAGGTTCTCCGTCAGAGATATAAGGGTGTTAAGAATGAGAAGGGAATCTGGATTACACCTGCTTTCCCTAAGCTTATCTACGTTCTTGATGAGGACAACATCACAGAGGAAACTAAGTATTACTACCTCACAGAGCTTTCAGCAAAGTGCTCTGCTAAGAGACTTGTTCCTGACTACATTTCAGCGAAGGTAATGAAGGAGCTTAAGCGCGGAGAGGTATATCCTTGCATGGGCTGCAGATCATTCCTTACTGTAGAGGACAATTACATGCTTCCTAACGGACATCACCAGTTCTACGGAAGATTTAACCAGGGCGTGGTAACAATCAACCTCGTTGATGTTGCATGCTCATCATACGGCGATATGAACAAGTTCTGGGAGATTCTCGATGAGAGACTTGAGCTCTGCCATAGAGCGCTCAGATACAGACATGAGAGACTTCTCGGAACACCTTCAGACGTAGCTCCAATTCTCTGGCAGCACGGCGCAATCGCAAGACTTAAGAAGGGTGAGGTAATCGATAAGCTCCTCTTTGACGGATATTCAACAATTTCACTTGGATATGCAGGACTTTGCGAGATGTGCTACAGAATGCTCGGCGAGAGCCACACAACAGAGAAGGGCAGAGAATTTGCACTTAAGGTAATGCAGAGACTTAACGACAAGTGCTCATTCTGGAAGGCTAATGAGAATATCAGCTACTCAGTATACGGAACTCCAATGGAGTCAACAACATACAAGTTTGCGAAGTCACTTCAGCAGCGTTTTGGCATAATTCCACACGTTACTGATAAGAACTACATCACAAACAGCTATCACGTTCACGTTCAGGAAGAAATCGACGCATTCACAAAGCTTAAGTTCGAGGCGGACTTCCAGAAGCTAAGCCCAGGCGGAGCGATAAGCTACATCGAGGTTCCTGATATGCAGAACAACATTCCTGCAGTAATCGACGTTCTTAAGTACATCTACGATAACATCATGTACGCAGAGCTTAACACTAAGAGCGACTATTGCGCAGAGTGCGGCTATGACGGCGAGATTAAGATCGTAGATGATCATAACAAGCTGATTTGGGAGTGCCCAAACTGCGGCAACAGAAACCAGGAGACAATGTCAGTTGCAAGAAGAACATGCGGCTACATCGGAACCCAGTTCTGGAACCAGGGCCGTACACAGGAAATTAAGGATAGAGTACTTCACCTATAGAAAATATGAATTAAAGTCTGAGGCATCCACGCTTCAGACTTTTTTGCAGATAAAACACGGAGGCACAATATATGTACTACGGTCAGATTAAGAATTGCGATATTGCTAACGGCGAGGGCGTCCGCGTCACACTCTTTGTGTCGGGCTGCACCAATTGCTGCGAGGACTGCTTTCAGCCGGAGACCTGGGACTTCAAATACGGTACTGAGTTTACCGAAGAAACCGAGAAAGAAATCCTCGAGATGCTGAAGCCTAGCTATATTTCGGGACTTACAATCCTCGGCGGAGAACCTTTTGAACCATCGAACCAGGAGGCACTCGTGCCTTTTCTCCGTAAAGTAAGAGAAGCTTTCCCTGCCAAAAGCATCTGGTCTTTCACCGGTTTTACGTACGAGAGGCTGCTGACTCCCGGTGAACACTGCAATACTCCGTTTACCGAGGAGATGCTCGGCATGATCGACATTCTCGTTGATGGAAGATTCGAGAAGGAGCTTAAGAATATTACTCTTAGATTCAGAGGTTCTGAGAACCAGAGAATCATAGATCTTAACAAAACTCGCGAAAGCGGGGATCTTGTTATGTGTGAAGGTATGAACAAGCGCTAATATATGCTATAATTAATAGCTTATTTTAATAATTTATTATTAAGAAAATCACGAAAGGAATACAATTATATAATAGAATGATGAGGAATAGAGTACCGGGAATATTAATTTGCACATTTATTGCTGCGATTGCGACTATCTTAAGCGGTCTTAAGCTTGGAAGCGTATCGTTTGATGTAGTAGGAGCGCCGGTCTTCGCAATACTTATAGGAATGCTTGTAACTCTTGTGAAAGCGGATCTTGCACCTAGCGAGACATTTAAGGACGGTATCAAGTTCACATCAAAGAAGATTCTTCAGTATGCAGTAATTATTCTTGGATTCTCACTGAATCTCGGAACAATTCTAACTGTAGGAAGCAAGAGTCTTCCTGTAATTGTATCGACAATTTCGACATCACTTATAATGGCCTTCATTATGATGAAGGTTCTGAAGATGGATTCTAAGGTGTCAACACTTATCGGTGTAGGTTCATCAATCTGTGGAGGTTCTGCAATTGCTGCAACCGCACCTGTAATCGGCGCTAATGACAAGGAGATTGCACAGTCAATATCTGTAATCTTCCTTTTTAATGTTCTCGCCGCACTTATATTCCCGACGCTCGGGCATGCCATCGGGTTCGGAAGTGAAGGCTTCGCCGTTTTTGCCGGCACAGCCGTTAATGACACATCTTCAGTAACAGCGGCAGCATCGACAGCGGAGGGTATCTTCGGAACTGAGGGAATCCTCTCGGCTGCAATCACAGTTAAGCTAACAAGAACACTTGCTATCATTCCGATTACGCTGGTTCTTTCGATCTACCGCGCGAAGAAGGAGAGCAGGTCAGAGGAGGGCGGAAGCTTCAGCTTCAAGAAGGTATTCCCGTTCTTTATTATTTATTTCATCATCGCTTCGATTATAACTACTGTTGTGGGCGTGATGCCTGAGTCTGGCTTTACAACATTTTATATGGGCTCTTTTGTAACATGTATGAAGTGGCTTGCCAAGTTCTTTATTGCGATGGCTATGTGTGCTATCGGACTTAACACCAACATTGTTGAGCTTGTTAAGAAGGGCGGTAAGCCGATTATCATGGGCTTCACTTGCTGGGTGAGCATTTCACTTGTTTCAATCCTGGTTCAGCTTGCTACAGGTTTGTTCTATACAAATTTATAAATCCAATATTTAATCACAATATTTTTTATTATGGAGGATAATATGAAGATTACTGATTCAATTTTCAACGTTGGTGTAAACGATCACGAAATCGACCTTTTTGAGGGTCAGTATGTTGTTCCTGAAGGAATGGCTTACAACTCATATGTGATCGTTGATGATAAAATTGCTGTAATGGATTCTGTTGATTCTGGATTCACTGCAGAGTGGCTTGATAACATCGAGAAGGTTCTTGATGGCAGAACTCCTGACTACATCGTAGTTCAGCACATGGAGCCTGACCACTCAGGTAGCCTTGTTGATTTCCTTGAGAAGTACGAGAGTGCTTCAGTTGTAGCATCAGATAAGGCTTTCGTTATGCTTAACAAGTTCTATGGTAAGGATTACCTCGGCAGGGGAATCGTTATCAAGGAGGGAGATTCTCTAGAGCTTGGAAACCACGTTCTTAATTTCGTAGCTGCACCAATGGTTCACTGGCCAGAAGTAATGGTAACTTACGAGTCAAAGACTAAGACTCTTTTCTCAGCTGACGGCTTCGGTAAGTTCGGTGCTAATGACGTAGAGGATGATGACTGGGCATGTGAGGCCAGACGCTATTATTTCGGCATTGTAGGCAAGTTCGGAGTTCAGGTGCAGAATCTACTTAAGAAGGCTTCTTCTCTTGATATAGAGAGAATCTGCCCACTTCACGGACCTGTTCTCGACGAGAACCTCGGACACTATATTGATCTTTATAACACATGGTCATCATACGGTGTTGAGACTGAGGGTGTTACAATCGCTTACACTTCGGTTTACGGAAACACTAAGAAGGCCGTTATGGAGCTTGCTAAGGCACTTGAGGAGAAGGGCTGCCCTAATGTTGCAGTATCAGACCTTGCAAGAGACGATATGGCAGAGGTTATTGAGGATGCATTCAGATACGGCAAGCTTATCCTAGCTACTACAACTTACAACGGCGGAATTTTCCCATTCATGAACGATTTCATCTGCCACCTTGCAGATCACGGATATCAGAACAGAAAGATCGCTTTCGTTGAGAACGGTGCATGGGCTCCAATCGCTGCTAAGAAGATGAGAGGTATGCTCGAGGGCCTGAAGAACATCGAGTTCGCTGAGAACACTGTAACAATTCATGGTGGAGTGAACGGAGACGTTCGTGAGCAGATTAATGCCCTCGCAGAAGAGATGAAGTAATCAGAATAAATAAGGTTTACGAAGTACCGGTCGGTCAGAAATGATAGGCCGGTACTTTATTTTGCTGTTAAATTTGAGTAGGGAAACGTATCGTATCGGACGGATTTCTATGAACCCTTAAATTTGCGTTTTAAGAGTGGAAGATTGCCAAAATGAACAACTAGTCGTCGAGACGGTAAAATTCCGTGAGAATCAAAATATGGCTTTTATAGATAGGCATTTAATCGTGAGAGGGGAGCTATATATCACAGATTATTCAAGACAAGGAGATTTCAGACATAGAAAGAACCCGGCTTACGCCGGGCCTCTCTCTAGAACAAGTTTATTCATTAATGAATTTGTTTAGTTAAATAATTTCGTTATTACTTAACGAAGAATGTTGTGATCTGTGAGTAAACGATAAGAGCCATGAATACTGGTCCTACGTACTTGATACAAACATTGTAAAGTCCCTTTGACTTGAACTGTGAACCCTTCATTACCTCGTCGTCGATGTAGTGAGGTGCAACCCATCCGAGGAGGATTGCCATGATGAGTCCTGTGAGTGGCATTAGGATACCCTCTGCGATAGCGTCCCAAACGTCGAGTACGTCAGGCTGTCCAAGGATGTGGAACCACTGCATTGTAGGAGCAGCTCCGAGACAGTCAAGTGTAGTCATTGTGTTACCAACAAGAGCAACGAGTGTCATGATACCTGACATCAGGAGAGTGTTAGGGTTCTTACCAGCCTTGATCTGAGCATCAAGAAGTGCAGCGATACCAGCCTGCATCATACCGATTGATGATGAGAGTGCTGCGAAGAATACTAGAAGCCAGAATAGGAAAGCAAGAATTCTTCCTGTGAATCCAAGTGACTGGAATACAGTAGTCATTGTTACGAACAGAAGTGAAGGACCAGCTCCAGCCTCAAGTCCGAATGAGAATACTGCAGGCATGATAGCCATACCAGCAAGAACAGCTACGAGTGAGTCACCTACTGCGATAAATACTGAGTCCTTCTCAAGGTTCTCGTCCTGGCTGAGGTATGAACCGTAAGCAATCAGACAACCTGATGAAAGTGAAAGTGAGAAGAACATCTGTCCACCTGCAAACTTGAATGTATCAAATATTCCCTGTGGTGTTGAGAATACTGAGAAATCAGGCTTGAAGAGGAAGCTTAGACCAGCGCCAGCTCCTGGGAGTGTGCATGATCTGATTACGATGATAACGAGCATTACGAAGAGTGCTGGCATAGCATACTTACAGAACTTCTCGATACCACCTGATACTCCTCCGAGGATGATGATGAATGTAAGTGCAAGGTATGCGATCATCCAAGGAAGTGCTGCTGTACCGTTGCTGAGTAGTGACTGTGCGAAATACTCAGTTGGGTCGATTGTGTTAAGTGTTGCGTTAGCTGAGAAAAGACCAGCTGTTGAAGCAACGAGGTACTTAGTGATGTATCCTCCGAATGTGCAGTAGAAGCAGATCAGAAGGAAAGGTACTGCTGTCTGAAGTACACCGTTGAACTTGAATGCTGGCTTAACACTTGCATAAGCCTCTACAGCAGCCTTCTGTGACTTACGTCCGAGAGCAACCTCTGAGAGGATAAGTGGATAACCAACTACTACGCAAAGAACAACGTATACGAGAAGGAAAGCGAATCCTCCTGCAGTTCCTAGCTTGTAAGGGAATGACCATAGGTTACCAAGACCTACAGCTGAACCAAGACATGCCATAAGAAATCCAAAATTGGAATTAAACTGGCCGGCTTTCTTTTCTTGTTCCATATTAATACCTCCATATTTAGTATAACGAATAAACTTCATCTTGTTAGACGAGTAGATTATAGAATATCTGCATTGTGTTGTCAATATGAATGTGCGATCACAAAACCTTCACAAAGAACTAAATTACGTACATAATGTGCTTGTTTCGAAATTAATACACAATATGCAGTATAAGAAAAGAGGAGCCTTAGAAAAGCTCCTCTGTAATCTGTATCTATATTAGTAGATGTATTAGTAGATGTGTAGCTGAGGCAGGCATTTACAGATTCTGACCGCTTTCACCACCGGTCTCACCGCCGCCGCCAGGGTTATCACCGCCACCGCCAGGGTTATCACCGCCGCCGCCAGGGTTATCACCGCCGCCGCCAGGGTTATCACCACCACCGCCAGGGTTATCACCGCCGCCGCCAGGTTTATTACCGCCACCGTTGTTATTGTCATCAGGCTTTACAGCTGGTTTATCGTTGCCGTTAGAATCTTTATCTTTATTCTTATCCTTATTGCTTCCACCCTTATAGTTAGTTCTGCCATTCTCGGTGCCCTTAGTGTAATATTCACCACCGGTTGAAATTACATCATCAGGCTTCTCCTTATAGGTTCCAGTCTTAGCCGCAGGAATCTGATTCATGATCTTACCCCATAATGAAGCTGCTGTTCCCGACATTGTTGAAAGCTCGAGATTAACGTCTGTTCCAATCCAGAGTGCTGCTGCGTACTTAGGAGTGAATCCGTCGAACCAAATATCGAACTGGTCTGTTGTTGTACCTGTCTTACCACCGGCCTGAACACCGCTGATAGCAGCAGGGTAACCGATACCCTTAGATACTACAGACTTAAGGATGTCTGTCATAATCCATGCAACACCTTCATCCATTACCTTAGTCTCTTCTGACTTAGATGTAAGGATTGTCTTACCCTTAGAGTCTACAACCTTAGTAAATGCGATTGCAGAATTTCTTGTACCACCAGCAGGGAATGATGCATAAGCAAGAGCCATCTCAAGAGGGATAGCACCCTTAGTCATACCACCAAGTGCAAGTGATGCAGTGTTCTCATCGTTTACTTCTGGGTTATCAGCTGCAGTTACAAGAGTTGAAAGTCCAAATTTCTCAAGCATCTGCATTGAATAATCTGTTCCAACCTGAAGCTGAATCTTAACGGCACACGTGTTGATAGACTGCTGGAGTGCTCTTCTGAATGTAATTGCTCCTGAGTGTCCACCACCTGCGTTAGTAGGCCATTCCTTACCGTCAACAACCATTCTCTCATCGACAACAGTTGAAGAAGCTGTCATGTAGTCTCCGTAGCCACGTGCTCCCTGACTGTCATATCCGAAGTCCTGATAAGTCCACTTCTTACCCTGAGCCTGAAGGTCAAAGCTCTTCTGAAGTGCAGCTCCGTATACAGCCAGAGGCTTGATTGATGATCCAGGCTGACGAGGGTTAAGTGCTCTATTATAGAGTCTCTGACCCTTGCTTGTTCTACCTCCGACCATAGCCTTAACTTCACCTGTACCTACACCAACGATTGTCATTGCAGCCTGTGGCTGAATAGTCTTAGGTGTAAGAGTATAACCGTTCTCAGTAATTGTAACCTTGCTGCCATTAATCTTCCATGTGTCAGGGTAATCCTTGAAATATGAAGCATCAATTACAAGGTTGTCATTTGAATCAAGCTTCTTATACTCAGCAGGGATGTTGATATATCCACCTGAGTAAGTGTATAGAGTATCCTCATTTACATAAGTTGGCTTGAACTCAAGACTGTAATCTGTAGTTCCATCATATTCTGTTGTATAGATGTTGAGTCTGTTACCACGCTTAACAGTTACAGAGCCATCATCATTAACCTTAACCTCGCCTGACTTGAACTTGAACTCATGCTTGCTGTTGAAGAAATTATCGTAATCATACAGCAGAACCTCACCATAATTGGATACGATATTGTTGTTGCTGTCATATCTGATGTTTACGATAGAAGGGAAGTTAGCTGAGTTCTTAAACTCCTTAACAACTGTCTTCTGTGCAGTCTGGTCAAGAGTTGAATAAATCTTAAGTCCCTTAGTATATACCATTGACTCAGCATCCTCAGCTGAAAGGTTATACTTCTCCATAAGTCCATCAACAACCTGATCAATTACATACTCATGGAAGTATGCATAGTTCTGGTTTCCTGAATCAATAGTAGGCTTAATAAAGTCGATAAGATCCTTACCATAAGCCTCCTTATACTGTGCTTCAGAGATATAGCCCTGATCCTTCATAAGAGTGAGGCACAGATCTCTTCTATCCTTGGAAACATCGTTAGCAACATATGTATCAGGGTCACGAACGATAATATTCGTTGCAGTATCACTTAAGTTAGCATCATCGACATACTGAATGAGGGCATATGTATCCGGCGCCTGTGGAAGTGCAGCAAGTGAAGCACACTGCTCGAGTGTCAGATCCTTAACGTCCTTAGAATAGTACGCGTGAGCTGCAGCATCTACACCATAGCATCCGAATCCAAGATAGATTGTGTTCATATATGCCTCAATAATCTCTTCCTTGGACAGACACTTCTCAATCTGAGCTGCGTAGTACATCTCAAGAACCTTACGGCTGATGCTTCGTTCACTCTTGATGTCAGCAAGGTAAACGTTACGTGCCAGCTGCTGTGTGATTGTACTTGTACCTGAAATTCTGCCTCCACCGGTAACTGAGCTTACAACTGCTCCAGCCATACGTGTCCAGTTGAAGCCGTGATGCTTCCAGAAGGTCTTATCCTCGAGTGAAACGAATGCGTTGACAAGATCCTCAGGGCAGTCCTCATATTTAACTAGAGTACGATCCTGGCTGTAGTATACCGAGTCTATTTCCTTACCCTGGTCATCATATATGAGTGAGCTCTGCTCAATTGCGTCATAAATATCGCTTGCGTTGATCTTCGGTGCAAGGCTGATAATTACAAAAGCATAAATGAAAGCACATAGACACATAATAAGGCCAAGTCCGATGCAGTCAAGAATCAGCTTCTTGAAGCTGAACTTATATGGCTTGTTCTTGTGCTTCTTGCCGTTAACAATTACATATTCGCCTTCAGAAGGAGAGTAGTAAGGGTTCTCCTTAAGGAAAAGTCTTGCCTTAAGTGAACTTAATCTGCTGCCATCTGATGATTTACCTGACTTCCTAGAAGCCTTAGCAGCCTTTACCTTCTTGTTAACTCTGCGCTTAGACTTCACTTCAGACTTAGCATCACTGCTTGTATGACTCTCAGCAGAATGCTGATGCGATGAAGCCCTTCCTGTACTTCGTTCGTTTCTTGCGCGTGCATATTCGTCAGAAGGTGATGCTGCATGTGAAGTAGCATCGGCTCTTCTCTCAGAAACTGAACGCGACGAATCTGGAGTCTCGAGATATCTGTCGACATTCGTATCCAAATCCTCAACCGGCGTGTCAAACTGTGAGAGGAAATCGTCAATATCTCTCTCATTGTCTGAACGCTTGTCTCTGTCTGTTCTCATGAAAACCTCCTATATATAGATACTTAATAGAGAAATGATAACACATATATGATTCAATATAAAGTGAACCTATCATCACAAAAGGCTGCGAAGCGAGCCCTCAAGATAGATATCAAAGTGATCAGGATTGTCTGCATTGGCGGTGATTACCTCTGCAACAAAGGAACCAGCTCTGTTTACTGCATCTGCAAGATCAGATCCTTTCATAATCTCAGATATAAGAACTGCTGAAAAAATATCTCCCGTTCCTATGAAGCTGCACGGAACCTCGTCATAGAACAGAAATTCCGGCTCGTCTGAAACCTCAGGTCTGTACAGTAGATTGAAGCATCTTCCGTCATCGAGTCTGCAGCTTGTAATTACAACCGCCTTGCAGCCGAACTGACTCATCGCGTGGGCAAGCTTCACATATTCCTCGGCCAAAAGCGTTTCTCTTCCTTCATACATCCCGCTCATAAGAGTGGCTTCTGTGAAGTTCGGAATTATTATATCTGCCTTAGATGCAAGCTTTCGATTACATTCAATGGCACCAGGATACATATTGTCATAAAGCTCTCCGGAATCTGCCATAATCGGATCCACAAGCACAAAAGGATCATCCTGTGAATCAATAAGGTCACTAATTATATCAACCTGCTTGTCTGAATTAATAAAGCCTGTACAGATTACAGGAAAGCTGAAGCCAAGCTCGTTCCACTTCTCAATTGCATCCCTCATGAAATCAGTTGTATCAAGAATAACCGATTTACCGTAATCGAGAGTATTCGATACAAGTCCTGTCGGCAGCAGGTAAGGGTGGAAGCCATACGTTGCCAGAATCGGCGTCATGGCAAAGCTTGAAACTCTGCCATAACCCGATACATCGTTTACTAGTAATAGTCTATTGTTCATATTCCCTCTTAGTTAAATTTACAGAATATTATAATGAAAGAAATCTTCCAAGTGAGTCGATGAAGCAAAGAACTGTATTTGTAATAACGTTTACAGAATCTTCGTTAACAGCCAGGTGAATGATGTCAGCCTTAGAATTCAGCTCCTGAATATATGAGCAAGGAGTAAAGTAGAAATCTTCCTTCTCCTTGATGATGAAATTCTTAAGTGTCGCATCATTTACCTTGATATATGTGAAGTTGAGTTGATTGTAAAGAGACTCATCATTATTTGAGAAAGCCGAGCAGCTTTCATTCTCAACATACTTAGAATGTGAGAAGCTTGCGATTGTCTTGTTATCACTTACAATCTTCTTCATATATCCATCGGTCAGTGCCTGAGTGCAGATGTCTATATACATCATATTGTCTGTTTCACGGAGCTGCTCGATGCTGTTAATTCCATAAATATCGTCTTCCTTGTAATCAGCAGGGATATCATCGTCCTCATCAAATCTATATGTTCCGTTGTTGAAAGTATAGATGATGTTATTTATTGACTTGCACACATCCTCTGTATAGCAGCTTGAAGGAATCTTAGAGTCATCCTCGATTACTTCATATGTGTATTCGATCTCAGGGAAGTCCTCTTCATACTTATCGACAAAAGCTTCACTTCTCTTGTCGAGATATTCTGTAAGGTTCTCCAGCGAGTATGAATTCACAAGAATATCTACCTCGAGTGACGAAGGAAACATATTTCCTTCATTAATAACCTTGAGGTTAGAAATCTCGTAGTGTGATGCTCTTGACTCAAGCTGGGACAGAACAGTACCAAATGCAGTAATCGGGTTAGGCTGTGAACTGATCGAAGATGTAACCTCATCAGTCTGAACGCCCTTGATTGTCAGATGTACAGCAGAATCACATGTTGAAGAGGTTGTGCTCTTCTTAATTGCGTATGATGCTCTTGTCTCATTAAATGATTTAAGCGATGCATATGACTTGTCACTGTAATCTAAATAGATAACCTTAGAATTGTTAGGGAAGTACTTCTTGCTGATATTCTTGTAACCGCCAAAATCACCCTTGTCGTTATTAAAAAAGATAACGTTGTACTTGGTTGTTCTGATGTCTGACTGCGCAATGTACTGTGCAGCAGCAATCAGTGGCGCATTCTTCTCTGCAGTCTTGTAATTGTAGCTGACACATACAACGGCGTTATCCTTAGCATCTGATCTTGTTCTCTTAGGAGAAAAGATTATATTGCCTGCAGAATCCTCTGTATATTTAAGGCTCAGAGAATTGGCCCAGTCAGTAAGATATTCTGCCATATCTTCATTAGACTTAAATTCTGAAACACTCTGAGTTAGAGTATCTCTAATAGCTTTGTAATCTGTCTTGTTGAACATTCCGAGCTTGGTGTCTCTGTAAATATAAGCAACTACAAACATGCCCATAATGACAGCAAGTGTTATTACAAGTCTCTTAAAATAATATCTGTTTAGTGAATCGTTGTTCATAAAAGTACCGTGTCCTTATTGAAATAATTAGTCAGACTAATTATACTGCAAATAGTATAAAAATTTATTTTTTTATTTTATACAGATTGAATTTACCATTATTGGAGAGACAATCTGAAAATATTTCCCACGAATTAAAAATATAGTTAAAAAATCCTTGCATATGTGAAAATCACGTGTTAATATATTTAAGCGTGTTTAACACGTAGATTTTATTTTAGTACAAAGGGGGTGCGGCAAATGTCAAGAAAATGTGAAGTATGCGGTAAGGGTCAGACTTCCGGAAACGCAGTTTCTCACTCAAACAGACACTCAAGAAGAAAGTGGAATGCTAACATTCAGTCTGTAAGAATCAACGAGAACGGAACAGTTAGAAAGGCTTCAGTATGCACTAGCTGCCTGAGATCGGGCAAGGTTAACCGTGCCATCTAGTGAATATACATGGTCAGTCTTAAGCGAAAGCTTAAGACTTTTTTCTTTTTTGAGGTTTTTATAATATAATCCATATTATAGAAAGAATGTTATTTGGAGGATGGTATGGCACTTATCACCAAGAGCAGATATGGACTCATCGCGGTTAACAACGATGTACTTAAGAATATCGTTTCAAAGAGCATGTCCGAGATGGAAGGACTTGTTTTTCCATGCAACAGAAGAGGTCTTGTCTACAAGAGAGGCTTCAAAGGGAACGATTCAAGAACCTTTAACTCAATAGAGATTTCAGAGGATTCACATGGAATCAGCATTGAGATTTATTATGTCTCGAAGTTTGGTGAGAGCATAAGTGACACTGCATCTAAGCTATTTGATACCATAGAATATAATATCGGTGTTTTAAGACCTGAGAAGCATATCAAGTTTACTGCCCACATTAAGGGTGTAATGGCTAAGCAGGTTGTGCCGAGAGATATTACAATTATCAGAGGTGAACACCATTAGTATCAGACTGAACGATGATGTTTTGAAGATTAAAGGAGTCGGTGAGAAGAAGAAGGAGAAACTTCAGAAGCTCGGTATTAATACCGTGGAAGATCTTCTTTGTTATCAGCCTGTAAGATACAAGGACCGAAGAAACATAAGGCTTGCAGATGAAATTGAAGCCGGTCGTGATGGCCTTGCTTCAGGCAGACTTCTAAGCAAGAGACTCAGACGCATTGGCGGCAGCAAGACAGTTCTCGAGTGCATGATGAGTGACGAGAGCTGTGATTTTGCTGTTGTTTTTTTTAATATGCCGTTTATGGCTAAGACCCTAGTAGTCGGAGAGACATATTCAATCTTTGGCAAGGTTACTGTTTTCAGGGGCCTTAGGAAGTTCACTAACCCAGAGATTTCAGTTTCAGGCAGTGATTCAGACGAGCGTGGATATATTCCGGTATATCGATGCACCAGCGGGCTTACGAGTCGAGACATCTCGAAGATGGTCAGAAATGCTCTTGTATCAATCGAAGAGATTGATGAATGGATTGACCCTGAGGTTGTAGAAGCAAGACGAATCTGCAATCCGATGTATGCCTACAGAAATTATCATTTTCCTGAGGATTCGCATCATTATAAAGTAGCAAGATACAGATTTATATACGAGCAGCTTCTGATTTACAGAATTGCGATTTGCCTAAAGAAGATTGAGCTTGAATCAGGAAATAGCGATGCATCACTTTCGGATTATGCAAGCCTTAAATACGATAACCTCCTTGATGGAATCAGCTTTAGACCGACAGATGATCAGATGCTTGCAATCGAGGACATAAGGCGCGATCTTGCACTGGAGAAGCCGATGAACAGGCTGCTTCAGGGTGATGTAGGTTCGGGCAAAACTCTTGTTGCTGAGGCCGCAATCGTCATGGCCTTCGGTGCTGGTTATCAGTCAGCGTTTATGGTTCCGACAGAGATTCTGGCAAGTCAACATATGACGAGTCTCGAGAGAGATTTTGCAAATCTAGGAATAAGAACAGCACTTCTTACATCGAGCACGCCAATCGCTGACAAAAAGAAAATTCTAGAAGACCTGCGTTCCGGCGATATCAACTGTATTGTCGGTACCCATGCTCTTATACAGAGCAATGTAGAGTTTGATAAGCTTGGGCTTGTTATAACGGATGAGCAACATCGTTTTGGAGTTAATCAGAGGAAGCTTATAAGTAATAAGGGCGACAGAACAAATATTCTTGTTATGTCGGCGACTCCGATTCCAAGAACGCTCGCTACAACTGTCTATGGAGACATGGATTTCAGCATAATCAGGGAGAAGCCTGCGAACAGACTCCCTGTAATCACAAGAGTTGTAACAGAGGCCTCAAGGAAACGTGCATATGCGGCTCTAAGGGATGAGCTTACTAAAGGAAACAAAGCATACATTGTAGCACCGAGCATCGAATCGGAAGACGGGGATATGCAGGCAGCAACCGAGCTTTTTGACCGTGTGAAGAGAAGCTTTAAGGAATATAAGGTTGGACTTCTTCACGGAAGGCTCGATAAGAACGAGAAGGAAAGAGTCATGCAGGATTTTGCCTTCGGGGATACGGATATTCTCGTATGCACTGTCGTTATAGAGGTGGGAATTGATGTTCCAGATGCGACTATGATTCTGATTGAAAATTCGGAGAGGTTCGGGCTAGCACAGCTTCATCAGCTCAGAGGACGTGTAGGAAGGTCTGATATTCAGTCGTACTGTTATCTTGTCAATTACGGCACGAGTGATATTGCTAAGGAGCGCGCGAAGCTTATGGCAACGATTGACGATGGGTTTGTCCTAAGCGAGGAGGATTATCGCTTGAGGGGGCCTGGAGATATTACCGGAACGATGCAGCATGGGGCTTCTGGTATGACGATGTCGCTTTTTAGATACACTGATATTCTTGATGCAGCTTCAGAGGATGCTGAGAGAATATGCACGAATGCTGATCGGGATGAAATTGATAAGCTTGAAAGGATTGTTTCTAAGCTTTATATAAGCGATAATAGTGATGTTATTTAAGTATATATAGTAGATTAATATATAAGGAGACATTAAGGTGAGAATTACATCAGGTGAATTCAGATTCAGAAAGGTTGAGGTTCCTGAGGGAATTAGACCGACTACAGAGAAGGTAAGGGAAGCGATTTTCAGCATGATTAGAGACTGGAATCAGGACACAGTGTTTGTGGATCTTTTTGCAGGTTCTGGATCTCTTGGACTTGAGGCAATCTCAAGAGGTGCTGCGAAGTGCTATTTTAATGAAGGGAACAGAAAGAATTATAAGATTCTTATGCAGAATGTCGAGGGCTGCAAGGCTATGGACAGGGCTGTTGTTACTAACAGTGACTTCAGAAAGTTTATTATGACTTTAAGTGAGCCTATCGATGTTGTAATCATGGATCCGCCTTATGAAGCAGGCTATTATGATGACGCTTTTGAGCTGCTGCTTAACCAGGGCATTCTCGACGAGGGTTCAATCGTTGTTGCAGAACATCTTTACGATAATACATTACCGGAAAGTTACGGAAATCTTAGAAGAATTAAGTGCAAAAAATACGGAACTATCGGTGTTAATGTATATCTCTACGAAAACGAGATTGAAGAATAAGAACAATGGTGATAGAATTATTCTTCAAGGATGGTAATATTAAATGAGCAAGAGAGCACTATATGCAGGATCTTTTGATCCTATTACCAATGGTCATCTGAATGTGATCGAGCGAGCAGCTAAGATGTATGATGAGCTGACCGTCGCTGTTATATTCAACGTCAATAAGAAGAGTCTGTTCACACTTAAGGAGAGGCTCGAGCTTATCAGGACTGCACTTTCGCATCTTGATAATGTCAAGGTGGATACTTTTGAGGGTCTGCTTGCTGACTATGTCAATCAGAACAGATTTGACGCTGTAGTAAGAGGTCTTCGTGCCACTACTGATTTTGAGTATGAGATTCAGATGGCTCAGATGAATGACAGACTGTTTACAGGTGACACAGAGACAGTGTTTCTTATGACGGCACCTGAGTATTCATTTATCAGCTCTTCTCTTATCAAGGAGGTTGCTTCACTCGGTGGAGATATAAGCGGACTTGTACCGGAATTTCTGATAGAGAGAATTAAGAGCAAATTCTAGATTAATTTATTCATTTGCGGGAGGATGTTATGCGCCAGGAAAACATTAAGATTCTTTCACTGCTTGAGGAACTTGAGGAAGTCATTACAGATGCTTCAAGAATGCCTTTCGTTGAGAAGGGAATCATTGATATTGACGAGGCAACAAGTATCATTAATGATATTAAGCTCACACTGCCTAAGGACTTTAAGGATGCACAGTGGATTATTCAGGAGAAGGATCGTATTCTTGATGAGGCAAAGAGCGAGTATAATCGTATTATCGAATCTGCTAAGGATCATGCACAGTATCTCACAGAGAACGATATCGTTAAGAAGGAAGCTGAGAAGAGAGCTCAGGCTCTGCTCACTGAGGCTGAGAATCATTCAAGATATATGAAGCTCAGAGCTTACGAGTATGTTGACAAGATGCTTTATGATATGCAGAACGACATCGGAAGCATTGCAACACAGTACATTCAGCCAATGAACAACTACTTTGCAGAGGTTATCAATAATATTAACGGTAGAGTTAATAGTAACCGTATGGAGATGAAGAACATGGCTGAGAGAATTCAGCTCTCTGAGGGTGCAGATGCACTACCTGAAGAGCCAGCTTTAGACGAAGAATAATCGATTTTGCGGAGGTTGCGACAAGACGTAACCTCTCTTTTTGCATTAAAGGAAACGATTCGAGGAGAGAGTATAGCAAAGCATGAGAACTGTTGGAATTGTCGCAGAGTACAATCCTTTTCACAAAGGGCATGAATACCAGATCCAGGAAGCCATCACGGCATCAGGTGCTGATGCGTGTGTTGTCTGCATGAGCGGAGATTTCGTGCAGCGTGGTGAGCCTTCGTGTGCCTCAAAATGGGATAGAGCGAAGTGGGCACTTTCATGCGGTGCAGATCTTGTTATAGAGCTTCCTGTCGTTTATGCTGCATCGGATGCTGGAAGATTTGCCAGAGGCGGCGTTTCGACTCTTAAGGCAGCCGGATGCGATGCAATTTCATTCGGAAGTGAATGCGGAAGTGCTGAGGTTCTTAAGAAGGTTGCAGTTAATCTGTCTTCGTGTGAACGTGAAATCTCAGAGCTTATAAAGAATAATCCGGGACTTAGCTATCCTGCGGCAAGAGAGCGGGCATACAGTGTACTTTTTGACAATTCTGATTCACTTGAGGAGGAGCTTTCTGTAATTTCTTCTCCTAACGACACTCTTGCAGTTGAGTATATAAGAAGAGCCTGCGAGGTAGGGGGTATGGAGATATTTCCTATTATGCGTCGTGGAGCTGGATATAATGATGCTGCGGACGGTGAACATGTTTTTCAGAGTGCTACGGGAATCAGAGACCTTATAAGGGCTAGAGAAGATATTTCCCCTTATGTGCCTTGGTGTGTAGCAGAAGAGCTTAAGGCTTCGACTGCTATAGATTGTGATGCGGCGGGAAGATTCTTTATGCTCGCTCAGTATGCGATTATGACTCATACTGCAGAGGAGATTGACGACATGCTATCAGGTGGTGACGGCCTTGGTGCAAGACTTAAGGAAGCTGTTAAGACTGCATCTGATCTAGATGAGCTTATAGCCTCTGCAAAGTCAAGGCACTGCACTTATTCAAGGGTGTCGAGACTTGTGTGCCAGCTTGTGCTTGGAATCAGAAGAGAGGACTATAGAGATGAGATAGGCTATATCAGAGTTCTTGGATTTACAGATAAGGGCAGACAGATTCTCTCGGAGCTTAAGAAAAGGGAGAGCAAGATTCCTGTGATTACGAATCTTGCTAAATCGCTAAATTCTCTTGAAGATGAAATAAAAGATGCAATTACACTTGATGTTTCTGCTTCAAACGTGTATTCTTTAATAAGTGGGCTGAAGAAACCCGCCAATTTAGATTATTTAAATAAACCAATAATTAAATGATTTAAATAATTATTTATAGCTTGACAGATCCGATATAAGTGATATAATAAGTCGGTGTCAATCTGATAACGATAATTTGTAATTTTAGATATAAGGAGGTGTCGACGGATGGCAGTACCTAAGAGGAAAACTTCACAGGCGAGAACAAGTGGCAGAAAGGCTGCTAATATGAAGAAGGTGGCAACTGGAATTTCAATTTGTCCTCAGTGCCATGAGCCTAAGCTTCCACACAGAGTATGTCCTAACTGCGGTTTCTACAAGGGCAAGGACGTTATTGGTGAGTAATTAACCAATTAACCTGGAAGATAAGATGTAAGCATTGCGCTTGCATCTTTTTTATTTTTTGCAGGCTTTATTAAATTTGTTAAAACAACATATTAGATGTTATAATAATCTGTAAAACATTGAGAAGGTAAAGGTGAGTAATGGCTGATAGCACCAAGAAGAGAGGTCCCGGCAGACCACCGGGAAGCAAGAATAAGAAGAAGAGTACCGAGGAGAAGCTGCCTCAGGTTCCTAAGTCAAAGGAGGCTCAGGTAAGGGAAATTCAGAAGAGAGCGAAGAACGAGAGCAGACTTAATGATGCAATTTGGGCTGTCGCTATTTTTGCTATGGGCGTTTTCTTCTTCTTTACCATCGTAACGGATACTACAGGAGCAATGGGAAGCTACATACATGATGTGTGTCTTGGCCTGTTCGGAATTATGGCGTATGTAATGCCGTTCTATTTCATTGTTTATGCAGTGCTCCTTTTTATGAAAAAAATGCAGCATATCGGGAAGCGAACTGCCGTAAGCTCGGTTGTACTGTTCCTCGACATATGCATTCTTAATTCATACAGATTCATAGATTCTGCGAATCTGAGATTCGGGTTCGGTGATATTGCAGATTTCTACAGCGAAGCGATCAACGGAGATGGCGGTGGTGCTATCGGTATGGAGCTTGGCAATATAATTGTTAAAGGAATTGGTATGCCAGGGCTTATTATCTTCGGCATTGCACTTCTGATAATCTGTGTGCTTCTTCTTGTAAGATCACCGCTTTCAGTTGCAATTGAGAAGATGAGAGAGAAGCAGGATGCGAAGCGTATAATGGCTCAGCTTAACACTACAGATGGAGAAGCTGTAGTGGAGCCTGTATCGCCAGATGATACTGGAACATCAGCGAGAAGAACACTTTCTGTTCTTCCAAATGCAAATACTGGAAATGGCGGAATCTTCAGGAAGAAGAGCGAGATCCCAAGTCAGGACGCGCCTTCGGTTATGCCGGAAGCTACTTTTGACCGTGACGAGAGCGTGACTGAGGAGAAATCAAAGTCATATGGGCTCGATGGAGATATTCCGACAAGAAGTGGATACGGACTTGGTGATTACGCAATGTCCGGAGCAATTCCTAAGGTTGAGGTCAAGAAGAGCGAGCCTGTAATTCAGAATACAGCAACTCGGGTTGATACAGTGCCCGGGCCTGCAATAGAGACTCCGGTAGAAAGGGCTGAGACAGTTAAGACACCTGAACCTAAGATTGAGAGAAAGATTGAGACTAAGGCATATAAGGCGCCGGTTAAAGCATACGAGGTGGGAGATTCTGATTCTGACGATGATTCAGATATTGAGAAGGATCTCGACAGCGGCATGAATAAAGCGGCTCAGATCGGATATAAGCTGCCACCAGCGGCATTTCTCAAGTCGCCGAAGGGAAGCGGAGCGCTTTTGACAGACAGACAGCTTCAGGAGAAGGCAATGCTTCTTGAAAAGACATTCCATGATTTCGGCGTTGCGGCGACAGTAATCAAGGTTACTCAGGGTGCATCTGTTACAAGATATGAGGTGCAGCCGGCAACTGGTGTTAAGGTCAACAAGATCACAGCACTTGCGGACGATATTGCGCTTAACATGAGAGCTAAGAGCATTCGTATGGAGGCACCTATTCCTGGTAAGGCTGCGGTTGGAATCGAGATTGAGAATGACAAGGCTTCGCCGGTTCTTATTAAGGAGCTTATCGAATCTGATGAGTTTAAGAATTCGAAGTCAAAGCTGACGTTTGTTGTAGGTAAGGATATTTCGGGACGTAATATTGTTGCGGACCTTAGAGGTATGCCACATATGCTTATTGCCGGAGCTACAGGTTCTGGTAAGAGTGTGTGCATTAACACAATTATCACAAGTATTTTATACAAGGCGAACCCTTATGAGGTAAAATTCATTATGATTGACCCTAAGGTCGTAGAGCTTGGTAACTACAACGGAATACCGCATATGTCGATTCCTGTTGTTACAGATCCTAAGAAGGCGGCAAGAGCGCTTAACTGGGCTGTAGGAGAGATGAACAAGCGTTATGAGGAATTTGCCAAGGTAAGGGTTAAGGATCTTGAATCGTATAATGATTATGCAAGGGCTAATCATATGGAGGTTAAGCCTGAGATTGTAATCATCATCGACGAGCTTGCCGATCTTATGATGGCCGCTCCGTCACAGGTTGAGGAATCTATCTGCAGACTTGCTCAGAAGGCGAGAGCTGCAGGAATGCATTTAATCGTTGCGACGCAGAGACCTTCTGTTGATATCGTAACTGGTGTAATCAAGGCTAATATTCCTTCAAGAATTGCATTCAGCGTTTCATCGCAGTTTGACTCAAGAACAATTCTTGATACCTCAGGTGCAGAGAAGCTTCTTGGTAAAGGAGATATGCTTTTCTATCCTGTTGGAAGTAACAAGCCGCTTAGAGTTCAGGGACCATTCATTTCAGATTCGGAGACTGCTGCTATAATTGAGTATGCTAAGAAGCAGGCTGATCCTGATTATAATGAAGAGCTTGAGACAGATCTTAATGCCGAGACTGATACTAAGAAGGGTAATGCTTCACCTGATTCCGATGAGCTTACAGAGGATGCTATCGAGTTTATTATCAAGTCAAAGCAGGCGTCTGTATCAATGCTTCAGAGACGATTCAGAATCGGCTACAATAGAGCTGCAAGAATTATAGATGAGATCGAAGAGAGAGGAATCATCGGACCATCTGATGGAAGCAGACCTCGTCAGGTGCTCGTTAAGCCTGAGGAGTATTTCAGTGAGGGTGAGCAGATTGCAGAGGATTATTCGGATAATGATGAGTCTTCAGGGCATGAGAATGCTGAGCCTGAAATAACAAGAGAACCCATAGAAGAAATCTAAATATATATGAGAGGTGTTAACTTGAAGAGATTTTATATCGACACACTTGGATGTGAGAAGAATGAATACGACTCACAGATGCTTGCCGCATCTCTTCTTGAGAGAGGCTGCACGATGACCGAGGATCCATATGATGCTGACATCATTATTGTCAACACATGCGGATTTATCGAGGATGCGAAGAGAGAATCAATCGAGCACATCTTCAGCATGGCTGAGGTTAAAGGAGAGACAGGCAAGAAGCTTGTAGTTACTGGCTGTCTTTCAGAGAGATATCACGCCGACCTTGTGGAAGAGATGCCTGAGGTTGATATTTTCTTCGGTGTAAACGAGTACGACCATATGGCTGATGTACTTATTGATGATGACTACGACGCAAAGGATAGAATCAGCGGAAATACGGCATCGCTTGAGTACAGAACGAGAGTTTTGCCAGAAGCATCACATACAGGATGGCTTAAGATTGCAGAGGGGTGCGACAACGCATGTGCTTTCTGTGCGATTCCGGCAATCAGAGGAAAGTTCAGAAGTAAGAGCATCGATGACTGCGTAAGAGAGGCTACTGATATGGCCGAGGCAGGAATCAAGGAGCTTATCCTGATTGCTCAGGATACTTCACAGTATGGCTTTGACCTATATGGCGAGCTTGCTCTTCCAAAGCTTCTTGACAGACTGTGTGAGATTGATGGAATCGAATGGATACGTCTCATGTATGTTTACGATAATGGTATTACTGATGAGCTTATCGAA
This sequence comes from uncultured Clostridia bacterium, assembly GCA_934255135.1. Taxonomy (GTDB): domain Bacteria; phylum Bacillota; class Clostridia; order Peptostreptococcales; family Anaerovoracaceae; genus Crickella. The sequence continues at coordinate 159,269 of CAKQMV010000001.1, read as the reverse complement.
ACAATGAAGAGACAGCCTAAGATATGTAACTACATCGATATTCCTATACAGCATGTGTCTGATAACGTTCTGACTGCGATGAGAAGAAGATCTACTGAGAAGTCAATCAGGGAAACCATTGAGAAGCTGAGAGCTGCAATTCCGGATATTCATATCAGAACAACTCTTCTTGTGGGATTCCCGGGAGAGACAGATGAGGATATCGAGAGACTTGTTAACTTCGTAGATGAGATGAAGATCGACAGACTCGGAGCTTTCGCGTTCTCTGACGAGGAGGGAACTGAATCATATCTTATGGATGGTAAGATTGATGCAGAGACTAAGGAAGAGAGAAGAGATGCTGTAATGGAGCATCAGATGCGTGTCAGCGAAGAGCTTAATGAAAGAAAGCTCGGCAAGGTATATGAGGTAATCATCGACGAGATTCAGGAGGACGGCTTTGCTATTGCAAGATCAAGATATGATGCGCCTGAAATCGACTGTGATGTATGCTTCAGACCGGTTCGCGATCACGAAATCGGTGATATAACAATGGTTAGAATAACAGATGCCTATGAGTATGATCTCGAGGGCGAGGAGGTGTAATTATGAATCTGCCTAACAAGCTTACAATGGGAAGAATTGTTGCGGTTCCGTTCTTTATCATCATGTTTATGATGAAGTTCTACTGGGCTGCACTCGTTATTTTCTGCCTTGCATCAATTACTGACCTGCTTGACGGAAAGATTGCAAGAGCTAAGGGCCTTGTAACTAATTTTGGCAAAATCATGGATCCGCTGGCCGACAAGATTCTGGTTTATTCGGCACTTTGTCTCTTTATTGATGACAAGATTATTACAGGCTGGATGCTGATTGTAATTCTTGCAAGAGAGTTTGCAGTAAGCGGTATGAGAACGATTGCAGCGTCTGAGGGAACTGTTCTTGCTGCAGGAATGAGCGGCAAGGTTAAGACTGTATTTCAGATGTTTGCGGTAATCGCGATTATTCTTGGACTTGCAATGAAAGATATGCCTGTTATCCTGACTGCAGGTCTTGCACTGTTTTATATATCACTTGTTCTTACAGTATATTCAGGATGCGAATATATCATTAAGAACATCGACATTTTTAAGAAGTAAACGCAGACGGCAGGTGATATCATCTGCCGATTTGCAGGTTTAAGAGGGAATTTAAAGGGGATTACTTAAATGAGAGCATCGATTATTGCTGTCGGAACTGAGCTGCTGTTCGGACAGACTGTAAACACCAATGCGACATACCTGTCTAAGAATCTTAATCTGATGGGTTTTGATGTTATGTTTCATTACGTTGTTGGAGACAATCCGGGAAGGCTTAAGGAGACGATAGACGTGGCGTTTAGAGACGCTGACCTCGTTCTTTTGACCGGAGGACTCGGACCTACGCAGGATGACCTTACAAAGGAAATTGTAGCGGAATATATGGGAGTGCCTCTGATCCTTGATGACAACGCACTTGCACAGATCAGCGAGTATTTCGAGATCAGAAAGCGTAAGATGACTGAAAATAATGTCAAGCAGGCATATCTTCCACTTGGATGTACGGCGTTCTACAATGAGACAGGAACTGCTCCGGGATTTGCTCTTGAGAAGGATGGTAGGGTTGCGATGTGCTTCCCTGGACCTCCTCACGAGCTCGAATGGCTTTTTGAACACTGCGCGAAGCCTTACCTCGCGACTCTTTCGGACAAAAAGATGTACTATCGAATCGTAAGAACTATCGGCATTGGCGAGTCTGATCTTGAGACTGCACTTCTTCCGCTTATCGATGGGCAGAGTGACCCGACAATTGCGACATATGCCAAGGAGGGTGAGTGTTCATTCAGAGTTGCTTCTCAGCGAGATACTATGGATGAAGCGAAGGAAGCCGTGAACCAGATGCTCGATTCGGTAACTGAGATTATCGGTGAATACATATATAGTTATGACGATGAAGAGATTGTGAATGTAGTTGTCAGAATGCTTACAGAGAGAAATCTTACTATTGCATCATGCGAATCTGCCACTGCCGGTATGTTTGCATCACGTATTGCAGATGTTCCGGGTGCTTCAGCTGTTATGGGCGCATCTTTTGTAACATATAGCGATCAGTCTAAGATTGATGTTGTCGGTGTAAATAAGGAGACAATCGACGAGTTCGGTGTTGTAAGCGGCGAGGTTGCGACTGAGATGGCTCTTGGTGCAAGATTAAAGGCTGGTTCAGATATCGGTATTTCAATTACTGCATATGCAGGTCCTGATATTCCGGAGGGCTATAATCCAGGTGAGGGTTACATCGGATATGCTTATGGAGATAAGGTCGGATTTATCAGAATTAATGGTCTTCGGAATGACAGATCAAGAAACAGAAATTTCTATATGATGCATATGCTGAGAACTGTGTACAGACTTGTAAGAGGCCTTCCTGTGGTTGAATATTAATTATAGTGATTCTGGTGCAGGATAAAGTGATTACTTTGTTTGATGAATCTTTGCACTGGAATATATAATTGTTGACAGAGAAGAACAGGAAAGCTATAATACAAGAACAGATGTTCGTAATTTAAGGAGGCAGTATGGCTAGCAATAACATCAGCACTACAGATAAGGACAAGGCGCTGCAGGCGGCGCTTGATCAGATACAGAAGCAGTTTGGCAAGGGTTCAATTATGAAGCTTGGCGACGATAGCGCAAGAACTAATATTGAGGCAATTTCAACAGGTTCAATCAGCCTTGATGTTGCAACAGGTGTAGGTGGACTTCCTAAGGGAAGAATCATTGAGATTTTCGGACCTGAGTCTTCAGGTAAGACAACTCTTACTCTTCACTGTGTTGCAGAGGCTCAGAAGCTTGGCGGTAAGGCAGCATTTATCGATGCCGAGCACGCTCTTGATCCTGTTTATGCTAAGAATCTTGGTGTAGACATTGATGAGCTTCTTGTGTCTCAGCCTGATACTGGAGAACAGGCTCTTGAGATCTGTGAGATGCTTGCACGAAGTGGAGCTCTTGATATCATCGTTATCGACTCTGTTGCTGCACTCGTACCTAAGGCAGAGATTCAGGGCGAGATGGGTGATTCACATGTTGGACTTCAGGCAAGACTTATGTCACAGGCTCTTCGTAAGATAGCAGGTGCGGTTAACAAGTCTAATACATGTGTAATCTTCATCAACCAGCTCAGAGAGAAGATTGGCGTAATGTTCGGTAACCCTGAGACAACTACTGGTGGTAGAGCTCTTAAGTTCTATGCATCAATGAGACTTGATGTAAGAAGAATTGAGACAATCAAGAAGGGTGAGGACATGCTTGGTAACAGAACAAGAGTCAAGGTTGTCAAGAACAAGGTTGCACCACCATTTAAGAAGGCTGAGTTCGATATCATGTATGGAACAGGAATTTCTCTTTCTGGTGACGTACTCGATACTGCAGTAGAGCTTAAGATTGTCGATAAGGCCGGTTCATGGTATTCATACAACGGAGAGAGAATCGGACAGGGTAGAGAGAACGTTAAGGATTATCTCGAGAACAATTACGAGATGCTTGATGAGATTAGAGGCAAGGTTCTAGAGACTCTTGTTAAGCCATCTGGTGAAGAAGCTGATATAGTAGTAGATGAAGATGGCGTAGTTATTGAGCAGTAATAGTTTTTTACATATAATTATTGACATGCTCCGATTTTATGTGCTATACTTCAGTGGTTAGCCGCACAGGCAAGGTTTTAAGCTGTTCGAAATAAGTCGAATGCACCGGGGTCTGGCGAGTCTGGTTTGAGGAGGAAACTTATAAATGTACGCAATTATTAAGACAGGCGGAAAGCAGTACAGAGTTCAGAAGGATGACGTATTCAAGGTAGAGAAGCTTGACGCTGAGGTTGGTTCAACAGTTACTTTTGATGATGTTCTTGCTGTAAGCGAGGGTGAGCTTCTCGTTGGAGATGCTGTAAATGGCTACGCAGTAGCTGCTGAGGTTCTCGAGCAGGGTAAGAATGACAAGGTAATCATCTACAAGTACAAGGCTAAGAAGGACTACAGAAGAAAGAATGGTCACAGACAGCCATACACAATGGTTAAGATTACAGAGATCGGTAAGGGTCTTGCAGCTGCACCAGCTCCTGCTAAGACTGAGGCTGCTGGCGAGGTTAAGGCTTCACTTTCAATGAAGAAGGATGAGCTTCTTGAAATCGCAAGCAACATGGGTGTTGAGGTATCAAGCAAGGCAACTAAGGCTGATATCCTCGCTGCAATCGAATCAAAGTAGTATTTTAGATGTAAGGAGGTAACTTTCGATGGCAAGTAAAAAGGGAGTAGGTAGTTCCAAGAACGGTCGTGATTCCGAGGCAAAGCGTCTGGGACTCAAGATTGGTGCTGGAGAGTATGTAAGCGCTGGAAGCATTCTTGTAAGACAGAGAGGTACTAAGTTCCACCCAGGTAACAATGTTGGTATCGGTGGAGATGACACTCTGTTCGCTAAGATCGACGGAACTGTAAAGTTCGAGAGATACGACAAGAAGAGAAAACAGGTAAGTGTTTACAGCGAAGAAGCATAGTAATTGCATGAGCCCCTTTTTAAGGGGCTCTTTGTTATTTTAAGGAAAGAATTATATGTTTGTAGATAAAGCTGAAATATCAATTGCATCTGGTAAGGGCGGTAACGGAGCAGTTACGTTCCGTAAGGAGCCTTTTGTACCAGAAGGCGGTCCTAATGGAGGAGATGGTGGAGATGGCGGCAGTATTATCTTTGTTGCTGACAGAAACCTCAGAACTCTTATGGACTTTAAATATAAGAGAAAGTATCAGGCCGAGAATGGTCAGGACGGAATGAAGAAGAACCGTTTTGGTAAGAAGGGTGAGGATCTTTATATCAAGGTTCCTGTTGGAACTCTGATTTATGATAAGGAGACAGGTCTTCTTATGAAGGATATGGTTCATGATGGTGACGAGCTTGTTGCTGCTAAGGGCGGTAGAGGAGGACGTGGTAACGTTCACTTTAAGAGTTCTGTAAGAAGAGCTCCTAACTTCGCTGAGGCAGGTACACCAGGCAAGGAGAGAACTGTAGTTCTTGAGCTTAAGTTGATTGCAGATGTTGGACTTCTTGGATTCCCTAATGTGGGCAAGTCAACCCTGCTTTCTGTTGCTACAAGCGCTAAGCCTAAGATTGCTAACTATCATTTCACAACAATAGATCCTAATCTCGGTGTTGTTAAGCTTCATGATACAAGCTTTGTAATGGCTGATATTGCAGGAATCATTGAGGGTGCTCATGAGGGTCTTGGACTTGGTTTCAGATTCCTTAAGCATATTGAGAGAACTAAGGTTCTTGTTCATGTAATCGATGTTTCCGGATCAGAGGGAAGAGATCCTATTGAGGATTACATCAAGATCAACCAGGAGCTTGTGCAGTATGATCCTGAGCTGGCTAAGAAGCCTCAGATTGTAGCTGCTAACAAGATGGACATGGTTTATGATGAGGAGAAGCTTAATGAGTTCCTTGCATTTATGGAGAAGGAAGGCCGCAAGGTATTTAAGATCAGTGCTGCAGGAAGACAGGGCATTTCAGAGCTTCTTAACGAGGTTCTTTATGAGATTGAGACCTTTGAGCCAGAAGAAGAAGCTCCAGTTGAGCTCTTCGACCTTGAAATGGACGATTTCGATCCAGATTACAGAAATGTTAATGCATACTGTGATGAGGATGGTGTATTCGTTCTTGAGGGTAAGCAGCTCAGCAAGATCTTTAACTCTACTAACTTTGAGGATATGGGTTCTATCAGATACCTGTACAAGTACATTGTAGAGAAGGGCGGTCTCGATATGCTTCTTGAACTTGGTCTTGAGGAAGGCGATACAGTAAGAATCGAGGATTACGAGTTCGAGTATTACGAGGATTAAAGCCTGTTTTTAATCTGCTTATAATGAATATCAACATAAAGATATCCAATTTCGACAGTTGGATATCTTTTTTTATGCATGTTTTTATTAATTTGGTAGGTAAATGCATTATAATATGATGTTTTTGCGTGAAAAAGTGATGAAAATGCAGAATCTCTGACAGTTGAAAAGACTTTTGGCTGTGGATATATTAATAAGCAACTCTGAAAATCTTGCACGGAAAGGAGTTCTTATGAAAAGCGAAAGTTTTGATAAAATAAAAGAGGTCATTAACGAAAATCTGATATCGGACAGAAAACAGGTTCTAAAGGTTCTTGCTGTGCTTGTCGTTATAATAGCGGCGGTGTTTATACGTGTTGCGAATAATAATAGGGATAGTGTTGAAATTGATACAGTAGAAACCGGAAAGAAGAGGACACAGATCGAGAGCTGTATTTATGTTGATATCAGCGGTGAAGTTAAGAATCCGGGAATTTATAAGCTCGATTCTCAAACGAGGTTGTATGAACTGATTGATAAAGCAGGTGGTTTAACAAAACATGCTGATATTGATCAGATTAATCAGGCGGAGTCTGTAGAGGATGGACAGATAATCATAATTCCAACGGAGGCAACATCTGGAAACTCCGGCAATGCATCAGCTGAGCAGACTTCGAATGGAAAGATTAATATTAATACTGCATCGGAAACAGAGCTTATGGAGCTTCCGGGAGTGGGTGCTGCAATTGCTTCTAGAATTGTCGAATATCGGGGTGGAAGCAGATTCAGAACCATCGAAGACCTTAAGAACGTCAGTGGAATCGGAGACAAGACATTTGAGAAAATGAAGGATCTAATTCAAATTTAACGGTAACAAAGGAGATTTCAGTATGGAGCGGATTTTTGGCGACAGGAGAATAGCAGGAAAACTGCTGAATGGTGCCGGTATTACTTTCAGATACACTGGTTTCTGGTATCTGATTGATACTGTTGAGTTAATTCTGAAAGATGAACCTGAAGAGTTTATGGTAACTAAAGATTTGTATCCTGTGATTGCCAATATGAACAATGTGTCTTCATGTAGTGTAGAACATGCTATTCGAAATGCAATTAAATGTGGATGGGAGACAAAGGATGCTACGGGATGTCTCAGCGAGATATGGGAGGATTTTGACAGTAGACCAACGAATATGCAATTTATAAATTCTTTGATGGAACACACAAAGAACATCAGTAACGACCACAATCTTCACTAAAATTTTGATTTATATCTCCTTAATATGATACAATATATTGGATTATAAAAATTAGGAGGTACTATGGAACAGGTTAAAATTGACAGAATCAATGAACTGGCGAGAAAGTCTAAGTCTATAGATTTAACCGAAGAGGAGAAGGCCGAGCAGGCTGTTTTAAGAAGAGAATTTCTTAGAGAGATTCGAGCGGATCTTAAGTTGTCTCTCGACAATATCGAGTTCGTAGACGAGGACGGAAAAGTAACGCCGGCCGGTGGTACCAATTAACATATACCAGTATAGATAATTAATTAAAGGGGAAATAAATCAAATGGAAAAGATCGGATTAAATGAATTACGTGACATGTTCAGGGATTTCTTTGTAAGCAAGGGTCACTACGCAGGTGGCAGCGCTTCGCTTATTCCAAGAAATGACAAGAGCCTTCTTATCATCAATTCAGGTATGGCGCCTCTAAAGCCTTATTTTGCAGGCCTTGAGACTCCACCGGCTAAGAGAATGACTACTTGTCAGAAATGTATCAGAACTAACGACATTGAGAACGTTGGTAAGACTGCAAGACACGGTACATTCTTCGAGATGCTTGGTAACTTCAGTTTTGGTGATTACTTCAAGGAAGAGTCTCTTAACTGGGGATGGGAGTTCATTACCGAGTGGCTTCACATGCCTGAAGATAAGCTTTGGGCAACAGTATATGAAGAGGATGATCAGGCTGTAGAGATCTGGAAGAAGATTGGCATGCCTGAGGAGAGAATTGTTAAGCTCGGTAAGGACGATAACTTCTGGGAGATCGGACTAGGTCCATGCGGTCCTTGCTCAGAGATTTACTATGACAGAGGTCCTGAGTACGGATGCGGAAGTCCTGACTGTAAGCCTGGTTGTGAGTGCGACAGATACATGGAGTTCTGGAACCACGTATTCACTCAGTTCTCAAGAGAAGAGGACGGATCATATTCAGATCTTGAGCATAAGAATATCGATACAGGAATGGGTCTTGAGAGACTTGCATGCATTATGCAGGGCGTAGACTCAATTTATGATGTTGATACAGTAAGACACATCCTTGAGGCTATCACAGCTATGGCTGGTGTTGAGTATCAGGCTGGAAACAACAAGGTTGATGTAAGTGTAAGAATCATAACTGACCACCTAAGATCAATGGTGTTCATGATTGGTGATGGAGTTCTTCCAAGCAACGAGGGAAGAGGATATATCCTCAGAAGAATTATCAGAAGAGCTGCAAGACATGGCAGACTTCTTGGTATCAATGAGGATAAATTCCTGACAGAGCTTTCTAACAAGGTTATCGAGATTTCAGGCGGAGCTTATCCGGAGCTTGTTGAGAAGAAGGATTACATCCAGAAGATTATCAGAATCGAGGAAGAGCAGTTTGCGAAGACTCTCGATAAGGGTGTATCAATTCTCGATGACTATATTGAGGATCTTAAGTCACAGGGTAAGTCAGAGCTTGATGGTGAGCGTGCATTTAAGCTTTATGATACTTATGGATTCCCTGTAGAGGTAACTCAGGAGATTCTTGAAGAAAACGGTATGACTGTAGATATGGATGGTTATACTGCTAACATGGAGAAGCAGAAGGAGATGGCTCGTGCAGGTCAGAGAAATACTGACGAGGATGCATGGAGAGATGCTTCTGAGTACAGCAATCTTGATGCTACAGAGTTTGTAGGATATGACAACACTGAGGCTGACGCAACAGTTCTATATGTTGGAGATTATGACAAGGATAGAAAGTTCGTTATTTTCGACAGAACACCTTTCTATGCAACAAGCGGTGGACAGCTTCACGATTGCGGTAGCGTATGCTGCAATGGAGAAGAGGTTCATGTTGAGCAGGTTGAGAAGGAGAATGGAATCTTCCTTCACATTGTAAGTGCTGACGATTCAGGAGCAGCTCACACATTTAAGAAGGGCGACAAGGCTCATCTTTCAATCTGCACAATCAGAAGAAACAAGACTTCAAGAGGACACAGTGCTACACACCTTCTCCAGCAGGCTCTTAAGGATGTGCTTGGAGATCACGTAATGCAGGCAGGTTCTTATGTAGACAATGAGTATCTGAGATTTGACTTTAATCACTTCCAGGCTGTAACAGCTGAAGAGATTAAGCAGGTTGAGGATATTGTTAATAGAAAGATTGACAGCTTCCTTCCAATCAAGATGGAGGAGATGCCTATCGAAGAGGCTAAGAAGCTCGGAGCAATGGCCATCTTCGGAGAGAAGTATGGTGATGTTGTAAGAGTTGTAAGCATGGGTGATTACAGCATTGAGTTCTGTGGAGGAACACACCTTGCTAACACAGGCCTTATCGGTGGTGTTAAGATTACAGCCGAGTACGGTGTTGCTTCAGGTGTAAGAAGAATTGAAGCTGTTACAGGTACTAATGTAATTAAGTATCTTGAGGGCAAGCAGGCTGTTATCGATGAGGTAAGTTCAGTTCTTAAGTCAAATGAGAACGATCTTGCAAGAAGAGTTCATCAGATTGTTGCTGACAACAAGGAGCTTGAGAACACTATCAAGTCACTTAAGTCAGATGAGATTTCAAGCGCTCTCGATGATATCATTGCTTCAGCTGAGAAGATTGGAGATGTATCACTTATTACAAGAAAGTTTGAGGATACTGATGCAGAACAGCTCCGTAACATCACAGATGCTATCAAGGGTAAGATGGATGGCGTAGTTATCGTACTTGCAGCAGTAAATGACGGCAAGCTTATGTTCATTTCATCAGTAAGTGATGACCTTGTAGGTAAGGGATACCACGCAGGAAAGATTATTAAGGAAGTTGCTGCTGTTTGCGGTGGCGGTGGTGGCGGTAAGGCCAACATGGCACAGGCAGGAGCTAAGGACGCATCTAAGATTGATGATGCTTTTGCCAAGGCTGCAGAGCTTCTTAAGTAAAATATTTCAGAATACGTTACTGATTTAGGGAGGTAGACTTATGAGTAAGGATACAATTATGTTCGATGGTTTAAACACTCAGATTGAGAAGAAGGAAGCACTTCTTGCGATTTATGATGCTCTTTCAGAGAGAGGCTATAATCCTATTGACCAGATTGTAGGTTATCTTACTTCTGGCGATCCATCATATATTACAAGCTACAACAATGCAAGAAACCTCGTTCTCAAGATGGACAGAGACGAGCTTCTTGAAGAGATTCTTATGAACTATCTGGAGATTGAGAAGAAATAGAATGAGAATAATAGGTCTTGACGTAGGAGAGAAAACAATAGGGGTTGCTGTAAGCGACCCCCTTTGTATTACAGCACAGGGTGTAACAATTATTGAAAGAGTCGGAATCAGAAAGGATGCTGGCAAAGTTATTGATTACATCAAGGAATATGAGTGCGAACGAGTAGTAATCGGACTGCCTTTATCACTAGACGGAACCGACAGTGTTCAGACAGAGAAGGTGCGTGATTTTCGCGTAATGCTTGAGAATAAGCTTAAGAGCCTTGGCCCTCTGTCTAAGGTTCAGATTGAGTGGCAGGACGAGCGTTTTACAACAAAGATTGCCGAGCAGGTTCTTATTAATGCAGACGTGTCTCGTAAGGACAGAAAGAAGGTAATCGATAAGCAGGCTGCAGTTATTATACTTCAGAGCTATCTTGATTCTAATTTTCGCTAACTGATTTTAGGTTGCTCGCTATAATAATGGTTTAGCGTGCATCACATGGTAGAGATGACAGGAGGACAGACATGAATAATCTTCAGATTGATTATTTTATGGCGGTAGCGACTAATTTGAGCTTTACTAAGACCTCAGAGGAACTTTACGTATCTCAACCTGCGATTTCCAAGCAGATTTCACTTCTCGAGAAGGAACTAGGAGTGAAGCTGTTTCGAAGAAACAACAAGAAGACGGAACTTACCGAAGCAGGCAAGCTGTATTTTGAAATGTTTAGAGATTTCAAGGCAGAATTTGCTGAGGTTCATAGAGAAGCACTTAATCTTTCATCTTCAGAGGAGCGAATAATTAAGATTGGTTTTCTTGAGGGCTGGGATATGTCTAAGTATCTTCCTGGAATAATTGAGGAGCTTAATAAGGTGTATCCTGATGTAAAGCTTGTAATCAATTGCTGCGGCGTTAAGGAGATTTCGACGATGATTCTGACAGGAGGGCTTGATCTTGCTCTTACCATGAAGAATTCCGTAGTGAATATTCCTGAAATCAGCGTTCTGGATGTATGTTCTATTAAGAAGAATATACTATATTCAGCAAACAGCAGATATGCCGAGATAGAGAATCTGTCACCGGCAGACTTTAAGGATGAAACATTTTTTGCCCCTTGGGGGATTGTGGAGAAGCTTGTCAAAGAAACGACATACGGTTATATGAGAAAGTATCGTTTCATCCCAAAGCTTCAGTTTGTTAATAACCATGAATCGATGATTACATGTGTGCGAACAGGCATGGGTGTTGCAATTACTGATGAATGGGACTTCTCTAAGAATGCTCCAGGAATGGGCTGCTTAGAAGTGGATACTTATGATGAGGTTAGCATAGCTTATATGAATAGCAATAAAGATTCTATAGTTGAAACATTGATAAAAATTCTACAAACTACCTATACAACGGATTTATAACCATAAGGTTATGCACTAGTTTGCGTTTTGTGAATTTTACAACAATACTCTTTATACCTAAACTAAAGGTGTAAAGAGTATTTTTTATCTAAAAAATAGTTCACTTGCGGATAATTTATTAATCAACTAGGGGGAATTGAAAAATGAAAAGCAAGAAACTCACTGCTGTATTTGCACTTATCATGGACCTTCCACTAAGCCTTATCGTTACTGTAGTAGCACTTCTGCTAGCAGGAAACCTTAACGCACAGGCACTTGGTCTAAACTTCGTTATCGCTTATGTACTTACATTCTTTATTAACTTTATGCCGTCAGGCAAGTGGGGTGCTCAGCTTGCAATGAAGTATGCTAAGCCGGACACACTGAAGTTCGGACTTATCGTTAACGGTGTAATTTCACTGGTATTCACAGTTATTCTTGACCTCGTAATGGCAGGAATCGGAGTACTCGTAATCGCAGGACAGAGCTTCAACGTATTTCTGATTTCAGCTGCAGCAAGCTTTATTCCTTGTTATATCGCAGCATTCATCGTTGCATTTATCACACATCCTTTTGCTGATAAGCTTTCAAGAGAAATCTGCCACGAGCCAGAGCAGACACATGCATAGAGGAAATGATATTTAAAGGTTAATTAAAAAGGGAACATAATTAATTAAATATACTTAAGTCAAAAGAATTTATATTAAAATGATATCGGAGGAACAACAATGAAAATTCTGGGAATTTCAACAGGAACAAAGAACGGAAACAACGACACAATGTGCAGAATTGCACTTGAAGAGGCTAAGAAGCTCGGTGCTGAAATTGAGTTTATCCATGCAGCAGACTGGAATATCGAGCAGTGCTCAGGATGCGTAGCTTGCTCAAGAGGACTCGTAATGGGTAAGGGAATGATCTGCACAAGAAAGGATGATTTTGCTGCACTTTATGAGAAAATGATCGACGCCGATGGAGTACTCTTCGTAGATCCAATCTTTGAGTCAGGTGCTACAGGTCTATTCCATGCAATGTGCGATAGAATGGGTCCTGGACATGATACAGGTCTTCTTCTCGGATTAAATGAGAAGCTTATCGCACAGGGTAAGGAGCCACTAGATATGAAGTACTTCAAGCAGAAGGCAATTTCATTCGTAGGTATCGGTGGATCAGACTGGGCTGTAAGAACTGAGACTGATCACGCTATGCTCGCTATGAGCCCGGGCTGGAAGGTTGTAAATAATGAGTACTTCTCATGGTGTAAGGATGTTATCCTTCAGGACGACAAGGTAGAGAAGATGAAGGAAATTGCTAAGAACCTTGTTGAGGCTGCTCAGGATATGATCGATAGAAAGCTGATGATCTTCGATGAGGATAACGATAAGCTTTCATACACTAAGAGCGCTAAGGGTGCTTGCCCACACTGCAACGGTAATGCATTCTACATTCATCCAGGTACAGCAATTGCTGAGTGTGAGCTTTGCGGACTAAAGGGTGAGCTTAAGGTTGTTGATGGCGTTATGAAGCTTGAGTATGATCCAGCTACAGAGCATCATGCTCATGATATCCTTTCAGGAAAGGCTCTTCACGGACAGGATATCTTCGAGAACGAGGGTAAGCTTATGAACCTTCACAATGATCCTGAGTTCAAGGCAAGAAAGCAGCATTACACTGAGGTAATCGCTCCAACACCATCACCATCAAAGGCTAACTAATCTAGCAATCATATATAACCATATATTGTTTAAAAACATGCCATATACCATCTCGATATGGTATATGGCCATTGTCACATGTTGATGATATATAAAGAGAGGTATAAGAAATGGCAAACCTACAATTTGAACCGATGAGAAGCTTAATCTATGTAGATTGTGTATGCGAGGATTACAGACCTCATCTGCAGAGATGGCTTTACAAGACACATATTCCTGAGAGCATCTCACAGTTTGAGCCTTATGTAACTAAGTATGCATTTTATCCATCATATCCAATGCCAGAAGGCGCAGATAATTATGGATTCGCAAGACAGCAGCTTACTGAGCATCACTGGCTTGTAAGCGATCATGATCCAAGACTTGGAATCAAGGCTCTTCAGGAGACATTCCCACTTGATGTACTCGTATGGCAGGGCAATCTTCCAGCATCAGCACTTGGACATGGACAGATTGAAACTGAGGGAGATGCCGGAACATCTGCACGTGCTACAAATGATCCAGAAGGTAACCCATTTATTTTTGCATTCCTTCCAATCTGCTGGGAGAAGGATATCAAGGGCAAGGGAAGAACTATTGAGGATGGTCCTAACTACAGATTCAATATGGCTATTGGATTCCCTGAAGGTGTTAATAAGGCAGAGGGTGAGAAGTGGCTCTTTGAGGAAGTTGTTCCTGTACTCGAGGCTGCACCAGAGGTAACAAGAATCCTTGCAAGTGCTGTAAAGAAGGATTTCAACGGCTGCCCTATGGACTGGGTTCTTGAAATCTGGTTCGGATGCGAGTCAGAGTGGAAGAAGGTAATGGTTGAGGATGTTAAATCAATCAGAAAGCCTGAGTGGGCGATGACAGACACATTCCCATACCTCAAGCCAAGACATAACGTTATTTCAGTAGCAGTGGGCGATTACACACCATTTAACAATCTTGCCAACTACCGTGGATATATCACAATGAGATAGTCCGCGGGCAAAAGTATAGACTGGCAGGTAGTTAATGAACAGAAAAGAGATTATATCGCTGGCTCTTCTGGTCGGTATTCTTCCGCCGATCTGGGCGGTTGCAAGTCCGTACCTCGGTAACAGCTTCGGACCGATTGCTCTTATTGCAGCAGGTATTTACGGCTGTAATGGTAATAAGTTCGAGGACGCGGGAAAGATATCTATTGGTTATCTGCTCGGAGATGTGTGGGCTCTTATAGCAACCTATGCGATGAGCCGGAACACTGCGATCAACCCAGACATCATGCTTTTTGCAGTACTCTTCGTGCTCGGATTCCTCGCGGTCGTGGTTTCATGCACTTTTGCCCGAGTAATCTTCATGCCATCATGGCTTGCGGGATGGGCGATAGGCATGCTCACAATGAACCTGTGTACGGATATGTCACTTGGAAGTATGACGATTCAGATTGCGGTTGCGATGCTCGTGGGTGTGTATTATGTCGGCGCGCTTCTCGACAAAATTCATCGTGTTATAAATAATAAATAAAGATAGAAGGAGAAAATAATGGGCGAGGGTAAGTATTTTTACTCAAAAGGTGAGGGTAACGACGGTTATATCAAGAACCTTGAGGTTCTTTCTCACTGTGATATGGACGGAACATGCGGAATGTTTCAGATGGCGCTCTACAGAACAGAGGAGGGAAGATATCTTCTTTACGGAGCAGCTTTTGCAGCAGGACCTAATGGCGTCGGCGTTATGATAAGTGACGTTACTGACCCAAGAAATCCTGTATTTATCAAGAAGTTTGTACCATTCGACATCGACGAGATGCCTACAACTTCAATTCCTAAGATTCAGATTGCTGATGATCTTATGATTATCGCAATGACTTCAGGTGCTGGTCCTGGCGCTCTTGTTGGCGACAGACTGTCAGAGTTGAAGTCTGAGCAGGGCATCAGAATCTATAGCCTTAAGGAAGATCCAGAGAATCCGAAGTTCCTAAGCTACTGGGATTGTGGTGTTCCTCATTCAATGGGTGTTCACAGATTCATGTACAACGGTGGCGACTATGTTCATCTTTCAGCTGAGGCTGAGGAGTTCGAGGGTCTCATCTACAGAATTATTAATATTTCGGATCCTACTAACCCTTACGAAGAGGGAAGATGGTGGGCACCACATCAGTATGTTGATGGTGTTCCTGGACGTACTGTTAATCATCAGGAGCCACACAATCCTAACTTTATGGACAAGGGCTGGCTTCACGGACCTCCATTCGTGATGGATGGAAAGGCTTACATGGGATACTGCGGAGATGGTCTTATGATCGTTGATGTTGAGAATCCTAAGAGACCTAAGGCACTTGGCAATCTTAAGTTTATGCCTGCATTCTCAAGTCACCTCGCAGGTGCGAGAACACATACTGCACTTCCTCTTAAGGGCAGAAATCTCTGCGTAGTAACTAATGAGGGAGAGAGATATGGCTTCTTCCCTGAAGGTACGCTGACAAAACCTCAGGCAATGAACAATCTTCATATGGTTGATGTGAGCGACCCGGCTAATCCGGTGCTGATTGCCGAGTTCCCATATCCTGAAGTTCCGGAAGATTTCCCAGCTCCTAATTTCAACACATATGGACTTAATGGTGGCATCGGACCTTTCGGACCACATAATGTCCATGAGCCTATGGATGGAAAGCCATGGCTTGAGCAGAGAAATGATGTTGTTTACAACTGCTACTTCCATGCGGGACTCAGAATCTATGATGTATCTGATCCTTACTACATTAAAGAGAAGGCATATTTCATTCCTCCTAATCCAACATCAAGATTCTTCCCATTCCCTGGACCACATCTTGCATCAACAGAGGATATCGTAGTAGACGACAGAGGAAACATTATCATCGATGCACTTGAGGATGGATTCTATATCCTCAGAAAGACATACGAAGACTAATTAGTATCATAAATGACCAAATTTGACATATTTTAGTATAATGACATATTCCTTATAATATCAATATAGTAAAAGAGCGGGGAATCCTATTAGGGGAAGGATTCTCCGCTCTTTGCTGTTCGTTATTATATTGTAATATTATTGAATACGTGTCTTAGAGTTCATATCCAGGGAAAGGCTTGCCAGCCATCACAGTCTGATTATCATCCTGCCACTCCCATGCCCAGTCAATGGCATCGTAGTGCTCCCATGTTGTTGCTGCAATTGCCTGAACTCCATCGTTGGCCTTGCCATATCTTGAGCATACAGTCTGAACATATAGGATATAAGTCTTCTTGCCAGCCTTGATCCAGTATATCTCACCGAAGTCCATACGACCGTCCTTATCAGGCTCTGATCTATAGCTTCCACCACCGAGTGTTCGGATATCCTTCTCTGATGCCTTAGTCCAGTCTGCGTAGTTGATAATCTTATCAACATCTGCATTCTTATCAATCATCAGATCTGTGATATCATCCTTATCACCCTTCAGAAGGGCTTTAACAACGGCTGTAGCGTTCTCTTCGCTATATTCGGACATCTTATATGTATCCTGCTTGGTAAAGTGCTCATTGGCGACATTCTTATTATATGTGTAGTCTGCAACACGTCCTGTCAGGAATATAAATACACCAGCTACAATTACCAGCGTAAGCAGGCATCCTATTGAATTAAATATATTGCTCTTCTTATTCTTACTCATAATTACCCCTCGTATTTCTAACTATATATTATAGTTTAAGAACATAAAAGATTCAATTTAAATACACGAAATACACCTTATATCACATTCTCGACACAATTCATTCGCAAAACTAACATCTCGTGAGGTTAGGATAGAGACTAGTTTTGTGAGAGAGGAGAAAGACAAAATGGATTATATGTATCTAGTAAGTATCGCTATCATACTTATCTCGACTAAGGTGCTCGGTGATATCACCGGAAGATTCCACCTGACAGAGGTTGTAGGAGCGCTTCTTGCCGGTGTTCTAATTGGTCCAGGCGGCTTTGGCTTAATAAGCGAAACAGACTTTATTGCAAACACAGCGGAAATTGGTGTAATTCTTCTGATGTTTAATGCCGGACTTGACACCGACACCACTGAGCTTAAGAAGAATGGAGTACCATGCTTTGTGGTTGCACTTCTGGGAGTAATATTCCCAATCGTCGGAGGAGCAGCGGCGTACCACCTTTATTTTGGCAATGACCCAGCAAACAGCGGAATTCTTAAGGCTGTCTTCGTAGGTGTAATTCTTGCTGCAACTTCTGTAAGTATCACTGTAGAGGCTTTAAGAGAGCTTGGTAAGCTTGAGGGACGTGTAGGAAGCACTATTATGGGTGCTGCGGTAATCGACGATATTATGGGTATCATCGTTCTTACTGTTGTACTGAGCCTTGTAGACGACAGCGTTTCACTCGTACAGGTTCTTGGCAAAATCGTTATTTACGCAGTTCTGATTATTCTGCTCGGCTTCATTATTACGAAGAACAAGGATAATCTTGATAAGGCTTTGAGAAGCAGACGTCATTCAATATTTGCAGTTGCTGCATGTCTGTTTATTGCATTTGCATCAGAGGAGTACTTCGGTGTAGCAGATATTACAGGCGCTTATATGCTAGGAATGTTTCTGTCAAAGTGTGAGGTCAGATCAAAGCTCAGAAGAAAGCTCGAACCGGTTTCATACCTGTTCTTCAGCCCAATTTTCTTTGCTTCAATTGGTCTGAAGGTTAACCTTGATTCAATTGGCACATCTGTTGCAGTATTCTCTGTAATTCTTGCTATCGTAGCAATTATTACAAAGCTTGTTGCGTGCGGACTTGGTGCTAAGATGTTCAAGTATACAAACCACGAGGCACTTCAGGTTGGTATCGGTATGATCAGCCGTGGTGAGGTTGCACTTATTGTCGCTCAGAAGGGTTACGCAGCAGGACTTGTTAATGAATCATTATTCCCTGCAATCGTAGTAGTTGTAATTGTTACTACAATAATTACTCCTGTACTTCTTAAGAAGGTTATGGAGCGCGAATCCGCTTAGTGGTATAATGTACGTATTATGAGTACACAGATGACTGATGAACAGATTAGAAGAGAATTAATTAGACGTAAGAGAGCAAGGAAGCGCAGGACTCTTAATATTCTGCGCCTCCTTATTGTTATTCTTGCGGTTGCGATTGCCGTATATGGTGGAATTTTCATAGGTAATAAGCGTTATGAGAAGGATATAGCAACACGCAATATTGATGATAACAATCCAATGGTTAAGACCGCCGTATCGCAGGCAACAACTAAGAACAACAAGGGTGACAAGTTCTGGTCATGGTATGGATATGACAGCCATGTTCCATGGTGTGCAACCTTCGTATCCTGGTGTGCTAACGAGAACGGCCTTCTTAAGGACGGAACTGTAATCAAGTATGCTGACTGTGTTCCTGCTGTTAAGTGGTTTAAGAGCAAGGGCAAGTGGCTCGATGGCGGAGAAGTTCCTAAGGGTGGAGATGTAATCTTCTTTGATTGGGAAGGTGACGGATGGGTAGATCACACCGGAATTGTAACAGGCGTCGTTGATGATAAGGTTTTCACTGTTGAAGGAAATTCAAGTGACCGATGCAGGAGAAAGAGATACGATGTTAAGAACCCAGTAATTCTCGGATATGGCGTTGTAGATATCAAGTAATTTACAATAATGGTAAACGGAAGCACTTCTTTAATGAGGTGCTTTTCTTATGTAATAAAATCTATGATTAATTAGAATTTAGCAAGTTAAAGTACTAATTTGTTAAATAAATTGTTATAATATAGGATAAGATTTAATGTGAGAGGAGAGAAGACATGAGTCCGATTGAATTCAAGAATAAGGATAGTTTCTATGATGCGGTACTTTCATTAAACTCAAGAGAAGAATGCGATGCTTTCTTTGAAGATATATGTACTATTAATGAGCTTAGGGATTTGACAAGCAGATTTGAGGTTGCAAGACTTCTTAATGAGGGCAAGGTTTTTAATGAGATAATTAAGCTTACAGGAGCAAGCTCAGCAACAATCGGAAGAGTTAATAAATGTCTAAGATATGGTCCAGGCGGATATAAGATGGTTCTCGACAGATTATATGGCTCTGAAGCTTCAGAATCTTATGAGTCTCCGGAAGAGGCAACTGAAGCTGCAGAGGAGGATAAGTAGTCCATAAAGGCTATTCTCTAATATAAGATAGACACAACTATTCCTAAAATCATAATTTTCGGAATAGTTAATAAACATGAACTGATATAGAAACACAGGAACTTGCCAACCCTGTATAACTGCGGCCGAAATTTTCGATTTAAGCAGTTTTTTATACCCACACCATATTGCTATACCTTTGTTTTTATATAATTAATAGTGCTATAATTGCCCTATAAGCTGATTTATTGAATCGGAGGATAAATGATATGCATAACCTTTCTAAATTAATATATGACGATATGAAGCCTGCATTTGGAGTTACTGAACCTGGTGCTATCGCCTTTGCTGTTGCAACTGCAAGAAATCATACAGATGGTCAGGTTAAGGCTGTTAAGGTAGCTTTAAATTCAGGTATGTATAAGAATGCTTTTACATGCGGTATCCCTAATTCAAGCCGCTTTGGTAATTTATATGCGGCTGCACTTGGTGCTGTAGCTGCCCGTGCAGATTTAGGTCTTGAGTCACTTACATATATCACACCTGAAGATGATGACGCTGCAGCTGCTATGGTTGATTCTGGAATTGTTGATGTATGGATGGATTATATCAGTTCAGATATTACTATTGATGCA
Source organism: uncultured Clostridia bacterium (assembly GCA_934255135.1). Classification (GTDB taxonomy): domain Bacteria; phylum Bacillota; class Clostridia; order Peptostreptococcales; family Anaerovoracaceae; genus Crickella. The sequence goes on along the minus strand of CAKQMV010000001.1, from coordinate 139,129 downwards.
ACTGTTGAAACAGAAGCTGATTCATGTACAGTATCCATCAGAGGCAGCCATACTAATATTGTAAGCATAACTAAGAATAATGAACAGGTGTTCGCTAAAGAAGAGAGCGCTTGTACCCTTTCAGATGCCTCGAATTCTGGCGTATCTGAAGCTATGGAGCAGAATGTTCCATATATCCACAAGGTATCGCTTAAGGAAATAATTGATTACGTTAATTCAGTTCCAGCAGATGAAATATCCTTTATAAGTGATGCTTTTGAGATGAATCTTGCACTTCTAGACGAAGGACTTTCATCAGACAGAGCCGTTATTGCACATCAGTTCTTTGAATTAAATAATAATACCAGGATTTCTGATAATCCCCTCTCCACTGCTCAGCTTCTGTGCAATGGAGCTATTGAGGCAAGAGTACTTGGCCTTTCAAGACCTGCAATGAGTATCACTGGTAGCGGAGCTCACGGAATCATTGCTACAATGCCTCTGTATGCGTATTTCCATTCAGCAATGAACGAGGATACTGACGAGAAGCTTCTTAGAGCTACAGCACTTTCATATCTTATCTGCATGTATATCAAGGAATACTCCGGCAAGCTTTCAGCCTTCTGCGGCTGTGGAATTGCTGCAGGAACAGGTATGGCATGTGGTCTTACACTTCTTATGGGCGGCGGATATGATGAGATCAGTCAGACAATTCTTAATATGTCTGCCGGAATTACAGGAATGATCTGTGATGGAGGTAACCACGGCTGTGCTATGAAGGGAATTGTTGCTACTGATGCAGCATTCAGGGCAGCAGAGCTTGCTATGAAGAAGGTAGGAATTCCTGGCATACATGGTATCAATGGACTTACAGCAGAGGATACAATGAGAAATATGGGCCTCATAGCATCACCAGGTATGGTGCAGACTGAGGGCGTAATCGTTGATATCATGAGCAGCAAATAATCAGCAGGTCTGCAACTATACTACAATTATTTAGAATACAGCACGAAAAATGGAGCATAGAGACGAGGATGCAAGAGTCTCTTATGCTCCATTTTTCATGAAAAACACTATATATCTACAATATGAGGTTCAGGGAGTTATGCTCATATCTAGATAGCTTATAATACGACTAGCCTACAGGCACGAATAGAACATCTCCTGCCTGCAGCTCGTCTCCTGAAAGATCATTGATCTCCTTAAGCTCATCAATCTTATCGCGAACATCTTCTGATTCATCGCAGTAATCGTCTGCAATTGACCAGAGTGAATCGTTGGACTGAACTGTAATCTGCTTGTATGTGTTAACAGTAGCGGCCTCAGCAGAGTTAGCTGAAATAACTGTTGACAGTCCGAATACTGTGAGAACAACAACAAATAGTATAAATGTGAAAAATCTTACTGGTGATGTAATTCTGTAATGTGCTCTTCTCATGATGTTCACCTCTTAAATGACTTAATGAAAATCGAATGTTTGTTCGTTTTCTATATTATAAAAAACGAACAACTGTTTGTCAATAGGAAAAACAAACAATTGTTCGCAAATTTTATTTTGTTATAACAATATATTCTTATTTAGTAAGATCCGCTGTCTCAGCACCGATAAACTCAAGCAGGATCTCAGGATTAATTGAAAGCATCTCCCCTCTCTTACCAGCAGACACGTAAATCTTGTCATAGAGAATACATGTCTCGTCAATATATGTAGGATAGCTCTTCTTCATTCCAATTGGCGAGCAGCCTCCCCTCATGTATCCTGTTAGACCTACAAGCTCCTTAACATGAATCATCTCCACTTTCTTATGGTGAGATGCCTTAGCAGCCTTCTTCAGATCCAGGTTTCCGCTTACAGGAATAACAAATACCGATAACATATTATCGTCACCTCGCGTTACGAGAGTCTTAAACATCTCATCCTCTGAGACACCAAGAAACTCTGCCGCGTGGTTTCCCGAAAGATCATCTTCACTATATTCATACTCAAAGAATCCGTACTCAATGCCTGCCTGATCAAGCTGGCGCATTGCATTGGTCTTTGATGCTTTAGATGCTGATTTAGCCATTATCTAACGTTCCTTTCTTTTGAAAAACGGATGCTCCGTAATCTTCATAAGTTTATCTCTGTATATTATAGCCATAAGGGCTATAAGCGCAATAATAAGCACTGTAACAGCTACACCATAGTAGTTATGCTGTGCCATAAAGTATCCGATAAGCAGGTTTCCTATCATTGCCGGAATTCTCGCAGCCGTCGAGACTATTATGAAGTCAGACAGCTTGAGATTCGTAAGACCTGCAACATAGCAGATCATATCCTTAGGAATAGCAGGAATAATATATAACAGAAATACAAGTGCAAGCGCCTTAGATTCATTAAGCTTCGCGTGGTATTTCTGAAATTTCTCCTTGCCCCAGATTACCTCCATCGCTTCAAGTCCGAGTACTCTTGCCAGCTGAAAAGCAATTATGCTTCCAATAACACAGCCTACAAGCGAAATAAGAAGTGCCATTCCCACGCTGTACAGATAGCTTGCTGCAATCTGAAACGGTCCTGCGGGAATAAACGATATGACAACCTGAGCTGCCTGTGCGGTGATAAGAACCAGCACAGCGACTGCTTTGCTTTTGCCCGCGCTCAGACGTAGAGGCAGCGACTGAAGCCACTTCGTATCAAAGATATAATCTCTGTAGAAGACCGCAAGGAACAATGGGATGCCCACCACGATTATAAGCAGTGTACATAGCTTGATCCATGCCAGTATTTTCTTTGCTTCGTCGTCCCTCTTGCCAAACATAGTTATATCAGACCCCTCTTGATCAGCTCATCAAGGCTCTTGATGACTCCGAATCTTGCATGTTCATATGTGAGTCCGCCCTGATAATATGCGATATATGGTTCTCTAAGCGGCGCATCGGCACTCATCTCGATGGATGAACCCTGGACGAATGCACCAGCAGCCATTACTACCTGATCCTGATAGCCAGGCATATCCCATGGCATTGGCGTTACGTAAGAATCAATAGGTGACGCGGCCTGTACAGCCTGGCAGAACGCAACCTGCTTGTCAGGATCAAGGAACTTGATTGCCTGAATAATGTCGCTTCTCTTCGAATGTGCGCGAGGCATAACCTCGTAACCGAGTGAATCGAAGACAACTCCTGTAAGCATTGCGCCCTTAACTGCAGAATTTGTTACCTTAGGTGCGAGGAAAAGTCCCTGCATCACGTTTCTGTTCTGGCCAAAAGTGAGTCCGCACTCATCGCCGATTCCCGGGCAAGTGAGTCTGTAGCTGATTCGCTTAACCAGTTCTTCCTTTCCGCATATGTATCCGCCTGACAGAGCAAGTCCACCGCCCGGATTCTTAATAAGTGATCCTGCGATTACATCGACACCGAAGTCAGTCGGCTCGATTGTATCAACAAATTCGCCATAGCAGTTGTCGGCCATAACGATGATATCAGGTCTGATTGAATGAACAAGCTCAGTCACCTTTCTCATCGACTCAAGCGAAATTGCAGGTCTCCAGTCATAGCCTGTTGATCTCTGCATCGCAACAACCTTAGTCTTGTCAGTAATTGCCGCTTCAATTGCCGGAAGATCTACATCGAGCTCCTCAGTGAGTGGAACCTCCTTGTACAGAATGCCGTAATCCATTAAAGTTCCGGTGAATTCTGTGCTGTTCTTGCCTATTACTGTCTCAAGTGTGTCGTATGGACATCCTGTCGCGTAGATAAGCTCTTCACCCGGCTTAAGGATGCCAAAAAGTGTTGACGCTATCGCATGTGTTCCGTTTACAATGTTAGGTCTAACCAGTGCCGCTTCTGTGTTGAACACTGTTGAGTAAACCTTCTCTACTGCAGCTCTGCCCGGATCATCGTAGCCGTAGCCTGTGCTCCAGTCAAAATGAGTTGCGTTAATATGGTTATCCTGAAAAGCTGAAAGCACCTTAAGCTGATTGATTGCTGTAATATCATCAAGCGCTGCAAATTCCTCTGCAAGGGATGCCTCCGCTCTGTCTATAATTTCAATTGTTCTCGGACTGATTCCGAACTTCTCAATAAGATATCTGTTGTAAATGTTCTCTGACACCTTTAATTATCGTCCTTTCTTTCAAGCTCCCATTCCATATTGTTAACAAGGTCACGCTTTACGTTCATCTTGTGCGAAGCGTAAAGCTGGGTTGTTGTGACTTGCTCGTGATCCAAAAGCGCCTGAACATCGAAAATCGAGTTTCCTCTTCCGATAAGGCTTGTTGCCGCAGTTGCTCTTAGCTTGTGCGGGCTGTAGCCACCACTTCTTGATGTTCCCATGGCTATAGAAGTATACTTCTTAACCAGCGCTCTGATGGCTCTTTCAGTTATTCTCTTACCCTGCATTGAAAGGAAAAGTGCGTCCTCATCACCTTCTGTTGCAGGAGTTATATGCGATCTTTCATTCTTAATGTAATCTGTAACGACCATCTCAATCGAGCGGTTCACCGGCATCGTGGACTCCTTGCCCCTTTTGCGATAGATCTTAAATTCGCCCCTTGAGAAGTTAAACGACGAAACGTTGAGCTGCTGAAGCTCCGAGAGTCTGAGACCGTATGTGACAAAAATCGTTAGAATCGCCTTGTCCCTAAGCTTCGTCTTCTCCCAGTACTTCTTCTCGTGCTCGGTAAGTCCCGCTCCTGTCGTTACCGCATCGAGCATGATCATTACTTCATCGTCCTGAAGTGCCTTGATCTCTCGTTCACCAGGTTTCGGCACACGAATCGGATCAAATGCATCAGTAATATTCTTATCGATTATTCCGTCGCGGTAAAGCTGCTTAAAGAGAACGGATATGGAAGACTTCTTTCTTGCGAGAGTCTTGTTGCCGTTCTCGTACATAGTGACAGTCTTACCATCATCAACGACATATCGTCTGCAGTAATCGATAAATAAATTTATATCAGCAGCGGTGATTTCATTAAACTCCTCTGCCTTAATCTTACGAGTATCCTCTGCCTTCGTAAGGTCGGTCTCATTGATAAGGTAATTCAGGAAGAACTTAATCTCATGAAGATAAGACAATCTTGTCATCGGAAGTACATTTCCACGAAGATAAGCGAAATAAGAGCGCATAAACGACGGAAGCTCTCCCTCGATAGCCTGGCACTTAAGGAAAATCTCGTTCTCCTTCTCTACGATATTGTCAGGCTTATCGCTCTTATTATGACTTCTTAATGTCTTGTCCTCGAGTTTGATTCTACCCAATTACTATTCTCCTGTTACCTCAGTCTCTGACTCATGATCCCTGTCAAAATTGATGATCTTATCAGCAATCATTGCAGGCGTATCATCTGGCTTAACATTAATCCAGCGTGCAAAATCATATCTCTTAAGCCATGTAATCTGCTTCTTCGCATAATGTCTTGTATTCTTCATGATATTCTTTGCCGCTACATTGAAAGGCTCTTCACCCTTTATAAATGAGTAAAGCTCCTTATATCCGATTCCCTTCATTGATGAAAGATTGATGTTGTATCCCTTGTCAAGAAGTCCCTTGACCTCTTCGATCAGACCCTTCTTAAGAAGAGAAATTACTCTCCAGTTGATTCTCTCATAGAGAACCTCTCTGTCCATTGTGAGAGCATAGAGCTCGAAGTTATAGTTCGGGTTAAGAGGACACTCCTTAAGACTCTTAATTGCATCGCCCTGCTCAAATGCCTCGATTGCTCTTATAACCTTTCTTACATTGTTAGGATGAATTCTCTCAGCTGAAGCAGGGTCAAGACCTGAAAGATAGTTGTGCATATATTCGGCACCCTTCTCCTCAGCCATCTTCTCAAGCTCAAGTCTTCTTGTTCTGTTCTCATCCTTGCCGGCAAAATCCATATCATAGATGATTGAATTCATATAAAGTCCGGTTCCTCCAACAAGGATTGGAGTCTTGCCTCTTGCAAGAATGTTGTTTATTACAGCAAAAGCAAGCTTCTGGTATGTTGCAGCTGTCATAACGTAGTCAGGCTCAACGATACTGAAAAGATGATGCGGAACCTTCTTCATATCCTCTGCAGAGGGTTTCGCGCTTCCTATATCTACATATTTGTAAAGCTGCACTGAATCGCAGTTTACAATCTCTCCGTCAATTCTCTTTGCAAGCTCGATAGCACAGGCACTCTTGCCAACCGCCGTCGGGCCCGCGATTATATATATAGTGTTCTTTCTCATGTCATACCTCGTTAGTTAATTCAGGGAACGTCAGATGCTACACTCTTCTGAACGCTCTTTCGATTTCGTAGCGGGTCATCCTGATGAATGTCGGTCTTCCGTGCGGGCAGCAGAACGGATTCTCACACGTAGCCAGCTCCTTAAGAAGCGTCTCAATCTCCATGTCAGAAAGCCTGTTATTTGCCTTTACAGCAGACTTACAAGATTTCATGATCAGTTTATCAATTACCCGATAATTGTCCCTCAAATCGCCGATATTGTCGATAAACTCACGTGCAAAATCATCGGCCTCCGAAAGACTCATATAAGATGGGATTCCTCTTACGACGAAGGTATTCTCGCCAAAATCCTCCATGTCGTATCCGATTCTTCCGATTATCTCAAGCCAGTCACGCTCGCTGTTATATACATCCGAGCTTACCTCGATTATAAACGGACAGAGAATCGGCTGAGGTGCGTGATTCTCGCTGTTATACTGATTGACCAGTCTCTCATAAAAGATTCTCTCATGAGCCGCATGCTGGTCTATCATATATATCGCATCACTTGTTTCTGTAATAATATACGAGTTAAGAATATACCCCGCATATCTTAAATCTTCAAATTCAAAAGGCCTCACTTCGGCTTTCTTAATTGTAACATTAATCTCCGCCGGCTTGTTGTCACAGCTGTGAAGATTGACATCCTCGGTCTTCGCCCTCTCCTTAAGGAAATCTCTTATTGAAGGTGCAGGCTTCTCCTTATCCATCTCAAGTGGCTTTAGGCCAAAAGCTGCGCTTATTGTCTTCTCCTCAGAAGGTTCCGCTTCGATTGCAGGTTCTTCGCTATCTACTGATACCTCTGCCTTTAATTCTGTTATCTTTTCAGAAACTTTCTCGGGAGCCTTTGCTTCTAGCCTGTCAGAGAACTTATATTCAGCAACGGGCTTCTTCTCCGTAAGAGCATCTGCAATCGCTGAAATAATCGCTTCTTCAACGGCCTTGTCGTCGAGGAACTTTACTTCTCTTTTGCCCGGGTGGATATTAACATCGACTGCATCAGGACTTACTGTGATAAAAAGTACTGCAACCGGATAGCCTGAGAAAATTCTTCCCGCATACGCCTTATCGATTGCCTTCTCTATAGTCTTACCGTTGACTATTCGTCCGTTAACGAAGAAAATCTGACCCTTACGGTTGGTCTTCATTGAAGATGGCGGCGATACGAGGCCGCTTACCATATCATTTCTGACCTCGAGCAGGTTTCTGAATTCATTCTCAGGATATATAGATTCGAGTGTGTTACGAAGGTTACCGTCCCCAGTAGTGCTAATAACGGTTCTGCCGTTATTAATAAGCATGAATCTGACTGAAGAATAGTAGATTGCAAGCTTCTGCACGAGCTCAATTATTGCAGAGGCTTCCCTCGCATCTGAACCCATGAACTTTCTTCTGACCGGCACATTATAGAAAACATCCTCTACAATCATGGTTGTTCCTGTATTTGTTCCAACCGCCTCCGAAGCAATCTTCTTACCTGCATGCATTACAAGGCGTGTTCCAGCAGTCGCATCTTCAGTTCTTGTAACAACTGTAAGCCTTGAAACCGCACTAATGCTTGCAAGAGCCTCACCTCTGAAGCCAAGTGTTCTGATGTTATCAAGATCCTCGATTGAAGAAATCTTTCCTGTGGCGTGACGGAGAAAAGCGGTCTCCAGCTCATCTGCAGGGATTCCGGTTCCGTTGTCGGTTACTCTTATAAACGACTTTCCGCCATTCTTTATTTCTATAATGACGGATGTAGCGCCTGCATCTATGGAGTTTTCGACAAGCTCCTTTATGATTGAAAGCGGCTTTTCGATTACCTCTCCAGCTGCTATCTTATCTGCTATAAAACTGTCAAGTACTCTAATCATCTCTAACCTCTTTCCTTGACTGCTTCGATAATCTCACTTAGCTTGTTCATTGCACCAAGCGGTGTAAGATTGTTGATATCTATTGCTGAAATGCTGTCTATTATGTCGTCATACTTGCTGCTCTCTGCTTCTGCATCTGTGTTAAAGCTATCAAAGCTGTCAAAGCTGTCCATAAAGAAGCTGAGCTGTCTGTTAGCTGATGGTGAACTGCTTTCAAGCTCCTTAAGCTTCTTGGCAGCTTCCCTTCGAATCTCTGCCGGAACACCTGCAAGCTTCGCAACCTGTATGCCATAGCTTTTGCTCGCGGGGCCTTCAACGATGCTGTGAAGAAATACGATATCCTTATGATTCTCTGCAACCTGTACAGAGAGATTATGAATCGAAGGATAAGTCTCCGAAAGCTCTGTAAGCTCGTGATAATGTGTCGCGAACATTGTTCTTGTTCTATGTCCCTCGGACGCAAGATACTCAGTAGTAGCCCATGCGATAGAAAGTCCATCAAATGTGCTTGTACCACGACCGATCTCATCTAGGATGATAAGGCTTCGCTCTGTCGAATTTCTGAGAATCGCTGCAAGCTCACTCATCTCAATAAAGAATGTGGACTGACCATATGCAAGATTATCAGACGCTCCGATTCTTGTAAGAACCCTGTCAACAACTCCGATATGGGCATAATCAGCCGGAACAAAGCATCCGATCTGAGCCATAATCACGATAACAGCAGTCTGTCTCATGTAAGTAGACTTACCGGCCATATTAGGACCTGTAATCATAAGGAAGCTTCTGTCAGTTGTGTTAATCAGAGTGTCATTAGGAACAAACATTCCGCTGCCGATTAGATTCTCAACTGCAGGATGTCTTCCCTTTCTGATATCAAGATTGTCCGAATTGTCTACAATCGGTCTTATATATCCATATTCGCCCGCAATAATGGCAAAAGATGTCAGCACGTCAAGAAGTGCTACCGCTGATGAGGCCTTCTGCAGAGGCTCGATATATGGCTCCACTTCTGCTCTTATCTTCTTAAAGAGCTCATGCTCTAGCTTATTTATCTTAACCTCGGCACTTGTTACAAGAACCTCCTTCTCCTTAAGCTCAGGAGTTATATATCTCTCATTATTAACAAGAGTCTGCTTTCTGATGTAGTGCTCTGGAACCTTGTCAATCATTCCCTTGCTTACATCGATATAATATCCGAAAACCTTGTTGTATCCGACCTTGATAGTCTTGATTCCTGTGCGTTCTCTTTCGGTCTGCTCAAGGTTTGCAATCCATAGCTTCGCATCCTTAATTGATGCCTTAAGATCATCAAGCTCCTCTGAGTAGTACTGCTTGATAAGACCGCCTTCAGTAATTGTAAACGGCGGATCATCAGATATTGAGCTGTCTAGAAGCTCGTATAGTGAATCGAAATCTGAAATGGAATTACGCACTCTGCTAAGAAGTGCTGTATCTATTCCATCGAGAGTCATAACGATTCCCGGAAGCTCATATAGAGTGGTCTTCAATGCAAGAAGGTCTCTCGCATTAGCTCTTCCACTTGCTATTCTCGCAGTAAGTCTCTCAAAGTCATAGACATGCTTGAATGAATCTCTAAGCTGTCTTGTCGAGTCAGGATTGTTCTTAAGAGCTTCAACCGCATCGAGTCTGTCGTTGATCTTTACACTGTCCTTAAGAGGCTCTCTTATAAACTTCTTAAGAAGTCTCTGCCCCATAGCAGTTCTGGTTTTATTAAGAACGCCAAGAAGCGAGCCTCTGACCTCTTTGTCATAGAGTGTCTCAAGAAGCTCGAGATTTCGCATTGTATTCCTATCAAGAAGCATTGAATCCTCTGCATTCTTGACTGTAAATTCTGTTATCTGAGCAGGCATCTGCTTCTGTGTCTCATTAAGATACATAATAAGAGCGCCTGCAGCCTGCACAATCTCCCTAGAATCATCGATGCCGAGACTGATAAGTGATGATGACGCAAACTGGTTCATCACAGCCTTCTCGCAGCTCTCATACTTAAAATATGAGTAATCAATTCTGTTAAGGTAAATCTTCTGAAGGTTCTTCTCTATTGCATCAGCTGCCTTATCAAGACTGTCTGAAATAAGAAGCTCTCTTGGAGCATATCTTGAAAGCTGTGCAATAAGATTGTCAAAGCCTGCATTGTCATCAAATTCAGTAGCAAAGAACTCTCCAGTTGTGACATCTGCAAAAGCCAGTGCAGTAGAGCTTCTGCCAATGCATACCGCAGAAACGTAGATGCTCTCATCTGCCTCGTCACTAATAGAGATATCGAGAGTACCTGGAGTGTAGACTCTTATAACATCTCTTTCTACAATTCCCTTTGCTTCCTTCGGATCCTGAACCTGCTCGCAGATGGCAACCTTATATCCAGCCTTAACTAGCTGTGCAATGTAATTGTCCGCAGCATGAAAAGGAACTCCGCACATGGGAGCTCTCTCTTCTAATCCACAATTTCTTCCGGTAAGTGTAAGTTCCAATTCTTTTGAAGCAGTAAGCGCATCATCGAAGAAAAGCTCATAGAAGTCTCCGAGCCTGAACATCAGAAGACAATCCTGATATTCACTCTTGATGCTGTTATACTGCTGCATCATTGGTGATAAAGCCATTAATCGTTACCTTTCTGTTTATCTAAGTCTCCGTGAGACTGTTCTACAACGCCTTCAATGTCAAGAACCGGAAGCTCTTCTCCCTCCTTGGCAGGAGACAGACATAGAAGGTATTCGATATTTCCCTTAGTTCCCTTAACTGGTGAGAAAGTAAGACCGTGCGCACTAAGTCCGCTCTCATCAGCATATCCGATAACCTTTCTGATTACCTCTGCGTGAACCTTGTGGTCACGAACGATTCCGTTCTTACCTACCTGCTCTCTTCCTGCCTCAAATTGTGGTTTAACAAGGCAGAGAACAACTCCATCTTCTTCAAGAACGGAAGCTGCTACAGGAAGCATATGCTTAACTGAAATAAAAGACACATCAATTGAAATCAGATTAATTGGCTCTTCGATAAGATCCGTATCAAGGTATCTGATATTAGTCTTCTCCATGTTGACTACTCTTGGGTCAACTCTCAGCTTATAGTCGAGCTGTCCGTAGCCTACATCTATTGCATAAACCTTAACTGCTCCATTCTGAAGCATGCAGTCCGTAAAGCCGCCTGTTGATGCACCCATGTCGATGCAGACAGCATCCTTCGCGTCAATGCCAAAAGCCTCGATCGCCTTCTCAAGCTTCAGGCCTCCTCGGCTTACGTATGGACAGAGCTTCTCCTTCAGAGCGAATTCTGAGTCCACGTCAAAGGTACGTCCCGGCTTATCTTCCATTACTCCATCAACTGTTACAAGTCCGGCCATAATGTGTCTCTTAGCCTTATCCCTTGATTCACATAAGCCCTTATTTACAAGTATTACATCCAGTCTTTCCTTCAAAGTAAGACACTACTCCTTTCACAACCGATTCCTCATCAACTCCGCACTCTGCTCTTAGCTGACCTACTGTACCATGCTCGATAAATCTGTCAGGCAGTGCATAGCTTAGAATATCAAAAGAACTGTCCTTATTAACTGCAGAGAAGAATTCGCCGAAGCCTCCTCTGTAAACATTGTCTTCAAGTGTTACAACAAGCTTTGTATCAATCTCGCATGGAAGGTCAAAAGGCTTTACCCTGCACACATTCACGATTCCCGCGCTGATGCCCTGAGTCTCAAGGCTGTCGGCTACATTTACTGCCTGATCAAGCATTCCGCCCACTGCAAGAATTGTGACATCCCTACCTTCACGGATCACATTGTTTACGCTGTCAGCTTCCTGCATCGCACCTGTGAATTCAGGTAGCTTCACGCCACTCTTAAGAACAGAACTTCCTCTTGGATATCTGATAGCAACAGGTCCGTCTGCCTTGTTTACAGCATAATCAAGTATCTCTGAAAGCTGTTTTCCGTTGGCAGGTGTAAAGATTTCAATATTAGGAATCATACTTAGATATGATAAATCAAATACTCCGTGGTGAGTCTCACCATCAGCTCCTACAAGTCCTGCTCTGTCAATTGCAAATACAACGTGCAGGTTCTGGAGACATACATCCTCAATGATGTAATCAAAGGATCTCTGAAGGAAGCTTGAATAGATTGCTACAACAGGAACCATGCCATTACTTGCGAGTCCTGCAGCAAATACTACAGCATGCGATTCGGCAATTCCTACATCAAAGAATCTGTCGGGATAAATCTTGCTGAATGGCCCAAGGCCTGTTGCGTCGCACATTGCAGCAGAGATTGCAGTTACTCTCTTATTGTCTGCAGCAAGGTCTGCAAGCGTCTTACCGAAGACTGCAGAGAACGAAGGCTCGTTACTTGACGATAAAAGATTACCGTCGTCTACATTAAATGCGCCGATTCCATGGAACTTGCTTGGGTTACTTTCTGCATATTTATAGCCCATTCCCTTCGTTGTTATAACGTGAAGGATTGTAGGCCCATCAATCTTGTTTGATGCTTCAATAGCCTCTGTAAGCTCTGCAATGTTATGACCATCAACAGGTCCGATATACTTGATTCCAAGGCTTTCAAACAGTGCTGCCTCTTCTGTGATGATGCTCTGCTTGATTCTCTCCTTAGTATGACTTATTCCCGCCTTAAGCTTTGTTCCTACAACCGGAACAGTTTCGAGTGCTGCATTAATCTGACTTTTGGCACCGAGATACTTGCTGGATGTTCGAAGATGCATAAGATGCTTCGACATACTTCCGACATTATGAGAAATTGACATACCATTGTCGTTAAGGATAATTTTAACATTCTCCTTCGCAGCACCGATGTTATTAAGTGCTTCAAACACAATACCGCCTGTCATAGATCCATCGCCGATAACGGCAACAATCTCACCTGTCTCACCCTTGATATCTCTTGCAACAGCCATACCGTGTGCCGCACTTACAGATGTGCTGCTGTGTCCTGTATCATAAACATCATGCTTACTTTCTCTTTTCTTAGGGAAGCCTGAAAGACCCTTGTACTGTCTTAGAGTGTCAAACTCACGGGCTCTTCCTGTAAGAATCTTGTGAACATATGCTTGATGACCAACATCAAAAATAATCTTGTCCTTAGGACTGTTATAGACTCTGTGGAGTGCTACTGTAAGCTCTACGATTCCAAGATTTGATGCCAGGTGGCCGCCTGTAGTCGAAACCTTGCTTATCAGAAAATCTCTGATCTGCTTACACAGACAGTCGAGCTCATCAAACTCCGCATATTTTACAACATCAAGCAGATTGTCGCTTTCAAGATTGAATTTCATAGCTTATGCCTTTCTTACTTTAAGTTTATCAGCAAGCTCTATAAAGAAGTCTGCGTCGTTTCCGTACTCTGAAAGTGCTTTCTTAGATGTCTGTGTAAGCTCATCGAGCTTAGCCTTTGCACTATCAAGACCGTGAACACATGCATAGTTACACTTTCCTGCATCCAGATCCTTACCGATTTTCTTACCGATAAGAGCCTCATCACCCTCAACATCTAGAATATCGTCAGAAATCTGAAATGCCTGTCCGATTGCCTTTGCAAATCTTACAAAATTATCAGTCATTTTATCATCAGCACCCGAAAGCGCCATTCCTGCAAGAACAGGAGCAAGTAGTAGAGCGCCTGTCTTGTTATCCTCAATATATTTAACAAGCTCAGCAGTTGCCTGCTTAGTCTCGTTCTCAACATCAGCAGTCTGACCACCAATCATACCATTGATGCCGGCTGCATTTGAAATCGCATACGCAGCCTTAGCATGCCTTGCCATTCTCGCGTGATCATCAGATGCCTTAAGAATCTCACCGATAATAACCTCGTGAGCAGTGTTAAGAAGTCCATCACCTGCAAGAACTGCCATACCCTCTCCGTAAACCTTGTGGTTTGTTGGGTGCCCACGTCTTAAATCATCGTTGTCCATTGCCGGAAGATCATCGTGAATCAGTGAATATGTGTGAATGTACTCAAGAGCGCATGCAAAAGGAAGAGCTTCCTTAACACATCCTCCCGCGAAGTCTGTCGCTGCAAGAAGAAGTACTGGTCTTAGTCTCTTGCCACCAACCTTGAGGCTGTACTCCATTGCTTCCTTAACAGTCTTAGCATATGGGTTTACCTCTGGTATAAAGCTAAGAAGGTTCTCTTCTACCATTGTCTTATATTCATTGTAGTTAAGCATCCTGTTCCTCCTCCGAATAAATCCTGATTTTCTGATCAGCCTCATCCAAAACAGCCTTACAGTATTCCGCTTCCTTCATACCCGCATCAAACAGCTTGAGTGCCTCCTCAAGTGTTGTAGTCTGTCTGCCAATCTGGGAAGCTGTATTCTGAAGATTATTCAGTGCCTCTGTAAAAGATTTCTCGCTCATCAGTTCATCTCCTTTGAAACAACCTTTGCTGTAAACGATCCGTTTTTCATTCTAATTGTATAACAGTTATCTTCTTCGATGCCGGAAATATCGGAAATCAGCTTCCCTTCTGAATCCATTACCGCACCGTAGCCCTTGCTCATAATGACCTCGGGACTGTTCTCTCTAATTGTTATTGCAGCCTTCTCAACCTCATGTCTTGCGGCTTCAAGCCTACTTAATATATTTGTCTTAAGAAGCATAACAGCTCCGTCGAGAATTCTATGTTCACTCTCACTCTTCGACTTGATAGCCGAAAAGAGCTGCTGCCTCAAATATCCAATTTCATCCATTAATTCAAATGTATTCATCACAGCCATGTCTGCCGCTGCTGTAGGAGTTTCTGCCCTCATATCGGCAACAAAATCCGAAATTGATACATCTGATTCGTGTCCTACTGCTGAAATAACAGGAATCTCTGAGGCAAAAATCGCTCGTGCCACTCCCTCATCATTAAAGGCCATCAGATCCTCCTTAGATCCTCCGCCTCGTCCTACTATCAGCGTGTCAATAGGCACACCGTTTCTGTTTATTCTGTTGGCATTCTCTATGCTTCTGATTATACTATCAGGAGCTCCGATTCCCTGCACGAGAGTCGGAAAAATTAGAATATCTGTGTAGTTATTCTTTGAGGTTATAATCTTCTTTATATCCTCAATTGCTGCGCCTGTATCGGAGGTTACAATACCGATTCTTCTCGGAAACTCCGGAACCGGCTTCTTGTATTTTGCATCAAAAAGACCCTCTTCAAGGAGCAATCTCTTAACTCTTTCAAATTCCTTCGCGAGATCTCCCATTCCAAGGGCTTCAATATGTCTTATACTTAAGCTGTAATTACCACCTTTAGAATATGGGCTGATATCTCCTGTCGCAATGATCTTATTGCCATCAGAAAGCAGAGACATGTCTATGTTTCTTGCATTAGAACCCCAGATGGCACATCTTATAAGGCTGGTTTCATCCTTAAGAGTGAGATAATAGTGTGCACCTGATTTCGACAGACCTGAAATCTCACCAACAACGCTTAGCCCTCTAAGATTTATGTCATCCCTAAGCTTTCTTGCAATATATTCATTTACCTGTGATACAGTGACGGTTCTCATTATCTGTAATTACTCCATGCGTGATCTGTCTTTCCGCCAAGCAGCGAAATACCGACAGCATTGTCACCTGAGAGCCTTCTATCGCCCCAGATTATCTCAAAATTTTTATAGTCATCCTTACCGCATTTATCCATGTATGCATCATACATCTTAGAGATGTTCCATCTTACTGTCTTGCTTGATGCAACTCCTCCAGCCATATAGATGTTTCTCACACAATACATTCTGCTTAGATCGATTGCAGTCTCGAACAAAAGCTGTGAAATTCTGTAGAAAAGTCCCGGTATGATGTCGCTTCCTTCCTTACCTGGTCCAACTTGTCTCAGTATCTCTGTCTCAAGACCTGACAGATTAAATCCTCCGTCAACATTCTTTATTCTCGACGGAATTACAGGAAGCTCGCTGTCATATGCCAGCTCGTCAAGAAATCCGCCTGACGGGAACTTATATCCCATCTTGACACCAACTCTATCGAGAAGCTGTCCAAAGCTTATGTCATAAGTTCCACCAATCTTCTGAACCTGAAAACCGAGCATTCTTCTCTCGCAGAGAAGAATCTCAGTTGTACCGCCACTAAGATGATACATAATCCACTTAGATGGCTCGGATATATTAGATGTTGAGAGTACCGCTTCAATGTGCCCCTCCTGATGAGAGAATCTGTATACCGGTACATCAAGTGCTCCGGCAAGAGTTTCAGCTGCGTTGATTCCCGCAAGGAAAACAGGCATGTATGAGCCCTCTACTCTTCTCGGTCTGTCTGAAACAGCAATAACCCTGATATCTCTTGAATCAACAGCTTCAAAAGCCTCCGTCAGCATCGCTGGAAGCGCATTCGACTGCTTAAAAAAAGCAACCGACTGGCGAAGCCCTCTTTCGCCCTTCTCAACATCCAGATATTCAGATTTCTGAAACAGAATCCTTCCTTCATCATTTGTTACAGCTACTGATGTCTTGTAATTAGACGTATCAATACCAAGAGAAAGATTCTTCATAGCCTTATGCCTCGATTTCTTTACCTACTCTGCTGAGAACAGAATTGATAAATGCATATGATCTGTCATCTCCATACTTCTTGGCAAGATTTACAGCCTCATTGATGGAAACTCCAACCGGAATGTTATCCTCAAAAAGCATCTCACATACAGCAAGTCTTAAGATTGCAAGATCAGTCTTAGCAATTCTGTTTGGCTTCCAGTTATCTGTATTTCTTGCAATTGTCTCGTCAATCTGCTCAATATGATCTCTGATTGCAGAGAGTGTCTTGATAGCCTGATTTTCAGAAAGAACTTCCTTGTTCTCCTCCAGAATAGTCATCTGCTCGTAATCAAAAGTTCCAGCAGTCTCCATCTGGAAAACAATCTGCATTGTATGCTCTCTAATATTCTGCCTAATCATTATTCAACCTACTTTCGGTCAATTCCTTCTACAATAATGTTAATCGCTTCTATATTTATGCCTTCCTTCTTCTCCAGAATATTCATAATCTTCATCTGGATATCATAGGAAAGCTGGGGAATATTGACACCATATACGACAATCAGATGGATATTAACAGTTATCCCCTTCTTGTCGCGGTCAATATCTATTCCCTGTGTGACATCGCTTCCGAGAATGTTACGTGCAAAAGCATCGAACAGATTACCAGATAATCTGCTCACACTCTCGATAGAATCAAGGACTTCGAGAACTCTCTTGATGATTATTCTGTCCTCAAGCTGAATATGTTCTTTATTATCATTACTCATCGTTGTCCCTGTCTTTAATCTCTATCTTGATTCTCTCAATTCTGCGATCCTTAACCTCGAGAATTGTAAAATCATAATTCTCGAAACAGATAGGCTTATAGTTGATATCTTCCTTAGGAATCTCTCCCATAAGATCAATCAGGAAGCCTCCAACTGTTTCGCTGTTGTCTGACTCAAGAGAAACTGGAGTCTCATCGTCAAGATCATCAAGATAAACATTACCGTCAACGATAAATGTAGTATCATCAATCTTCTCGATTACTCTGTCCTCTTCATCATACTCGTCATCGATATCTCCAACAATCTGCTCAATAATGTCCTCTACAGACACGATTCCACTGAAGCCGCCATACTCATCAATAAGAATAGCGATATGGTGCTTCTCTTTCTGAAGCTCCTTAAACAGTGAATCGATATTCTTTGTTTCAGGCACCATATAAACAGGTCTCAGAATCTCTCTGATATTTACATTGTCAAATCCATCGTGACTGGCCTTAAGAAGATAGTCTTTAATATGAAGCATTCCGATTATGTTATCGGCATCGTCTTCATATACAGGAATTCTTGAATGAGTAAGCTCCATAAGCTCCTCAAAATAGTCTTCCCTGTCATCATTGATATCTATCATGAAAACATCTGTACGAGGTGTCATAATCTCATATGCGAGAAGGTCATCAAACTCGAAGATACTGTCAATCATCTTACGACCCTCTTCCTTGATCTCACCAGACTCCTGCCCCTTGTCAAGCATAGACATGACCTTATCCTCGGAGAAATATGAATCGTCGACATCTGTCTCCTTCCTCATTGCTACAAGAAGAATGTTTGCAAGTCCGATGCAGAGAAGCTGAAACGGAAATGTGATTACATAAACAAGCTTCTGAAAGCCAATAAGTTTAATTCCAGTTGCTTCACTCTTCTGAGCTGCAAGCTTCTTAGGAAGCACATCAGAAAAAGCTGTAAAAACGATAAAAAACAGTATGTTTGATATAACCAGATACGCACCACTCATGTATGCTTTAACTATTTTATTAAAGCATATAAATGCCGGAATCAGCAGAGCATAGCTCATAATATGATCGGCATAGTGGTACTTGGACGGTTTCTTGATAAATTCAATTATATTAATCAGCCTACGGTCATCAGGATTGTCTTCGAGCATATCCTTAATCTCGTTTCTGTCAAGATAATCAAGTGCCCTCTTCGATGCACAAACCAGCGCATTAATAATTACGATAAAGACAATCACTCCTAGATAATATTGCCAACTAATACTGTCAGATGACATTTATACCAACTTCCTTTCTGTTCGAAGGCGAATTAAACCTTCTTCCTTAGAATGAAATCCTTGCCTGGATTTCTTTTAAATTTAATCTTAAGAATCTGCTGTGGATGTGGTGCAGATTCAACGGACTCGCCCTCTTCTGTAAGAATCTCAGTAATCTCTTCTTCATAGAATGGAGTTCTAGGTCCGAAAATCTCGACAGTATCACCAACACTGAACTTGTTTCTCTGTTCAACAGTTGTGTAACCATTCTCGTCAGCTTCTTCCTTAACAAGTCCGACAAAAGAATACTCTCTTATATATGAGCTTGTTAGATAGTCCTGATCCTCGTCTGTAGGCTTGTTAAAGTAGAATCCGTGAGTGAACTCTCTATGGCTAGCCTTGCAGAGCTCGTGGAAATATTCATCCTTGTATTCATAGTTCTCAGGATCTGCAAGATATGCATCAATTGCTGATCTATAAGCAGAAACAACTGTTGCTACATAGTACATGCTCTTCATTCTTCCCTCAATCTTGAAGGAGGTCACTCCTGCCTCAACCAGATCAGGAATGCGGTCAAGCATACACAGGTCTCTTGAATTGAGAATGTAGCTTCCTCTATTATCCTCTTCAATCGGATAGTACTCATTAGGTCTTCTCTGCTCAACAAGAGCGTATTTCCATCTGCATGGATGTGTGCATGCACCCTGGTTTGAATCTCTACCAGACATAAAGTTACTTAGCAGACATCTTCCAGAATATGAAATGCACATTGCACCATGAACGAAAGATTCAATCTCAACATCAGCAGGAAGCTTCTCCCTAAGAACAGAAATGTCCTTAATGTTCATCTCTCTTGCTGTTACGATACGGCTGATTCCCTGTGATGCCCAGTAATTTGCGGACAGGTAGCTTGTAGTGTTAGCCTGAGTGCTCAGGTGAATCTCTACACCAGGAATCATCTCCTTAAGGAGACAGATAATTCCCGGATCAGAAACGATGAATGCGTCAATAGGAATATCCTTAATCTTCTCGATATATGCCTTCAGAGGCTCAATATCCTCGTTATGAGGGTATATATTCATAGTCATGTAGCCCTTTGCATCATGCTCATGAATAAAATCCATTGCCTCTCTGATTTCATCTATTGAAAGATTGCCTGCACCGGCTCTTAAGCTGAACATTTCTCCTCCGAAATATACAGCATCAGCACCGTATAGTATTGCAGTTTTAAGTTTCTCAAGATCTCCCGCAGGAGCAAGTAATTCTATCTTATGCATTTCTCTTCCTAATCATCAGCAGACCGTCTCCGTCACTCATTAAAGTGGCATCGAGGTCATCCCTTCCGTAAATATAGTCTATGAATTCTCTCATTCTCTTGACATTGGTTCTATGTCTGTATGCAGCAGCAGAGCTCTTATAATCTACAAGATAAGCCTTCATGAAGACATTATCACAGATAAACAGAGCATCGTCTGATGCAAGCTGCTCGGCCTTGTCAAAGAATTCTCTGTAATGGCTCTTTCCTGCATCTATAAAAATAAAGTCAAAAGGCTTGAAATTCTCCGGGTCAGCTTCTTTCTCTGCAATAAGTGCATCGAGGGTATCTGTAGCCTCACCTATACGAAAATCAATTCTCTTGCCTTCCTCCCATGTTGCGAAGTTCTCTGTAGCATGCGGGATGAGCTTAGGGTGTCTGTCCATTGTAAGAACAGTAGCTTCAGGTAGAAGTCTTGCGAAATAGATAGCCGAATAACCTACGGCTGTACCTATCTCCAGAATCCTTTCGGGGCGTTCCATCTTAAGAACGACCCCGAGAAAAGACTCTGTTTCCTTCAGAATGATCGGAATAAACATCTCCTCACTCTTTTCCCTGAAGCGACCGATAGTCTCATCTAATGGTTTATAGTAACTGTTAATATATTCAGTTACCTTGTCATTAGTAATATTCATTAATAGCGTACTCCGGACTACTTTGATCTTCCGAGGTACTCGCCTGTTCTAGTGTCAATCTGGATTCTCTCACCCTCATTGATGAAGATAGGAACCTGGATAACAGCACCAGTCTCTACTGTAGCAGCCTTAGTTACGTTAGTAGCTGTATCACCCTTAACGCCTGGCTCAGTCTCAGTTACCTCAAGGTCAACGAAGTTAGGAGCCTCAACGTCGAAAGCACCCTCCTTGTAGAACTTGATTGTAGCCATGTCGTTCTCTCTGATGTACTTCATAGCTTCCTCAACAAGGTCTGGTGTAAGTGGAATCTGATCGAATGTCTCAGGATCCATGAAGTAGTAAAGGTCACCATCGTTGTAGAGATACTGCATCTGCTTAGTCTCGATGTGAGCCTTAGGGAACTTGTCGTTAGGGTTGAATGCCTCTTCTCTAGTAGCTCCTGTAAGAATGTTTCTGTACTTTGTTCTTACGAAAGCAGCTCCCTTACCTGGCTTTACATGCTGGAAATCAATTACAACATGTGGCTCGCCATTCATTTCAAAAGTTACACCCTTTCTGAAATCACTTGCATAAATCATTTTACTTTACCTCTCTTTAAAAATTATCTTTATTAATTAACTTATAAATTAAAAGCTCCGCCCATTGCATCGCCAAGAATCTCGAATACATCCTTCATCATAAGCTGCATTCTTGTCTCAGCCTCAAGGTACTTCATTGCCAGCGGCTTTGCAGCAAGCATTGCGTAAACGCTCTGCATTCTTCCTGTAAGCTCTGCATCAGGCTGCTCTCCGCTGATCTGTGCAGCCTGCATTCTGAGTGAAATCTCTCTGATTTCTTTAATCATCTGGCTAAGCTGCTCATCCTTCTCTGCCTCTTTACTGATTTCGGCATACTCGAGATACTCATTGCTCTCCTTAATCGCTTTAGCGAGATTGTGAGCCTCATCATAAACGTTCATAAAATATTTCTCCTATGCGTACAAAATTACAGGCAGTATCATCGGTGTTCTCTTGGTCTTCTTGTATATGAAGGCCTTCATGTCATTTCGGATAGAATTTTTAAGCGAATTGACATCGAGAGCATCCTTATTGATACATCCCTCTATAGTATTATATACGACAGTCGTTGCTTCATCTATAAGTTCTTGATTATCCTTTACATAAATGAAGCCTCTTGTTGCAATTTCAGGTGGAGCAAGGAGTGCACCATTAGCCTGATCAATTGCAATCGCAATTGTAATAATACCTGAATCAGAAAGCTGCTTTCTGTCCTTTAGGACGGCATTTCCGATATCTCCTATTCCATAACCGTCTACCATTACATCGTCACATTCAGTAAACTTCTCTGTTACGAATGCATTTCTTTCTTCAATGTTCAGAGCATCACCGTTACTCATGACAAAAATATTGTTCTTAGGCATTCCGAGTCCGCTAGCGAGTCTCGCATGTTCTATGAGATGACGGTACTCTCCGTGAGCCGGCATGAAATATTTTGGCCGTACGAGCGTATGAATAAGCTTAAGCTCTTCTTGGCAGGCGTGACCTGAAACGTGAAGATCAACCGAATCTGACAGGTAAACGTCTACTCTCTTCTCATACAGCTTGTTTACGACGCTTGTAACAGTCTTCTCATTACCCGGGATTGGGGATGAAGAGAATACGACAACGTCGTTTCTTTTGAGCTTGACAGCCTTATGCATATCATTAGCCATTCTTGTCAGAGCTGACATTGACTCGCCCTGACTTCCTGTAGTAATGATTGTAAGCATGCTGTCTGGAATATTTGATATCTTCTTAATATCAACGAAGACCGATTCTGGAATGTTATTGAGATATCCGAGCTCTCTTGCAAGAGACATCATGTTCTCCATTGATCTTCCGGATACTGCAATTCGTCTTCCGTGCTTTATGGATGCTTCCATAAACAGCTTGATTCTGTAAATATTCGATGAGAATGTAGCAATGATTATTCTATTGTTAGTCTTATCAAATATCTCGTCGATTGAATCTGCAACTATTGTTTCAGATGGAGTATATCCCTTTCTTAGAACATTGGTACTGTCGCAGAGAAGCACGTCTATGCCCTCTGTACCAAGCTCTGCAAATCTTCTCAGATTGATTGGCTTTCCATCAAGTGGCATATAGTCAATCTTGAAGTCTCCTGTGTGAAGAACGTGTCCTCCAGGAAATTTGATTGAAAATGCGAATGAATCGGCAATACTGTGGTTGGTTCTGATAGCTTCAATATTAAAGCTTCCAACCTTGAACACCTCACCTGCCTTGATTGTATGAAGCTCAGCGTGAAGATTATGCTCCTCAAGCTTGTTGTTTATAAGACCGCAGGCAAGCGGTGAAGTGTATACAGGAACTTTGAATTCCTTGAGAAGGAATGGGATTCCTCCGATATGGTCTTCGTGACCGTGAGTTACAACAAGACCTTTTATCTTGTTTCTGTTCTCCTTAAGATAGTGGAAATCAGGAATTACGACATCAATTCCGAACATCTCATTATCAGGGAATGCGAATCCGCAGTCAATGATAAGAATCTCATTATTACACTCAATCAGAGTGCAGTTCTTACCGATCTCCTTAAGACCTCCAAGTGGAATAATTCTAAATGGAGGCTTAGGTTGAGAAGGCTTTCTCTTAGCATGCTGTCTTCCAGAATTCTTTCTAGGTGTGATATTCTTCTGCCCAGCAGCCTTCTTAGATGGAGCCTTTGAAGTAGTCTTCTTAGAAGCCTGTTTCTTAGGTGCGTCCTTCTTAGGCTTTGCCTCTGTATTAGACGTCGCCTTATTGTTACGCACCTTTCCATCTGGATCCTTCTTGCTGTTTCTGTCTGTATTTCTGCTTTCCTTAGAAGAAGTCTTTAATTTCAGTTTAGACTGAAGGCCGGATTTATGCGCTCCGGCCGGGCGTCTGTTAGTACTCTTATTATTCTCTTTACTCATAAACTTCACTGCCACTATTTGACAACAAAGTTAACAATTTTGTTCGGAATTACAATTGTCTTAACAACTGTCATACCTTCTAGTGCTTCCTTAACTTTGTCGGATTCTAGAGCAGCCTTTTCCATCTCCTCCTTACTTGTATTATTTGAAAGGATAAGCTTATCCTTAAGTTTTCCGTTAACCTGTACTACTACAGTTACCTCATCCTGTACAAGTGCCTTCTCATCATATGCAGGCCATACAGCGTTATAGAGTCTGTCTGTGTGACCAAGCTGCTCCCACATCTCCTCTGTGATGTGAGGTACAAAAGGATTGAGTACGAGCACAAGCTTATTTACCGCATCATCGAAGAGCTCGAGGTTTACATCGCCAGTCTTGTACTTGTACATCTCGTTAACTAGCTCCATGATTGAGCTGATAGCAGTATTAAAGTTGAATCTGCCACCTGCATCCTCTGAAACCTTCTTGATTGTTGCATTAATTGCGTAGTTAAGCTTCTTGTCATCAGAATTTCTGATTTCAATCTTATCTCCTACAGTCTTATCACCTCTGATTGAAGTTACATACTCATATACAAGTCTGTATACTCTGCAGAGGAATCTGAAGCTTCCCTCTACTCCTGCATCTGACCAGTCAAGCTCCTTCTCAGGTGGTGCTGCGAATAGAATGAAGAGTCTTGCAGTGTCAGAACCGTACTTCTCCTGAATCTCAAGAGGAGAAACAACGTTTCCAAGAGACTTACTCATCTTAGCTCCATCCTTAATTACCATTCCCTGTGTTAGAAGGTTCTTGAATGGCTCTTCCTTATCAGTCCAGCCAAGATCATGAAGAACCATCTGGAAGAATCTTGCATAAAGAAGGTGAAGAATAGCATGCTCTACTCCTCCGATGTACTGGTCAACATCCATCCAGTAATCAGCCTTCTTCTTATCAAATGCCATATCAGCATTCTTGGCATCACAGTATCTTAGGAAGTACCATGATGAGTCAAGGAAAGTATCCATTGTATCGATTTCACGCTCAGCTGGGCCACCACAGCAAGGACATGTAGTATGTCTGAATGTCTTTGAAGTAGTCAGTGGAGAATCTCCCTTTCCTGTGAACTCAACGTCTGTAGGAAGAAGTACAGGAAGGTTCTCATCCTTCTCAGGTACCCATCCGCACTTCTCACAGTATACCATTGGAATTGGAGTTCCCCAGTATCTCTGTCTGCTGATGAGCCAGTCTCTGAGCTTATAGTTTACAGTCTTCTTGCCAAGGCCCTTTTCCTCAAGGTCAGAAATAATCTGCTTAATTGCATCAGTATTAACCATTCCGTCATACTTTCCGGAATTGATCATTTTACCTGTAGCCTCAGCTGCCTCAGTAAGGTTCTCAAGATCAACACCCTCTACGTCTACTACAGGGATGATATCGAGGCCGAACTTCTTGGCAAAATCAAAGTCTCTCTGGTCGTGAGCAGGTACCGCCATGATAGCACCTGTTCCGTAATCCATCATTACGTAGTCTGAAATGTAGATTGGAATCTTCTTGCCATTAACAGGGTTAACACCATACTTTCCGATGAATACACCAGTCTTCTCCTTAGTAAGAGAAGTTCTTTCAATCTCAGACTTAGTTGCGCACTCAGCAAGGTACTCAGTAACAGCTGCCTCATACTCAGTGCCATCAGTAAACTCCTTAACAAACGGATGCTCAGGAGCCATAACCATATATGTTACACCGAAGAGCGTGTCAGGACGAGTTGTATAAACGATAAGCTCCTTATCGGAACCATCAATTGCAAACTTAACCTCTGCACCCTCTGATCTTCCGATCCAGTTCTTCTGCATAGTCTTAACCTTATCAGGCCATCCTGGAAGGTTATCGAGACCAGCAAGAAGTCTGTCAGCATAATCAGTAATTTTGAAGTACCACTGTGAAAGGCTCTTCTTAGTAACAGGAGTCTTACATCTCTCGCATACTCCGTCAACTACCTGCTCGTTAGCAAGTACTGTCTGACAGTCAGGACACCAGTTAACAGGATTCTCTTTCTTGTAAGCAAGTCCCCTCTTGTAGAATTCGATAAAAATCTTCTGCATCCACTTGTAAGTCTCAGGCTTACAAGTTGCAACCTCTCTGTCCCAGTCATAGCTTAGACCAAGTGAATTAAGCTGCTTATGCATCTCTGCGATGTTGCTGTCAGTCCAGATAGCAGGATGAATACCATGCTTGATAGCAGCGTTCTCAGCCGGTAGTCCGAATGAGTCCCATCCCATTGGGTGAAGGACATTGAAGCCTTCCATCTTCTTATATCTAGCAATTACGTCACCTATTGAGTAGTTTCTTACATGACCCATGTGGAGCTTTCCTGATGGGTATGGGAACATCTCGAGAACGTAGTACTTCTCCTTGTCATAGTCCTCTACAGACTTAAATGCGCTCTCCTCTTCCCAGATTTTCTGCCATTTCTGCTCAATGTCTTTAAATTCGTATCTCTCCTGCATGTTTATTCCCCTTAGCTTAAATTAATCTTCTATTGTTACAGTTTCACAATCGCTCCAGAGCTTATCAAGTGCATAATGCTCTCTAGCCTCGATTGAAAATACATTGATTACAATGTCACCTGCATCGATAAGAATCCATCCAGACTCAGGTCTTCCATCAGTATTCTTTACAAAAATACCGAGTTCAGCGAGCTTATCCTCCGCAATGTTAGCAAGTGCGCCAACCTGTCTTGATGATGATGCTGTAACATTGATGAAATAGTCGGCAAAAGATGACTTCTCACCGATGTCAATCATCTTGATATCTCTGGCCTTCTTCTCGCATAAAGTGTTAGCGACAGCCATTCCGATTTCTCTAATATCCATTCACTTCTCCTTATCTATTTGTGAATTATTCTGTTGTAGATAAAGTCTCTGGCATCGAGTGTAATCTTATCCAGAGTTCTTCCTTCATTCTTAAGCTTGTCAATAGTGAAGTCCATGATGAAAAGACATGCACCATCAAGGTCAGTTTCAGCCTGCTTACGAAGTTCTTCAATTCCTCCGTAAGATCTCGTTTCATCAATGGCATCAGAAACATAAACTATCTCTTCAAGAAGTGACATTCCTGCCCTGCCCGTTGTATGGGATGAAACGGCATTGATAATATCTTCATCATTTACACCGAACTCATATTTAAGAAGTGCAGCTCCTACCTTGGAATGTGCAAGTGCGGGGTTGTCTAAATATTCCTCGGAAAGCTGATACTTCCTGACAAGATTATTCATCTCGTAGGCAGTCTTACATTTCGCTATGTCGTGATATCTTCCGGCAAAAGCAGCCTTCTCTTCATCAGCTCCATGTATTCCGGCAAGATGTCTTGCCATCTTCTCCACGCCGAGGCTGTGAAGATAACGTGACTCCTTGAGATTATTTCTTATGTATTCTTCAAGCTTATCAGTTTTATCTGTATATTTCATGAAGTTTTATATATTCCTCCACACCGGGAAGCACGTAACGATCAATTGGTTCACCGTTTGCAGCCATCCTTCTTATATCTGAAGATGCTGCTTCTAATGGTTCAAGTTCAAGGATTGTAATATCTGTGTTGTAAAGATTTCTGTACTCTTCAATCTTTGCAGAACACTCATCATCGCTTGTGCCTGGTCTTCTCGCGGTAATCAGAGGATAACGGGAAAGAATTTCCTTACCTCTGTACCATTTATCTATTGTCATAACTGAATCATATCCTAATACGAAGTGAAGGCCTTCACCATAAGCTTCGGTGAAATACTCGAGAGTATCAATTGTATATGAAGGCTCTTCTCTTCTAATCTCATATTCAGAAAGCTCAAAGGCAACGTTATAATCAAGAACTCTCTTAATCATCTCGACCCTGTCATCAGGAGGGGTAACCTTCTGATCGAGCTTAAATGGTGAAACATAATTAGGCATAAAATACAGCTTATTCAGTGACAATTCCTTTACCGCGGCATCTGCCATTCGGACATGTCCCCTATGAATAGGATCAAATGATCCTCCAAAAATCGCGTAATTCATTACACTATTATCTATAAATTACTCTTCAGCTGGAGCAGCAACAATTGAAATACCGAGCTCCTCAAGCTGATCTGCCTCAACTGGAGCTGGAGCTTCACATACTGGGCACTCTGCATTCTGGTTCTTAGGGAATGCAATTACCTCTCTGATGCTCTTCTCACCGAGTAGAAGCATTACGAGTCTGTCAAGACCGTAAGCAAGACCTGCATGTGGTGGTGCACCATACTTGAATGCTTCAATCAGGAATCCGAACTTCTCCTGACACTCTTCGTCACTAAGTCCAAGTACCTCGAACATTCTTGCCTGAAGCTCTCTGTCATGAATTCTTACAGAACCACCACCGAGCTCAACTCCGTTAAGAACGATGTCGTAAGCATTAGCATTAAGACCAAGGATATTACCCTCATCCAGCTTATAAAGCTCATCTAGCTTAGGCTGTGTGAATGGGTGGTGCATAGCCTTGATGTTGCCCTCATCGTCAGCCTCAAACATTGGGAAGTCAACAACCCAGAGGAAGTTGAACTGCTCATCATCTAGCATTCCGAGCTCACCGGCAATTCTTCTTCTGAGGAATCCAAGGGTATCGTAAGTAACCTTTGCCTTGTCGCTACAGATAAATACGATATCGCCTACGTTAGCCTCAAATCTGTCAAGAACTGTCTTGAGCTCATCCTGTCCGAAGAACTTTGATACCGAAGACTTAATCTCATCTTCTTCATATTTGATCCAGACAAGACCCTTAGCACCATAGTGCTTGCACTCATCAACAAGCTTATCAATCTTCTTTCTAGCGAACTGTGAAGCACCGCCAGGTACGCAGATACCTCTGATATCTCCACCCTCAGCAAGATTCTTGGTGAATACCTCGAAGCTGCAGTTCTCAAAAAGGTCGTTAAGCTTAACAAGCTCGATTCCGAATCTTGTATCAGGCTTATCTGATCCAAATCTCTCCATTGCCTCAGCATAAGTGAGTCTTGGGAATGGAGTCTCGATATCGATGCCCTTAATTTCTTTCATTATTCTCTTGAGGAAGCCTTCCTGAATCTCGATTACAGTATCCTCATCAGCAAAAGACATCTCAAGGTCGATCTGAGTGAACTCAGGCTGTCTGTCAGCACGAAGGTCCTCGTCTCTGAAGCACTTTGCAATCTGGAAGTATCTGTCACATCCAGATACCATCAGAAGCTGCTTGAAGAGCTGTGGTGACTGTGGAAGTGCATAGAAAGCTCCGTTCTTTACACGGCTTGGCACGATATAGTCTCTTGCTCCCTCAGGAGTTGACTTGATAAGAATTGGAGTCTCAATCTCAGTGAAACCGTTCTCATCAAAATAATCTCTGGCAATCTTAGCAATCTTATGTCTGATTGTAAGATTTCTCTGCATCTTGTTCTTTCTAAGATCAAGGTATCTGTACTTGAGTCTCAGCTTGTCATCTACATTATCGTCATCTTTAACGTAGATAGGTGGAGTCATAGCCTCTGAATAGATTACGAGGTCATTTGCAAATACCTCGATCTCACCTGTCTCGAGCTTGTCATTCTTTGATGATCTCTCTGAAACAGTTCCCTTAACTCCGATTACATACTCACTTCTGAGTGACTTAGCCTTCTCAAGAATCTCCTCACCTAGGTCATCATTGAAAGTAACCTGAGTGATACCTGACTTATCTCTGATATCTACGAAAACGAGGCTTCCAAGACTTCTAGCCTTAGCTACCCATCCGTTAAGAACTACTTCTTTACCTTCGTCAGCAAGTCTGAGCTCGCCACACATATGTGTTCTCTTTAATACCGCCATTTTACCTCTCCTTACTTACGGATTTCTGTTATGAGTTCATCTCTGTGAACCTTAACCTGATTGCCTTCCTTCATGTCCTTTAAAGTGAGCTCGCCAGTCTTAACCTCGTCCTCACCGATAACTACTGAATAAAGTGCACCAAGCTTGTTAGCATATTTAAGCTGTCCCTTAAGGTTTCTAGCCTTTGTATCAAGAACTGCTCTTACACCCTTCTGTCTAAGCTCATTCAGAAGAGCAAGTGAATATGGAAGATTCTCATCGCCAATCCATGCTACGAAGATTTCAGGTGCCTGCTCGCCGCCAAAATCATTGTCGCATGACTCCATCAGCATAAGAAGTCTCTCCTTACCGAGGCCAAAACCAACTCCCGGCATATCAGGTCCTCCGACCTCTTCGATGAGGTGGTCATATCTTCCGCCACCACATACTGTTCCCTGTGCTCCAATCTTGTTTGTAATAAACTCGAAAGCAGTCTTAGTATAGTAATCAAGTCCTCTTACGATAGTTGGATCAATCTTATACTCAATTCCCATAGCATCGAGGTACTTCATAAACTCTTCAAGTGCGGCCTTGCAGTCATCACAGAGGTAATCGAGCATCATAGGAGCTCCCTTTGCGATATCCCAGCAAACCTCTGACTTACAGTCAAGAATTCTCATAGGATTCTTATCAAATCTTGTCTTGCATGTGTCACAAAGCTCATCATATCTAGGTCTCAGATACTCCTGAAGCTTCTCTCTGTAAACAGGTCTGCAGTGTCTGCATCCTACTGAACTGATGTGAAGCTCAACATCAGGAACATTCATTCTCTTAAGGAACTCACTTGCAAGTGCGATAACCTCAGCATCAGCGAGCATGCTTGAAGTTCCGAAATTCTCGATTCCGAACTGGTGGAACTCTCTTAGTCTTCCAGCCTGTGGCTTCTCATATCTGAAGCATGAAGTATCGTAGTAATACTTAGTAGGCTGAGTCTCAGCATACTGATTGCTCTCGATAAAAGCTCTTACTGCAGGAGATGTTCCCTCCGGCTTCAGAGTGATGCTTCTGTGACCCATATCTTCAAAAGTGTACATTTCCTTCTGAACGATATCAGTTGTATCACCAACTCCTCTGTTAAAAAGCTCAGTTGACTCGAATGTCGGAGTTCTCATTTCCTTGAATCCGTATTCGCTGCAAATCTGATCCCACTTCTTCTCAATATACTGCCACTTGTACGAATCCTTCGGCAGTACATCCTTAGTGCCCTTAGGCGCCTTCATTGCCATAATGTGCCTCCATAGCTAAATAAAATATTTATCTTTTCGCTTGAGCATATCGTCAATTCTGTCGATATAAACTCTGTAATTTCCAACGTTAGGTATTCTTGTAAGACAGTTCCTTACAGGGTCATACACCTTACCGATGCCACCTGCACCGAGAGCGAGAATCGTCTGCTTCTCCTCCATAATTCTTATATTATAGAGAGAATGCTTATTCTCAAGACAGTATCCCACGTTCTCAAGTGCACCCATCTGATGCTTCTGTCTGTAAATATAGTACGGATGATATCCATGAGATAGAAGATAATCATGAGCATCCTTAAGCATAGCATCGACTCTCTCTGTGTCCTTCCTGTAGAAATCCGGGTCGTTCTCTCGAAGTCTTGAGCCTCTTTTGACAGAGAGCGTGTGAACCGTGATATTCTCAGCACCGAGATCAACCAGTTTCTCAAGAGAATAGTGAAAATCCTCCGGTGTCTTATCACTTAGTCCCGCAATCAGATCCGCATTCACACAGTCAAAACTATACTCATCGGCAAGTCTAAAAGTCTCACAGATTGCTTTAGCACTGTGATTTCTTCCAATCTCAGCAAGCGTTCTATCGTGCATCGACTGCGGATTGATGCTGATTCTGGAAATTCCGGTCTCGCTTATAGTCTGAAGCTTAGCCTCATCGATAGTATCTGGCCTTCCAGCCTCCAGCGTAAATTCGGTCTCTCTT
This sequence comes from uncultured Clostridia bacterium, assembly GCA_934255135.1. Classification (GTDB taxonomy): domain Bacteria; phylum Bacillota; class Clostridia; order Peptostreptococcales; family Anaerovoracaceae; genus Crickella. Next base: position 107,806 of record CAKQMV010000001.1, on the reverse strand, counting down.
GGGTTAATGCCAAAAGCCTTATTAAGGTTCCCAAGGAGCCTCTTAAGCTGCGAGTCTGTAAGCACGGTCGGTGTTCCTCCGCCGATATAGACGCTTTCGAACCGCATGCCATTCTTAGCTGCAAGCTCGGATGCATACTTAATTTCTCTATCAAGTGCATCAAGGTATTCATCTGTCTGCTTTGTGCCCTCACATTCAACAGATGCAAATGAACAGTATGAACACTTAGTAGGACAGAATGGAATATGCACATAAAGTGCCGCGCTTTCATCTGGCTTGGAAATATGCGTGTCCTGGTAATCCATAATCTCTGTAAGGAGCTTTACCTTATTATCTGAAACAAGATACTCATCTCTCATAACAGCTTCGAACTCTTCCCTGCTACTGCTTCTTTGAAGCACATCATATGCAAGCTTCAGTGGCCTTACACCAGTAAGAATTCCCCATTCAGGTGTTATTCCTGTAAGCTCTCTTCCAAGATTATAGAGTTCAGTCTTGATAACATTCCTGCCTTCAGCCTTATCCTTGTTAACAAGGAATCTGTTCTCGCGAAGCGGAAGCTCTGCTCCGGCAGGAAGATCCAAAGTAATAACCTCGAACTCATCCTCACCAAAGAATACTCTCAGCATATCCCCATAATGTTTATCATTAATTTTACTGTTTACATAAAATCTATACAAAAGGATTTGCCCTCTTTTCATAACCTATTGAAGTCTCAGGTCCATGCCCTGGATAAACTCTTACATCATCAGAAAGTGTGAACAGCTTATCCGTAATTGACTTCTTTAGTGCATCCCAGTCTCCTCCTACGAAGTGAGTAGCACCTACACTCATGTAAAAAAGTGTATCGCCTGAGAAAAGAATATTTCCTATCTTAATGCACTGTCCTCCCGGTGAGTGTCCCGGTGTGTCGATGAATTCAATATCCTCATCACCAAACTTAAGCGTCATATTCGAATCGGTAAGAACGTCAGCCTTGATATTAAGATTCTCCATCGGCATATGCGCTGTGCCATTAAGCTCAGCATTCATAAGAAATTCTGCCTCATCCTTGTTAACACAAATCTGTGCTTCAGGGTAATGCTCCTTATACTTAAGAGTATCCTTGATATGATCGCCGTGTGAATGAGTCAGAAGAATATATCTGAGATTATGACCTTCAAGAATGCTTGCAGTCTCATCACTATAGATACCAGGATCAATTACAGCTGCATCACCTGACTTATCATCTATGATGATATATGTATTCTCGTCTATAAAAGGTGAATGAAATCTATTTACTGAAATACTCATTTTCTCTCCAATACGCTTAAATAATGTATTAGCTCTTAACTCTGTATACCTTCTCAACACTCTCAATCTGACGTAAGGAAATCAGAAGATGCTGCATCTGATGCATTGTTGAAAGTGATACAGTGACTGTCATGCTGAATGTATCTGATGCAGGATCCATGTTGATACCAGCAAGCTTTACATCGCAGTCATCACATGTCTTAGAAATCTCAGAAAGAAGTCCCTTTCTGTCATAGCCCTCAATCTTAATATCAGCAAGGTAAGTTGTGCTCTCCTTAGGAGTATCCCACTCAACCTTGATAAGTCTTCCCTTATCAGCGTCGCTCAGATTTCTGATATTAGGACAGTCTACTATATGAACAGAGATTCCTTTACCCTTGGTAATGTATCCGATAATAGGATCTCCAGGGATAGGTCTGCAGCAAGGAGCTCTCTTGATAAGAAGATTATCGGCACCCTGGACGATGATACCAACATCTGATCCATCAACACCTTTATTAACCTTCTTCTCTCGAATCTTGTTCTCGAGAATCTCGTCTGCATTCTCCTTCTGCTTATTATCTTCTTCAAAATAATCGATCAGCTTCTGCCCAACCTTAGAAGCAATGTTGCCTCCTCTGCTGATCTGAAGATATAGCTCGTTAACATTTGCAAAGTTAAATTCCTTTGAGGCTTTAAGAATGTATGCATTCTTAACAACCTGATGTGGCTCATAACCCTTGCGCTTTATATATGAATAGATGATGTCCTTACCCTTATCTACATCATCATCCTTGTTTGCTTTCCTTAGCCAGGCTTTAATCTTATGCTTAGCCTGGGAGCTCTTAGCAATGTTTACCCAGTCCATACTTGGTCCGGATGAGTTTGCTGAGGTAACAATCTCGATAATGTCACCATTATTAAGCTCATAGTCAATAGATTGCATCTTACCGTTGACCTTTGCGCCTACACACTTGATTCCAACATCAGTGTGAATCTTAAACGCAAAATCAAGCGGAGTAGAACCGGCCGGAAGCTCTACAACATCTCCCTTAGGTGTAAACACAAACACCTGGTTATCGAAGAGATCCATCTTCATTGTTTCGAGGAACTGTACCGAATCCTCAGCTTCCTTCTGCCACTCCAGAGCCTGTCTAAGCCAGGCAAGCTTCTGCTCATCCTCGCTTCCGTCTGCACTCTTTCCTTCCTTGTACTTCCAGTGTGCAGCGATACCATACTCTGCTACGCGGTGCATCTCGTATGTTCTGATCTGAATCTCGAAAGGCTCACCGCTCTCCCTGATTACTGTAGTATGCAGGGACTGGTACATGTTTGGTTTAGGCATAGCTATATAATCCTTGAATCTGCCTGGAATAGGCTTCCACTTAGAGTGGACAAGTCCAAGTACTGCATAGCAGTCCTTTACGCTTGGAACAAGAACTCTTACAGCCAGCAAGTCGAAAATCTCATCAAGAGCCTTATGCTGAACAACCATCTTCTTATAGATGCTGTACAGATGCTTTGATCTGCCCTTGATATCATGTGGAATATTAGACTCATTAAGAAGAACATCTATTGACGAAATAAGATCATCTACGTTCTTCTCATAGTTCTTAGTCTTCTCATCTACAGCCTCCTTGAGGTTCTTATACTCAATAGGATGCAGATACTTGAGAGCAAGATTCTCAAGTTCAAATTTGATACTGTATATACCGAGTCTTCCTGCCAGAGGTGCATAAATCTCAAGAGTCTCGAGTGCCTTCTCTTCTCTCTTATGAGTTGGCATGTACTCCAGGGTTCTCATATTATGAAGTCTGTCGGCCAGCTTAATTATGAGAACCCTGATATCCTTTGACATTGCGAGAAACATCTTTCTGAAATTCTCAGCCTGCTGCTTCTCCTTGGAGTCATACTTGATATTACCAAGTTTAGTAACTCCATCAACCAGCAGTGCAATCTTCTCATCGAAGTCCTGCACCAGCTGGTCTCTTGTATATTCAGTATCTTCAACTACGTCATGCAGTAGTCCTGCGATAATTGTTTCATTATCTAGACCAAAATTAGCAAGAATCTTGGACACAGCAATCGGGTGGATGATATATGGCTCACCGCTCTTACGGAGCTGTCCGTCATGAAGCTTATTTGCGATTTCAAATGCCTTCACTATAAGAGAGTCATCATACTTCGGATTGATAGCTGTTAACTCAGCCATATATTGTTCTGTTGTAATAATTGAAACTTTACCTGACATAATAAACTACTACCTGAAAACAAAAATTCTTAAAACTACCTAATATAAATTCTGTAAATTACTTTACGATACCGTCATTCTTACGCTTTGCCTTGAGCGCCTTCTCTCTTTCAAGCTCGTATCTTGAAAGGCTCTCTTTTCTTGTGAGCTCATAGAATACAGGGCTGCACAGGAAGATTGATGAGTATGTTCCTACAAGTACACCAATCATAAGAGGAATAAGGAACTGTCTGATCTCGTGATTTGAAAGAATGAACAGAGGAATCATAACGATAAGTGTTGTAACTGATGTCATGATTGATCTTGAAAGAGTCTGATTGATTGATGAATCAATCAGATCCTCATTCTGCTTACGTTTGAAGAATCTTGCGTTCTCTCTGATTCTGTCAAATATTACGATAGTATCGTTGATTGAATATCCTACTACTGTGAGGATACCTGCGATGAACGGATTGTTGATAGAGAATCCGAAGATCGCATAAAGTGCAAGTGTAATTAGCACGTCGTGAGCAAGACCTGCAATTGCAGCTACACCATACTTCCAAGTCTTAAATCTGAATCTGATGTAGATAAGCATACAGAGACCTGCAATGATGATTGACTTAAATGCGTTTCTTCTGAGGTCCTTACCTACTGTTGGTCCGAACTGCTCTGAAGCAAGAACTGACTTCGATTCGTCAAGATTGTAATTGTGCATAATCTTGTGCTCAATCTCCTCTCTCTCTGTAGTCTTGAGAGCCTTGATTGTTCTGATAATAATCTGATTATTATCATCGCCTGCATAAACGATAGTTGGGTCAAGATCATAATCCTTGATTACATTCTTAACTTCATCGATGTCTACCTTCTTACCCATCTCCATCTGGATCATTGTACCGCCAGTGAAGTCGATACCATAGTTAAAGCCCTTGAATACTCCAAATCCAAGACCAACGATAAGAACGCATGCACTGATTGCATAGAACTTCTTTCTGTTCTTGATGAAGTTGAACTTCTTCTTAAGCTGAACCTTAGGTGTACCATCCTCATGCATACCGAAGAATGACATCTTAGCATTCTTTCTGTTAGCGAGAAGCTGGATAAAGAGCTGAGTAATAAATACCGCTGTAATGATACTGCAGATAGTACCGATCATAAGTGTAAGAGCGAAGCCCTTAACTGATGTAGTACCAATCAGATAAAGTACGATTGAAGCGATAAGAGTTGTTGTCTGAGCATCGATTACAGTAGCAAATGCTGAATCGAAACCTGTATCAACAGCAACCTTGATTGACTTACCCTTAGCAAGCTCTTCTCTGATTCTTGTGAAGATGATTACGTTAGAGTCTACTGCCATACCTATTGATAGGATAATACCGGCAATTCCAGGAAGTGTAAGTACAGTTCCCATTCCTGCCATTCCCCACAGAATAAGCTGGATATAAATAAGTAGAGCAACGTCTGCTACAACACCGAGAGCTCCATAAGCAGCAATCATAATGATCATTACAATAGCAAGTCCGATGATACCAGCCTTCACACTCTTAGTAAGAGCGTCTGCTCCGATTGTTGCTGTCTGTACTGAAGAGTTAATCTCAGTAAGTGATGCTGGAAGAGCTCCTCCTCTGATAAGAGCTGAAGTTGAAGTTGCCTCTGACTCAGAGAATCCCTTAGGAGATGTAATCTCACAGCTTCTGCTTGCAATCTTCTCCTCTACTGTTGGAGCTGAAATAATCTCATCGTCAAGCATAATAATGATTGCATTGTCGGCAATGTAGCCTTTATTTGCTGACTTAACCTGTCCTGAAGCAGCCTTCTCAGTTGCAGCTGCGAAGAGATCCTGTCCCTCTGATGTGAAGTCGATAGTAATCTTGTAACCACCGTGATCACTGTCCTGTGCGATACCTGCATTCTTGATGGCATTACCATCCATTACCTCAGTACCGTCAGCAAGGAGGAACTTAAGCTGTGCAGTCTTACCAATCTGCTGAATTGCTTCCTCGGCATCCTCTACACCAGGCATCTCTACTCTGAGTCTGTTGTCTCCCTCAAGAGTTACAGTAGCCTCAGAAATACCCATAGCGTTTACTCTGTTCTCTAGAACAGTCTTAGTCTGCTCCATGAGCTTTGTTCTTTCGGCGCCTTTCTTATCAGTATCAGCCTCGAGAAGTACGTATACTCCACCATTGATATCAAGACCGTACTTAAGCTGATCTGAAATCTTGTCAACCTTCTTACCGATTCCGAAGATTGAGATGTACCATCCAGCAACGAGTGCTAGGATGATAAACACCGCTAGAACGCTTTTGAATTTTGTCTTTTTCATTGAATAACACCTTTCTCAGAAATAACATTTTGAAATTTGAGCATAATAATACATCAAACAACATTACATTTTATTATACATAAAACTATATTTGATTACAATAAAAAAAGGCACCGCATTTACGGTGCCTCGGTACTCATACTATATATTCGAATGAATTACTCACCCTTCTTAGTAAGCTTCTTAGGAGTTACCTTCTTATCTCTTGAAGGTGCAGCTTCTGCTGAATCCTCAAGATGTTCCTTGTGCTCCTCTTCCTTCTTGGTGTTGTCCTTCTTAGAAATGTTAGCAACAGCACCCTTGATAAGCTCAACCTTAGTGTTAGGGTTTCCTGTCTGTATAGTAATTGTCTTCTCAGTAATCTTAGTGATCTTACCTACAAGTCCTCCGATTGTTACGATCTCATCGCCAATCTTGAGTGACTCTCTCATCTCTTTGTTCTTCTTGTCCTGCTTCTGCTGTGGACGAATCATAACAAAGTACATTACTCCGATAAGTACAACGATAAGAATGAGATTTGTTGACATCATATTCATTTGGTATACCTCCGTAAATTGTGGTACCGGTGATGGGGGTCGAACCCATAAGATATTTCTACCACAGGATTTTGAATCCCGCGCGTCTGCCAATTCCGCCACACCGGCAGATTATATTAGCGGCCCCGTTTCCATTTTTTTGTAAAAAAAATGGTGTGGATGGTGGGACTCGAACCCACACGGTCTCCCACATGGCCCTCAACCATGCGCGTCTGCCATTCCGCCACATCCACACGTGACTATTGTATTATATCAAATATCTCTCCAACAGTCAATACCTTATTTAATTTTCTTTAGATATCTTAGAAGTAGATCATCGACTCTTTCATAAAGAGATTCGAGTGAATCGTTGTTCTCTAAGATGTCTGTGCTGAGCTTCGTTTTCTGTCCGTCGCTCAACTGCCTCTCCATTATAGCACTTACAGAATCTTTGTCAAGCAAATCTCGAAGATAAATTCGATTTCTTTTAATTTCTTCATCAGCGACTACCAGCCAGACTGCATCATAGTCATCAGAAGAACCTCCTTGCTCAAAGAGAAGCGGTGCTGCTATAAATACTACAGGCTCATCCTCAGCCTCAAGCTTACCAAGAAGCTCATCGATATCTCGAATAACAACCTTTGTCGTGCATTCTTCAAGCTTCTTCATAGCAACTTCATCATTATACACTAAAGAACGCATCTTGTCACGGTCCATACTGCCATCTTTTTTAATAAATTCGTCACCGAATAGTCTTCGGATCTCCGGGATCGCTTTACCACCACTTGCAGTCATAGCACGGGATATCCTGTCGGCATCGATGACAGGATATCCTTTGCTTTCAAGATAGTCTGTAACAGCAGTCTTTCCGGAACCTATTCCACCTGTAACTGCAATTCTTAACATATCTTCCCTCTTCTATACAATAATCTACTTAAGATCAAACCAGTTCTTTGCAGTGCTCATCTCGCACTCAAGCTTTACGGCAAGATCAGCTGCACCTTCCATACACTCACTAAGAATAGTCTTCACCTTATCAAGCTCATCATCATATGCTTCAACTATAAGCTCGTCGTGAATCTGCAAGATAAGCTTGGACTTGAGTCCTTCTTCAGCTAATCTTCTATAAACACTATTCATAGCAATCTTAATAATATCAGCAGCAGTTCCCTGGATAGGAGTATTCATCGCAAGTCTCTTCGCAAGCTCTCTATCCATAAACTTTCTTGAAGCAAATTCAGGAATCTGTCTAACTCTACCGAATATTGTATGAACCTTGCGGTCCCTCTCTCCGATTGCAACCTGATTATCGAGATAATCCTTAACAGCCTGGTGCTTTGCAAAATAATCATTAATGTAGTTCTGAGCCGCATATCTTGAAACATTAAGATTCTCACTAAGACCAAAACCACTCATTCCATATATGATGCCGAAGTTAACCGCTTTGGCTCTTGATCTGTCAAGTGGAGTAACTTCATCCATAGGAATATTGAACACTCTCGATGCTGTAGCTCTATGAATGTCAGCACCACTTCTGAATGCCTCAAGCATATTCTCATCGCCACTTAAAGCTGCCATGATTCTAAGCTCAATCTGTGAGTAGTCAGAACCGACGAAGGTTGTATCTTCAGACTTTGTAACAAAAGCCTTACGAATCTCCTTGCCATACTTATCCCTTACAGGAATGTTCTGAAGATTAGGCTCAGTACATGAAAGTCTTCCAGTAGCAGCTACCGTCTGCATGAAATGGGGATGAATACAGCCATCCTCACCTTCAAGTGAAATTAAGCCTTCTACATATGTACTCTTAAGCTTCGAAAGTTTTCTGTACATCAGAACATTCTCTACGATAGGATAATCATCCTTAAGCTTATCGAGTATGTCCTGTGCAGTCGAATATGACTTTGCTCTTGGCTTTGGATAAGGAATCTCAAGATCTTCAAAAAGCGTCTTTGCAAGCTGCTTTGGCGAGTTTATGTTAAATTCCGTTCTAGCAGCCTCGTGAATCTCGCTTTCAAGGTTCTTAAGCTGACCGGCAATATCTTCACCTATTTCTGTAAGAATATCCTTCTTAAGGCGAATTCCTTCCTTCTCCATACCTGAGATTGTTTCAATCAGAGGAATCTCTACATCATAGTAAAGCTTCTCTAGACCCATATCGCTTATTCTGCTCTTCTGAGCCTTAGCAATCTGTGATATATAAAGAAGTCTTACCCCAATATCTTCATGTGATGCAGATGCTTCAAGTACAGAGTCGAATTCCTTAGCCTTATCTTCTCCGATATATACACCATAATAATTATGAAGCATCTTGGTAAGAAGATATTTGCTTGAATTAGGGCTGATTAGATATTCAGCAACCTGAATATCACCTGAAACCTTAAATACTACGTCGTATCCAGCAAGGCTGCTATATACAAGCCTCTTTATATCATTACCTATAAGCTTGTAGTTCTTCTCGTTAATATGACCGAGAACGATATCAGCGTCCATTACAGTAATCTCTCTTACAGCATAAATATGCTTATCTCCACTCAGAAGCACTACCATTGTAATCTCAGGCTTTGATGTATGGCTGAAATCTGTCACGCAATCGATTACAACCTCGCTGCCAGAATCTACAGATGCAATAAACTTCTCAAAGCTGACCTCATCGTAAGAACCGATATCCTCTATATCTGAAGAACCGGCCTCAAGTACTGCTTCATCTCCAGCAGTCTTCTCAAGTCCCTTAAGAAGCGATCTGAACTCGAGTTTAGTGTAAATCTCCGCAAGCTTCGCATAATCAGGCTCAACGTACTTAAGCTCATCCCACTCCCATTTTATCGGAGCATGACGATTGATAGTTGCCAATTCTTTTGACAAAACAGCAACATCGATAGATGCCCTGAAATTCTCTCCAAGCTTACCTTTAATCTCACCTGCATGCTCTATTATATTCTCAAGGTTGCCATACTCTTTAAGGAGTGCAATTCCCTTCTTCTCACCTATTCCACTAACCCCAGGAATATTATCCGACTTATCTCCCATAAGCCCCTTAAGGTCAATAAACTGCGTTGGTGTAAGCTCGTATCTGTCAAACATCTCAGCCTCATCGTATATAGTGAACTCGCTCATTCCCTTCTTATTAATAAGAACGTGAGTGTTCGCATCGACAAGCTGAAGCTCATCCTTATCTCCTGATATTACCAGTGACTTGATGCCATCTTCCGAAGCCCTTAGCGTAACAGTTCCGATAAGGTCATCCGCCTCGTAGCGTGGCATCTCTAGAATCTTGATGTTCATTGCCTCAAGTACATCGTGAAGCAGAGGAATCTCGGCCAAAAGTTCTATCGGTGTCTGCTGACGTCCCGCCTTGTACTCAGGATATCTCTCATGTCTGAATGTCTTCTCCTTCAGATCGAAGCACACAGCAATATAATCCGGAGCGTTCTCTCTGATGATTTTATTCAGCATATTAATAAATGCGTATATGCCTTGAGTATGTACTCCATCCGATGTTACCATCGGTCTCATGGCAAAATACGCTCTGAAAAGCAGACTGTTTCCGTCAATAATTACAAGTTTACTCATATATCTAAAACTCCGGTAATTCTATTAAACTAAAAACTCTTTGTACAAAAAAACCCAGAATACCGTCGACCGCATAATTGACGCCCTATCGTTTCTAGATAAGGTGGGTTAAACACCGCGATACACCGCTGAAGTCCCTCCTTCCGCTGTTAACGAGGGCTTGTCATTAATGCACCGGGATGAATCCCTTTAAGTAAGTGTAGGTTCAATTATTAGGCCAACCAATATCCCAGGAAATTTGATTAATGTTTATGCAATCTGATTACTCAAGATCGAGATCGCAGTTGTAGTAAACGTTCTGAACGTCGTCGTTATCCTCAAGTGTTGTGATAAGCTTAGTAAGATTCTTAACAGCATCAGGATCAACAGTTGCCTCCATTGAAGGAACCATCTCGATCTCAGATACAACGATCTCATATCCAGCCTCTCTGATTACTCCAAGAACATCTACAAAGTCATTAGGCTCTGTACGAATCTCGTAGTTGTCGTCGTTAACGATTACGTCCTCAGCACCAGCATCTAGTGCCTCCATCATCACATCGTCATCATCGTGCTCATCAGTCTTCTCGATTACGATAACACCCTTTCTGTCGAACATATATGATACACATCCAGGTGTTCCGAGGTTACCGCCGCACTTGTCAAAAATTGATCTTGCGAAAGCAGCAGTTCTGTTTCTGTTATCTGTAAGAGCCTCAACGATTACAGCTACTCCTGAAGGACCATATCCCTCAAATGTAAGCTCCTCATATGACTCTCCACCAAGCTCACCAGTACCCTTCTTAATCGCTCTGTTGATGTTGTCGTTAGGCATTCCAATGCCCTTCGCCTTCTCAATCGCAACTCTTAGTGATGGATTAAATTCTGGATCTCCTCCATCCTTAGCTGCAACGATGATCTGTCTTGCATACTTAGTGAACATTGCAGCACGCTTCGCATCCTGTGCTGACTTTCTTCCTGCTATTGTGCCATGTCTACCCAAAGTGGCACCTCCTTCTTCATCCATTTAAATTCTGTTGTTATTATACTCTCAGATAATAAGCTATTCAAGGTTTTTGAAGGCTGTAGCCATCATCATCTTGATTCTGTTGAGCTGATTTACGTTACTTGCACCTGGATCATAGTCGATTGCAACGATGTTTGCCTTCTCATCGTAGTTACGTAGAGCCTTGATTACACCTTTACCAACTACGTGGTTAGGAAGGCATGCAAACGGCTGAAGACATAGAATATTCTTTACACCGGAATCAATCAGATCAACCATCTCTCCGGTCAAAAGCCATCCTTCGCCGCACTGATTTCCGACAGAAATAAACTCTTCGGCGTTCCATGCAGTCTTCTCTATATATTCATCCGGTTCAAATCTGTTGCTCTCTCTTAAGACCTTTCTGACCTCTTCTCTATAGAACTCGATAGCCTTGATTGAGAACTGATTGATAATGCTCTCTTTCTTGCTTCCTGAAAGATGCTTATAGTTAAACACCTTGTTAAGCATTGTGTATTCGAAGAAATCTGTAAATGATGGAACTACAGCCTCTCCGCCCTCAGACTCGATAATCTCCACAAGATTATTGTTAGCATTAGGATGATATTTAACCAGGATCTCTCCTACGATGCCGACTCTTGGTTTCTTGATATCATTAATAGGAATATTATCAAATTCATCTACGATCTTCTTAACATTCTTCTTAAAGCGTGACTTACTCATATTCTGAATGTTCTCAACAATTCTGTCATACCAGCTGTCCATAAGAGCCTGAGCACTACCAAGAACCTTCTCGTAAGGTCTGGTTCTGTAAAGGCACTTCATCATAAGATCACCATACAGTGACGCAAGTACGAACTGAATCATCATCTTAGCAGACAGATTAAAGCCAGGGTTCTTCTCAAGTCCTACAATATTAAATGAAATTACAGGTACCTGCTCCATGCCAAGATCCTTAAGAGCCTTACGGAGAAGTGAAACGTAGTTACTTGCTCTGCAGCCACCGCCCGTCTGAGACATGAATACACCAGTCTTGTTCAGATCATATTCTCCAGACTTAAGAGCTGAAATAATCTGTCCGAGTGTAACGATTGTCGGATAGCACGCATCATTATTAATGTACTTAAGTCCCTCTTCCTCAGAATTCTTAGTTGATTCAGGGAGCAAAACAGCGTTGTAGCCTGCCTTTCTCATGATAGGCACAAAATACTTGAAGTGGATTGGTGACATCTGAGGTACCAGAAGTGTATACCCTTCCTTCTTCATCTTCTTAGTGAACTTAACACGAGTATATGGTGCAAAAGTCTTAGTTGACTTAGGCAGATTCTCGTTTTTATCCCTTTCACTTACTGCAGCCTTAAGAGATCTGATTCTGATTCTCGCAGCACCAAGGTTTGAACCCTCATCAATCTTAAGAACTGTATATAGCTTGTTGTTAGCTGTAAGAAGCTCGTCAACTTCATCAGTTGTTACGGCATCAAGTCCACATCCGAATGAGTTAAGCTGAACAAGCTCAAGATCATCTCTCTGTCCAACAACAATCGCTGCCTTATATAGTCTTGAGTGATATACCCACTGGTCAAGAATTCTAATAGGTCTCGCATTATCAACCATCCAGCTTACTGAATCCTCTGTGAGAACAGCCATATCCTGCTGAATGATAACATTATCAATGCCATGATTAATCTCCGGATCCACGTGATATGGTCGGCCGCAGAGAACTACGCCCTTTTGCCCGTGGTCTTCGATATATGCAAGAGCTGCTCTACCCTGCCTCTTCATTTCGTCCTTGAAGCTGAAGTAGCTTGAACGACCGTCATTGATTGCCTTTCTGATCTCGCCTCTACTGATGTACATATGATAGAGACCGTAATTTCTCTTATCATCGCCGAGGTTGAAGTTCTTAACGATGTTCTCTGTGCTGGCAATGTCGATATTACGCGTGCCGGCGAAGAACTTAACGAACTCCTCAGCCATTCTCTCGTCATCATCATACGGAATGAACGGATGGTAGAATTCTACATTCTCATCGAAGAAAAAGTCTGCCATGTTCTTATCGATAAGCTCCGGATATGTAGCTACAACAGGACAGTTGTAGTGGTTAGGAGCTGTCTTATCCTCGATAACCTCGTAATTTACAGACGGATAGAAAATTCTCTTGATTCCGTGTGAAACGAGCCACTTGATGTGACCGTGAACGAGCTTTGCAGGATAACATGCTGTATCTGAAGCAATTGTATCCATTCCTGATTCATACATTTCCTTCGAGCTTGGTGGCGTCAGAACAACTCTGAAGCCAAGGCTTGTGAAAAACGCATGCCAGAACGGATAATCCTCATACATATTAAGAACTCTTGGAATTCCGATAGTACCTCTTGGCGCATTCTCTTCGCTAAGCACAGGTCTGTCGAAAAGAAGCTGATTCTTTACTTCATATAGGTTAGGAAGACTGCTGATTGTCTTCTCAATTCCGGCACCCTTCTCACATCTGTTTCCGGTAATATATCTGCTGCCGTCACTGAACTTCGAAATTGTAAGAATGCAACTGTTTCCGCAGCCGTGACATCTTCCGTTAGTTGTTGTAACTGCAAATGAATCAAGCTTATCTCTGTCAAGAATTGTTGAAACCTCGCCCTCTTCATAATCCTCATGAGCTATGACAGCACAGCCATAAGCACCCATAAGTCCGCTGATGTCAGGTCTTACAACATCCTTGCCAAGAATAATCTCGATGCTTCTAAGGACGGCCTCATTAAGGAAGGTTCCGCCCTGTACAACGACGTGGTCACCAGTCTCCTCAGGATTACGGAGCTTGATAACTTTATAAAGCGCATTTTTGATAACAGAGTACGAAAGACCAGCAGAAATGTCTGCGATAGTCGCACCTTCCTTCTGTGCCTGCTTAACCTTCGAGTTCATAAACACAGTACACCTTGTACCGAGATCTACAGGCTTGTCTGATTTTAATGCTTCGCGGGCAAAATCAGGGACACTCATGTCTACAGATTTCGCATAGGTCTCGATGAATGAGCCGCAGCCAGATGAGCACGCCTCGTTAAGCATGATGTTATTAATTGCACCATCCTTAATCTTCATGCACTTCATATCCTGTCCACCAATATCAAGGATAAATGTAACATCAGGCTGGAACTGTCTTGCTCCCTTGTAATGAGCCATTGTCTCAATCTCACCTGCATCAATCTTGAATGCAGCCTTAATAAGGCTCTCTCCGTAGCCCGTAACAACAGCTCTTCCAATAAATGCATCATCATTAAGCTTGGAATAAAGCTCTGATAAAATAAGCTTTACTACATCGAGAGGATCTCCCTCATTATTCTGATAATGCTCGAATATAATTTCTCTTTCGCTGTTAATAGCAACAGCCTTTGTTGTTGTAGATCCAGCGTCAAGTCCGAAAAACACAGGTCCGTGAGTCTCACTGATTGAACCTCTCTTCGCCTTGGCCTTGCCGTGTCTTGCTGTGAATTCCTTGTAGTCATCCTCATCTACGAACAGAGGCTGAAGATACTTCGTATCAGCAGTCTCATCAGGACTTGCATTGCTGATTCTCTCAACAAGAGATGAAAGTGAAACCTCATCGCTCTTCTCTGCAAGATATGCAGCGCCTAGTGCAACGAAGTACTTGGCGTTCTCAGGGAAGATAACATCCTCGTCTGAAAGCTCAAGAGTCTCAATAAATCTCTTACGAAGCTCTGACAGATATTCAAGTGGTCCACCAAGGAAAGCAACCTTACCCTTAATCGGATGTCCGCATGCAAGACCACTGATCATCTGGTTAACAACAGCCTGGAAAATTGATGCCGCAATATCACTTGTCTTGGCACCATCGTTAATAAGAGGCTGAATGTCAGTCTTTGCAAAAACTCCGCATCTTGAAGCAATCGGATAGATGATGGAGTAATCCTTGGCTGCCTCGTTAAGTCCCGAAGCATCCGTATTAAGGAGTACAGCCATCTGGTCGATAAACGCACCTGTACCACCGGCACATGTTCCGTTCATTCTCTGCTCTACAGTAGAACCATAGAATGTAATCTTGGCATCCTCTCCACCAAGCTCAATTGCAACATCAGTTTCAGGAATAAGTTTCTCTACTGCATTACTGCAGGTAATAACTTCCTGCTCGAACTTAATTCCGAGTAAATTAGCAAGAGACATACCGCCAGAACCTGTAATGACAGATTTCAGCTGCATGTCCCCATTTTCACAGTATAACTGCTTGAGAAGTTCAGTTACCTTCTCAAACACATTTGACATATGTCTTTCATATTTCTGAAAAATAATATTGTTATTCTCATCAAGTATTATGAGTTTAACTGTAGTTGAACCTACATCAATACCTAACTTAAATGACATGTATTAGTCCTCCAAATATTAATAAATAAAAAAGATATTGGGCAAACCGTAAGCCGGGTTCTGTATCTGACGATCATCCATCTAGTACTGCAATTGCTTGCAGCATCAAGCGACTTACCTACCGGACGGGGACGGGCAGCCCCCTTGGATGTCCAACTCAGTCTTGCTCCGGATGGGGTTTACACGGTCATCACGTCTCCATGATGCCAGTGAGCTCTTACCTCACTATTTCAACCTTACCACGGCATTACCCGTTTCGGCGGAATGTTTCTGTTGCACTTTCCCTACAGTTACCTGCGGCGGACGTTATCCGTCATCCTTGCCCTATGGAGCCCGGACTTTCCTCATACCATCAAGTGGCACGCGATCGTCTGGTTTACCCAACGCCTTATTATAACTGATTTAAATTCAATGTCAAAATCAGATTTTTATTTAACAAAGTTCTTTCGTACTTCATTGATAAAATTAATAGTAATCAAAATTAGGAATAATATTCCAATATAGCCCTGCAATGGATACAGGTATTCAACCAGTGTCTTAAACCCTGTCAGGCCCAGTCCGAAACCTGCAATAGCTCCGAAAACAAGCACTGGTTTCTTTGCATTGTTATCAGGAAGCTTAGTGCTGAAACCGTAATATGTCGATGCCGCTGTGGAGTAAACTGCACCATAAAGTACCACCGCATAAACAACATTCAGAACCTTGGATATTCTTCCTGAGAATGCCAGCATCGGAAGATCCATCACGCTTGCAAATGCCATATCTGAAAGAAGTGCTCTAAGAAGAATAATGGTGAGCGCTCCAAGACACGTTGCTCCAAGGATTGCACCGCCAAAAGCGTTCTTTCTGTCAACCGCATTCTCCGCTGACGATCCTGCCATCGTGATCATTCCGATTGTATTGTATGCAAGAAATACAATTGCTGATATTGCCCAGTTTGGAGTCATGCTTCCAGGCTTATATCCTGCAACTGCTCCGCTCTGTGTAAAGTCAGCCCTTATTACAAATATTATTGTAAGAACAGCAAGAGTAAATAGCACCGGTGTTAGTAGCTTAAATACTGCCGAGATTCGTTCGAAATCTCCGAGTACAGTCAAAACTACCAGAATAGCTATAATTGCACCACCAACAGCCTTATTTATGCCGAACTCCTGATTCAGAAGTGAGCCACCTGCAGCCGTCATCGCTATTATCATAGAATAGTAGATAGCTGCAGTTATTAATCCTACTGTATTAACTATAAAGCTGTTCTCTACAGGCGATATAAGCCTGCCAAGATCACTTGTATTCTTGCTTAATGCTATGTAGCTTAGCATGCAGGCTACAGCGATAAAACCGACAGTGACAAAAAAAGTACCTATGTATCCTTTGTTTCCGAATACACCAAAGAACTGCCATGCTTCCCTGCCTGATGCAAAGCCGGCACCCATAATTACACCAATGTAGAGCGCCGCTATATTTATCATCTTTAATTTCTTCATATTAAGATCGTGCTAATTGTTAGTTGCTCTGTTCTCTGCCAGAATCGACGTGAGGTATTCTCTGTCCTTCTGAAGTCTTGAGATGAGCTCAGTTCTATCGTGCTTGCTTCCTTTAAGATTTACAATCTCTTCATCAATGCTTGATACCTTCCAGCCGATCCGCTTCTCAACGAATTCATTAGGGAGCTTTGAATATTCTTTAGGATACTTCCACTCGATTGAATCTTCAGAGATTAATGCATCTCTGGATGTAACATCTGAAGGAACGGCAACGATAATCTCACACATGAACTTGCCCTCGGGAACAAGAATCTCTTCCTCTATATCGTACCCGTGCGTATAGAGATAATATCTCAGATTGCCGGAATGCTTACGTGGCTGGAGAATGAGCTTCTTAAAGGAGCGTGTTTTGGCCGGAGCCTCGTCGAGAATTGAGATGATAGTATGGCCACCAAGTCCTGCGATGATAATATCATCGACCTCACCGGCCTCGATTCCCTTAAGTCCGTCTCCGACTCTGAACGAGTCATCGCTTACCATAAGGCCTGCCTCGCCAAAAGAAGCAACTGCCTTCGAAAGCGAGTCTCCACTTATATCGCTCATTATTACTCTCGGAGAAATATTATGCTTCATCAAAAGCATAGGGACGTATCCATGATCCGTCCCTATGTCTGCTGCAGATTCCCCTTTGTTAACGCATTCATATAATGCATAAATTCTTCTGCTTAGTCTCATTATTACTCCAGATAATCCTTAAGCTTCTTACTTCTGCTTGGGTGTCTGAGCTTTCTCAGTGCCTTAGCCTCAATCTGACGGATTCTCTCACGAGTTACGTTAAACTCCTTACCTACCTCTTCGAGTGTACGAGGACGTCCGTCGTCAAGACCGAATCTTAGAATAAGAACCTTCTTTTCTCTCTCTGACAGAGTATCGAGAACCTCACGGAGCTGCTTCTGAAGCATTGAATATGCTGCAGCCTCAACTGGTGATGGAATGTCTTCATCAGGAATGAAATCACCAAGGTGTGAATCCTCCTCCTCGCCGATAGGTGTCTCAAGTGATACAGGATCCTGTGAGATCTTCTTGATCTCTCTAACCTTCTCTACAGAAATTCCCATTTCCTTAGCGATTTCCTCTGAAGTAGGTTCACGACCGTACTCCTGAAGTAGCTGTCTTGAAATTCGAATCAGCTTGTTGATAGTCTCAACCATGTGAACTGGAATTCTGATAGTTCTGGCTTGATCAGCGATAGATCTTGTGATAGCCTGTCTGATCCACCATGTAGCATAAGTTGAGAACTTGTATCCCTTAGTATAGTCAAACTTCTCTACAGCCTTAATAAGACCGAGGTTACCCTCCTGTATAAGGTCAAGGAATGAAAGTCCTCTGTTAAGATATCTTCTTGCGATACTTACTACGAGTCTGAGATTTGATTCGCAAAGCTTCTTCTTAGCTTCCTCGTCACCATTCTCGATTCTGATAGCAAGCTCTCTCTCTTCATCTGCTGTAAGTAGAGGAACTTTACCGATTT
Organism: uncultured Clostridia bacterium; assembly: GCA_934255135.1. GTDB lineage: Bacteria > Bacillota > Clostridia > Peptostreptococcales > Anaerovoracaceae > Crickella. The sequence continues at coordinate 89,519 of CAKQMV010000001.1, read as the reverse complement.
CTTTGAAATACATTCTTACAGGGTCATCTGTAGGAATGCTTCTTGACTCAGCAACTTCAATCTCGCCGGTCTTTGTAATTACAACACCGCTTCTTGAAGCTACCTCATCATCGTCATCATCATCGTCGTCATCTGAATCACCAAGGACATCATCTTCGAGGTAATCGTCTTCGAGCTCCTCATTTACCTCTTCGAGATCATAATCTGAAGGCTCTCTAGAATCTACAATGCTGATTCCCTCTGCTTCGAGCTTCTCATAAATCTCATTGATGACCTTATCGTTGACCTTGCTTTCCTGAAGAGCAATTCCGATCTCTGCAAGAGAAATCTCATTATCGCACTTCTTAGCCTTATCAATCAGTGACTGAGCGATCTGATCCATCTTTGTTTCTTTTGTTTCCTTAGGCATTGTTATCCTCCATTGTTTCTTTGATGAGGTTGTTGATTTCTACAAGCTGCATCCCAAGCTCTGCTGTTTCTTTACTGCTTCCCATCTTCTCGCTGACAGATATCCTCTGCAGGAGCTCAAGCCTCTTATCCTTGAGAGCATTAATCTTGTAGGCGGTCCTGCATTCATGATAGAACGCCTCATCATCAGGGCCAATCTTTATAATCTTGGTGAATTTACGGAAGTATTCTTCATCTTCTGGATCAAGCAGTGCAAAAATCTTGTTCAAATCTATGCTGTGAATCCCGTTCTCCGCGTCATCGCAAAGCTGATTCATTGCAGCCAGTATATTTCTTGACCTGCCTGATCTGAAGACGATGGAATCATCCTCAAAACACTTAAGATATCGTGTGTTGTTTACTGCAAGTATCAGGAGTGACATCTCAAGTCTTATGTCCCTATCATCACTTACAGTATCTCTCTTTCTGATATTATTAGCTGTAGTACTTGCAGTCTTAGGTCTTGCGCTCTGAACGCCACCTCCTGTATGCACCTCTGCAGTAATCGAACTCTCTGAAAGTCCGAATTCATCAGAAAGCTTCTTTATATATATGTTCTGTTCAACCGGATTAAGATCCCGTAAAACAGGCACAACCCTGTTAATATAGTCGAGCACATCAGTGTCGTTATCGAAGCTGTAACCAACCTTTAGAGCATTAAGCCTGAACTCTGTTCCGGGCACAGCCTTCTTAACAAGCCTCTCAAAAGCTTCCCTTCCGTGCTTCTTAACAAACTCGTCTGGATCCTTACCATCCTCTACAGTAAGAACCTTGACATTAAGATTCTGTCCCTTCATTATCGAAATTCCTCTAAGCGCAGCCTTGATGCCGGCATTATCAGAATCGTATGAAAGAACCACATTCTTAGTGTATCTCGAAATAAGCTTAGCCTGATTATCGGTAAGTGCTGTACCAAGTGATGCAGCAACATTTCTTACGCCACTCTGAAACAGGCTTATAACATCCATATATCCCTCGACCATGATGACATGGTCTCTCTCCGAGATATCCTTCTTGGTGAAATTAAGAGCATAGAGATTATTCTTCTTAAGGAAAATCTCACTCTCTGGAGAATTGAGATACTTCGGCTTGACATCACCTATAGCACGACCGCCAAATCCGATAACCTTGCCGTTAGTGCTGAAGATAGGAAACATTACTCTGTCCCTGAACTTGTCATAAATGCCCTTCTTACCTTCAGATGCAAGACCGAGCTTAACCATATCGGCATCAGAAATACCTTCCTTGCGAAGATGATTTGTCAGAGCATTCCAGCTGTCCGGTGCATATCCGAGGCCAAAAGAAGCTATCGTGTGATCCGTAAGCCCTCTTCCCTTAAGATATGAATATCCTACGTTCGGACCTCCCGTAAGATTCTTGTAGAAGAACCTCGCTGCCTTGGCATTTATCTCATAATACTTGTCATAATCAATTCTCTTGCCACCTGAATAATCAGGTCTCTTGATTCCATATTCCTCGCACAGCTTGTCTACAGCATCCATAAAAGAAAGATTGTAGAACCTCTGCACGAATCTTATAACATCGCCCTTCTCTCCACAGCCAAAGCAGTTAAAAATCTGCTTCTCTTCATTAACCATGAATGAAGGTGTCTTCTCAGAATGAAATGGACACAGGCCTTTGTGATTGCTGCCGGATTTCTTCAAAGAAACCTCCTTGCCGACAACATCTACGATATTAATGTTCATTTTAAGTTCATCGATAAACCTGTTGTCGAAAGCCATTTCATCCTCCTTATTCAAATATATCTAGCAGCATCTTGGAACAAACAGCTCAAGATACTTGTTTACTGCAAATCTGTCGGTCATTCCCGATATATAATCCTTCACAGCCTCTGAAGTACCATCCTCCGCTGCAACTTGTCTGTAGAACTCAGGAAGCATGTCTGTATTGTCGTTATAGTACTCATATAAAGCTTTGATAACGACATCCACCTTATTAAGGTTTGTATACTGCTGAACCTCTTCGCTGTTATACACTCTTGCAAACATAAACTTGCGAAGATCCATCAGAGCCTCAAAGTAATCTGGACTTAAAGCAATCTGATCCTTGCCTTCACTTGTGCTGCACAGATTGATGATCAGGTTATTGATCCTGTCACTATGCGTGAAGCCTAGAACCTCCAGATCATACTTGGGAAGATCCTCCTGCGATATGATTCCGCTTCTGATCGCATCGTCTATATCGTGATTGACATAAGCAATTCTATCGCTCAGGCTTACGACCTGTCCTTCAAGAGTTGAAGGCTTGTCTATGCCTCTGTGATTAAGGATGCCATCTCTTACCTCGTATGTGAGATTAAGACCTGTCCTTCTGCTTGTAACTTCAAGCTTGTCAACAGTCCTAAGACTCTGCACATTGTGCATAAAGCCACCAGGGTGAATCTCGTTAAGAACTGACTCTCCGCTATGGCCAAAAGGTGTGTGTCCGAGGTCGTGTCCTAGCGCAATCGCCTCGGTAAGGTCTTCATTAAGCCTCAAAATGGACGCAATTGACCTTGAAATCTGGGACACCTCAATCGTGTGTGTAAGTCTCGTCCTGAAGTGATCATCCTCTGGTGCGAGAAATACCTGAGTCTTGTGCATAAGTCGTCTAAAGGCCTTCGAATGAATGATTCTGTCCCTGTCTCTCTGAAAATCAGTTCGAAATTCACACTTCTCTTCTGCCAAAAGTCTTCCCTTGCTATCCGAGGCGTGAGCCGCCTTCGGTGATAGTGACACCCATTCTCTGTCCTCAGCATCCTTTCTGTAAAGCATGGCTATACTCCTGTGTGGCCGAAGCCTCCTTCACCTCTCTCGGTATCAGAAAGCTCTTCAATCTCTGAAATCTCTACTTTCTCGTATCTTGCGATAACTAGCTGTGCTATTCTGTCGCCATCATTAATGACAAAATCTTCCTCTCCAAAATTGATAAGAGGAATCATAAGCTCTCCTCTGTAGTCGGAATCAATAGTTCCGATGCTGTTAACGAGACCGATTCCTTTCTTGATTGCCAGGCCAGAACGTGCTCTAACCTGTCCCTCGAAGCCCTCAGGAATCTCTACAAAAAGACCTGTTGGAACAAGCATTCTCTGCATAGGCTTGATTGTCAGTGGTTCATTGGTATATGCACATAAATCCATTCCCGATGCGCCATCTGTTGCATATGCCGGAAGTCTTCCGGAGAGTGATTTAATCTTAAGTTTCATCTCTAAAGCTCCTTACCCTTCTTGTCATTAACGATAACTGATTATTGTAAATATATTATGCTTCAGGCTCCTCTTCAGTAAGATTTCCATCAATCATATCTGCAAATCTTACATCGTAGCCGTCAGTGTCATAGTTACATGCGAGTCTGAAATCATACTTCTTCTCACCGCCGATGTACTTAGTTGCGGCAATGTTATATATCGCATCTCTAACTGAAATCTCTTCACCAGTATTCATATCAAAAGCAAGAAGATCGTGAACGAACCACTTTCTCATCTTGATAAACTCATCTGCTAGAAGCGCAGCATCATCCGGGTTCATCTCAGGTGTGATAAGACCGCAAAGTATTCTCTTGATTGATTCTACTGTGATATAAAGATCGGTCTCTTCATCAGGAAGCATTTTCAGAAGCTCCTCAAAGTATGAATCTGTAAGCTCCGCGAAGTTGTCAGGATCAACATCCTTAAGAAGATCCTTGATAAGATTGCTTTCTATATAGTCATCTGCCTCTATCATGGCAGCAATGTTCTCGTAGTACTGAAATTCTTCTGCATTATCAATATCCAGAATTGTGTAGAATCCGGTTTTATCCATTACAGTCCCCTTTTGCACTCCAAATATGGTATAATCTTTAGCAAAATATTATACCACATAGGGGAGTAAAAATGAATACCGACACAATTAAAAATAGAAATGAGATCCCTGCTGAATATAAGTGGGATCTTGAGAAGATGTATGCATCAGATGATTTAGTACTCGAGGATTTAAATAAAGGAATTGCTCTTGCCGAAGAGCTTGATGCTATGAAGGGACATCTTGCTGACAGCGCAGATAATCTTCATAAGGCTGTTACTCTATACCTAGATGGTCTCAGACTTATCGAGAAGGCTATTACATATGCACACATGAGACATGACGAGGATAACAGTAATAGCGTATACACAGAGCTTAATGACAAGAGCATGTCTTTTGCCGCAAAGTTCTCTGCCCTCGTATCATTCTTCACACCTGAGCTTCTTGAGTCAGAGAAGTCTGTAATCGAAGGATATATTGATTCAATGCCAGAGCTTGAGAAATTCAGATTCCTTCTTATGGAAATCATGGACAAGAAGGAACACACCCTCAGCAAGGAGCAGGAACAAATCCTCGCATCACTCTCGGAAGTTCTCGACGCACCTGATGAGATTTTCTCAGCACTTAACGACGTTGACCTCGAATTCGGTCAGGTTGAGGATGAGAATGGCAAGACAGTAGCTCTCACACACGGCAACTTCAATAAGATGCTCGAAAGTGACGACAGAGAAGTAAGGAAGAACGCTTACTACACTTTCTATGAGAGATACCGTGATCACAATAACACTATCTCAACTGCGTATAACTACAATGTTAAGAAGACTGCCATCGTTTCAAGACTCCGTAATTATGGCTCATCACTTGAGGCAGCTCTGTCCTCAGACAAGATTCCGGTTTCTGTATATGACAATCTTCTTGAAGCTGTTCACAAGTACCTCCCTGCTATGCACAAGTACTATAAGGTAAGAAAGCGCGTTCTCGGAATCGATGATATGAGAATGTATGATGTGCATAAGCCACTCGTTAACCCTGCTGGACTAAACTTTACTTTTGAGGAGGCTGTGGATCTCTGCATTATGGCACTTGAGCCTATGGGAGAGGAATACACTTCAATTCTTAAGAAGGGTCTTCTTGAAGAGAAGTGGGCCGATGTATATGAGAACAAGAGCAAGACTTCAGGAGCTTACAGCTTTGGCTCATACGACAGCTACCCTTATATGCTCCTTAACTTCCACGGAGATTTAAGAGATGTGTTCACTATCATCCACGAGAGCGGACACTCAATGCATTCATATTACACCAGAAGAAATCAGCCATATGTTTACGGCAGCCACTCAATTTTTACCGCAGAGGTTGCAAGTACTGTAAATGAGACTCTTCTTATCAGATACCTTCTTGAGCACTGCGAGAGCAACGAGATGAAGATTTACCTTATCAACTTCTATATTGATGAGTTTAAGTCAACACTTATCAGACAGACAATGTTTGCTGAATTTGAGAAATGGGCTCATGAGACAGTTGAGAACGGCGGAGCACTTACAGCTGAGCTTATGAACACCAAGTATGATGAGCTTAATACAGCTTACTTCGGTGATGCGTTCGGTCAGGACGATATGATAAAATATGAATGGTCAAGAATACCTCATTTCTATAGAGATTTCTACGTATATCAGTATGCAACAGGCTACTCAGCAGCTAACGCTATCGCCAACAGAATACTTGCTGAGGGCAAGCCTGCAGTAGATGATTATATGAAGTTCCTTGCAAGCGGAGACAGCGATTATCCTATTGAGCTTCTTAAAATTGCTGGTGTAGATATGAGCAGCACTGAGCCTGTTGAATCAGCGCTCTCTACCCTTTCAGAGATGATTGATGAGCTTGACGAATTAATGAAATAAACAAGCACGAAACGGTGGACTACCTACTATGAAGAGAAAGAAAATAATCATTTATAAGAACAGAAATCCATATTCTGCAAAGACTGAAGAAGAGCTTCTTAAGATTCTGAAGTCTTATGATGCAGAGGTTCTTACAGATACAAGCGCTCAGCCTGATCTTTATATCTGTATCGGTGGAGATGGAAGCTTTCTGAATTTCGCACACAAGTTCAGATTTCCTAAGGCGCCTGTTCTTGGAATCAATACGGGACACCTCGGATTCTTCCAGGAATGCGATCCTACTAATATGAAGAAGGCGATCGCAGAGATTTTTGACGGTAATTATCAGGTCCAGAAGATCAGGCCTATTGAAGCATCAATTTTCAACAGAAACAAGCTGATTTCAAGAAAATTCGGTATAAATGAGATTATGGTACGTGGCTCTTATGCTCACGTATCACAGTTTGCTGTTTCTGTCGGCGAGACTAAGATTCAGGACTTCTCGGGAGATGGAATTCTTATATCAACACCGGTAGGTTCAACAGCTTACAACTATTCTCTAGGAGGCAGCCTTGTTGCACCGGAGCTTGATGTTCTTCAGATCACACCGGTTGCTCCAATGAATACCGCCGCATATAGAGCATTTCACTCGAGCATGATTCTGCCGGCCGACCAGACCATCACGATTAACGGAATTGGCAGAACTAATAACAGAACGCTTATCATCTCTTTTGACGGTAAGACAAGCGAATTCTACGACATAGACAGAATTCTCATTAGGCAGTCGAATCTGCAGATCAATCTCATCAGATCTGTTACCTACGACTACTGGAAGAAGCTTGCAGATAAGCTTCTATAAATCATTTTTAGACAGGATTTTTATATGGGTAAATACAATCATACAGTTACAGAAGAAGAATATGGACAGACAATTAATCAGATTCTGAGAGATAACTTTAATTTCTCGGCGCGTTTCAAGACGAAGATTAAGTTTCAGAATCTGATGGATCTGAATGGAGTGCCGGCCAAAGGTTTTATGAAGCCTGAGGTCGGTGATCTTATCAGTATAAGACTTCCCGAGGAGTCAAGTGACTTCCCTGCTGAGGACATCCCGCTCGACGTTCTATACGAGGATGATGACCTGCTTGTAATTAATAAGCAGCCTGGTATTATAGTGCACCCTACCAAGGGACATCCGGTACATACGATTGCGAACGGAATCATGAAATATATGGAAGATACGAACCAGAAGTTTAAGATCCGTTTTGCCAACAGAATTGATATGGATACTTCAGGTATTGTTATTTGCGCGAAGAACGCCAACGCACAGGACAGCATTTCCAATCAGATGAAGGCTCAGAGCACTGTTAAGAAATATATTGCGGTTGTTCACGGAGTTATCAGTGAGGACTGCACAATCGAGGAGCCTGTTGGAAGGCCTGACGAGGTCAGCATCAGGAGATGTGTTATGGAGGAAGGAAAGCCTGCGACAACGCTGGTGCATGTACTTAAGAATTATGACAACTACACCCTGCTTGAGCTTACTATCAAGACAGGTCGTACGCATCAGATCAGAGTTCATCTTTCGCATATCGGCCACCCTATTATCGGTGACGCCCTATACGAAGGAGAAGCGCCAGGTCTGATGGACAGACAGGCGCTTCACGCTTATCATATTGAGTTTGATCACCCTATGACAGGTGAAAGAATGATTATTGATGCTCCATATCCTGCGGATATTGAGCATGCTCTTTCGCTTATTGCTTCGAATCAGGATAAGCAGACTCTCTAAATGCATCCTGTCCGGCATACCTAAAGTTAGCAAAGCCGTGGTTCAGAAGAAGCTCGTAGAATACAGTCTGACCCATCAGCATAATTGACAGTGCGTAATATAGCGGAATTGAGATAATAAATCCTGCTACAACATTAACGACTGGCTGGCTGGCGAATACATTAACCTGGCCATAGATTAGCACAGGAAGATATGCCATCAGAATCAGTGAGATATAGCTTAGATCAAGCCTAAACAGATTCATTCTGTTTCCCAGCATTCTGGTCTTTGATTCAGCAAGTATTCTGAATACGCCCTTCGACGGATCATCTGCAAGAATGTAGTATGACTGTCTGAAGTTATAGTATGCGATGATTCCAGGGAATATGAAGCACATTGTCCATATTGAAATGATTGCAGTCTGAGCTAGGCATACAAGAAATGCCTTGATTCCAATAGCGAATCCCTCGCCTAGTGCCTTGTATTCAACCTTGCGGTTTCTCATAAATGTCAGTGCATAAAGCGCCTTGCCTGCCTGAAGCACTCCGTTGAAGAAGAATGCGTACAGGAAAATAATCATTGGTGTGTCCTTAACCTTGCTAAGATCAACGACATTGGATGGAATGTTCTGAGCCTCAACGAGGATGTGCATGTATCCCTTAGGGAAAGCAACTCCTAGAAGAGATGGAACAAGAGAGTCAAGTACGAAGAAAATCATCATTCCGATGAAGAACTTGGTGAACAGATTTCTGCTGTGAATCTGGCATTTCTTCTGAATAAGGAATGGATTCTCATTTACAATATACAAATCTTCGGGTTTCAATTTAGTCTCCTTTTGTGTTAAATTCAAAGGGTAGTATAACACTTTTAGATTATTTTTACAGTGAGGAATATATGAAATATTGTTTAATAGTCCTGCCATACATCGAATATATGGACGAAGCACAGCTTAAGGCGATGCACGATAAAGCCGATCTGACAATCTGTGCTGATGGAGGTCAGGACGTTGCATATAATCTTGGAATAAAGCCTGATGTGGTAATCGGCGACTTTGATTCATCTGAATCAGAGACAGATCGCAAATTCGATTGCGAATACCTCTCCCACCCTGTAGAGAAGGACTTTACGGATGCAGAAGCATGTCTTCATTACGCAATGGATAACGGATGCACCAACATCGTGTTCTACGGCGGCATGGGCGGACGATTTGACCATACACTCGGAGCACTGACACTTCTCATCCAGGGATCCAAGTCTTTTGCCCGCGTAAGACTTGTCGACGGAAGGAATATTGTTGAGGTTATACGCAACACCTCCGTAACGCTTCATAAGAACAGCAATTACAGCAAGTTCGGAATTATGCCGCTTTACGAGGAGGCGCATGGCGTTTCGATTAAGGGTGCGAAATACAATGTTACGAATATTGATATGTATAACGACAGAACGCTTGGCATCGGAAACGAGATTGTTGACGAATCTGCGGTGATTTCTGTTAAGGATGGATCGCTATATATTGCAAGGTCAAGAGAGGGTTAGGTTAAGTGTAAATCGGACGGCTACCACAGAGTTTTGTGATAGCCGTCCTTCTTCATTTGATTAAATTACTTAGAGCTTGGAGATTACTCTTATGTAATAAGTCTTGCGACTTCTACATACTGTTAGTTTGTAATTAGTTAGAAGCCCCAGTTGGTCTTGATGTTTGAAGTAGACCAGCCTCGTGAATTATTTACGAAGTCAGGAGTCTTCTTGGTCTTCATTGTAATAGTTACCTTCTTATAACCGTAATCTTTAATATTCTTGTAGCTTACCGTCTTAGATGCAACCTTCTTATCATTGCAAAGACTTGTTACCTTGAATTTGTAATTTTTTAATGTAAACATTCTGTTATTAACAATGTATCCTGTGATCTTTACCTTACCATCGTAATAAGTCATACTCCAAGGAACAAATGTAGCACGTCCATAAGGTACAACTGCATTGATGTTAGGATTAATGTAACCCTGTCTCTTATATGTGTTATTTACAGGCTTCTTTGAAGCCGATATCTCACTAATTTCAGGGTTATCATTTAATATACTCTCCACCTTATATGACTGCTTTACAGCATTCTTGCCGGTATAGATGAAAGATATGGTCTCTTTGCCGTTACTCTTTAATGTCTTAATCTTTGTATTTCCGCGATATACATACATCGTTGAGTAACCGTCTGCATTCTGTCCATATGGCAGTCTGATTGTAATCATTACCTTATTAGGTGCCAGTTTTACAGGCGAAATAGTTGCAGCCTTGAATTCTGCGGTACTAACGATACGATAGTATCCATCCCAGTAGTTAAGAACAGCTCCATCAAAGCTTTTAACTGTATGAACTGTAAAATATCTTTCCTCATTAGGCCCTAATCCTGTAATTGTAAATTGGCGAGTTCTCATCTCATCACTGAATGTGAATTCCTGATATAGGTCGCCCTCACCTTTATCCTTATCGTAGTTATATACCTCCATCATTTCAGCCTTACCAACAGTACCAGGCTTATCTCTGTTTAGAGTAACAGTGATTTCGCTGTTTCCTGAAGTTGAGTATGTGAAATCATATAATCGTGGCATATTAACATCAATCTTTGAATAATCCCAGAATTTTAGCTTTGATGCCTTTGCTGCATTTGCTTGAGCGGTCTTAGCAGCTGTTACAGGATCCTTTGCAGATACGAGCATCCAGCTTCTTTCCTTCTCATCAGCTACACTCCACGATCTATTCTTTGAACTGAAGATTTTCGCTCTTACTGTTCTCGTAGAGGAATCTCCATAAATGCTGTTTTCCTCAAGGCAATATGCATAGATTTTCTCACCTTCACCAGGACCTGTAGTAGCTCGCATAATTGCGTAAATCTCATAATAATCGCCACTTCTTACTTCTTCCATTGCGTAGCCTTCAAGATTTTCGAATAGATTTGGATTAGAAGTCGACGCTACAGGCTCCTTAGATGTTGATTTGATTATCTTCTTAGGTTCTGCAGGTACTAGAGCATCCGCTTCTTCAGAAGTCTCACCTGCATCTGTTTCTGGTAGTATTACATCCAAAGCTTCTTCTTTAACGATTTCTTGTGTATCCTGCTGATCTGACAGACCTGCTGTATCTACTGTATCTGCAGCAAATACAGATGCTGGTATCATTGAGAATACAAGAAATGCTGAAAGTATTATACTTAGAAGCTTCCCTCGATTATTCTTCTGCTTTTTCATATCGATACCTCCTGCTAGTGCTTGAACCTGCGTTCTTTCCTGGTTCTTAAATCTGCTTTATCCTGATTTAAGATTAGACTCTGCGGTGTGGTTATATCTATTAAATTAAGTGCTGTGATTTAACGGATTGATTATATGAAAAGTGTATTAACTTTAATTAATCTTAGAATACCTGTTTATTTAATCTTTACTGTCTTAGCCTTTGAATCATAACTGTAAGCCTTGTATGTAGGGTCATTATACGTCTTGACTCTTACTGTTATTTTCCTTCCCTTTAAGCTTATAGGCATATCCCAGTTAAAGGACGCTTTGTAGGTATTCTTGTTACCCTTAAGTGTCTTGTATGAAGAGATGCCCTGTACACTTGAAGTAAGGTCAATACCCTTTGCTCCCTTAGCCTTCTTGCTTAGGGTTACAGTCATCTTGAATGTAGTCTTATATTTATATCTCCACTCGCTTGTATTGAAATATCTCTTTACCTTAACATTAGAAATCTTTACCGACTTGATTACAGGCTTAGTTGAAGGACCCATAGGTACTGTAGCTAATTTATAAACGTCAGAATTAACTTGATAGTTGTTAACCCTATCTATCTGACCCGCATATAAGTCATACTTCATACCAGGCTTCATTGTAGATGGAGTATTTGACACCTCCCACTCTCCCCAGCCATTCTTGATCATTGCACTAAATTTGTGCCCGTCAACCAGAACATTTGTATATTCACCGTGCTGGTCACGAGTCAGACGATCAGCATTAAACAGGATTTTATCAGGGTATGTGGTAATCATCATCTGTGTAGCCTTCTTGAAGTTTGCATAAAAGAAATTTACATCATAAGTGGTCCAATCAACGCCGTTACAATAAAGTGTATATACTCCCATTTTAAGATTACTGTCTTTAAGATTTAACACACCATACGCAACACGTTCTTCTTCGTTCTTATACCACTCCTGCCATTTAAAATCCTCATCGATGAAATAAGGGTAATCGCCAAATTGATCGCCTTCTGGAAGCTGAATTCTGCACTGAATGTAATCTTTAGCGACTGGTTCATTAATAAGATCCCTAGTAAATGATACAACAGTACCATTCTCAAACGTCTTGGAATACTTATAATCCGCATCATTCTTATTAATCGATTCAGCACATGCTACCACTGCCGAAACAGCAATTACAGCAACAGCCGTTCCTAGCACAAATAGCAATCTGGATAGTCTATAATTCTTCATCTCTAGCTCCTTTCAATAAAACAGTTCTAACTTATGCCAAAATATCTTCGAATTGTTATTCAAAGGGGTTGTCTATTAACTTTAAAATTAGTGCGTTAACGGATTGATCTAATGAAAAACTGTAGCTTGATTATTATGAAGTGATATAACGTGTGAAAAGTAAATATATATGTTGAAGAAAAGATAAGTAATAATCTATGAACAGATTATTTTGTTTAAAAGATTTTATACTACAACAGCTCTTATGTCCATTAAAATTATTAAATTTTATACAAGCAAATGTCAAAAAATACATGTTCTTACAACAAAACCTCCCCGATTAAAGGGAGGTTTCGCAATTCATGTACTATTCGATAGTTATTCAATTATTCGTCTCTAAGAACTGCATTGCACTTGTTCTTAAGATTCTTGAGTATTCCACCCATCTTCTTATCAATCTGCTTAGCAGTCATAGTGCTGTCATCGTTACCAATCTTAATCTTGATCATAAGTGACTTCATGCCCTCAGGAATCTGCTTACCTCTGTATTCCTCAACAAACTGAAGATCCTTAACCATGAACTTGATTGCCTCTCTGATCTGAGCAAAAGTAGTCTCCTCACTTACAAGAAGTGAAAGATCCTGCTCTACAAGAGGATAAGTTGGGAGATGAACAAACTCGTTGTCTCTTGATGGCTTAACCTTAATCTTATCAAGATTCATCTGGAAGATTGCAGCATTAGCTCTCTTAACGCCGGCAGCATTCAGAGTCTGAACTGAAGCAAGTCCGATTGCACCAACAACCTCCTTACCGCTCATGATATTAAGGTAAACCTTTGAATCAGCCCATGTTGGCTGAACAACGCCTTCCTTGAACTTAAGTGGCTCGCAGTGACAGTAAGCTGAAATACCCTCGATTACTCCCTTAACCTGGAAGAACAGATCAAGTGCATCCTTACCAACAATTGCACCACCGATAAGATTCTTGTGTATAGGAAGAGTCTCTTCCTCACATGACTCATGGTACTCACCCTTCTCGAAGCACTGAGCAGCCTCGAAAATTTTAAACTCGTCGAAGTATCTGAGGTTCTTCTCGATTGCCTCAAGACAACCTGGAACAAGTGAAGTTCTGAGGTTAGCAGTCTCAGGTGAAGGTGGAGTTGCAAGTCTTACGCAAGTATCAAGATCAACACCTGCTGCAAGGTGATACTTCTCCTCTACCCATGGGTATGTGAAAATCTCATTGAATCCGCATCTGAATGCAAGATACTCTCTGAGTCTGCGTGCAAAAGTTACCTCTGGCTGCTTTACAGCATTCTCGAAGCTTACAGGAAGTGGCTGTGCCTCGAAGCTCTCGTAGCAGAGAATTCTAGCGATATCACCGAGGATATCATCCTTGATTGATACATCACCTGTTGATCTCCATGTAGGGGCCTGACAGTGATATACGCTTCCATCGTAGCTGTACTCATAACCTAGGTTAGTAAGAATCTTATCGATAGTCTCATCATCGATTACCTTACCAAGTCTGCTGTCGAGGAACTCTCTCTCAACATCGATTACAGCCTTCTCTGTTGCAGCTGGGTATGTATCGCCAAAAGCAGTGAACTCGCATTCAGGATAAATCTCCTTGAAGAGTTTCATTGAAAGTGCAAGACCCTGATCAACTCTCTGTGTATCGATGCCCTTCTCATATCTGATACCGGCATCAGTCTTCTCATCAAATCTTCTGCCTGTCTTACGGATTGTACCAGCTGTGAAGTTAGCAACCTCAAGAAGTACAGAAGTAGTCTCAGGAAGGATTGAATCCTTGATTCCGCCTTTGATTCCGGCAAGTGCCATTGGCTCAACTGAATCACAGATTACAAGGTCATCAGTTGTAAGCTCGATATCAGCCTCATCAAGAAGAGTAAGCTTCTCACCCTCTCTAGCATTTCTTACAATAATCTGGTCGCCCTCAACGTGAGTTGAATCAAAAGCATGCTCAGGCTGTCCAACAGCAAGCATTACATAGTTAGTGATATCAACGATAGCATTGATTGGTCTCATGCCTCCGTTGATAAGAAGAGCCTTCATCCATGCTGGTGACTCCTTGATTGAAACATTCTCAATCTTAAGTCCGGCGTATCTTGGGCACTTCTCAGGTGACTCGATTGTAATGTTGTATGACGGAAGCTCAGGCGCAATAAACTCGTCAAGAGGCTTAACAGGTACATCATAGATAGCACCAAGCTCTCTAGCTACACCGTAGTGACCCCAGAGGTCAGGCTTGTTAGTGAGTGACTTGTTATCAACCTCAAGAACGATGTCCTTCATTCCGATAAGCTCTGAAATATTCTGTCCTGGGTAGCAGTCAAGGTCTGTGATATCAACGATCAGATGCTCATCCTCAGTTGGGTAAAAAGGATCAAGGTAAACTTCTGATGCGCCGCAGATCATTCCGTATGATGGAACACCACGAAGCTTTGACTCCTTAATCTTCATAAGCTCGCTCTCGCCGTGCCAGTAAACCTCAGCACCCGGCTTAGAAACTACTACCTTCTCGCCAACGTAGAGGTTAGTACCTCCACAAACAATCTGCTTAATCTCATCCTCACCGCAGTCAACCATGCACACTCTGAGTGCATCTGCGTTAGGATGATCGTTAACTTCCTTAATCTCTCCTACTACAATGTCGTGGAACTTAGCTGAAGTATCGATAACATCCTCAACCTCAACTGTTCTCATTGTTAGGTCATAAGCAATCTGCTGAGGAGTAAGTTCTTCAGGCAGATCGATGAACTTCTTTACAAAATTTAGTGAAATATTCATTGTCTTCCCCCTTTCTCCTACTTGAACTGCTTTAAGAATCTAAGATCAGCACTGTGGAACAGTCTAACATCATCAACACCGTATCTCATCATTACAAGTCTGTCGAGACCGATGTTAGTGTAGAATCCAGTCCACTCAGCAGGGTCAAGTCCTGCTGACTTAAGTACATTCGGATGAATTACACCGCCTGGCATAACCTCAATCCATCCAACCTGGTTACATACTCTGCAGCCCTTACCGCCGCAAACGAGACACTCCATATCAATCTCATATCCAGGCTCAGTGAATGGGAAGAAGCCCTCTCTCATTCTTACATTAATCTTGCGGCCGAATACCTTCTCAAGAATAGTCTGAATCATTACCTTACCTGATGAGAATGAAAGGTTCTTATCAACGATAAGCGCCTCATACTGGAAGAAGGCTCTCTCATGTCTCGCATCAGTGTTCTCGTTTCTATATACTCTTCCTGGGTAGATAAATCTTGCAGGAGCTCCATCCTTAAGAAGCTTTCTTACAGAGCCACCTGTAAGATGTGGTCTTAGGCAGAGTCTCTCTGTTCCTTCCTTATCCTCAGTACCCTCTATCCAGTATGTATCCATTGACTGTCTTGCAGGGTGATCTGCTGGGAAGTTCAGATTATCAAAAGCAAACTTCTCGCTGCTAATGTCATCCTCGTTATACACCTCAAAACCGAGGGACAGAAAGGCATCATTAAGGTCATAACACATCTGTGTAATTGGGTGAAGCGCACCGCCCTCTACAGGCTTGCCCGGCAGTGTTAAATCAACCGGTCCGTCAATTACTGATGCATTAGCAACAATCTCGTTCTCTCTTTCCTGAATCTTCTCTGCGAAAACATTCTTAATCTCGTTGGCAGCCATTCCGACAGACTTTCTCATATCTGCGTCGATCTTACCAAGACCCTTAAGAACATCCGCAAGCTCGCTCTTCTTACCGGTCAGGTCTCTTCTGATATCCTGCAGCGCATCTAGCGTAGCAGCCTCAGAAATCCTTGCCAATCCGGCGTTGCGAATTTCTTCTAGTTTATTAAGCATTTTCCGGTCCCTCCTATTTGGAAATATTGTTAGATTTACAGATACATAGTATACTAAAATTACACAAAAAAATCAACGAATTAATATTCGTATTTATGTTCTAAACACAAAATTTAAGTTATAATTTGGAGATGAGTATAATGTTAGAAGAATTAAAGGGCCAAAATAACACCGTTCTGTGCGAGATGCCCCCTCGCTGTAAAGAATGTTTTGAACGTTTTGGTGAGATTCCGATTGTCACAGACGATGCAGCAATGATCGTCGGCGGTAAAGTGCGCATACTTCCTGCGGCAGTTACCGAGTTTGAGAAGGAGCTTTTGCACGTATCCGCAGTAATGACTGAAGACGGCAAGCTCTACTGCGTCGGAAGAAACGAATACGAGGCCAGAACCTGCCTCTCAGTTCTTGAGAAGAATGCGGATATATATTTGAACGCCCTTCTACTCGGTGAACCCAGAATTCTTGATGAGGAGCACTGCCATAGCGAGCACGAGGGATACCTCGGAAGCTACTCTAAAAGTGAGAAGAATTATCAAGACGGATGCATTATAAAATCTAATGACATGGTTTCGATGAGTGAACGCGAGGCTGCTTTGCGTGAGGCTATCGTTGAATATGGGTTAAAGCTTCAGGATACAGGACTCGTAACAGGCACCTGGGGTAACCTTTCGGTCAGATTCGATGATTCACACATGCTGTGCACACCTTCGGGAATCGACTATTCTCACATGACATTGGACCAGATTGTAATGGTTGACCTTGACACACTCGAGTGGACGGGAGACTTCAAGCCTACGTCAGAGAAGATTTTGCATGCTATGCTTTACAAGAAATTTCCTGAAGCTGGCGCAATCATTCATACGCATTCAAGCTGCAGCACCGCTTACGCAGCTGCAGGAGCAACACTTGATGGAGAAACATCTGAAGATGGACCGTTCAGGATTCTAAGTGCAAAGTATGGGCTGGCAGGAACTAAAGAGCTTGCTGAGAACGTATGTGAGGCATCTGCTGGAAGCACATTTGGATGCTTTATGAGAAGCCACGGACTTATTGTGTTCGGAACTAATCTATCTGAGGCACTTTATAGAGCGAAGCTGGTTGAGGATACAGCAGAACAGAAGCTCTCTGAGCTTGCTCAGTATTAGCAGTAAAGTGATTGACGATGTAGTATATTTATTGCCAATACAAATATGCAAAATCACCTTATTCTTCCCGATATACGGGAAGAATTGAACCAAAACTTCGATTCTTCTCTTATATCGGGAAAAATATGCATTTTTCACTAAATCGTCTCGGAATCATATATTGCGACTGAGTATGTGTTCGAGCAGTCCTTCACATCCCGCAAGCACATCCCTGTACGTTATGCCAAAATCCCCAGTATACCACGGATCGGCAACGTCCCGCTTCTCACCTGCGTATTCAAGCAGCATTGTATATTTATCACCCTTGCCTGTGATTCTTATAGCATTTCTTACATTATTTCTGTCCATACATACGAGGTAATCATAATAATCATAGTCTGACTTTGTAAGCTGAACAGCTCTCTTGCCGCTGCATGAAATTCCATGGTGAGAAAGCTCCTCGCGAGCGGGTGGGTACACCGGATTTCCAACACCATTCCAGATTTCTTCAGTACTGGTTGCACACGATGTAATCTCAAACTCGTTCTCTAGCCCCTGCTTCTCTACAAGATTCTTCATTACAAACTCAGCCATTGGTGATCTGCAAATATTGCCGTGGCAGATGAATAATATTTTTATCATTGTTTTATTTCTCCTTGAATTGCCCCGAAATACCCTTCCTCGACTATCGTCTCGGTCGTGGCAGTCGCAAAGTGCCCGACTATGCAAGCATATCGGGCACTTTGCTCGTTGCTTCGCGTATTTTGCAAGGGTTTCCAGGGTTATTGTGATATGCTCTGCAATTACAGATTGTGGTGAATTAGTGCAGAATGGAGCATATTGTTACTACCTGTTAGTAGTAAAATGTGGTTGGTTTACTACTAAGGGTTTTGTTATTGAAAATCATCTCGTGCCATTTCGTTAACAACAAATTGCTCTGCATATGTATTATATTCCTCTGGAACAATATTAAATTTGCGCACATCTAATGAATATAAATAATCATTCGTACAGATGGAATTGAAAGGTCGGAATTTACAAATATTCCATGGGAACATACTCTTTTTTATAAATCTTTTCAAATGTAACGTTAGAATCTGTTACGTTTAGAACAGTATCAAATATTTCATGCCTCATAGAAATTTCTCCATTTTGATTCTCTATCTTCTTGCAAATTACAAATGGAGGCGTCATGCTTAAACCGCAGGCGCCTCTCGTTCTTACCAACTATACATATTCATAAGAATGTTCACAAGCTTATCAGTCCTGCTTTTAATTTTATCAACCGTCCATTCGCTTTGATTTACAACAACCTTGTTTAAATACAAGCCATTCTTATAGCCAATTTCTTTTGTTTTATCTTTGGATGTTCTATCTCTTTTCTGTTCAAATGACATATTCGAGAGATTCTGATTGTATCCAGTAATAGTCAAGTTACCGATTGTATGTACATAATTTGCTCGGTGCTGTTTTGCTAATGCCGTATCTCCGTCGGCAATCATCTGAACCCAAGGTGCCGGAACATTTTCTCCTTCTGGGAAGATATGTTCAATAGTCCAAACATATTTTTTGTTATTGTCTCTTAACCAAAGATCTGCATAGATTTCTTTTGTTTGATGTTGTGCCTCGATACTGCACAGAATAAATCTTGCAGCTTCCGGATTTTCATCATATATCGGACCTCTTAATTTATCTTCAAAAAAACTATCTGGTGCGGAAACCACCTGCAACCTATCACGAACTATCTGTACAATATTATTTCCTTGCAATGATTTGACCTCGGCAATAATATCCATGAACAACTGTGTCAGTTTTCTTGTATTAGGAACATCTGTCACATTACGTCTTACAAAAAATGTAATCAAAACTTTGATTATCTCATTTAAGTCTGTATCTGTAAGATTAAGTACATTTTTGTTAGACATAAGGTATAACAATAAAATATATGAAGGTGCGCCGGATATTCTACTTAAATCCAGAAGGGCATCTGTATATTCGTGTGTTTTATCACTATTATTCACAATTACAGAATAATGCTCTGCCTTTTCTAACAAGTCATCAAGAAACCGTTTATAATCGTCCTTTATCATTTTTTCATAGATATCAAGGAGTGTCGTTCTTGTTGCGAGATACCCTAAATAATAGCGTTTATCTGTCTTAGGATATGGTTCGTTTAATTCTTCTCTAAACGCATTATAATACTGTCTGAAAAAACGTTCCTGAACAGAGTAATCATCCTGACCAACATAATTCAAAATATTTTTCCATTTTTCATAGCTATTATCTGCATAAGATGAATCCTCCGCCTGTGCAATCAGAGTATTCTTTATTAAATCTAAAGCAGACAATGGGACACCTCTGTGGTTAAGAGATTCAAAAAGCATATATGCATCTTTGTTTGTGTCAACTTCAATTCCAACAAGAACTGCTGTTTCAAATTTACGTACAATACCAAAAAGTGCACCTACCTCTGTAATATTAGGATTCTCATTTCGAATTTCTACCACTTCATCTTCTATTAACTTACCGAAATGTCTATAAGCTTTTGCAATTCGACGGTTACCGAAATTTAATGGCTTCGACTTCTGGTCTGTTATAATTCCACTACCATACAAAATATATGAGAAATCCTCATCATTCATATTTTGTTTCTGAAGGAACAGACGCTGCTTATATTCTGTTTGTTTCTTGCCATTAGCTATAAATGTTTGTTTCTTATTAGCCAATTCACTTCTTAAATTGGCAAGATCATTTCGGTCATCATCGTCCATATCATCTTTGTGTTCTGACAGTTTTTCATATAAAGCAGTCAAAAGCAACATCAATGTAGAAAAACGCTGCTGACCGTCAATAACCTCAAGTGTTGTACCGTTCAAAGAACCACTGTTTACACAGATATATGAACCCAGAAAATATCCATGCTCATTATCTGTTACATCATTGAACAGTGCATCCCAATCATTGATTCCCCAAGTGTATTCTCGCTGATACTTCGGAATCCTATAAAGTTTGTCACTGTTAATTGAAAATATTTCAGCCACAGTGGTTTGGTCTACAGTTTTTATCATATAGGTACCCTTTCTTTTGTCTTAAAAATACTATTAAAACAATCCTTGCATTTTTACAACGATTAAAGCTCTTGTTACTTCAGCACCCACTGAAACAGCAAAATCTTTCAGTCCTACAAATGCAACTTTCAGTAAATTAGGTTTCTTCTTTTGTTCAATTTTCTACGAGATATCCTCCAAAAGTTCCATTGCACAATCAAAATCTTCTCCTATGGCCCGCTCGTTCAAATCGGAAAGGTAAGTCCAGAGTCTGATAATTTAGCTAGTAACTCATTTAATTCGTTTCTGAATATCTTCAACAGATGGCAGTTGCTTTTCCAGAGCATCCGGCAGACTACTGGTTATTTTATATTCGCTTACCCCAATCGGCTTTGAAATATCCTTGAGTGAATATTCTGCGACCACATTATTTTTGCTTTTGCACAGAAGCAAACCAATGGACGGATTATCCTGCTCTTTCTTCAAAATGCCGTCCACGGCTGACAGATAAAAGTTTAACTGACCGGCATATTCCGGCTTGAAGTCACCGGTTTTCAATTCGATAACTACATAACAGCGAAGATTCAGGTTGTAGAACAACAAATCAATGTAAAAATCATCGCCGCCCACATTCAGGTGATACTGATTTCCCAAAAAAGCAAACCCCGTTCCAAGCTCCAGAAGGAGCTTTGTGACATCCCTAACAAGTGCTTGCTCGATATCCCGTTCGAGCATATCCTCCCGGAAAGGAATAAAATCAAATACATATGGATCTTTCATTGTCTGCGCTGCAAGTTCACTTTGCGGAGACGGTAAGCGGTGATCAAAATTTGTAACTTTATCTGCCAGAACCTGTCTCTGATACAAGTTGCTTTCAATCTGATGGACAAGAACATTTCGAGACCAGCCGTTTTCCGCTGACTTTTTAATATACCATTTGCGTTCATCCATATCAGCGACCTTATCCAGAAGAACTATATTGTGACCCCATGGAATTTGTGCAACAACCTGTTGCACAAATTCTCGGTCTGGATAAATCTCTGCGAATTTTGCCATATACTTCAAATTACGAACAGAATATCCTTTGCTTTCTGGAAAAGCAATCCGAATATCTGATGCAAGGTTATCAATAAACTTGTTTCCCCATGATTTATGTTCATTGATTACGCAACCAATATCATAATAGAGAAGCAACATATCTGCATTCACATGAACTGCCGCACGATATTGTGCCGCAGTAATTTCACTCTTAATATTTTCAATAATGGAAAGATACTCAGCCGTATTCATTAACATACTCATCGCCTCGCTTTCACATAATTCCTATCATTATTTTCTCTATATAAGATGCTCATATACAATTTTTAAATAATTCAGGTAACCACATGAGCACAGATACAACAATATCAGCCATCCAGCAGCACCGACATCAATTCGTTGACCTTCTTGTACACCCTTAGCTTTTTTGCATATATGGAAAGATTTTGCAGATTCTTCTTCTCATCCTTTGCATAAGCATTCAATGCCTTACTAAATATTTCATGATCAAGCCTTGAACGATATTTGAAGCAATCACAAATCGTACGCTCTCGATCATATATGGAGAGCTTAACCCCGGAAAAATCATCCGCTACTCTCCCCAGTTCATATATTTCTGGTTGAACATAATACGTTTGCAAAGCCAGTGCATCTACTTTCAGTTTTGTCCGAGACATAGATCTTGGTACAGCAATCGACCATTTCCGAGGTGCAAAGTCACTATAGCCATAATGAAAAAGAGCCGATTCCACACAAATAATTGCCTTTGGGATCAATGTTGCAATAAGCTGTTCTTCAGAAGATGTGTTCCCATCGGCAAGTTGATAGTATCCGTGTCGAATGCGTTCAAGGTATCCGGTGTTACAAAGATTCACAATGTCAACAGCGGGTATGCCAGCCGCAACAAAATCTGATGTTTTTGCAATACCGCCCTTTTCTATAATTACCTGTTTTGAAAGAGTTTTCTTATCCACGTATTCACCAACTTTTTATTAAAAACCACACACACTCAATCCATTTTTGTGCTTATATTTTATTATATCATTCAAATTGAATTAATCAATAATTTCACGCACAATTTTATAATTTCTGTGTATGAAATTTTAAATCAAATGCGCTTCTCCGTCAAAGCTGCTTTTGCATGAGCAATGATCATGTCAATGCAACGGAAGTGATTTGCTGTTTCAATCACATCATCGGCAAAAACATCAACGCGTTTAAAGCTCGGTTTCTGCTTTTTTTGCCGAAAAAGGAAATACTGCTTCTGGATATAGGAAGCCGGACTCCATCGAAAATGAAGTCCGGCAAGGTGTTATCTATATACGATTTCGTTCAACACAATCTCTTCTGCCCGGTTGCGGATGCTATTCATAGCTCTGACCCATGCCATCTGGTCACCGGCTTTCAGTTCCTCAGTCACGCCCTCAGCGACCTTCATCTGCTCAACAATCAGGGACAAACGCTCCTGTGCCTGCTCGTTCAGATCGGCAAGGTAAGTCCAGAGCTGGCCGTCCAGAACCAAATCATTGAACATCATTGGATTGTACTCCTTCAGATACTCTCGGTGCATCCGCCCATATTTTCCGATGGGACGTTCCTCATGGGGCAGCTTCAGATCCGGGATATAGTAATCTCCAACCAGCACATAGTCTATATTGTTGATACTCTTTTCGTTTTCCATAAACTTGACCTCGATTTCAAAATTTTTGTCACATCGAGACTCACTGGTGTAGTAGTGGTGTAGTAGCACTACCTTCAAGCCTGAAAAACCTTGATATTACAGGGGATTTTAGAGATTTCTGCAAATATTGCCGTGGCAGATGAATATTACTTTTATCATTGTTGCATAACCTCGCAGTTCTTAGTTTTTCTTGGTAATTTGGGCTTTGTAAGCCTTTGTAAATTTTTGCTTTCTGGCATAACCTGGTTTATTTTCGCATAATATCGTCCGCAAAAGGTGTAAAAATGGGTTAAAAATTAACTGTATAACACATCACATTTTTATCCGAATACTTGCTTCAAAACTTCTACAACATCCTCATTTTTCAGCCCAAATCTTTTCAATGAATTTTGATCAAATGGTTCCAGCTCCAACAGGTCAATAAAGCTATGTATATCGGCATCTACTGCTATCGGCAATTCTTCTACTTTTTCAAGCATAAGCTCCGAAGCAATACGCAAAACATCTTTCTTATGCTTCTTTATGTCACTGGAATCCACTATTTCTCCTAAGTCTTTTTGCCTTTTTAAATCAAGATACGCTTTTGCTTTAAAAAGAATGATATATTCTGGTCTTAAAACAGAAAGGCCTTTTCTCACTTCTTTTCCATTGAGAAGTGCCTTATAGTAATCATCATTTAAAAGAATTGCTGACAAACTGGAAACTTCATCATCAATATGAATTGGAGTAATTCCTTTCGCATCTTTTAGTTTAAAATCACTTCTACAAAACAATTCGATCATTTTCGGAAAGTTATCGTCTTCTGGCTTATCAAATCTATAAAAATGAGGGCTGCTACCGTTTGTCGCTTTGTTTCTATATTTTCCATCAACGATAAACTTCCAAAATTTTTCTCCAAACTCCGGAGTTAATGCTTCAACAATCAAAACCATATCCAGATCTCTTGTAGCCCTGAAATTCACTTCATTGCTTTCAAACAGAATATCACAGGCTGCACCACCTATTAAAACATACTGTTCTTCACAATCTGCAAAGTACTTCTGAAACGTATCTAATCCTTTGACCATACATATTCCTCCAACATCTCATTAATAGAAATATCTACCCGTTCCTCTTCTTGCTCTTCTCCTGTAAGTGACAATACTACGCTCAAGGGATCTTGAAATCCTTTTCCTAAAAAATCAATAAAATATCCCAGTTCCAAAACAACACAACCAATTTCTTCCAATTCACTCACTTGTTTTTCCACTTTCACTCCACTATCTTTCAGTTCTTTCTTTGTTACTGCATAAGTAGGATAAACATTATCTGACAAAAGAGAATACTCACACAAAGCAGAAATACCTGCTTTCTTTTCTATTTTCATATCTTCTCTCAGAACAAATCTTCGAATCACTGGATTTCTTAACACACGCTCAATCTGCTGCCATAACTGTTTTCGGTCATCCGGAACATTGATAACCCTCGATTTACCTTTCATTCCCAACACATTAATATTTAAATATTCCAGTTCATCAAAACACCGACTTGCAGATTTTGTTGACACTCCTATTCGTTTCGCTCCATCAGATACTTTCACTTCATTCCATCGTTCATAAATAGCCATCAGGAGCATTTTTTGCGTCAAAAATGAAATCAAATGAACTGGTGCCAATTCTCTTTCATTTTCCTTACTCAGCAAATATCCAATAAATGGGAGAAATACCTGCTTCCCTTCTATTACAAAAGGAATTCCTTCTTCCATCATTTTTTCCTTTATATAAAATGTTGTTCGATCAAGAAATATTGCACAGTTTAATCCTGTCATTTTTTCTACGCCAGCTCTGTCTCTACGTAACATAACAAGTCCGACATCATCTTTTGGATGAATAGCCATCCATAACGCACCATTCGTCTCTACTGTAAAAATATCATACCTTCCACGATATACTAACGGAAGCTTTTTATATACCTCTTTATTCTCCGTCATTATTACATTTTGCCGTAATATTTTTTCCAAAAATTCTTTCATATCAATCACCTTTTTATAAATGCGACTCTTTTTACGTTGCATTTATAATTTATCATATGTTATTTGATTTTTCAAGCAACATGTAATTACACAATCTAAAAAAGACGCAAGATTCATCCCACGTCTTTACTATTCTAACTATACCAACCCGATCTTCCAAAGGTGTAAATTCTACGTTTCCATCCAAGAAACCCAATAAAATCAAGGCTTTGATGTGTACCCCTTGTCAAGGACAACATTGATTTTTAGGGGTGTCTGATAACACCACCTATGATATACTTCGTTTACTTTGCTGATATGGAGGACAGTGCAATGCAGGGGTGCAACATGAGCGCCATATCAGTTTTGCGGAGGCAGTGCGTGATGTAGCTTGTGGATACAAGAATTTTGATAGGTTTAGAACAAGAGCACTTTATTCACTAAATAGAAATTCTTCTATC
Organism: uncultured Clostridia bacterium; assembly: GCA_934255135.1. Taxonomy (GTDB): domain Bacteria; phylum Bacillota; class Clostridia; order Peptostreptococcales; family Anaerovoracaceae; genus Crickella. The sequence goes on along the minus strand of CAKQMV010000001.1, from coordinate 63,989 downwards.
AAGAATAAACGATAACACTTAAATTTCAACAAAGCTGGATGTCTGCGATTATCAAACCACGCTGCCCCTTATGAGCAGTTAACATACAACATAGGCACCAGGTCAATGGCTTGTCGCGTAGCGATGCGCTGCACCATTGACCTGGTGCCTGTTATATGTAAAATCTGTGAGGTGGCAGCACGAAAAAAGCATAGACCAAATATATGATCTATGCTCAAATTCTGCCTATCACCACTTTTGACAAAGGTGCATCTTGAAATATCCACCACTACTGAAAAGGGTAATTTCAGAAATCACCAAAAGTGGAAAAGACCCGCAATTCTAACTATACCAATCCGATCTTCCAAAGGTGTAAATTCTGCGTTTCCATCCAAAGAATCCAATAAACTCAAGGTTTTCGTCCCATCCCTTAAACATTGCCGTGGCAGATGAAAAGTATCTTAATCATTGTATTTTTCCTCCTGAAATGCTTCGTTTTGCCCTATTTTACGCACTTTTTTGGATTTCTTCAAGAGTTACAGTTTTCCGGAAACTGTAGTGAAAGTGGCAAAATACGGCAATTCGAGACCAAGTGTAGTAGTCTGTAGTAGTCAATTGGTAGTCAGTTTAGGGGGTGCAGACTACCGAGGTTTTTGAACCTTTTAACGATTATAAAGATATGGGGTGCAGTTTTCTATAAGTTGATATGTAAAAATATTATTCCCTTATGATACCAGAAATAATTTCCTCTAATTCTGGATACGATACGATAGGAAATGCTATTTTTTTATATCTTGAAATCAGTACCTTATTCATACACATGTATGGTATTACTTTATATTCTGCATAATCTGCGCACCCAAGTTGCTGAATAACCTGAGCAGCATTCTCTTGTAAATAATCAATTCTTCTTTGGAACATTTCATCTTCTTTATGCTCATTGAAAAATCTATTTTGTTGACGATACATATCGTAGAAAGTAGCTACTTTTTCAATCACTTTACATTCTACAATCCAAATAGACTTGTTTTTATTATCTACAGCAAATACATCATAATCTCCAAGCCACTGTGGATGTGTTTTATTTAATTTCCTTAATTCAAAATTTTGCCTTACAATATCAAATTTTTTCTCTTTAAACAAATTCACTATGTCATAAACAATCTTTTTCTCATATGAATTTTTCCAATCCAGTATTAATTGTTTTGTTTTGGTAAGATGTATTTCGTATGGTAAAATAAAATCCGTTATTCCATTAATCCAATCCTTTTTCAAGTGATCCAGAGTAATAGGTGAAAATATAACATCATCATTAATTTTTACCAGAGGCATTAATTCAAACCTTGTATCCCTTGTTCTTCTTTTTCCAATTGGAAGGTAAAAATCCGACTTACCATTTTCTGTCTTGAGATTTTGGGAAGACACCATTAAATAGTTTAAAAGAATATTTGCAGTATCTTTTGTGATAGCATTATTCATTTGTCCCAAAAAATCTCTCAGTACTTCTTTTATAGGCACTTTGAATACATTGTTACCTATTTTCTTAGCTATTGTCTCTGAAAAAGAATAACTGAAATACGATAAGATATCCATGAAGTCTATGAAAGCAAACCCCATGTCTTCCTTAAATGTTTCCTTCACTTTTTCAAGGTATTTACAATCTATTTCATGATCTCTCTTTAGCCCCTCTGAATATGAATATATCCTATGATGCACCCCATCTAACGACTCAGCCTTTTGTTCATCTGCTAAGGTATCTACAACATACTCATTTGTTATTTCTATATAGGCTTCATTATCCGCAAAGTAGCACATATCTGCTACATCATTCAGAACAACCAACCAATTAGCATATGCTAGTAAAAGATTTATATCATCTCTATTTGCAAGTGTCCCTGATTCACAATGCAAATACAAATTTGTTTCTATTAGATAAAGTGCATTTCTGTCATCATGCTTAGCTTTTTCCCTTTGTTCAATAATTCGATCTCTGACTTCTTTATCCTTCGCCTCATCTAAACCAGAATAAGATCCATATCTTTTCCAATTTATATTTATATCGTGTAACAAAGTCGAATGATAATCCAGCAATGAATAATGCAACTCACTCCATGAATATTTTGATACTTCGCCCTCAAAATCTTCAACTATTGCTTTTTGCATAGCACGTATAATTTGATTTGCTTCTCGACCACGGTATACTCCAGGTTTCATCATATTGCCATGACAAACATTTGCTATTCTTTTTCGAACTTCATGATAGTGATAATCCTCAGGAGAAAAATTCTGTACATTATTGTCCCATTTATACTCTACAGATGTCGAAAAAACTCCCACTTTCTTTTTTTCAAGAGAAACTTTTTTTCTTTTTGATTCAAATAGCTCATTCAAATCAGGCATCCTATCTAGCAATGGAATCAATATTTCGCGCAATATATTGAATTCTGTACTTCTATTTTTTGCCTCTTGAATATCTTCATAAATCCGATTAATATCTTTTACAACATATCTGATAATCCATTTATGACTATAGTATTGAGCATCACTATATACATATATCCTATCTTCATATAAAAAAGATTCATGCCCTGCATGAACAGCATACTCAATAGGCATAAAAGCAATCTGTATTCCGGTGTTACTAATTGCCTTATTGTCCTCAAATATACATTTTATTGAATCAAATCCTTCTGTTATAATCTCTTCCAACAATTGAATCCACTGACGATATTCTCCAAAATCTTTTACATCTTTGTAGAACTCCACATTGTTCGTCAAAAAAACATAATTTTTTTGAGGCAGTGGAAGATATATACCACCAAATCCCATTCCATGTTTTACTGTATATTCATATGTATCAAAATCTCTTTTTTCAATTTTCCACGAAAATGGTTCACGGAAAAGATAATCCCTCATATGGAATGGATAATCTTTCAATTCCTCTTTAAAATAGTCAACAACAGCTTCATTCTCTGTATCATATCCTACATCAACCATATTAAATATAATTGCACCCTTTGCAATATACCGGCCTTGATTTTTCCATGTAAAATATAAAGCAGCATCACTTCCAAAACCAAACGAACTTTCATAATCTTTCTCATTTGAATAAGATAGATACTCGAATAATTCATCTATGTCATCCATGAAATTTAGATAATATATAACATCTAGCGCTGTACAAGTTTTTCTCTTCTTCCCTTCCTCGCCCAAAGACATGTGCATTTGATTCGGATTCATAAAACTATCATAAATTAAATATTCTATTGGCATATCGGCAGGAATATGAATCCCCCTTAATCCACTTTTATCAAAACGGTTAAATGTTTCCGCAATATGAAGTGTTCCGCTTTTATGATGTTTCTCTATATTAGCAATTTCCTTTTCTAACTGTCCCTCCTCATATTCATCTGCATTAAGCGCGACAACTACTCCATGAGAAGCCTTTGCTATAAATGTATATGTTCTCTGGCTTGAATCATATTTTTGCTCTGGAAATATCATAGCAGGTGCAAATATTGAACAACTTCTTGACCGATCCATTTCAAACAAACTATAAATTCTGTCAATGATTCCCTCATTCGCAACTGAAATCTGTTCTTTGAAATCAATTTTATTTTTCCATATATCATATAAATCAATTAACAAAGAAACATTGTACAAAGGATAAATAATATCTTCCCTGCATACAAAATGGCTTTTTTCAATAGTAGTTCCTTCACTCATCATTAAAGAATCAAGTTCAAGAATATCATATTTCTTTACTTCCTCCTTAAAGAATTTCTGTACTTTATAAAATAATATTTCATTCGGAAGAACAAACCTTTTTTCTACAACGCCATCATTCTTATTTTCTTCTATAAAATAATCAATCGTTCCAGATACATACTCTAAAGCCAGGCATAATTCCTCTTCCCGTGAAATATTTCTTGCTAAAGTAGGTAAAAAATTGAGACAAGCATAAACATTATTATGACCAGTTCCGATTATTACACGGTAAAACTTATCATTATATCTAAGCTGGACTTCACCAAAATCTTCTACCGTGTAATCGTCTGCTATCCCTGGTTTCATAACATCATATATTTTACCAAAGAACCCTTTGAATTCATCATATGTTCCAATCCTCTTAATGCCAAACAAGATTCCAAAACTGATCTGTTGTTGATACACAGATTAATACAATATACCGCCTTCACAAGATCATTAAACTGATATTCATTTGTAATTTTTAATAATCTGTCAATTTTCATTCGAATAGTTGGAAACGCTTCTGTTTTTACCATTTTGTCATCACCTTCATCAAATAGCAATTTTACCCTATTGTTTTATATACACTTTCTAATTTAACATCGGATATTTCTGTTTCTCCGGCGCGGTGGATTCGCCTTACTTCAATCCCAAGTGAATCGAGGTTGGTATCCAAGAAACTTTCGGCAGTCGCCCAGAAATCATTATCAAATCTCTTTTTTACATATTCGGTAAATGAACGATGTACTGCCATAATCTACCCTCCTCAGATTTAAAGTTTTAGCAGAGCGATATCAAGTTTCCTTCCGGATAAATAGTTATCATATGCCATTTTTGCTGGGAGAAAACGTACTTTGATACTTTGCAATCCGATCTTTGAAAGCATCTGCAAAGAAACCTCTTCCTTATCTAACACAGCATCATCTTCTGTTGGCAATATAAAACAATTCTTGACAGAAGAAAAGTTATGCTCATCTATAAATTCCTGGTATGCTAATTGATACAAATACTGCTTTGTTACAGATTCAATCCCCGGCTGTGCCTTAGGGGACATACCTGGCTCCAGCTTAGCGTTATAGTATTTTGCATCAAAAATAAGAAATTGCCATTCTCCATTAACTACAGAAACAGAAACAATATCCGGTATCAATGTGTCCGTTGTTGTTTTTCCAGTTACTGTCCATAAAGGTTTTTCAATTATTTCGATCAACTTTGTCTGCTTGCTATATTTATCCTTTAATGGAATAGGCAATCTCAATGCTCCTAATCGTGTATCAAGTTGATTGTTCATGATTTCTGCACAAACTTTTTCCCACGCTAAGTTGAAGCTATTCGTTCCAAAAAGTGACAAACAATCTATGTCATAGAGGCTTCCGCTATGGTCAATATAGGTATATATTGTCTTTAAGACAAGCTGTTTTCTTGTGTTAAACTGGGTGCTTAATTCCTTTTCTATATTATACAAAATAACTTCTTTATCACCAAAGTCATCCAAAGTTTCCTCTGTAAGGTCAACACCGACAAGTTCAAATAAATTCAGCAGTCCAGCATCCTCAATTTCATTTGATGCAATCGTAAGTACACATTCATGTAGGCGTTTAAAATAGTCGTGGTCATCAGTAATTCTTTTCCTGGTTTGTAAATCCACATAATACGGACGATTATTAGTAATCATTGCAAAAGTCTCATTAATCGTCTTATCCCAAATTATCTCACCAGGGCCGTTGCTTTCGACTATGTTATCCGAATTTTCATATACACCATTCTCGTAATAATCTTGCATCAAAAACAGAAGCACGGCCAACAGATTAAATGACCTGCTTTCACTGCTATCATTAAACATCCGAATAATCTGTTCTTTCGAATTATACTTCTCTAGAACCTTAATAACCTGTGTTAATTCCCGCTCTGGATGTGTTGAAATTAACAAATATTTAGGATAGCATTTCAAAACAATCCCTGATATAACAATGATTCCCACATAGGTAAAAACATAAAGGAATTCGTTTTCTCCGATTTCAACGTCAGAAACTTCTATATCTTCATCGACAAGTTCTGACATATCTCGCTGTTTTTCTTCTGCTTTTACAGCCTTTAAAACTCCGAATTCCTTGAGTTTACGGATAATTGAAACCGTTTTATCTTCTGAACAAGAAAAAGCTTTACAGAGTTCTTTCTGCGTGTACCTTCTTTGTTCTCTTACAAATTCAGAGTGCATTTATGTACCTCCCTTTACTCGTCACCGACAGGAGATGTATCAGCCAGGTCTTCCGGCTCTGTCTCAAGCTGAATATCATGATGGAAGATACCAATTCCTTTTTCTCGAATTCCCGACAAATCTCCGAATAACGACTGCTGTTTTCGAAGCAGCCTTCAAACAATTTCGGACGTTTCTGCTTTGCTGCATCCTCAAACAGATACATAATTACTTTGCTCTTGAATGTATGGATAAATCTTTCATTATCGATTTCCGTACCTTCTTCAGGATAGAAGGACGATTTTTAATTCGCAGCCGGAGTAGTCACCCGGTAGAACGCTATTAACGATTACTTTCAAGGGGGTTCATACTATATATACCCTGTTAACGATTACTTTTACATTCTTGCTTTTAAAGAAGAAAAAAGGTAGTCTCCCGGTAGTCTTTCAACTTAATAGATACCGAATTATGCCCCATTTTGCCCCATTATTCCGAGGATTGCGAGTAGTCCAAGAGTCCTGCCGTGGAAGATAAACAGTATTCTTACCATAGTTTAGAATTTCTCCTTTACGAAACTTCAACGTTCTCTATTTACAGCACAGTCCTTCAGCATACGATTACCTTTAATCACCGAAACTATTCCATTCGATATGACTACACCTATAAAGCCTGACATTCCCATCGTCGCAACCTGAGGCAGTCCATAGATTCCGTTTTCATTTAAAATATAAGATGTATAAATAGCTGCTACTAACAATACTATTCCATAAGCGATTGTAAGAAAACCTCTGTTTCTGATTTCTTTAATCATTGTTATCCGTTCATCTTGCGACAGCTTAACCACACTCGTAATCGTCTTCTCAGCTTTTTCTCTATAATTCTCCATATCGATTCTTTCACCGCTTAACAATTCATTTACAGTGATACCAAGAAAGTTACATAAATCTATCATGATAGATGCATCCGGCAGACTCCTTCCATTTTCCCATTTTGAAACTGCTTTGTTGGAAATGCCAAAATGCTCAGCAAGTTGTGACTGAGTCAGCCCCTTCTCTTTCCTGAGTTCCGTGATGAACTCACCAACCTTATCCTGATTCATAACAATTCCCTCCTTTTACAAATTTCATAGTAGCAAATCACAGGTCATAATGGAATGAACCATCGGTAGATTTAGGCTATTTTACACTAATTGGTTCAATTATAATCGAAAAGCACCTGGCATATAACCAAGTGCTTTCTGTATTCATTTCAATTCTGGATTGTTTGTTAAGTATTAATCCTTATATTTAATTACAACCTTATCCTTATTCTCATTTACGCTTGTAAACACATCCTTAGGAATCTCCCAGATTCCCTCATAAGGCTGCTCAACATAAGCCTTACCATCCTTCTCATAGAAGTACAGCTCGATGTCTTCAGATCCATCATTACGATAAAGAGTTACTCTGACGTAATCTACACCGTTAGGTTCATCATTTGTAGATTCCTTATCTGTATAAGATGACTTGTCCTTAATATCACTAACTAAAGTAGCAATCTTGCTGTCATCAAGCTTAATTACAGTACTAAGCGCACCTCCGTTAACATGTTCGAACTCAACTCTTGAGATTACATCTGCACCAGGTAAATCCGGAGCCTTCTCCTTATCCTGCGAACAAGCGCACAGACCAAATGCTGCTACAATTGCAATAATAACTACAGGGATACTGAACTTAATTTTTGCTTTGCTTAACATTTCTAATGCCTCCTAAAACTTAATACTCCAGTATTATAAATCTAAGTTAATTAATGGCTACAAACAGATTCACATGATTATCCTAAAACTGACATCGAAAACAATTTACCCAAGCTAGATTTCAAAATGCTGTTGTTCAGTTTCCATTTGCTTATCAAGTGCAAGATAAAGCTCCGCATCTGTTGCTGCCTTGTAAGGATTTGTCCATAGTAGATTAGCAATTCCAAGTGTTATTGCACCGAGCAGGTACCATCCGATAAATGACAGATCTAGCACAAAAGCATCCATCTTGCTACCGTTCATCATTTCCGATGATTTCTGTCTTGCCTCTGTGCCGGTCATTTCCGGATTCTGAGCAAGTAGATATGGAACCATTCTCCACTCGTAAGATTTAATTACACCCGGAACAATCAGAAGTAGTGTCCACAGAACCGTAAACAGACCTGTTGTAAACATCGCACCAACAATATTCATATACCCTGACCTGAATGCAAGTCCTATATTGTTCTTGTTAAGGCCTGCCCTCTCATCACTTGAATTGTCAATGAAAAATTTACGTAGTCCTACATGCAGCGGATTAAGAAGGAATGCATTAATAACAACAGCAAGTGCCGTGATAGCAATAGTAAGTGCCATAATAACAAAGACATTGCTCATCGCAATACCACCTAATATAGCAGTGCCCAATATAGAATTTGTCTGATGATATCCTGTTTCTTCATATGTATCATCAAAAGAACCATCATGATTATGTAAATCCTCGTCGAAATGATCGTCATCACAGTCATAATCATCATAATCGTTATCTAAGTCGCCATTATCAATAAAATAATCGTCGCCCTTAAGATCATTTAAATCATAGTTGAATATCTTGAGAGAAACATCGTTTCTGCCAAAATTATATGAAACTGATACAGGTGATCCGCTCGAAGTGCCTCCTGCTACGAGAAGTAGAAGAGCCGCAATAATGCACATAATGGCATTCGCTTTAAAGGCCATCTTGCCCTTTCCCTTAAGCTCTACACGATTCCATTTCATATCAACCCCTCCTTGTAGTGCTTTCATATCAGATACTCACAATTAGATTATAATATAGTAGCATTGAATATATGTTGAATTTGTTGTTATATCAAAATGTTCAATTCTATTCTTGCGCAATTATTTTTTTAAGAGTATCATAGTTTTGTAAATTTTCAAATGAATAGATTAATTAGTTGAGTAGCGAAAGCGTAAGTCCAGACTGGGCTTGCGCTTTCGTTTGTTTTTTGAAAGGAGTTATAAAATATGGAATTAAAAGAACACAGAAGATGGCGATTAATGGTATCAATCCTATCAATATCGCTTCTCACAGTAATGGCCGGTGCCGCGGTTGCCCCCGCTCTTGGCATCATAAGAGAATACTTCTCTGATGAGCCGCTTACGGTGGTCCAGTTAATCATCAGCATGCCGGCACTCTTCATCGCGATAACTAATCTCTTTTTTGGCCGTCTGTGCAGGATCTTTACTGCCAAAAAGCTTACGCTTATCGGCCTTATTATGTACGTGGTGTTCGGATGTGCCGCAGGATTGTTCAGTAATATTTACTTCGTGCTGGTCTGCAGAGCGCTTCTTGGAATCGGTGTTGGAATACTGATGCCGCTTTCAACAGGCCTCATTTCTTACTATTTCACCAAGGATAAGCATGATATGCTTATGGGTTACTCTTCAGCAATGAACATGATGGGTGGCGTTATTGCAACTCTTATCGCAGGTCTGCTTGCTATTGTCAGCTGGAGACTCAGCTTCCTCGTATATCTGATGGGAGTATTATGTATTGTACTGGTAATGCTATGGATGCCAGACGAAAAGATTGTAGATGACGGTCCAAAGAAGAAAGAGACAGGAACTTTCAGGAAATACTACCCTTATATTGTCGGAATGTTCCTTCTGATGATAGTTTTCTATAACTATCCTTCAAATTTTGCACTAGAGGTATCCAAGAATGGAGCAATTCCTAAGCATCTCGTGCCGATTGTAATGGCAACTATGGATGTATTCGGTTTTATTGGTGGACTTGTATATCCTAAGCTTAAGATTAAACTAGGTAAGCTCACTAAAGACGTTACACCAGTACTCTTTATCCTAGGATACATATTCCTTCAGTTTGTAGGTGGTTTTACTGGAACACTGATCGGATCATTTATTATTGGTGCTGCCAGCGGAATGGGTATTCCTTACCTTATTTCAACAGGTTCATCAAAGGCAGGAAAATCAGCTGCTACAACAGTTATCCCGGCATTATCAATTGCCATGTATCTGTCTCAGTTTACAACACCTGCAATCATTTCATGCTTCAGGAAAGTCTTTGAGACTCTGTACCCTGCTGGAACATCATTTCATGCAGCGCTGATAGTTTCGATTGTTTTCCTTCTCTGGACTGTACTGTTTATAGATAAAGAGAAATAAAGTAATTAAATGAGTGAGGTTTTCGGACAGATTTTAAGGATTGTCCCAAAACGGATAATCCCTAGAATCTGGACATATAAAAATAAGCTTTTCGGGTTTACTATATAAACATCAAATAGAGGTTCTCGAAAGGAGGAAAGAGAGATGTCAGATTATAGCGAAATCGAAAAGAAAGTTGGTAAGAAGGTAGCAGAGGTTCATCCAAAGGAAGATGCTGAAGGTGTTTACACTGTAGTATTTGAGAACAACCTCGAGGAAGAGTGGACATTTAAGGATGGTCACTGGGAGTACCTTGCATAATGATTAATTTAATAGAAAGCTCCCTGCTTATATAGAGACCGAAGAACCTCTATACAGGCAGGGAGTTTTTCTATGCCCTATTTAAATATGGACAAATTTCTGAAATAGGCATATCCTATAATAACAGCGTAAAAACTGGCTGAATTAGGAGGAATTGTCTATGTCTATGTTAACAATGAAAACAATCATGCGAACCTTTGGTGAGATGATTGAAGAAATGCCCTTTGACAAGATTACTGTGCTATCTCTTGTTGAAAGGTGTGAAATAAGTCATAACACCTTCTATTATCATTTCCAGGATATATATGAGTTGCTCGATGCGTGGATACAATTTGAAAAAGATAAGATTGTTGATAGCCTCGATGACGCAACTGATATAAAGTCAGAGCTGAAAGCCATCTTTCATGCATGCAAGGATAACCCTAAGATTGTTAATCATATCCTCTCCGCTCTATCTAAGGAACGGCTTGAGTATTATTTCTTCATTAAGACAGAGGATTCAATAAGCAAATATGTCAAAGAGCAATCAATTGCTGCTGGCAACCATCTTTCTGATGAAGAAATTAAATCTATCGCAGAATTCTGCCGATTCGCACTAGCTGGATATTTTCTTAAATTCAATTATTTACAGCCGACACCTGATGTCGATAAGTACACTGAACATTTCGGATGGATCCTCGATGATCTCGTCCACTGGAGCATCGGTCAGAGAGCATAATACTTTTGGCATAAAACGAAGGTCTGTGTTCCGTTTTGGAGCACAGGCCTTTTATCTTGTTACTGTTTACTAACTTCTGCGCTTCATAAGCTTCATTATCCTCTGTCTGTTATATCTCTGCATCATCACAAAAACCAGATCACATCCTGCCGCCAGAACAGAAGTAATCACAAAGATCAGATAATCACCGAACCAGATGCCCTCTATAATCGGCAGAAAGCTCATCATGATAATCACCTCATGGACAAGCTCAGCCTGACACATCGCCTGCGCAATCTCATCCCAGGAGTGCTTCTTAGGGTCAAAAGCACTATTGTCATATGTCGGCATTCTCTTCTTCCACTTCTTTACGTTTATCTTATCGTATATCGCTAACTCCCGTTTACCGACCCTATACCACCGTTTATTTAAATCAGCCTCATTATGTATCGTAAGTTGAAATACAGTTCCTACAATTAAACGCATCACAAGGTGGTAAGAGATTGTTCCTATGGTAATGGCAACTGAAAGCAGAATCCCATTACACAGCTTATTATATAAAGCAACAATAATGATTGTTAGAATTAGTGACAGCATCGCCGATAGTTTAAAATTCTTTGCCATTTGATTTCACCCAAATCATTAATACTCAATCCTAAAATAGTCCAGATAAACCTTATATTTATCCTGTGCAGCTAAACAAGTATCTCTAAGAAATCCCCTTTCACGATTCCATTCACTTAATCCACGATAATAAAACAGCTTTAAATCCTCATCGATAATAAATGGAACAATATTGTATTTAAGACATTCCTTAAACATAATCAGCCTTCCAACACGCCCATTTCCATCCTGAAACGGATGTATTCTCTCAAATTTAACGTGAAAATCCAGAATATCATCAAACGACTTATCTTCCTTAAGCCTATATTCAGCAAGTAATGCCTTCATCCTAGATGAAACATCTTCAGGAAGCGCTGTTTCTATACCACCCACCTCATTAGGAAACTTCTTGTATTCCCCAACAGCAAACCAGTCTTTTCTTGAATCACTGGCACTGCTCTTCAATGTCAGATGCAGTTTCTTGATAAAATTCTCCGTAAGACTTGCTCTTGCGTTATCAATAATCATATCAATACAGCGGAAATGATTTGAAGTCTCAATTACATCATCAACATTAACAATCGAGTCGTCAATACCTATAGTATTAGTTTCAAAAATATATCGGGTCTGATCATGAGTCAGGCGGCTTCCTTCAATATGATTCGAATTATATGTAAGTTCAATCTGTGTCTTATGATATATTCCACCTGAATATTTACTGGCTTTCTCTTCTTGCAAAATATCGAGAAGCGTAGGCTTCTTCTCTTTCTTGCCGTTGGAACGTTCCGGCTTCGTCGCATCCTCAGGTATATTCCAGGTCTTGCCGTTAAGATATGCACCAGGAACTCTATCCTGTGCACAGTAATTTCTGACACTTCGCTCAGATACATTCCACTTCTTCGCTATATCAGAAGCCAAAAGATACTTCATCTCTCTCCTCCGTAAAAATCTGTCAATAACACTTACATAATTATATCATTTTATCGGCAGCATCTACAACATACTCATGTTATATCTAAATATATTTTGCCGATACTGTTATAAAGAAAGCACAACACCGTAAAGATGCTGTGCTCCAATTACAAACTTACTTCTCTAGAAACTCATCAATCAGCTTAGCTGCTTCCTCATCCGGATTCCCCTGCATATCAATCCAGTGAATATCCGTCCTCTTTCTGAACCAAGTCATCTGCTCCTTGGCAAGATGTCTGATTTCCATAAAAAGCTTGTTATAGAACTCGTCGAAGCTCTTAAACTGTCCGTTCAGATACATGTTGATGTATCTGTATTCGAGTCCGAGAGCATGCAAAAAATCATCTGTCGCGCCCTCTTCCTTAAGCTTCTGAACCTCTTCTATCATTCCCTGATCAAGCCTTCTGTCGAGTCTCTCGCGTATTCTCTCATAGAGAACCTCACGTGGCCACGTTACTCCGATTACAAGTGTCTCATATCTCGGCTTATTCTCACGCGGCTCGGTGTTTCCCGTAATTACTCTCTCGCATGCACGTTCAAGTCTTCTCTTATTTCTAAGATCAATTCCTTCGAGCATCCCCGGCATTCTTTCCTTAAGAAACTCAATATGCTCCCCTATAGTCATAGCAGATACCTTCTCACGAATTACGGGATCCAGGTTCTCTTTACGAATATCGTAACCGTCTACTACAGAATTAATATAAAGTCCTGTACCACCAACAAGCATCGGAACCATGCCACGTGAAGCAATATCATCAATTGCCTCGTAAGCCTGAGTCTGGAAATCAAGAAGTGAGTAATAATCATTAGGCTCTGCAACATCAATCAGATGATGCGGCACCCCATTCATCTCATCTGGCGTAACCTTTCCAGAACCAAGATCCAGCCCCTTAAACACCTGTCTTGAATCGGCCGAAACAATCTCAGTACCGTAGCGGGATGCCAGTCTGATGCCGAGACCACTTTTGCCCGAAGCATTTGTGCCAGTAATTACAATTAGTTTCTCCATAGTTTAATCCCCTTAGGTATTACTGCATTTTGCACATAGGTGAAGTATTTTCGCTCAGAACTATTCCTGTTCGATATACTCATCATAAGTACAAAGCTTATCTGTAAGCTGTCCGTCCTTGTCAATCTCCATGATTCTGTTCGCGATTGTGTTGATAAACTCGTGGTCATGTGAGGCAAAAATGATATTGCCCTTGAACGCTGTCAGTCCGTCATTAACAGCTGTGATTGACTCAAGATCAAGATGGTTAGTTGGTTGATCAAGAAGAAGAAAGTTTGATCCGAAGAGCATCATTCTTGAAAGCATGCATCTTACCTTCTCTCCTCCTGAAAGTACATTAACCTCCTTGTATACATCATCACCTGAGAAAAGCATCTTTCCGAGGAAACTTCTCATAAATGTCTCTGTTGTCTCCTGTGTATACTGACTCAGCCAGTCAATCATATTGAGGTGGCAGTCGTTAAAGTACTCTGAGTTATCCATTGGGAAGTAAGAAGTTGAGATTGTAACACCCCACTTGAAGCTACCTTCATCTGGTTCCATCTCACCCATAAGAATCTTGAACAGAGTAGTGTTAGCGATTTCATTTTCACCAACAAGCGCAATCTTATCGCCCTTGTTAACCATAAATGAAATATTGTCAAGAACCTTAACTCCATCGATAGTCTTGCTGATTCCCTCTACTGTAAGTATATCCTTTCCTGCCTCTCTGTCCATTGTAAAGCCTACAAAAGGATATCTTCTTGATGAAGTTGGAAGCTCCTCTACTGTAAGCTTATCAAGAAGCTTTCTTCTTGAAGTAGCCTGCTTAGACTTTGACTTGTTAGCAGAGAATCTCTGGATGAATTGCTGGAGCTCCTTGATTTTCTCCTCGTTCTTCTTGTTCTGATCTCTAACCATCTTCTGAACCATCTGTGATGACTCATACCAGAACTCATAATTACCTACGAACATCTTAATCTTGCCGTAGTCAACATCAACAATATTAGTGCAGACAGTATTAAGGAAGTGTCTGTCGTGGGAAACAACGATAACTGTACCCATGTAGTCCATAAGGAAGTCCTCAAGCCAGTTAATAGCCTTAACATCAAGGTGGTTAGTAGGCTCGTCGAGGAGAATAATTCCAGGATTACCAAAAAGCGCCTGCGCAAGAAGAACCTTAACCTTCTCCTTACCTGTAAGTGAGCTCATCTGTTCATAAAGAATCTCGTTTGAAAGTCCAAGACCCTGAATAAGCTTGCTGACATCAGATTCAGCCTCCCATCCGTCCATCTCGGCGAACTCACCTTCAAGCTCTGCAGCCCTGATCCCGTCCTCCTCAGTGAACTCATCCTTCATGTAGATGGCATCCTTCTCCTTCATTACGTCGTAAAGTCTCTGGTTACCCATGATTACAGTATCGAGAACAGTGTACTCATCATATGCGAAGTGGTCCTGCTTAAGAACCGACATTCTTACACCCTTCTTGATATTTACTGAACCCGTAGTCGGCTCAAGGTCGCCTGAAAGCACTCTGAGAAAAGTTGACTTTCCAGCTCCGTTAGCTCCAATTACACCGTAGCAGTTACCCGGAGTGAACTTCAGGTCAACATTCTTAAACAGTGGCTCTCCGCTGAAATTTACACTTACGTTTATTACATCTATCATTTATTCTTCGTTTCCTTTCTTACCGGCAAGATGTGCAAGTGATGACGGCACATATGCCTTAACATGTATTCCATCGCCCTCATAAGTCTCTGAGAGGAGCTGTCCGTACTTTCTTATAAGATTTAAGTTCGCTGTGTCCTGATATCCGATAATAACATCGAGATAAGTTCTTCCGGCGTTTAGAACATCCATCACAGCCTTAAGAAGCTCGTCAATGCCCTTGCCTGTCAGAGCACTTACCTCAACCGATGCATCCGCGCTAAAGTCCACAAAAACAGGCTTCTCTTCACCGGAATCCTCCACAAGGTCAATCTTGTTCCATACCGTAATCACCGGCTTACCAACAACACCAAGATCCTCAAGCGTTCTGTTAACCACCTCATAATGGAGATCCCTCTGCGGATTTGAAGCATCAACGACATGCATTATAACATCCGCGTATTTTGCTTCCTCGAGTGTACTTCTGAACGCATCAACAAGATGATGCGGCAGCTTGTTGATAAATCCAACGGTGTCTGTCAAAAGAATCTCTTCTCCGTTCTCAAGTACCGCAAGTCTCGTTGTCGGGTCGAGTGTTGCAAAAAGCTTATTCTCTGACAGAACCTCCGCTTCGGTCACAAGGTTAAGGAGTGTCGACTTTCCTGCATTCGTATAACCCACGATTGCAACGGTAGGTGTCGAGCTTTCCTGTCTCTTTTTGCGTGATGTATCTCTTGCCCTCTTCATATCCTCTATTTCATCAGATAGAAGCTTAATTCTCTTCTGGATAACTCTTCGATCTGTCTCAAGCTTTGTCTCACCAGGACCTCTTGTTCCGATTCCTGCACCTAGTCTTGACATCGCTTCTCCCATGCCTGTGAGTCTTGATGCTCTGTGTCTTAGCTGTGCAATCTCAACCTGAATCTTACCCTCTCTTGTCTTCGCATGAGCTGCAAATATATCAAGTATAAGGAGTGTTCTATCAATAACCTTACATTCGGTTACATTACCAAGGTTTCTAAACTGTGAAGGTGAAAGCTCATCATCGCATACGATTCCGTCAGCCTCATATAGCTCAACCATTTCCTTGAGCTCTATAGCTTTACCGCTTCCTACATACGTTGCTCTATCGAAGCGTTCAAGATTCTGAACCACCTTTACTGCAACCTCGGCACCGGCAGTTCTAACAAGCTCACCAAGCTCGTCAAGTGAAGACCAGGCTTCCTCTTCCTTACCCTTCGACACGGCAACAAGTATGTACTTCTCAGTCTGTTCTATATGTTCAGTATGAAATGACTGCATATGTCACCTCCGTTAAATAAAATAAGTATCATCTAGTAAAAAAGTAGACATGCTTGCATGTCTACTTTTCATAAAACAATTATTGTTTCAATTAGATAAGTCCACCGAACTGTACGAAGAGTGGAGCGAATACAAGTGAAACGATTGTCATCAGCTTGATAAGAATGTTGATTGAAGGACCAGAAGTATCCTTGAATGGATCTCCTACTGTATCTCCAACAACTGCAGCCTTATGTGTGCTGCTTCCCTTACCGCCGTGAACTCCGCTCTCAACGTACTTCTTAGCGTTATCCCATGCACCACCTGCGTTTGACATCATGATAGCAAGAAGAACTCCTGATGAAAGTGCTCCACCAAGCATTCCGCCAAGTGCCTCAACTCCAAGAAGCATACCAACTGCTACTGGTGCAACGATTGCAAGGATACCAGGAGCGATCATCTCGTGAAGAGCAGCACCTGTTGAGATGTCTACACATCTAGCATAGTCAGGCTTAACTGTTCCTTCCATGATTCCCTTATCCTCACGGAACTGTCTTCTAACCTCATTGATCATCTGGTTAGCAGCCTTTCCTACTGAGCTCATTGTCATAGCTGAGAAAAGGAATGGAAGCATTGCTCCAACAAAGAGACCAACGATTACCATTGGATCAGTGAGTGAAATATCTGTAATGTTAGCAGCTGCAGCAAATGATGCAAATAGTCCAAGTGCTGTAAGTGCAGCAGAACCGATTGCGAATCCCTTACCGATAGCAGCTGTAGTGTTACCTACTGAATCAAGAGTATCTGTGATGTTTCTTACATCATCAGGAAGCTCTGACATCTCAGCGATTCCGCCAGCATTGTCAGATACAGGGCCATAAGCATCTACCGCTACTGTCATTCCTGTAGTTGAAAGCATTCCTACTGCTGCAAGAGCGATACCATAAAGACCTGCGAACTGATAAGCTACGATTACGCCTACGCAGATGAAGAGGATTGGCCATACTGTTGACTCCATTCCTACTGCAAGTCCTGAAATAATTGTAGTTGCTGAACCAGTCTGTGACTCGTTAGCAATTCTCTTAACGAACTTGTAGTTATCTGAAGTATAGATCTCAGTAAGCTGTCCGATAATTACTCCGCAGAGAAGACCTGCGATGATTGCAAATGCGTATGAGTATGACTGAAGCATTGACTTACTCATATATACAGCAGCGACGATAACGATTGCTGAGCTGATGTAAGTACCCATGTTAAGTGACTTAGCAGGGTTTGACTTCTCTGAACCTCTTACGCAGAATACACCGATGATTGAAGCGATGATACCAACTGCTGCGATAAGAAGTGGGAAAAGTGCTGCTGTAGTCTCTGTAAATGTCTGCTCCATTGTTGAATTTGCAACAGCAACTGAAGCAAGAGTTACAGCTGAAATAATTGATCCTACATATGACTCGAAAAGGTCAGATCCCATACCAGCTACGTCACCTACGTTGTCTCCAACGTTATCTGCGATTACAGCAGGGTTACGTGGGTCATCCTCAGGGATACCAGCCTCAACCTTACCAACAAGGTCAGCTCCAACGTCAGCAGCCTTAGTGTAGATACCACCACCTACACGGCCAAAGAGTGCCATTGAAGAAGCACCAAGTCCGAAGCAAGTAATAATCTCATTAATTGTAGCAACGTCGAGTACAACGAAGATTGCACCAAGACCAAAAAGTCCAAGACCTGCAACACACAGACCCATAACTGCTCCTGATCTGAAAGCAACCTTGAGGGCTCTTGGCATACCACTGTTCATAGCAGCACTTGCTGTTCTAACGTTACCCTTAGTTGCAACAGTCATACCGCAGTATCCTGCAAGTACTGATAGAAGTGCACCGCATACATAAAGAACAGCACCCTTCCAGCTGATTGCAAATCCGATTACAACGAAAAGTACAGCAATAACAATAGCCATTGTCTTGTACTCTCTCTTAAGGAATGCCATAGCTCCCTCTCTGATAAAGCCGGCAATCTCCTTCATCCTGTCGTTACCTGCATCCTGCTTACCTACCCATGAAGCAAGAGCGAAAGCAACTACAAGACCAACTAGCGCACAAATCGGCGCAGCATACATAGTCATTGTTTGAAAACCTCCTAAGAAAAACTCCCTATTGATTATTATATAAAAACTAAATTTTTATAAACTGAATTAATTAAGTACTGTTACAAGTACGAGTGCAACAACAAAGTAAACTACTGAACAGATTGTTGTTACCTTAGAAAGAAGTGCATCATATCCCTTGCTCTTCTTCTTACCAAAAAGCTGCTCTGCTCCACCTGCAATTGATCCTGAAAGACCGTCACTGTTGCTTGACTGAAGAAGAACACTAACGATTAGAATAACACTTGAAATAAGCAGAACTACCATTAACGCTGTATGCATACTAAACCTCCATATATTTGAATTAATTGTTTGCATTAATAAAGGCATATGTATTTATTAAATACATATGCTCTACACGATGTTTTATGATATCACAGCAATAGCATCATTGTCAATTAATTGACATGATGCTATTTTAAAAATACAAAATATTTAATTAATTGTTGTTATAAAACACAATTTCTTATTTTTTATTCAGAAAGCTCGTATGCAGCCTTGGCGATTTCTGCAAAAGATTCCGGCTTAAGGCTTGCTCCACCAATAAGTCCACCCTTGATTGATGGCTGGCTTAGGAGATCCTTAGCGTTAGCAGGCTTCATGCTTCCACCGTACAGAACCTTCATTCTGTCCATGCAGACCTCACCATAGATGCCTTCGATCATACCTGCGATAAATCCGCACATATCCTCAGCCTGCTCAGGTGTTGCAGTCTTACCAGTTCCGATTGCCCAAATAGGCTCATAAGCAATAACAATCTTTCTTACATCCTCTTCGCTGAGGCCTGCAAGATCACTTGTCAGTTGCGCACCGATAACAATCTGTGGCATTCCATCCTCTCGCTGCTTAAGAGTTTCTCCAACACAGAGGATTGGTGTAATATCTGCAGTAAGTAGAGCCTTAAGCTTCTTGTTTACAGTCTCATCAGTTTCGCCAAAGTACTGTCTTCTCTCAGAGTGACCAACTACGCAGTAGTCAACACCGATTTCCTTAAGCATATCTACAGAAATCTCTCCTGTAAAAGCACCCTCCTTCTCGTAGTGAACATTCTGTGCTCCTACCTTGATTCCTGTACCCTTGAAAGTCTCTACAAGAGTCTCAAGCTGAGTAAAAGGTGCCATAACAGCCATGCTGTCTGCATTAGGAAGATTCATTGCCTTAAGCTCCTCAGCGAAAGCCTTTGCCTCTGCTGAAGTCTTATACATCTTCCAGTTTCCTGCAATTAGAAATTCCTTCATTTAATAAAGCCTCCGATTAATCTTATAATCTTCTATTACTTGTCGTCGATGCAAGCGATTCCTGGAAGAACCTTGCCCTCGAGGAACTCAAGGCTGGCACCGCCGCCTGTTGAAATGTGAGTCATCTTGTCTGAAAGACCGAACTGTGCAACTGCAGCAGCTGAATCTCCACCACCGATAACAGTTGTTGCATCTGATGCAGCAAGGCACTCAGCAATTGCTCTTGTACCCTTCTCGAAGTTAGGCATTTCGAATACACCCATAGGTCCGTTCCATACGATTGTCTTAGCTTCTGAAAGAGCCTTTGTAAAGTTCTCAATTGTAGCAGGTCCGATATCGAGTCCCATTCTGTCATCAGGAATTGAATCGATTGGATATACATCAAATGCTGCATCATTTGAGAAAGCGTCAGCAGCTACAACATCTGTTGAAAGCATAAGCTTAACACCCTTCTCCTCAGCAAGCTTCATAATCTCTACAGCCTTATCAAGACCTTCCTCATCAAGAAGTGATGTTCCAATTGAGTATCCCATAGCCTTGAGGAATGTAAATGTCATACCTCCACCGATAACAAGGATATCTACCTTATTAAGAAGGTTAGTGATTACTGAAATCTTATCCTTAACCTTAGCACCGCCCATGATTGCTGCGAAAGGTCTCTCAGGATTGTCTACAGCGTTTCCAAGGAAAGTGAGCTCCTTATCGATAAGGAATCCGCTTACTGCTGGGATGTAATCTGCGATACCTGTTGTTGAAGCGTGTGCTCTGTGAGCTGTTCCGAATGCCTCCTGAACAAAGATATCACCAAGCTCTGAAAGCTCCTTAGCAAAACCAGGCTCGTTATCAGTCTCCTCTGCTCTGAATCTTACGTTCTCAAGAAGCATAACCTCTCCGCCAGCAAGCTCAGAAGCAGCCTTCTTAACATCCTCATCAACTACTACATCTGAAGGACAGAACTTTACATCCTTGCCAATGTACTCTGAAAGTCTCTTTGCTACAGGAGCAAGGCTCATCTCAGCAACTGGCTTTCCCTTAGGTCTTCCGAGGTGTGACATGATTACTATTGCAGCACCCTCTGAAATCAGATACTCGATTGTAGGAAGAGCAGCCTTGATTCTTGTGTCGTCAGTAATCGCTCCGTCAGATAGAGGAACGTTGAAATCGCATCTCATAACGGCAGTCTTGCCTGCCCAGTTAATATCCTTTACAGTCTTCTTCATTTACCCTGTACCTCTCTTATCTTAAATATATCTCTCTTTATCAAAAACTGCCGTACTGCGATGTGCAGTACGGCTGAAGTTAAAGTCTGATTATCTTCCGTCAACCTTAGCCATGTGGCTGATAAGGTTAAGCATCTGATTGCAGTAACCATACTCGTTGTCATAGTATCCAACAAGCTTGAAGAACTTATCGTTAAGCTCAATACCCTGGTTAGCATCGATGATTGAAGTGCATGGCTCGCCGATGAAGTCAGTAGTTACTAGTGGATCCTCAACATATCTTAGGATACCCTTAAGCTCGTTCTCTGAAGCTTCCTTCATCTTAGCCATAATCTCCTCAATTGAAGTTGAGTTCTTAAGCATGATGTTAAGGTCTACTACAGATACGTCAGCAGTAGGAACTCTGTAAGCGATACCTGTCATCTTGCCTGCGATCTCAGGAATAACAAGACCTACAGCCTTAGCAGCACCTGTTGTTGTAGGAATAATGTTTCCGAAAACAGATCTGCCGATTCTCCAGTCCTTGTTGTTTCTGTCGTCAACTACCTTCTGCTTAGCAGTTGCTGAGTGGATTGTTGACATAAGACCCTGCTCGATTCCCCAGTTATCGTTAAGAACCTTGCAGATAGGAGCAAGACAGTTTGTTGTGCATGATGCGTTAGAAACTACATCATACTCGCTCTTGTACTCCTCATGGTTTACTCCATATACGAATGTTGGAGTGCCCTTGTCCTTAGCTGGTGCTGAAATGATAACCTTCTTAGCACCTGCATCCAGGTGAACCTGAGCCTTCTCAGTAGTGTTGTAAGCGCCAGTTCCCTCCATAATGTAGTCAGCGCCTATCTCGCCCCAAGGAATGTCCTTGGCGTCGTTATTAAAGAATACAGGAATCTTCTTTCCGTCTACGATGATTCCCTCTGAATACTTCTCAACAGTTGCAGGGAATGGACCAAAAGTGCTGTCATACTTAAGAAGGTATGCAACATAATCGATATCTGCGTTTCTCCAGTTAATACCTGCAATCTCGATGTCGTCTCTTCCAAGTGCAGCTCTCATCACAGTTCTGGATATTCTTCCAAAGCCGCTTATTCCAATTCTTGCCATTTCACGTCCTCCTTGAATGTGAATCATAAAAATAAGTTTTTCCCAACTAATCTTAACAATTCCTATCAGATTTATCAATAGCACCGCAGTATTCTCTGATAGCACAAACATCACAATTAGGTTTTTTTGCGGTACAACAGCGCCTTCCGTGGAAGATTAAAAGGTGATGAACTCTGCTCCACCTGTCTTCAGGCAGTACCTTCATAAGTGCCTTCTCCGTTGCAAGCACATCCTTCTCGTCAGTAAGACCTATTCTATTTGCGACACGGAACACATGCGTGTCTACCGCAATTCTCTGTTCGCCAAAAGCTTCGGCGAGTACTACGTTCGCTGTTTTGCGCCCTACTCCAGGAAGCTTCACAAGTTCGTTGAAGGATTCCGGCACTTCGCTATCATACTCTTCTATGAGAGCTTTAGAAAGCGCTATGATATTCTTCGTCTTGTTCTTATAAAGACCAATTCTTCTTATTATATCCTCGACAGTTTCAGGATCAGCTGCTGCAAGATCTTCTGGCTCATGGTATTTCTCGAAGAGAACCGGCGTTACAATATTAACGCTTGCATCGGTAGTCTGTGCTGACAGAACAACAGCAACAAGAAGGTGAAAAATGCTGTCATACTGAAGCTCACATCCCGCATCAGGATACATTTCTTCTAGACCTTCAATTATTTTATTTACTCGTTCTTCATTATTACAATTCATAATATTTTCGCCTATTGACATTAATTTACATAGTTTTATAATCAAAGTATACAAAGCGGCAAATTGTATATAATTCGCAGCATTTGCTTAATGTATACACTAATATAACATAGATTTAATTGTTATAGTAAGAGAGGTACTGAAAATGACCAATACAATCGAACATCAGGGGAATCTCCCACTGTCAACAACACTTTTCCTTGAGATTCAGAAGGACATACTTTCAGGCGAGATTAAGCCACAGACTAAGCTTACAGAACAGAACCTCTGCAAGAAGTACAATGTAAGCAGAACACCTGTAAGAGAAGCATTCAGACAGCTTGAATCTGAAGGACTGATTGAGAATATCCCTAACAGAGGAGCTTTTGTAATCGGTCTTTCTAATAGAGATATTTCAGATCTCTTTGATTTAAGATGCCTGTTTGAGGTCCAGGCAGTTGAGTGGGCAATTCAGAGAATGGAAGATGAAGAGGTTGCCAAGCTAAGAGAGATTATTGAGTTTATGGAATTCTACACAGTTAAGGGAGATATTGAGAAGGTTCTACAGTTCAACTCATCATTCCATAACACAATTTATGTAGGTACTCAGGACAGAATGCTTCAGAAGACTCTCGCAGCTTACCAGACTTATCTTAAGCACTCTGCCCCACCACGCACTTACACTGGTGATTATCTCGATACAATTCTTAAGGAGCATAAGGAGATCTTCAAGGCGTTTGAAGACAGAAACCCAATCGCTGGTAAGACTGCAATGATGAACCACATGAAAGAATCAAAAATGAGAAGAATGTCCAAGTTCTTCTAGAATAATAAATAACATATTAAATAACCGCCGGCCCTATAATCACAGGTCGGCGGTATTTTCATGCCTAGTCCTATCCAGTTTTCTCTAGCTTCATAATTAGTTATTATCTGAAGCTTAGCTTTCCGTCTACTACATCGAGTGTGATGCTATCGCCATCGCATACATTGCCCTTGATGATCTCTGAAGCAAGCTCTGTTTCAACATGCTTCTGAAGGAATCTTCTAACAGGTCTTGCACCGTAGTTAGGATCGTATGCCTCATCTGCAATAAGTGAAAGTGCAGCATCTGTAACATCAAGATGAATCTCTCTGTCCTTAAGTCTGCCCTCGAGCTCTGTAAGCATCAGCTTGATTATATCAATTACCTGAGACTTTGTAAGTGGGCTGAAGATAATAATATCGTCAATTCTGTTAAGGAACTCTGGTCTGAAGCCTGCTCTGAGTCTTGCGTTAACAGCTTCCTCAGTTACAGCATCGATTGAACCGTCATCCTTCATGTTATCAATCAGAAGGTCGCTTCCGATATTAGAAGTCATGATGATGATTGTATTCTTAAAATCTACTGTTCTGCCCTGATTGTCTGTAAGACGACCGTCATCAAGAAGCTGAAGCAGAATATTAAATACATCTGGATGAGCCTTCTCAATCTCATCGAAGAGGATTACGCTGTAAGGTTTTCTTCTTACTGCTTCTGTAAGCTGTCCGCCCTCATCGTAGCCAACATATCCTGGAGGCGCTCCTACAAGTCTTGAAACTGAATGCTTCTCCATGTACTCAGACATATCGATTCTGATCATATTTCTCTCGCTGTCAAAAAGTGCTTCGCTCAGTGTCTTCGCAAGCTCCGTCTTACCGACACCTGTTGGTCCAAGGAAGATGAATGATCCGATAGGTCTGTTCTCGTCCTTAAGGCCTGCTCTTGCTCTTATGATAGCCTCGCTAACAGCAGATACAGCCTTCTCCTGACCGATAACTCTCTTGTGAAGAATCTCAGGAAGATGGATCAGCTTCTCTCTTTCAGTCTCTACAAGCTTAGCTACAGGAATATGAGTCCATGAGGATACAACCTCTGCGATTTCCTCTTCAGAAACCTCTTCCTTAAGAAGTCTGTCTTCTTCTGCCTTATCAGCTACAGCCTTCTGTTCTTCTAGCTTCTTCTCAAGCTCAGCAAGAGTACCATATTTAAGTCTTGCAAGTGTCTCAAGATCATAGTTTCTCTCAGCAGTTTCAATCTGATGCTTTACATCCTCAATATCCTGCTTTGTCTTCTTAAGATCTGTGATTGCACTCTTCTCTGCATCCCACTGTGCTCTTAGGTTATCATTCTCTGAATGAAGCTCAGCAAGCTCCTTCTCTAAGTTCTCAAGACGAGTTTTAGAAGCCTTGTCAGTCTCTTTCATAAGAGCCTGCTTCTCAATCTCAAGCTGCATTATTCTTCTTGAAATCTCATCAAGCTCAGCTGGCATGCTGTCAATCTCAGTTCTGATTCTTGCTGCAGCCTCATCCATAAGGTCGATTGCCTTATCAGGGAGATATCTGTCAGTGATATATCTGTCACTAAGTGTTGCACAAGCAATCAGCGCACCATCAGTAATTCTTACACCGTGGTGGATTTCAAATCTTTCCTTAAGACCTCTCAGGATTGAGATAGTATCTTCAACTGTTGGCTGATCTACAAGGACCTTCTGGAATCTCCTCTCAAGTGCAGCATCCTTCTCTATGTACTTTCTGTACTCATCAAGTGTAGTTGCACCTATGCAGTGAAGCTCTCCTCTTGCAAGCTTTGGTTTAAGAAGGTTACCCGCATCCATTGAGCCCTCAGTCTTACCAGCACCTACGATATTGTGAATCTCATCGATGAACAGAATAATTCTGCCCTCAGACTTGTCGACCTCATCAATAACAGCCTTAAGTCTCTCTTCAAATTCACCTCTATACTTGGCACCCGCAATTAGTGATCCCATATCAAGAGCATAAATTGTCTTGTCCTTAAGACCTTCAGGTACATCGCCTTTAAAGATTCTCTGAGCAAGACCCTCAACTACTGCAGTCTTACCTACACCAGGCTCACCGATAAGTACCGGATTATTCTTGGTTCTTCTTGAAAGAATCTGAATAGCATGTCTGATTTCCTGATCTCTTCCGATCACAGGATCAAGCTTGCCTTCCTTGGCCATCTCTACGAGATCTCTTCCGTACTTAGAGAGAGCCTCATAGCTTGCCTCAGGATTGTCACTTGTTACAGTCTTACCGTTCCTGATTGTTGTAAGTGCTGTAAGAAATGCATCTCTTCTGATTCCATACTTATTAATCAGATTTGCACCTACTGTGCCCTTCTCATCAATGATTGCAAGGTATACAGCATCTACGCTTACGTATTCATCGCCGAACTTCTCTGCAATCTTCTCTGCACTTAGAAGCACCTTAGTGATTCTTCTTGAATAATCAAGGCTATTTGAGCCGCTTACCTTAGGAAGCTTATCGAGTTCTCTTTCAAGATCTGATCTAAGTCCATCTACATCAATATCCATTGCTTTAAGAATCTTAGGAATAAGTCCATCCTTAGCTGATACTAGAGCAAGGTGAAGATGTTCTACTTCAACTGTTGGATTATCTCTTTCAATTGCAAGATTCTGGCAGTCCATCAAAGCTGTCTGCACGCTTGTTGTATATTTATCGATGTTCATTATGACACCTCCTTCATTAACTTTCCTACAATCAATATATTAAACCTAGCGGAGATGGAATTCAAGAGATTTTTGGCACTCAATGGTGAAGAGTGCTAATAATTATAGTGAAGGAATTGTGAACACGAGTATGCAAATTGCATATGCTAAAAGGGAGCCGTATGTGCTAAGCTCCCTTCTATAATAGTCATATTAATCTATACACCAAGCACTCCCATCAGGAAAGAAACTGCAGGTGATATTATTCTGCTTGTAAGATTGAACACAATCAGAATCAACAGAATCGGTGTTCCATAGTGATAGAATTTCTCGTACCATGGCTGCCTGTCCAGCTTGAATATCTGTGTTATGATTCCGAATCCGTCAAGTGGTGGAAGTGGAATCAGGTTGAATATCATAAGCACCAGATTGATCATTACAACGTAGTAGCACATCAGATACAGAAGCTGCGCCCAATACGCGCTGCCGGTAGATGCCATCACCCCTACCATTCCTTTTGTAATAAATGAGAATACTACAGCAATCATAAGATTTACAGATACACCCGCGATTGAAACGAGAAATTCATCTCTTCTTGGATGCTTGTAATATCTTGGATCAATCATTACAGGCTTACCCCAGCCGAAGCCGAACAGTATAAGTGATATAAATCCGATAACATCGATATGAGCCATAGGATTTAGTGTCACTCTGCCCTGCATAGACGGCGTAGGGTCTCCAAGCTTATCAGACATCTTCGCGTGGGCTGCTTCATGGAAACAAAGTCCAATGATAATGCCCGGAAGTGTCAGAAGCTTGCTGAGTATAGCATCAGTAAATCCCATTAATACTCCCATCCCTTTCCAGGTCTTGTATATTCCTCGACCCTGTATTCATACGCCTTCATCGCATCATCGTAGAATGCAGGCTTTCTATCCTCAACACCTAGCTTCTCTCTCATAATCCACTCAAGAAGAGGCGGATTCAGGACAAGAAGCGGACCTGTAATATATGTTGCGATAAAATTATTAACGTAGATTCCCTCTTCAGAAATCTCTTTATTGATACCGTATCCAAGAGTTGTATTAAGGAATGCGTGTTCCTTAAAAGCGTTTCCGTAGGCAAAGCCAAATAAACTTTTATATCCGACAACCTTCATGATTCCTTCGCCAGAATCAAACTCGCCTACATAGATACAGTTGTATCTCTTTCTCTTATCTCTTCTTGACTCGAAGTCAAAAATACCGAGTCCGTCGCAAATATGTTTACCATCCTCAAGTATTCTCTTGCCGAATACCTCAAGAGCATTTCCGGTAATAAGGAAGTTCATTCCATCGTCGATTCGGTTTCTGATAACATCCCTGTAAGGCATCAGCTTCTCAGAGATAAGAACCTGTGCCTGCTCTGTCATCGTTCCCATATATACAAGGTCAACATCTTCAGTTAAGAAAACCGGCTGACCTGTAAAAGGGGTCTCAACAAACTCTGCATCTGGGAGTGACTCCCTTAGATATCTCACATTTGCAAGCTCACCATAAAGATTACAAATTTCAGGAAAAAGCACTTCTATTCTCATTATTCCATGCCTCCTTCTGATTTCTTTCTCATTCTCTCAAGAATCTCAGCCTCTACCTTATCGGCAGCCTTGATTGAATCTGTTCCATTAAGAAGATAAACATCGGTACCCTCTTCAAGCTTAAGCGCGCCTGCAATATCGTCATAGTTAAACACAGCTTTAATTCTGCTCATGTCTACGCCAGCAAATCTAAGTCTCAGAACATAGTCGAGACATCTCTCACCAGTAACAATGATTCTTACAAAGTCCTCATTCTTAAGGAACTCAAAATCACAATCATAAAGCCAGCATGTGTTCTCAGACCACTGCACCGTATCATGAAGACAGTTCATCATCATAATGATTTCCTTGCGTCCAGGTCTTGATGAAATATAGTCAAGAACTCTTGATGTGGCAAGCGCATTCTTATCCTTTGCAAGCTGTCTGATAAGCGTATAGCTTCCAGCCTTCTTCTCATCAAGTCTGCTCTTTACAATGCTTAGAACAGACATCATCTCTACAACATCTTCAGCAGAATATCCCATCTCACGAAGAAGTGCAGTCGTACAAACAGAATTGTAAATATTAAACACTGAGTCGTTAATCAGCTTTACGCTGTAAGTCTTACCGTTCTCAGTAATATCAATCATCATGCGATCAAAATCTGCGTTGCTTCCGCTGTACTTACATTCCGGCGATTTGAACCCACAGCTTGGACAGTGAACCTTACCGATGTGGTGGTATCTCACCTTGTCAAACTCAAGCTTAGAGTGACACTTAGGGCATACCCTCATATCGTTAATCAGATTAATACACTTATCTGTGTCAGTATCAAGACTGTCTATACCGAAATAAACTCTTTCGTTCTCAGGAGCTACCGAGCATGCAATCAGATCATCTCCGTTGATAACAAGCTTTGTAGTCTTAGGAAGCTCTTCTGTAAGGATTCCAGCTATGAACTCAGGGTGAGCATTTCTCATCGTTGAGTCTCTTGTAAGATTGTTGATTACAAGAATCTCAGGCTTGAAGTATGGGAAGAGAACCGGAGCAGATCTTTCATCAATCTCAAGTACTGCAAGGTCATAAGTGCTTCTGTTAAATACATTAACACCCTTCATAAAGATTGTTGCTATACCAGTCTTTATGTTGCTTCCCTCTTTGTTAGATAAAACCTTCAGGTCTGTTGCTGTAAGAGCATCAGTAATCATATTAGTTACTGTAGTCTTACCGTTAGTTCCCGTAATTCCAATAATTCGAGAAGGCTTTGAAACATATTTAAGAAAGTTAGGACAGAGCTTCAAAGCCACTGTTCCCGGAAAATCCGTAGCATTATGTCCTGTAAGCTTAAGCGCAATTACAGAAAGCTTAGATGCCCACAATGCAATATAGAATCTTATCATCTGCTGTTCTCCTTAAAGTATTTCTGACAGAAGTCTTGAAATTCTCTCCATCATCTTGCGATAAAGACTTCTTGAATTTCTGTCCTCCAGAGTATACTGGGTCGAAAGGAGCATGTCCTTTCTGAACTGCTTCTCCATCTTTCTCGCAAAGAAGCTGTCGTATATAAAAGCGTTCGTCTCAAAATTAAGTCTGAAGCTTCTTATATCAAAATTAGTCGAGCCCACGGTAGATACCTCCCCGTCGACCACCATCGTCTTCGCATGCAAAAATCCGTTGTTGTAGATATATATTTTGGCCCCCGCTTTGAGAAGATGTCCCGCGTTATAGAGGGTTGTATGATATACGAACGGATGATCCGGCATGCAAGGAATCATCACTCTTACATCGACTCCTGACTGAGCCGCCATCTCTAGCGATTCGATTATAGGCGTGTCAGGTACAAAATACGGAGTCTGAATATAAATGCTCTTCTCAGCACTTGTAATCATCCTCATCATTGCACGCTTAACCTGCTCCTTCTCCTCATCAGGTCCGCATGAGACTATCTGAGTAGGAATATCAGCAGGAAGTGCTCTTGTATCGTTCTGATTAGCGATTATATCTGTAAAATCAATTATCTCGCCTGAAGAGTATCTCCAGTCGATACAGAATCTTGCAACCAGGTCAAAAACAGTCGAGCCAACAATTCGAAGATGTGTATCTCTCCAGTAACCGAACTTCTTCTTAAGTCCGAGATACTCTCTTGCAATATTAAATCCGCCCGTATATCCGATTCTGTTATCGATTGTTACAATCTTCCTGTGATTACGATAGTTAAATCTGAGATACAGGTGTCTTATATGCGGCTTGAAATAGAAGGCATACTTGCCTCCTGCATCCTTGAACTTACGTAGCTTAAATGATGTGATTCCTTTACTTCCCATGGCATCCATAAGAAGTCTTACCTCAACACCCTCCTTGGCCTTAGCTGTAAGCTCATCTATAAGACGACTGCCTACCTCATCATCTTTAATGATAAAGTAACATACGTTTATATTCTCCTTGGCAGCTCTGATATCTGTAATCAGTCTCTCGAACATCTCCTTACCATCAGTAATGAGATCAATGTTTCTATTTCCAAGTAGGAGTGAATCTGCATTCTCAAGGTTAAGAAGAATCATACTCTTCCACTTCTCGGTTACAGCATTTGAATAATGCACAAATCCGTGATGCATCTGATTCTTCTGGACGTGAAGCATAAATGATTTTAGCTTCATCTCTGATTCAGACATCCTTGAAACCTTAAGCTTGGCGATGTTCTGTGAAAAAACGATATAAAGAACAAGTCCGGCAACAGGTAGCAGGTTAAGAACCATGATCCATGCCAGTGTTGCCGTAGGTGTCTTGTTATCAAAAAATATGATTGCAACAGATATCAGAAAGTTGATTAGATAAACGATCAGCATCGTAGTCGATACTGTAGTTAATGCTGAAAAACCTGTAAACATGGCTATTCCTCAATCATCTCTCCATCAAGACTGAATGTCTTGCCGCTTGTTATTCTAACCTTTACAATCTCTCCAATAAGCTCATCATCGCTTGTGAATCTGCTGATATAGCCTTCAGGTATTGTGAAATTCACAAGCTTAAAATCATCTGTTCGACCTGAATAAACGTGGTCGTTGTTCTTGCTTTTACCCTCGATAAGGACTTCAACAGTTCTTCCTTCATACTTCAGATTCTTCTCGAGTGAAATCTCATTGATTGCATCAACGAGTCTGTCAAATCTCTCGTGCTGAATCTTATCAGGAATCTGATCCTCAAACTTTGCTGCAGGAGTTCCCTCTCTTGGTGAATAAATGAAGGTAAACGCTGAATCGTATCTTACCTCCTTAACAAGGCTTAAAGTATCCTCAAAGTCTTCCTCTGTCTCACCTGGGAATCCGACAATTATATCAGTTGAGAAAGTAATATCAGGTGATGCTGCGCGAAGTTTTGCAACCTTCTCAAGGTACTGTGCTCTGTCATAATGTCTGTTCATTCTCTTAAGGAGTCTGTCACTTCCTGCTTGTACAGGAAGATGAACATTATTACAGAGCTTATCGCATGTTCTGTAGCAGTCGATCAGTTCATCGCTTATATCCTTAGGATGTGAAGTCATAAATCTGATTCTCTCGATTCCCTCAATCTTATTCACAGCCTTAATAAGGTCTGCAAAAGTATGACCCTCTGGATCCTTGAACGAATTTACATTCTGACCAAGAAGCATTACCTCCTTAACTCCATCCTTAACAAGCTCTGTAATCTCATTTACTACAGACTCAAGCGTTCTGCTCTTCTCTCTTCCTCTTGTATAAGGAACAATGCAATATGTGCAAAAGTTATTGCAACCGTATGTGATATTAACAAGAGCCTTGTGCTTGAACATTCGTTTTGACTTCATATCCTCACAGATTTCAGGGCTGTTCTCAATAATCGCCATCTGCTTCTTGCCAGTCTTGATTCGCTCCTCTAGAAGCTCTGGAAACTGACCGATAGTCTGCGTTCCGAAAATAATATCAACCCACGCAAAGCTTTCTTTAATCTTCTCAATAATTCTAGGCTGCTGCGGCATACATCCGCACACACACATAATAAAATCACGATTATCCTTCTTCATCTTCTTGAACTGTCCAAGTGATCCGAAGAATCTCTTATCAGCATTTTCTCTGATGCTGCACGTATTCATTACAACGACATCAGCATCATTTGCATCCTCGGCAAACTCATATCCCATTGCATCAAGCAGGCCTGCAATATTTTCCGAGTCATGCTCGTTCATCTGACATCCATATGTAATTATGTGATATTTAAGCATTATTCCTTTTCTTCCTTCTGTTCTCTTTTCATAAGCTCCTTAAGAGCCTCGTCAGGTGAAAGCTGTCCACTAAGAATAGCAGCAGTTGCATCGATAATAGGACATTCAACCTCATTCTTCTCTGCAAGCTCCTTCGCTGCTGTAGTTGTATAGAAGCCCTCTACAACTGATCCGATGCTCTCAATTGCTTCCTCAGGAGTCTTTCCCTCGCCTACAAGACGGCCAAAACGTCTGTTTCTTGAAAGATCAGAGTCGCATGTAACCATCAGGTCTCCGATTCCGGAAAGTCCCGCAAATGTTGTCTTATCTGCACCAAGCTTCAGTCCAAGCTTAGAAAGCTCATGGATAGCTCTTGTCATAAGTGCTGCCTTCGCATTTACACCATATGCCATACCATCACAGATACCTGTAGCAATCGCATATACGTTCTTAAGTGCTCCTGCAATCTCAACACCAGTAACGTCACTGTCTGTGTAAACTCTGAACTTATCATTACCAAGTGCCTTCTGTACTGTATGAGCAGCATACTGATTAGTTGAAGCAACAACTACGCTTGCAGGATAATTCCTTACAAGCTCTTCAGCATGTGAAGGTCCTGAAAGAACAACATACTTCTTGCTGTGAAGAACCTTGCCAGCAATTTCAGACATTCTGAGAAGTGAATGCTGCTCAATACCCTTAGCAAGGTTAACAATAATAGTCTTCTTGCTTAGGTTTCTTGAGGCTGCCTTGGCAACCTTTCTGAACTGCTGTGCTGGGACTGCAAAAATAACGATATCCTTACCAGATACTGCATTCTTTAGATTGCTTGTGTATTCAATGTCACCTGAAAGCTTCGCACCAGGAAGATACTTAAAATTCTCAAGGTGATCCTTAATCTCTTCCATAGCATCGCTGTTTCTTCCGTACAGAGTTACCTCGTGTCCGTTGTGAGCAGCAAGATTAGCCATTGCCGTACCAAAGCTTCCGTTTCCGATTACAGCAATCTTCTTTCTCTCTTCATCAGAAAGAACCGGAACCTCTACATCCCTGAAATAATCATAGATATCATGGTTATCGAGTTCTTCAAGCTCCCTGGTAACTTCAGCCTCAGCTGCTTCTGTCTCATCTGCATCATCTGAAGCAGCTTCAGTATTCTCTGTTACTTCCAAAGCTTCTTCTGCAGCTTCCTCTGCTGTTGATTCTTCAGAATTTGCCTCATCTGATGTTTCCTCTGCAGGCTCCTCTACAATTTCAGAAGCATCCTCTATATCCTCTGCATTCTCTACAGTATCTATAAAGTCAGCCTCTTCGCTTGCCTTCTGTGAAGGATCGTAGAAAACCTTACCAAGCTTCTCGCCAAGCTTCATTCCCTTGAAATCTACATCAGGCTCTGTACCCTTGAGAAGTCTCTTGATATTAGGAATATGATTGATAACAATAAACAGTGCAACTGGAATTGCTACTGGAAGATATTCCTTTGCATAGAACCAGATAAGAAACGGATATGCAATAGCAGCAAGCATTGATCCTACTGACATCTTCTTAGTTGAACCAAGTCCAAGAGCAAAGATAACTACAGTAGCTGAAGCACTGACCCAGTCAAGTGCAAAAGCACCGCCGATACCAGACGCAACACCCTTACCTCCCTTGAACTTATAGATTACAGGGAAAACATGGCCAAGAATTACACCTGCAAATGCAAGCATTCCTCCGATTGCTCCCATATTTCCGCCAAAATTAAATCCGATTCTTACCGCAATGATTGCCTTAAGCATATCACCGATAAGAGTGAGCACTGCAGGGCCAGGACCGAGAACACGGAGAACATTAGTAGTTCCCGCATTACCGCTTCCCTCCTTACGAATATCAACACCATTAATATTTCCTAGGATAATTGCCGGTGAAATATTACCAAGCATGTATGCTACAACAAAAGCTAGAACAAGTTTCACATACATATTCATTTATCTGTCACCTCTCTTTTCATTAAAAATGAATTTAATGGAAGTTCCCTCGAAGTCGTATGCCTCTCTGATCTTATTCTCAAGATATCTTGAATATGAGAAATGCATCAGCTCTCTGTTATTAATGTTAATAGAGAATAGAGGTGGCTTTACTCCGATCTGAGCTCCGTAGTAGATTTTAAGTCTCTTACCCTTATCCTGAGGTGGCTGTCTCATCATTACAGCATCCTCAATGATATTGTTAAGCTTACCTGTTGTGATTCTCTGAGTTCTGTTCTCCTGAATAGTAGCAGCCTTTCTGATTACCTCAAAGACTCTCTGTTTGTTAAGAACAGATATGAAGAGACATGGAGCATAAGAAGCAAACAGAAGCTCTGCCTTGATTCTTCTCTCATAATCTCTCATTGTGTTAGTTTCCTTCTCGATAAGATCCCACTTGTTTACAACAACCATAAGACCCTTACCTGCCTCATGAGCAATACCTGCAATCTTCTTATCCTGTTCAGTAAGTCCCTGCTCAGCATCGATCATGAGAATACACACATCACATCTTTCAACTGCTGCAACCGCTCTGATTACAGAATACTTCTCGATGCTGTCGTGTACCTTGCTCTTCTTACGAAGACCAGCTGTATCGATAAGTGTATACTTATTGTCCTCGAACTCAAAAGGAGTATCGATTGAGTCTCTTGTTGTTCCGGCGATAGGTGAAACAATTACTCTCTTCTCACCAGTAAGACAGTTAACTAGTGATGACTTTCCTACGTTAGGCTTACCAATGATTGCAATCTTGATATCATCCTCATCATCCTGATATGCATCTTCAGGGAAGCCATCAACGATTCTGTCGAGAAGATCTCCAAGGTTTAGCATATTAACGGAACTGATTCCAACAGGCTCTCCGAATCCAAGTTCATAGAAATCATAGATATCCTCATAAAGTCTTGAAGGAACGTCAATCTTATTAACTACAAGGATAACCTCCTTGCCTGTTCTGCGAAGCATAGTTGCAACCTCTCTATCCGCAGTTGTAATTCCTTCCTTACCGTCTACCATAAACAGAATAACATCAGCCATATCCATAGCCATTACAGCCTGGTCTCTCATCTGAGCATGAATAGTGTCATCTGTATTAACCTCGATACCACCTGTATCGATAATTGCGAACTCCTTTGAGTTCCATTCCGCCTCAGCATAGATTCTGTCTCTTGTTACACCTGGAACGTCCTCTACAATCGCTCTTCTCTCACCGATTATTCTGTTGAAAAAAGTCGACTTTCCGACATTAGGTCTTCCGACAATTGCCAGTATCGGTTTACTCATCAAAAATTCCTCCCGCAAACTGCTTAGCATCAAACTCTAGAAGATCGTCAATGCCCTCACCCATTCCGATGTACTTGATTGGAAGATCAAACTCATCAGCGATGGTAATTGAAATACCGCCTCTTGCAGTACCATCAAGCTTAGTCAGAATGATTCCTGTAATATCAGTGATCTCTGAAAACTCCTTCGCCTGACTTACTGCATTCTTACCTGTAGTTGAATCGAGAACCAGAATGTTCTCTCTGTGTGCCTCAGGGAACTCTCTTGAAATAACATTACTCATCTTCTCAAGCTCCTTCATGAGGTTACCTTTATTCTGAAGTCTTCCTGCAGTGTCACAGATAAGCACATCGATACCGTTTGCCTTCGCAGACTGTACAGCATCAAATATTACTGCTGCAGGATCTGTTCCTTCCTCATGTCTTATAACTCTTACACCTGATCTCTCGCCCCATTCGCAAAGCTGGTCAGCTGCTGCAGCTCTGAAAGTATCAGCAGCCGCAAGCATTACGCTCTTGCCCTGAGCCTTAAGCTTGGCAGTAAGCTTACCAATAGATGTTGTCTTACCTGAACCATTTACACCAATCATAAGTATAACCAGAGGGGTCTCGCTGCAAAGCTTGTTTCTCTCGCCCTTGTCCATAAGCTGCTCAATTACAATTGCCAGCTCATCCTTAATTCTTTCAGGCTTTGTAATGTATCTCTTATTGATTATTTCCTTGAGAGCTGCCATGATCTTATCAGATGTCTCTATTCCGATATCTGAAATAACCAGTGACTCTTCAAGCTCCTCCATGAAATTCTCATCGAGTGTAGGATTGTCCGCAATAACATTCGTAATGCTCTCGACAAACTTTCTGAATGTAGATTTCTTATCAAATAATCCCATACCGTTTACCTTTCATTAATTACTGAATTCTTCAAGATCGAATGATTCATCCATCTTGATTGATAGCATTCTTGAAATACCCTGCTCAGGCATTGTTACACCATAAAGCACATCTGCGTGCTCCATTGTTGCTTTCTGGTGAGTAATAAGCGCAAACTGAACTTCCTTAAAGTTTCTTAGATATCCTGAGAATCTCTCAATATTAACCTCATCAAGCGCAGCTTCAACCTCATCCAAAATACAGAATGGAGTTGGCTTTGCCTTAAGAACTGCAAACATAAGTGCAATTGCAGTAAGAGTCTTCTCTCCGCCGGAAAGCAGGTTGATATTCTTAAGCTTTTTGCCCGGTGGCTGAGCAGTAATTTCAATGCTCGACTCGAGCGGATTATTCTCATCCTCAAGTGTCAGCTCTGCATTTCCGCCGCCAAAAAGCTCCTTAAATGTCTCCTCAAAGTTAACAACAACCGTATCAAACGTCTCCTTGAACTTCGTTCTAATCGTACGCTCCATATTCCTGATGATATCCTCAAGCTCGTGCATTGCCTTAGCTGTATCAGCTTCCTGCTCTGTCATGAAGGTATATCTCTTGCTTACCTGCTTGTACTCTTCGATAGAGCTGATGTTTACATCACCAAGCTCTGCCATTCTGACCTTGATTTCTTTAATCTCTCGGTTACCTGCGGTAATGGCAAAATTCTCTTCTCTCATGTCGCAGGCTTCCGCATATGAGACCTCAAATTCATCCCACAGCTTATCCTTCTGTGCATCGAGGAGTGTTTCATTACGAGCATTCTTAAGCTCAAGCTTATATTTCTCGTCAGCAATCTTCTCCATCTCAGCTGTATTTGACTTCTGTCTGTTTCTTGAAGTCTCATAATCAGCCCTTGATGTTTCGATATCAGAGTTAAGCTTTTCAATTCTCTTCTCGAGATTCTCCTTAGAAGCTTTAAGCTCAGCCTCCTTCTCAGTCGATTCCTGACCGGAATCATTAAGAAGGATTCTTGTGTTCTCAAGCTCTGCTCTCTCACAGGTATCATCCTCGATACTTGATTCAAGATCTGTAACGACGTCTCTTACTCTCTCAATCATCTCATTCTGAGCGAGAATCTTAGCATCAATCTCTCCGAGGCTAACCTTTACGGTAACAATATTCTCGTTATCTTCCTCAATCTGAGCCTTGTATCTGTCAGCATCATCATATAGATTGCCCATACCATCTTCAATCATTGAGATCTCTTTGTCGGCAGCCTCTATTGCTTCACTATATCCCGAAATCATGTTTGATGCTCTTGTGATATCATCCTCGATTGAGACAATCTCATCGCTCATTCTGCTGTTTGCTCTGTCATCTGACTCAGCCTTCTCTACAGCATGATCAAGATCTGTCTTAAGAATATTGTACTCAACTATTACAGCCTGATACTTCTCAGCAAGACCGTTTCTCTCCTCCTTAAGAGAAGAAATCTCAGTCTGAACAGATTCTCTTTCAGAAACTCTTCGTTCAGTTTCCTTCTTATACTCTTCAATTCTTTCTCCAAGCTCTGCAATTTCCTTCTTTCTATCAAGGATATTAGCAGTCTTGTTAGCATACTTACCACCAGTGATGGCACCGCTTGTATTGATAACTTCTCCGTCAAGAGTAACGATTCTGAAACCGCCAAGCTTCTTCTTGGAAATCTTAACAGCATTCTCCATGTTGTCAGCAAGAATCACTCTGCCGAGAAGATATTCAACAATATTTCTATATTCAGAATCAGCTTTAACTACCTCTGATGCAACAGAAATAAAGCCATCTGATTCTGTAACACTTCTGTCAGGAGTTGAATTATAACCCTTTACAGAAGTAATTGGAAGAAAAGTCGCTCTTCCTGCCTTAGCACTCTTAAGGTATCTGATAGCCTGCTTCGCACTCTCATCGTCCTTGCATACGATATTCTGAAGTGCACCGCCAAGTGCTGTCTCAATCGCTGTCTCATAACCCTCAGGAACACCTATAATATCGGATACAGTTCCGATTATCCCCTGAAAAGCTCTGTTCATAAGAGTCCTAACCGCACTGTTATAACCCTCATAATTGTTCTCCATCTCTTCGATGGTGTTCTTTCTGGCAAGCGATCTGTTTATCTTAACGCCGAGGTCGTCAATTAAACTACCTACAGCTCTTATTCTCTCATTTAATTCGGCAATATTGCCATTAATCTCTTCACCTCTGGCTTTGACAGAATCAAGCTCCTGCTTTTTAGCCTCAAGCTTATCCTCAAGTTCTGCAAGCTTAGCCTTGTTCTCACTATCCTGGTTATCTCTTCCCTCGAACTCAGCCTTAAGAGTCTCTCTTCTGTTCTCCAAAGTCTCCTGGTAGTTCTTAAGAGTTCTGATCTCAGCCTCCTTGGAAACCTTGAGATTAGAAAGCTCAATAACTCTGTCCTTAGACTTCTCAATCTGCTCATTAACAAGATTAGCCTTAAGCGTATGCTCACTTAGCTTAGCAGCCGCCTTGCTGTGCTCTGCTTCAGCCTCACTTCTCGCTCTGTCAAGCTCCTTCTCATTTAGAGCCAGACGGTCAAAAGTTTCCTGCTCTGTCTTAAGCTTCTCCGTGTTCTCCTCGATTGAGGCGTTAAGTCTTACTAGCTCCTTCTCGATGTTAGCAAGCTTCTCTGAATTGATCTGTCCTCTGTTGCTTATAAGGTTAAGCTCTTCAATCTTAACTAGAAGCTCGCTGTTTGAATCCTCAAGCTCTGAGCTTAACGAAGCCTCCTGTTGTCTGAGCTCCTCAATAAGTCTGTCGAGCTTCTCATTGGAGCTCTTGGCAGACTCATATTGTCTTGTTATCTCATCAAGAGACTCTCTGCCTTCTCTGACATTTCTCTCAAGTCCATCAACATTGTGAAGAATGATATTGATTCCAAGGCTCTTATATCTGTCTCTTAATCCTATATATTCAGTAGCCTTCTCAGATTCCTCCTTCAGACCACCGATTCTTCCCTCGATTTCAGAAATGATATCTCTCACTCTCTCAAGATTCTCATTAGCTGCCTTAAGCTTATTCTCCGCATCAGCCTTTCTGCTCTTATAAAGAACAACTCCAGCTGCCTCTTCGAAAATAGCTCTTCTATCATCAGCCTTATTACTTACGATATCCGCAATCTTACCCTGTCCGATGATTGAATATCCGTCAACTCCGATACCGGTATCCATAAACAGTTCCTTGATATCACGAAGTCTGCACTGATTTCCGTTAATCAGATATTCACTCTCACCTGAACGATACATTCTTCTTGTTACAGCAACCTCGTTATATTCGATTGGAAGAAGTCCCGAGGTATTGTCAATAACGAGTGTAACCTCTGCCATACCCTTAGGCTTTCTAGTAGCGGTACCAGCAAAGATTACCTCCTGCATCTTGCCGCCACGAAGCTGCTTAGGGCTCTGCTCACCGAGTACCCATCTTAGGGCATCTGAAATATTACTCTTACCACTGCCGTTAGGACCGATAATGCAGGTTATTCCATTATTAAGCTCTATAGTCACAGGATCAGCAAATGACTTAAATCCCTGCATCTCTATTCTCTTAAAGTACACTAATTTCCCCCTTTAAAACCGCGTCCTTAGCAGCAGCCTGCTCGGCCTTGGATTTACTCTTACCACTGCCTCTTCCGAGGATTTTATTTCCGGCACTCACCTCAACAGTAAAAGTCTTGTTATGTGCCGGACCCGATTCAGCTACAACAGCATATTTCAGAGAAATAGTGCTCTTGTATATTGCCTGAAACATCTCCTGAAATTCTGATTTATAATCTCTAAACAGCTTTCCCTGAACTGCAAGACTGACCTTTGCTCCTAGCAGCCTGTTAATTACACGCTTACCCTCTTCAAAGCCACCGTCTATTATCACAGCACCGAAAACTGCTTCAAGAGCATTAGAAAGAATGGAGTCCTTGTCAGCTCCGTTGCTTGCTGCCTCTCCCTTGCCGAGGTAGAGATAGCTTCCAAGACTAATACCTCTTGCAACATCAGCAAGTGATTCCTCGCACACAACAGCTGCCCTCTTCTTGCTAAGAACACCCTCCTCGCATGAAGTCATGATATCAAACAGCTTCTGTCCGATTACAGCATCAAGATAGGCATCTCCTATGAACTCAAGACGTTCATTGTTGAATTCATAGGACTTGCCGTTCTCTCTTGCATATGAGCTGTGGGTGAGAGCCGTTTCAAGAAGTCTTCTATTCCTGAAGCTGTATTCAATTCTCTCTTCTAACCCGTTCATTCTTCCTTAGCTCCTTCCATCTTACAATCCGAGGAATGACTTTCTTCCGATTGCCTTCTCAATCTTACCTGTTACGTCGTTGTTCACATAAGGAACAGCCTTCT
This sequence comes from uncultured Clostridia bacterium, assembly GCA_934255135.1. GTDB lineage: Bacteria > Bacillota > Clostridia > Peptostreptococcales > Anaerovoracaceae > Crickella. The sequence goes on along the minus strand of CAKQMV010000001.1, from coordinate 23,196 downwards.
TTACAGCATAATAAACTTCCTCAGCCTTTGAATTGCCATGCATCTTAAGAACTGCTCCCTTAAGACCAAGGATAGGTGCTGCACCCTCCTTTGAATAATCAAACTCAGCCTTAATCTCCATGAGCTTATTGTATGAAAGTGCTGCTCCAAGCTTAGCCACTACACCTTCCTTAAGCTTTGACTTAAGAAGATTTAGAAGCGATAGAGCCATACCCTCAGAACTCTTAAGGAAAATATTGCCGGAGAAGCCATCACAAACAACAACATCGCTGTCAGTTCCGACAACGTCTCTTCCCTCAATATTTCCTGAGAAATTAAGTTCTGAATCAGAAAGAAGCTTAAATGCTTCCTTACGAAGCTCATCACCCTTTGCAGCCTCAGCGCCTACGTTAAGAAGACTAACAACAGGATTCTTCTTACCCTTAACGCACTCAACAAAGATGCTTCCCATAATTCCGTTCTGAAGCAGATACTCAGGCTTTGAATCAACATTAGCACCGCAGTCGAGAAGAAGCGTTGTGTCGTTCATTCCAATCTTAGGGACAAAAGCTGCGATTGCAGGTCTCTTAATTCCCTTTATTCTGCCGAGAAGCAGAAGTCCGCCTGCTAGGAGAGCTCCTGTAGAACCGGCTGAAATAAATGCATCAGCCTCGCCCTCCTTCATAAGAGCCATTCCTCTTGCAATAGTTGAATCCTTCTTCTTCTTAACTGCCATTGCAGGTGCCTCATTATTAGTGATCACCTCAGTGCAGTTGATTACTTCAATATTGTTTCCGTCCCAGCCTTCATCAGCAAGGCACTTTCTTATCTCTTCCTCTGGTCCGAGGATTGCAATCTGTTCGTTAAATTCTCTAGCTGCAAGAACTGCACCCTTAACGATCTCAGTCGGAGCGTAATCTCCGCCCATTCCGTCTAACAGTATTCTCATATTGAGTCTCCTTTACGATAAATACAGCAACTAATTGCACGTTCTTAACGATATATTATAACATACTTTCTTATCTGTTGCGAAGCTGTCCGCAAGCTGCATCTATATCCGCACCAAGCGTTCTTCTTACTGTCACTGCGATTCCGGCATCTTCAAGAATTTTCTTGAAATTCTGAATATTATTGTTTCCGGCCGCACTGTAGCCTCTGCCCTCCACTTTGTTAAGAGGAATGAGGTTAACATGTGTCTGCCATCCCTTAAGATGTGCTGCAAGCTCCTTTGCAGTCTCTGGGCTGTCATTTACTCCATCAATCATTGAATACTCAAAAGTAACCCTTCTCTTAGTCTTCTGGGCGTAGCTTCTGCATGCATCAATAAGCTCCTTATATCCGTAAGCCTTGGCAACAGGCATAAGCTGCTTTCTTCTCTCCGCATTTGATGCATGAAGTGAAACTGCAAGATTAACCTGCGGGAAGTCATTGCCGAACCTCTCGATCATAGGAATGATTCCGCAGGTCGATACGGTGATATTTCTCATTCCAAGGCCGTATCCTGCCGGATTATTGATAAGTCTGATAAAGCCTGCAAGATTGTCGTAATTATCAAAAGGCTCACCCATTCCCATAACTACGACGTGACCGATGTCCTCACCTGTTATATTTCTCATCTTCAGAATCTCGCCGAGCATCTCACCAGAAGTGAGATTTCTCTCAAGGCCTGACATTGTAGACGCACAAAATGAGCAGCCCATTCTGCAGCCCACCTGTGATGAAATACATATTGAATTGCCATAGCTGTACTTCATGAAAACTGACTCAACTCTGGCACCGTCGGCAAACTCAAAGAGGCACTTTCTTGTTCCATCAGTCGCTGACTGCTGATCTATAATAACCTTAGGAAGTCCGATATAATATTCTTCCTTGAGCTTCTCTCTAAGGGACGCCGGGACGTTACCCATCTCGTCAAAATTCTCTACACCCTTAGCAAGCCAGCCAAAAATCTGTTTTGCCCGAAACGGTTTCTCTCCTAAAGAACGAACAATCCCGGCTAAATCGTCGGGATTGGCGTTCAGAATGTTAGTCTTCTGTATTATTCTATCCATATTAAACTCTCTCTACGCTGATGCCTGTCTCATGTCCGTTGATATCGAACTTGTCAGCAACATCAGTGTAGTTGATTGAATCTGCAAGTGTCTCTTCCTTGATGTAGTCTGCAGAATTCTCTACTGCAGACTTAATCTCATCATCAGCCTCGATATTGAGAACGATTCTGTCCATCATCTCGAAGTCTGCCTGCTTACGGAGCTGCTGGATCTTAGAGATAACCTCTCTTACATATCCTGCCTCAATAAGTTCTGGAGTGAGAGTTGTATCAAGAATTGTAAATACATTGTTCTCCATACCTACAACGAAGCCTTCCTTTGCAGAAATTCTAACGTCGAGGTAATCCTCAGTAATCTCGTAATCCTCACCTGCGATATTCATAGTTACAGGACCAGATGAAAGCTCAGCGATAAGCGCCTTAGCGTCAGCCTCTGCTAATGCCTGACCAAAAGCTTTGATGTTCTTGCCGAGTACAGGTCCTGCTGCTCTGAAGTTAGGCTTGATTGCGAAGTTCATGTACTTGTCGAGATCATTCTCGAATACAACCTTCTTAACATTAAGCTCCTCAGTGATAAGGTCTGTAAGGTCACTGATGATTGACTCATACTTACCGTCAACAATAACCTCACCAAGTGGCTGTCTAACCTTAAGCTTCTCCTGCTCTCTTGTTCCTCTTCCGAGGTTAACAAGTGTCTTAACAAGATCCATTCTCTCCTCAACATTCTCGTCGATGAGTGTGAGATCAGCATCTGGGAAGTATGCAGTGTGAACTGTAGTCTCTCCTGTAAGCTTAGTGTAAATCTCATCCGAGATGAATGGAGCGATTGGAGCCATAAGCTTAGCTACTCCAAGGAGTACCTCATATGTAGTAGCATATACTGACTTCTTATCATCAGTCATGCCCTCAGCATAGAATCTTCTCCTTGCTCTTCTGATATACCAGTTAGAAAGATCCTCAGTGATGAACTCTCCGATAGCACGAACAGTTCTCATGTGATCATATGCATCCATACTCTCTGTAGCAACCTTAACAAGTCTGTTGTACTTTGAGATGATCCATCTATCGAGCTCTGGTCTATCAGCGTATGGAACCTCAATTGATGCTGCATCGATATCGTCGATGTTTGAGTATAGAGTGAAGAAGTTGTAAGTGTTTCTAAGAGTTCCGAAGATCTTGCTTACAACGTCCTTAACGCCGTCCTCATCGAACTTTGTTGGAGTCCATGCAGGTGATACTGAAACGAGATACCATCTCAGTGCATCTGCACCATACTTGTCAAGAAGCTCAAACGGTGAAACAGTGTTTCCTCTTGACTTAGACATCTTCTTACCTTCCTTATCAAGGATAAGGTCATTAACAAGAACATTCTTGTAAGGTGCCTTGCCCATGATAAAAGTAGAAATAGCCATAAGTGAGTAGAACCAGCCTCTAGTCTGGTCGATACCCTCGCAGATAAAGTCTGCTGGGAAAAGCTCCTTCTCAAAGCGGTCAGCGTTCTCAAACGGATAGTGCCACTGTGCAAATGGCATTGATCCTGAGTCGAACCAGCAGTCCATAACCTCAGGGATTCTGTGCATCTCCTTACCGCACTCTGGGCAGTTCATAGTTACATCGTCCACATATGGTCTGTGAAGCTCGATTGTCTGATCGATATCCTGGTTAGCAAGAGAAACAAGCTCCTCTCTTGAGCCAACGCAGTGAAGGTGTCCACACTCACACTTCCAGATTGGAATTGGAGTACCCCAGTATCTTGATCTTGAAATAGCCCAATCCTTAACATCAGCGATCCAGTTTCCAAATCTCTTCTCACCGATGTAGTCAGGGTACCAGTTAACTGTATTGTTGTTAGCTACAAGCTGATCCTTAAGCTTGCTCATCTCGATGTACCATGACTTGTTAGCATAGTATACGAGAGGAGTTCCGCATCTCCAGCAGTGTGGATAGTTATGCTCAAGCTTCTCCTTCTTGTAGATCTTGTTGTCCTGTGCGAGGTACTTGATGATCTCTACATCAAGGCCGTCCTCCATAACGAAGTGTCCCTTCCATGGAGTCTCTGTGTAGCAACCCTTCTCATCTACAGGCTGCATTACTGCAAGGTTATACTTACGTCCGCACTGGTAGTCGTCCTCACCGAATGCAGGAGCTGTATGTACGATTCCTGTACCATCCTCAGTTGATACATAATCCATGCAGCAAACAGTAAATGCATTCTTACCCTTCTCAGGTACGCAGAAAGGCATAAGCTGCTCGTACTCGATTCCCTCGAGATCCTTACCCTTCATCTCCTCAACAATTTCGTACTCGTCCTTGCCGAAAGTCTTAGCTGCAAGATTCTTTGCAACATAAAGGTAATTGCCCTCATTATCTCCCGAGAGCATCTTAGCCTTAACATAATCAATTTCAGGTCCAACTACAAGCGCAACATTAGAAGCGAGAGTCCATGGAGTTGTTGTCCATGCGAGGAAGTACTCGTTATCAGTACCCTTCTTCTTGAACTTGCAAGTCAGAGTGTTAACCTTAACCATCTTGTAGCCCTGAGCTACCTCGTGTGATGCAAGTCCAGTTCCGCATCTTGGGCAGTATGGAAGAATCTTATATCCCTCGTAGATCAGGTTCTCATTAAAGAACTTCTTGAGGATCCACCATCCTGTCTCAATAAAATTGTTATCATAAGTGATGTATGGATTCTCCATGTCAGCCATGTAAGCCATTCTCTCTGACATATCAGTCCACATCTGAGTGTACTTGAACACTGACTCACGGCACTTCTCATTGAATTCCTTGATGCCGTACTTCTCAATATCCTGCTTTCCTGTCATTCCAAGCTGCTTCTCAACCTCAATCTCAACAGGAAGACCATGAGTATCCCAGCCTCCTTTTCTCTTAACCTGGAAGCCTTTCATAGTCTTATATCTGTTAATGGAGTCTTTCAGAGTTCTTGCCATAACGTGGTGAATACCAGGTCTGCCGTTGGCAGTAGGCGGTCCTTCATAGAAAACAAAGCTTGGTGAATCCTCTCTCTCCTTAACGCAAAGATCGAGAAGATCGATGTCGTTCCAGTGCTGAACCTGCTCATTTTGGTATTCAGCTACCGGCTTTTCTGATAGTTTTTCAAACATTTTCCTTAACTCCTATAAAAAATTACAAAATATTCTATTAATCATACCATATTTTTGTTGCGTTTTGCACAAGAATATTCCATTAAAATCTTCTGACTATCAATCATTTTTCTATTGGAATTCTTTTTAACTAAAGTGCCGTCAGATCTCATTATTCTGCCCTTCACATTATCTCTTACATTAAGGTTCAGAACAGTCTTGATTTCACTCCTTAGCGCATCGGAATAAATCGGGCAAGCAATCTCAATCCTTTTGTGCATATTTCTCTTCATAAGGTCTGCCGAGGAAATATACATTACCTCATCATCGCCCTCGCCAAAAATATACACTCTCGAATGTTCAAGAAACCTTCCGACAAGATTGCAGATAACCACGTTCTCAGTGCAATCCTCAATGCTTGGAAGAATGCAGCAGATACCTCTCACAAGAAGCATAACCTTGCAGCCCATAGACGAAGCTTGCATCAGCTCCTCCATCAGATTGCGTTCATTGATTGAATTACATTTGATAAAAATCCAACCCTTCTCACGCTTTTTGGCTTCTCTTCTTATGTATTTGATAAGTGTGTCGTACAAAATCTCAGGTGCAACTGCAAGATATTTACAGGTCGCAGTCTTGCCCTTAATCAGACGGCCAAAAAGTTCATCGGCGTCCTCTCCGATTCTCCGGTCGCTCGTCATAAATGCGAAGTCCGTGTACAGCTTGGCGCTCTTCTCATTAAAGTTACCGGTGGAAAGATGTGTGATATAGCTCTCTTTTCCGTTCTCCTTAAGAACTATCTGGCAGAGCTTGCCATGTACCTTGTAATCATCGTTTCCGAAGTAGACCCTGCATCCCGCGTCTTTGAATCTCTCAGCCCATTCGATATTGTGCTCTTCATCGAATCTTGCACGAAGCTCTATAAGGACTTTAACTCTTTTGCCGTTTCGTGCAGCCTTCATCAGATACTCGGCGATTCTTGGATTAGACGATAATCTATATATTGTTATTCTTATTTCCTTAACGCGTTCATCCTCGGAAGCCGTCTCAAGAAGGTTTAAAAATGGTTCCATCGAATCATATGGATAGCTGAGAAGCATCTCTTCATCCTTAAGAATCTCGATTATTGGTTCCTTGCGTGTGCTTAACGGATTAAATGGTTCAAACTTCTTATAAATAAGCTCTGACTTAAGGCTGTCAGGAATCTTATCTATGAAATCATCGATAAAGCCAAACGATACACGACTTGTAACATAAACTTGCTTATTTTTGAGATTAAGCTCATTGATAAGATAATCTCTTATAAGCTTGCCCGGCTCTCTGTCAAGAAGCACTCGATCAACCTCTGCAGTGTTCCTTCGCTTAACCGCATCAAGCATATCGCTTACAGCATCCCCAGTCTCCTCAATCTTAACCTCCCCATTTCTTGTAAGGATAAATGATATCTTCTCCTTAACATAAAATGGTGCAAAAATATCTTCCATTCGCGCCTTTATAAGTGTCTCAAGGAGCATATACCTGAAACTGTTCTTAGGCGCGTCAGGTGCTGCAAATGAAATCATAGGAGAAAACTCTTCAGGTACTCTTGCGAGGCACACCCTGTCGCCACTTTCTGTATATACTGTTCCTATAATGTATGGAATACCGTTTCCTATAAAAGGCAGCTCGTTTACATCAATAAGCTTAGCTTCAAGATGTGGCTTTATCTTATCGTCAAAATACTGATCAGCATAAGCCTGTTCATACGGAGTAAGATCCGCATATTCAAGCTTGTTTATGCCTCGTGTTCTAAGCTCATCCATTATATGAGAATAGATTTCATCCTTCTTCTTAAGAAGCTCCTCTGCATACTCGTTTATGCTCTCGAGCTGCTCCTCGGTGTTCATGCCAGAGAATTCATCAATCTTCTCACTTCCATCCTCATATTCACTTGTAAGAGCACCTACTCTCACCATAAAGAATTCATCGAGATTTGATGAGAAGATAGAAACGTAGCGAAGTCTTTCCAGAAGAGGAACGCTAGGATCCGCGGCCTCTTCAAGAATTCTCTCGTTAAACCTCAGGACAGAAAGCTCTCTGTTCTGCGTAAAGCCTTCATAATACAGATTGTCCATGATCTCACCACCTTGCTATTGTAGATTCCTATTGTAGATTCTTCTGAATACTGAACTAAAAATGCCCTGTTCGAAATTACGAAGCATTGCATTCATTATTACAACATCGAACTCGTAATCCTTACTTACACCGTAAGGTCTGTACCATGATGGTGCAGGAACATCTATGTTCTGGAAGTTCGAAGCGAGTTTCTTGCTGATGCCAAAAATATATGCATAAGGAAGAACTCTAAAGAAATATTTTCCGTCAGTTCCGGCAGTGTGTTCAAGCTCGCTGTCCTTTGCATCTCTTACATACTGAACGAAGCCCTGAACACGTCCGTATCTGTCAGCAGCTTCAGCTCCCCTGGTACGGAATCCAAAGAGCATAATAGGCGCCAGAATAAGGAATAGTATTGCTGTAAGCTGAACTGTCACGTCCCCATTTCTTCCATCAATCGCAAAGCGGAACATATGTGAATAAATAAATGCAGCCGTAATGTATATTACAGACCACACCCAGAATCTAACTCTGTTACCGTCGACCTGCTTTCTCTGAAGCTTCATATACTCGATACATACTCTTGAAAGAAGGAATGTCATACCGAGTGCCCAGCCGATTGCAAGCGCAAGGCCCTTCTCAAAATCAGCATTTGACTGAATGTGATATGAATAGTTCATTACAGGAAGCACCGCAACTATAACAGCATATACAAGTCTTACGAATCTGTTACCCAGTCTGGAGCTTGTTGTAAATGCAGCTCTACCGCCTCTGAAATATCTAGCAGTTCTTCTTCTTACAGAAGGAATAACCTTACGAAGCTTTGGAGCGACATCGTCAAGTAAAACAATATCGCCAGGCTTTGAACTCTCATGGAAAATCGCATTAAACAGAAGCTTCGATGCCTGATTCTCATTCGCAGGATATTCTACATATTCAAATTTATACTTGAACTTCTCGTACTCAATAATATTGTAGTACCCTTCCTCGCCAAGATGCAGAAGCTGTGCCACAACATCTCTGTCATCCACATAACCATCCGCAAGATAACCCATTCTAAGCGGGTCCATATTATATGGAGGGAAAGGCGTTCTTGTTACAATAATATCCTTCTCTCTTCCAAGTGTAATTCTCATAACAATAAAGATGAAAATTCCGAGGAAGAACATAATAAGTGACAGTGATCTTGTCCATCCGATTTCAGATGCATTTGACCAAAAGCCTTTAGGAAACTCAGCTGAAACCCTTACAACCTCACCCGACTTAATTCCTCTCTCGTGATCTGATGAGAACTTCAGAACCTTATCGGCTTCTGAGATGTGCCAGCTTCCACAATCACTTTCTTCTGAAATGCTGTCTCCCGCATGGACGGTTATTTTATTCCACTCGATGCTGTCAGCACATTTCAGTCTGAATGAAGCCTTCTCAATTGTGTCTTCACCATTGCATTCAGAACCATTTAAGAAGTACACATTGAAGCGATCCTTCTTCTTACCAAGATTGTTAGTGCCCTGCACAGTATATTTAATTGTAAAGTTCTTAAGGCCACTCTCTCCTGCATTTATTGAAATGGTACCTGCAGTGTCATCAAAATAGAAGTCATATCCCTCTACTCTTACGTTATCTATTCTTCCTATATACTTCTTAGGAAGTTGTCTTACATATTCGGCATTATCCTCATTAATTCGTACGCTTATTACCTCATCGTATGAGTAGACATTGCTCTCTGAAACAGTCACATAAGTCTTATAAGATCTGACATCTGTATCAGGTGTCTTCGTATCCTCTGTATCTGCGAAAGACACTGTACTAAAGCAACTTACAAACATCACAAGCAAAACCAACGTGCTTAAAAAACGTCCGTTAAAATGTTTCTTCATATAGGTATCTCTTTCTGTTATTCTTATTATTATGTGCTTAAATGCACTAGTCCATTCTATTTGAATAAACTACATTATAAATGCTATTTATATATCATTCAAGTTGAAGGTTTTTTGTGGTAACGATAATTGTACCTGTGGTATAATAATTCGGGTTATTTGGTAGTTAATTTTGTTGATTAATACAAAATTTTAAAGATTTTTTCATTTCAAGGAGATATAACTATGGTTAAGAGAATATTAAAAACCATGGACGGTAACACAGCTGCGGCTCATGTATCCTATGCGTTTACCGAGGTGGCAGGAATCTACCCGATTACGCCCTCAAGCCCTATGGCCGATTATGTTGATCAGTGGTCAGCTCAGGGAAGAAAGAACGTGTTCGGTTCAACTGTCAAGGTAATGGAGATGCAGTCAGAGGCTGGTGCTTCCGGAACAGTTCACGGATCTCTTGCAACAGGAGCTTTAACAACAACTTACACTGCATCTCAGGGACTTCTTCTGATGATTCCTAACATGTATAAGATTGCAGGAGAGCTTCTTCCAGGAGTATTCCACGTTTCTGCCAGAGCAGTAACATCACATGCCCTCAATATTTTTGGCGATCACTCTGACGTATATGCATGTAGACAGACAGGCTTTGCTATGCTCGCAGAGAGTAATCCGCAGGAGGTAATGGATCTCTCCCCTGTTGCACATCTTGCAGCAATCGAAGGCAAGGTTCCTTTCCTCAACTTCTTCGATGGCTTCAGAACATCTCATGAGCTTCAGAAGATTTCAGTATGGGATTACGATGATCTTTCAGATATGTGTAATTTCGACGCTGTTAAGGAGTTTAGAGCTCACGCCCTCTCACCGGAGCATCCTGCTATGAGAGGATCTAATGAGAATGGAGATATCTTCTTCCAGCACAGAGAAGCTTGCAACAAGTATTATGATGCACTTCCTGCAGTAGTTGAGAAGTACATGGATAAGGTAAATGAGAAACTCGGTACAGACTATAAGCTCTTCAATTACTACGGTGCGCCAGATGCCGACAGAGTAATTGTAGCTATGGGATCTATTTGTGATGTTGCCGAGGAGGTTGTTGATTACCTTAATACTCACGGCGAGAAGGTAGGTCTTGTTAAGGTAAGACTCTACAGACCTTTCTGCCCTGAGAAGCTTGCAGAGGCAATTCCTGCTTCTGTAGCTAAGGTCGCAGTACTTGACAGAACTAAGGAGCCTGGATCACTTGGTGAGCCACTCTACCTTGACGTTGTCGCATCACTTGCCGGCATGGGAAGAAACCTCACAATCACAGGCGGAAGATATGGACTCGGATCAAAGGATACTCCACCTTCAAGCATTTTTGCCGTATATGAGGAGCTTAAGAAGGATGCACCTAAGCGTCAGTTCACAATCGGAATCAACGACGATGTGACTCACCTTTCACTCCCTGAGGTTCCATCACCTAACACTGCATCTGAAGGAACTATCGAGTGTAAGTTTTGGGGACTTGGCGGAGACGGAACAGTTGGTGCCAACAAGAACTCAATCAAGATTATCGGAGACAATACAAATAAATACGTACAGGCATACTTCCAGTATGATTCAAAGAAGACTGGTGGCGTTACAATCTCTCACCTGAGATTCGGTGACTCCCCTATCAGAAGCCCTTACTATGTAAACAAGGCTGACTTCGTTGCCTGCCACAACCCTTCATATATTCTTAAGGGATATAAGATGGTTAACGATGTTAAGCCGGGTGGAATCTTCCTGATCAACTGCCAGTGGTCCGCTGACGAGCTTGACAGCAAGCTAAACGCTGAGACTAAGAGATATATTGCTGAGAACAATGTTCAGCTTTACACTATAGATGCAACAGGACTTGCTCAGAAGATTGGTATGGGCAAGAGAACTAACACAATCCTTCAGTCAGCATTTTTCGCTCTCGCTAACGTAATGCCTGAAGAGGATGCAATCAGATACATGAAGGATGCTGCTACTAAGAGCTACATGAAGAAGGGCCAGGACGTGGTTGATACTAACCACAAGGCTATCGACGAAGGTGCTAAGGCTTACACTAAGATTAATGTACCTGCATCATGGGCTGAGGCAACAGACTGCAAGGCTAAGGCAGTTAAAGAAGGCAGGGATGCTCTTGTAGCAATGGTTAACACTGTTATGGAGCCTGTTGCTCTTATGGATGGAGACAGTCTCCCTGTAAGCGCATTTGATACAAACGCTGACGGACAGTTTGAGGTTGGAGCATCTGCATACGAGAAGAGAGGAATTGCAGTTACAGTTCCTAAGTGGGATATGACTAAATGCGTACAGTGTAACCAGTGCGCTTACGTATGTCCACATGCAACTATCAGACCTTTTGCCCTTACAGAGGAAGAACTTGCTAATGCTCCAGAGGCTACTAAGGCAGTACCTGTCAAGGCCGGCAAGGGCAAGGATGTATATAAGTACTCACTTGCACTCTCACCGCTCGACTGCATGGGCTGCAGCGTATGTGTAGGCATATGCCCTACTGGCGCGATCGAGATGGTTCCTCAGGCAGAGGAAGCTTGCCAGCAGCAGGTATGGGATTACATGGTTAAGGAAGTATCTGAGAAGAAGGATATGCAGGATAACACAGTTAAGGGAAGTCAGTTCAGACAGCCAATGCTCGAGTTCTCAGGATCATGTGCAGGTTGCGCAGAGACTTCATACGCTAGACTTGTTACTCAGCTCTTCGGAGACAGAATGTTCATCTCTAATGCAACTGGATGTTCATCAATCTGGGGAGGCCCTGCAGCAGCTTCACCATACACAACTAATAAGGAAGGTAGAGGTCCTGCATGGACTAATTCCCTCTTTGAGGATAATGCAGAGCATGGTCTTGGAATGCACCTAGGTCATAAGGCTATCAGAGACCTTCTTAAGGATCAGGTTACTGAGATTATGGAGGACTCACGTTCAACAGAAGAGTTCAGAGCAGCTGCTAAGGCATGGCTTGATACTTATGAGGATTCAACAGATAATGCTGAACCATCTAGGGCTCTTATCAAGCAGCTTGAAGATGCTTCAGCAGCTGGATGCCCTGTTGCTGCCGCCGTTCTTGAAAAGAAGCAGTACATCGCTAAGAAGTCAATGTGGCTCTTCGGTGGAGATGGTTGGGCATACGATATCGGCTATGGTGGACTCGACCACGTTCTTGCATCAGGTGAGAATGTAAACGTATTCGTATTCGATACTGAGGTATACTCAAACACTGGAGGACAGGCTTCTAAGGCTTCTAATATCGGTCAGGTTGCACAGTTTGCAGCTGCAGGTAAGGCTATTGCCAAGAAGTCACTCGCTGAGATTGCTATGAGCTATGGATATGTATATGTTGCTCAGATTGCAATGGGAGCAAGCCCTGCTCAGACAATCAAGGCAATTGAGGAAGCTGAGAAGTATCAGGGACCATCGCTTATTATCGGCTACTCACCATGTGAGATGCACTCAATCAAAGGTGGAATGGCCAACTGCCAGGCTGAGATGAAGAGAGCCGTTGAGTGTGGATACTGGAACCTGTTCAGATATAATCCTGTACTTAAGGCTGAAGGAAAGAATCCATTCACTCTCGACAGTAAGGAGCCTGCAGGAGGATACAAGGAATTCCTTATGAATGAGGCTAGATATTCATCACTCACAAGAGCATTCCCTGAGAGAGCAGAGGTTCTCTTCAATGAGGCTGAAGAAGCAGCTAAGGCAAGATACGAGCATCTTAAGAAGCTACTTGAGATTTACGCATAAATCTCTCCTATGATATACAAAATCCCGCTATGCGATAATGCATAACGGGATTTTGTTTTATCTTAGTTTCAGTTGTTTAAGTAGCACTTGGTGCCACTTTAGGCAGCTACATCTGATTCAGCAAGCTCACTTTTCACCTTCTTCATGATCTTCAGATAATAGATATCTACCAGAAATATCGCAGTTACAATCGCGACAGGATATGAAAGAAGAACAGTATTTACAGTATGATGTGCCGGTACTATGAAAAGAAGCCATGGAATTCTAAGTCCAATCATAGCAAATAGATCAAAAGTCATAGGCCAGAAGGTATAACCAAGACCTCTAAGCACACCTGAAGGAATCTCCATAAAAATGTATATTATATACATTGGAGCCATGAAATACAGCATACTCGAACCAGCTTCAACTACAGCCATGTCCTTAGTGAATATCGACATCAGCCCTTCTGCATAGTTAACAAGTACAACAAGCATTATAGTTCCTGTAACAAGTGATATGAGCATCGCAGAATGTGAAGTCTTAAGAACTCTCTTAACCTTCTTCGCACCGTAGTTCTGTCCTACAAATGTCATCGTTGCGGCGCCGTAAGAACTCAGAATCATCCAGTAGAACAGATCAACTTTGTTATATGCCGCCCATCCTGCAGTTACATCAGTTCCGAATCCATTGATTGCTGTCTGAATCATCATGTTAGTTATACCTGAGATGCAAAACTGAAGACCTCCAGGAATTCCAATTCTTAGCTCACGCATAAGCATTAATATACCGATTCTTATTTTCCTTAATTCAAGCTTTACATCTACATATGAATTCATAAGAGAATACATCGTCATAATACAACTTACACACTGAGCGAATACCGTTGCATATGCCGCGCCCTTTATACCCCACTTGAACACAACTACAAAGAGAATGTCGAGCACAATGTTCACAAAGCTGCACAGAACAAGATAATACAAAGGCCTCTTTGCGTCACCAATAGCTCTCATAACAGCTGCCCCCATATTATATGTTAGTGTTGCAACAAGTCCGATGAAATATATCTTAAGATAATCAACCGAAAGCTCCATCGTATCTGACGGAGTTTTCATCAATGTAAGCATCCAACGCGTAGATAGAAATCCTGCAACTCCCATCACAAGGCCGGAAATAATCGCACCGGCAAAAGCCGTATGCATCGCTTCGTCGACCTTATCCCCTTCTTTCGCTCCGTAATACTGTGAGATTACTACGCTTGCACCTGCTGTGAGACCGCTGAAAAACTGAACGATTATTATGGCCAGCATCGATGCGGATCCTCCTACTGCAGCAAGAGCCTCTTTGCCAAGATATTGACCAACTATAATCGCATCGACAACATTATAAAGCTGCTGGAACAAAGTCCCAACAGCTATAGGTATGCAATATTTAATAAGTTCTTTCCAGATTACGCCATCTGTAATTTGGTTAGTTACGCTTATTTCCATATATACACTCGATCATTAATCTTAATTTACACTCTTATATTCTTATACTCTGATATCAGCATCCATACCGAGAATATCTTTGTTTGCATCGAGCACAGGCTTAACAACTTCAGCAAGGTATGTCTCAACCTGCTTAGGTGCACGTCCAACATAAAGTTCAGGCTTAAGAGTCTCTTCAATTTCCTCCTTAGTCAGTCCGAATGACGGATCTGCCGCGATCAGATCAACAAGATTGTTATCTTTGCCGTGAACCTTAACGTTAGCACCAGCTTCCATTGAAAGCTGTCTTATCTTCTCGTGAAGCTCCTGTCTGTTTCCACCCTTCTTAACCGCATCCATCATAATATTCTCTGTAGCCATAAATGGAATCTCAGCCATGAAGTGTCTTGTAATTACCTTAGGATATACAACAAGTCCGTCAACAACATTGAGGCAGAGATCAAGAATACCATCGATTGCAAGGAATCCTTCTGGAACAGAAAGTCTCTTGTTTGCAGAATCGTCAAGTGTTCTCTCAAACCACTGCTCTGATGAAGTAAGAGCAGGGTTCATCGCATCAATCATAACATATCTTGATAGTGCCCCGATTCTCTCACTTCTCATCGGATTTCTCTTATAAGCCATTGCGGAAGAACCAATCTGCTTCTTCTCGAAAGGCTCCTCAATCTCCTTAAGGTGCTGAAGAAGTCTTATGTCGTTAGACATCTTGTGTGCAGATGCCGCAATTCCTGCAAGTACATTAAGAACTCTTGCATCATACTTTCTTGAATATGTCTGTCCTGAAACTGGAACACACTGCTTGAATCCCATCTTCGACGCAATCTTAGGATCAATCTGGTCAATGATAGCATCGTCGTTGTCAAAAAGCTCTTTGAATGATGCCTGTGTTCCGGTAGTTCCCTTAGATCCAAGGAGCTTGAGTGTGCTCTGAACATAGTCAAGGTCCTCGAGATCCAACATAAACTCATTAAGCCATAGAGTTGCTCTCTTACCTACTGTTGTAGGCTGAGCAGGCTGAAAATGAGTAAAACCAAGTGTTGGAAGATCCTTATGTTCCTCTGCAAACTTAGACAGCTCCGCAATAACGTTGATAAGCTTCTTTCTTACGAGCTTAAGAGCCTCATTCATAACGATAACATCTGTATTGTCACCTACATAGCAAGAAGTAGCTCCAAGGTGAATGATTCCAGATGCCTTAGGACACTGCTGTCCAAAAGCATACACATGGCTCATTACATCGTGTCGAACCTCTTTCTCACGAGCAATAGCAACTTCATAGTTGATGTCATAAACATGCTCTTTCATCTCATCAATCATATCCTGAGTGATTACTGGCTTGCCGTGCTCGGAAAGGCCTAGCTCCATCTCAGTCTCAGCAAGTGCAATCCATAGCTTTCTCCAGGTTGAAAACTTCATATCCTGTGAGAAAATATACTGCATCTCCTTGCTTGCATATCTCTGTGACAGCGGACTTGTATAACGATCAGTACTCATGTAGCATCTCCTTCGTGTTCTGATAATTATAAAATAATCTTTCTATTCTTCTCCTCTACAGCAGGTCTGTAGATAACAAATCTTCTACCGATAGCCTGAACAAACTCAGCTCCAAGGCGATCTGCAACCTCGTTACAAACCTCCTTAGTATCAAGCATTGCACCTTCCTGAACTGTAACCTTCATAAGCTCATGAACAGAAATATATGCATCGAGTGAATCGATTACACTATCTGTGATACCTGCCTTACCTACGCTCGTTACCGGGCTGATTGAATGTGCCATTGACTTAAGGGCACTTCTCTGTTTTCCTGTTAGCATTATGTCTCCTCTTTATGTAAATATATTATAAGTATGGTGAATTTGTCGCTCTTGAAATGGACATGTAGTCTATTTTACTGTATCCGAGCGTATATGTACAGATTCTTGATGCATGTCTGTCTCCTACCGGATCATAGTAAGACGAGTTGGCATCCAGAATCTCGATTCCAGATTTATGTACAGCAATTACTATTGCAGAGTGTCCGCTAGACCATGAGCCTGTAATTCTGATAATATCTCCCGGTCTGCAGTTCTCCTTCGCAGTTGTATAATTGCACGCAATCTTCTTCTTAAGTGTAACTGTACTTACATCATCACTGCATGAATCAGCAAAGATGTACCATCCTGCAAAATTCGCAAATCCGCAGCATGACCATCCTCTTGTAAGTGTAGTTCCATAGTCATGACCATAATGAAGAGGAAGAAGACTCATTGAAGTCGGCATATATCCGTCCTTCTTGTACGTCTTGATAAGTTTTCTTACATCCTTATTCTTAGCTAGAACATTATCAACATTGCATCTATTGTCGATACTGCTGTTTGCCTTCTTACCATCAGTTGTAAAGTACTTACTGTCAAGATTCTCACATAGCTGCTCAATTCTGTTGCTTACAGTAGTCTTTGAAATTGGAGTTGTAAGCTGCGCAACCTCATATTTGCAGTTTACAACCTTGGTATATGACTTGCTTCCCGCTGTAACGTCAATTCTGTAATAATATGTTCCACTTGGAATAGAACCGAACGTGATATATCTGTCTGCAGTAGCAATGTCAAAAGTCTTTGACTTAGGCGTGAAGTCCTTGTACACCTTCCAGCTTCCGTTCGTATCCGTAATTCCTACCCTCACCCTTGTCATTGAAACATTGGATGTGAGCTTACCGCCGATTGAAAAGCTCTTGCCAACGCCAAGCCTCTCAGGTGGCTTAACAACATTACTTGTCTTAATTGATACCTTATCAGTAACCTCAAATTCGTAATCAAATACCTTCTTGGTCATACCAAGAATAGTAACCTCGCAGATGTAGTTATACTTACCTTCTTTAAGGCTGCCGAACTTGATCTTGTCGTTAGCATTCTTTCCTATATCGTATGAGCTTAATGACTTAGTCGAAGTCGCGTATGAGCCTTCGACCCACTCACCATCCTTCTTTACACCAACCTTGATGGAAGACATCTTAGGATTACTCTTGATAACGCCACCAACGTCAAAAGATCCTCCGCTTACTAAAACAGTCGGATACTTAATGCCTGACTTGGTTACTGTCAGCACCTTAAATTCACTGTCAAAAGCAGTTACCTCTTCACCCTTGGCCTTAACCTCGCATACATAATGATATGTGCCTGTTCCAAGATCCTTAAACTTGATATTCTCATCTAGCTTAGACAGGTTATAGCTCTTCTTCTTAGGGTTTACAGACTTACTTGAAACCCACTTGTTGTCCTTGTTCTTGATACCAAGCTTCAGGCTGGTCATCACCGCATTGCAGCTTACAGTACCCTTGACTGAATGACCCTTGCCTGGAGCTAGAACCTTAGGCATAGAAACAGACTTAAGTTCTGTCTTAACAGAATTATCAACCTTAAATGATCTGTTTATGAGTACAATGCTGAAATCTCTTATCTTAAGCTTTACTCTAAGCTTGTATTCTCCCGTTTCTAGATTCTCTGTCTTAAGCGCTTCATGAGTAATTTCAGAAAGATTAATCTTACTCTTAGCAATTTCAATCTCAGCAGTATGACCCTCTACCGGATTACCATTGCTGTCAGTAATCTCGATACTCATATTCTCAGCAAAAGGCTTAAAATCAACAGTTCCGGACATATTAAGTGACTCACCTAGAGAAACCTCCTCTGGTATCTCTACGCCAGTCCTCTTAAGACTATATACAACAAAAACCTTATTAAAAGCTCTCTGGTACTTGCCATTAGCATAATAAACAGTACATCTGTAGTAATAAATGCCAGGCTTTACATCCTTGAACTTAATGTACTCATCAAACGAGCCCAGCTTAAATGACTTCGCATTAATTGCCTTAGTCTTGCTAGTAGCCCACTTACCATTGACTACGTTAATTACGCCAACCTTAGCCTTCTTAATCTTAGCTGTCGAAGACACACTACCTTTCATCTCAAAGCTTCTCTGAGTCTGGATGGTAGGATAGCTTACCTTATATGTCTTAACAGTTGCAGCATAAACACCTGAGCTGCAGCCCAGAATTATCATGACTACAACAAGAGTAGCTATTGTTGCCACTCTTGCCACAAGCCTATTATTAAATTTACATATATTTCCGTAATAATTCATATTTATAATATATTCCTTCAGAATATATTTTACAATGAATCTTAATAAAACTGAAGAGTGATATTAAAACTTCATACTATGCATAATATCAAGCTTACTCACAAGTGAAGCCGGCCTCAGAAAGTATCCTCTCATACTCCTCTTCACCCTTTGGAAAGCCGTTATAAATAGCATATCTCAATATATACAGTGCCTCCCTGGCCATTCTCAGGTAAGACATAAGCCACACAGAAACAACTGAACACACATAATAAAACTTATCTTTCATACAATTACCATCATAAAGTCCGCTAACCATTTACTTACAGCGGGCACAAGTGTGCCCGCCAGTAACGCTGTTGTCACAGTCCATGAAATGGTTTCTGAAATCAGACTTCCATATTCACCTATAAACGTGTCCATAATTAAAGATTATGCCGATGCCAGGGAATCAATTTTATCCTTCATCAGCTTGCCGACACCACTCTCTGTTCCCTTATTGAACAGCACTGTGACAACACCGATTAGAGATAAAATGCAAGTTACACCTACGATTACTCCACCATACTTGTCTAGAAATTCTCCCATTTTTTACCTCCGTTTTTCATAAATAATATAGTATTAACTGACCCATGTATTTAATTGCCGTAAGCTGAAATGCTTGCGGACTTGTCCGGCACGTTCAGAAACGGTACGATTATCTTGTAATTTAAAGTTACTCTTACCGCCTTCCTATCCTTAAAAACTGTCTGTTTATCTACCTTCAGGGTCCATCCGTACTTCTCGCGTATATCCGCAGAAATCTCATTGATTGTTCCCTGATCATAGTGCGTTGCCTGTATCTGGTTAAGGCTTGAAATATGTACATCTCTCGCAGTAGAAATCTGAGCCTGTACCGATATAAGCGACACCCCTGTCATAACCAGAATCACATATCCGATAATCAGGGTATACGAAGGAATTATTGATTTCATTCCGTATCCTCCTGCTCTGTATCCTTAAATACTATCCTGCACTCCGCCTCGGCCCATTGCCCGAATCTGCCGGAATCCTTGGCGTACATGACAAGCCTGTAGTTGCCCTTTTTCTCCTTTATATCATGATAATATGCGACATTCACACATCCACCCTTAAGTGAATCCCTGATTGACGCCATGCTCTGACACTCCGCTTCGGTAAGAACATTAATCTCGAACTGTTTTCTGCCAAAAGCACTTACGACAAGCTCCTTTAGGTCGATTTCATCCTCCGGCGAGACCACAAGTTCTTTTCTAACCGTCAGCTCAGGACATTCTCTTTGCGCATCTTCAATATATGAAGGTAAAGTCTTCTGTCCGGATGCTCCATTTAATCCATCAGCATCAAGCGCAACTGCCCCTGTCGCCATTGCAAAGTACAATAAAACCAGTATCATTCCCGCAACAAGGCTTTCACATATGATACTTCCATATTCATCTATAATCTCATTCATAGCTACCCCACCAGATTTAGCGTTACACTACACGCATAAAACATCAACTTTATACCAAAATCCACTGCTATGGTAAGAACTATCATGGAACCATAGTCACTTACAAAATCATCCATCTTAAACCTCCTACAATGCCGCCGTTAAAGTTATTAGAACAAGCACCATGTCGCACATCAGCTTACCTGTCATTGCAAGCATAGGAACAGCTGCTAGAAATTTGATGCTTGAAATCGTATCCTTAAGTCTCAGCTCCTCAGATTGAGCAATCAGATGCTGATTTCTTTCAGTAAGATCATTGATCTGCTTCTGAGATTCGTCCGTTGACTGACTCTGAAGCGAATACAGAGTCTTGATTGATGTCGCAAGCTCAGGAATATAGAACATTCCAAGAAATGAATCATATGGAGCAATAGACACTGGATCCTGTTCAACATTAAGCATAAATCGCTTTATAAAAGGCTTTAATACTGCAGGCGCGTTCTCATAAGAAGCAGCCACAGCATTTACACCAACCATGGTGTATAGATTTACAGAAACCTCTCTAAGCCACGTCGGAAACTCCTTTAGAAGCGTTTTCTTAACCTGACTCGTCCTGCTACTCTGCATTCTTGAACTGTTCGTTGCTATCATGCCAAAAATAATGATTCCCACTATAACGACAATCCCGTTGTTAAGAATAATGCCACAGCCGATAACGGGTACGAGGAAGATCGCACGCCTGCGAGACTTTCTTTTGCCCGCGTCGACGTCATAACCCTCTACCTTCTCTATTACAGATAGAATCCTCGTATCATCCTTTGTCTTAAGATCCTCAACCAGCCAGACTCCGTTGAGCTTTGAATTCACTATTACATACAGACCAGATACTACGACAAGGTACATGATAGTAGCAGCCTGATACGTATTTGTACTCACAACATCGAACCCTTTGATAGAAGCACTAAGCCTGCACACCGTCTGACAGAAGTAAGCGACTATCAGAAGCGATAAAAGTATTGAAATCGTGATGCTGAGCTTTGACTCCTTCATTCTGCTCTGAAAACCATACATTCTCGTAACCCAGTTATGAATATCGTAGTAAAGAGTATCGATATTTGACCTGTAGCTTTTGCTATTTTCCTGCTCGACGTTAAGCATAAAACGGTGCAAGGTCTTAAGTCTCGATGTTTGAAATTCGCTCTCTATCTCTTCAAAAGCCTTTAGATATACACCCTCAGAAGTATCCGTTTTAATAGTTTCTATTGCCTTCTCGAGGCATTTTTTCATCTTGCCGGATACCAGAGGAAGCGTTTCTTCCATCGCGTTAAGGATCTTAGGATTTCTCTTAAAAGAAAGAATCATATAATCCATATAACCCGAAAGCTGTTCGAACATCATATTGTTTCTAATAAGCTTAAACTGTGCTCTTACAATGCTCGGATACAGAAGTATCATAAACACAAACAGAAACAACACAGACAGCTTATTAAGCTTGTAATAGTAACCCATCACTATGCACAGAAACATTATCAGAAGCGACATGCCCATCATCTTCCTCGGGCTGTATTCATAGCCATATCCATGTATGGTCGTTCCAAGTATTTTAAATCTTTTAAGTAATTTCATCTGTCGTCATTACCCTTCTTACCTCTATGGTCTTAGACTCCTTGTAATGTGGTGAAGTCTTGTCATTGGCATTAATCCATGGTACCCATGAATACGAAATGCCAGCAGAAATTCTGCCACTCTTGCAGTCAGCATCGTACAAAGTGATCCTATAGTTTTCTGGATGTACCAGAAGCTCCTTAGCATATATATTGAACACAGCTCGAAATTCACCATCGCTTCTTATAGCTTTCTTATCCTCTGCAAGCAGCAGACATGCTTCATAAGCAGCCTGGTTACATGCATAAGAAGCTTCCTGATACATTATCACACTTCTTGCTAGAGTAGACATTGATATAAACATAAAGAATATAACAAGAATGGTTCCAACACCTGTTACCGCATTTCTCATTCTTCCTCCATAGGCTTAAATGCCTTAAGATACTTCTCTGGAACATCTCCTTCCATAATCTTCTTCCACAGATTCCAGGGAAGCTTCTCCCCCGTAAAGCCTTCATCGTAAAGCACGGTCATATAATTCTCTCCCTTAAGATTTCTGTCGAGTACGCCAACCTGTCCGATATGTCTCTCGATTCCATTTTGTGTCTTTCTTATCTTTACAAGGATTACCACATCGAAGAAGTTATAGACATCTGAACGTTTCTCTTCTCCTTCAACTCCCATCATATTTACAACTCTGTCAGGAATCTTTCTTATGTCATTAGAATGAATTGTTGTCATAACAGAGCAGCCTGTTGATGCGGCCTCAAGAAGCTGAATAACCTCTCTTGATCTCGCTTCAGACATAAGAAGCCATTTGCACAGCTGTCTTAGCGCTGCCTTAATTGCCATGCTATAAGAGAAGTTGTCGTTCACCTTAAGCTCTATGCAGTCAAGATCCGGATTGATAGACGAAAGTCTAAGCTCATAATTGTCCTCTATTGAGATAGTTCTCTCAGCCTTGGGGATAAATCCCGTAAGATATTTCACGAGCTCGGTTTTCCCTGATCCTACATCACCCGACACGATAATCGAGCAGTGCCCACGGACAAAAGCCTTAAGCAACATTAGCAGCGTCACGTTGGCATACCCCTCATCTATCATCTTGCGCTCATTGAGTCTCTTTACCGCCGGTGTCTTTCTTATCGCAATACTTCTTCCAGTGTTCGCAACAGATCCGTCGATAATTGAGATTCTAAGATCCTCTGTTTCAGCTTCAAGAAGCGGCTCCGAGGAATTAAAATTCTTATTCGCAAGATTGGCTATTCGTACTGAAAATACATTTATGAACTCATCGCTGAGCTTAAGCTTCGCCCTGTATCTTCCCTTAGAAAGATCATCGACCCATAGCGTTGACCCATTCCATGTAAGGTCAGTTATGTCGGGCTGTTCAAGATAATTCTTTAGTGGCCCGAAGTATTCATCTGATATCTTTAAATTCATGTCCTTACCACCTTCGATGCGATTATAACCCCGGGTTTTTGAGCTTTATGCAGATATTGCACGGTTTGGGAAGCTGCTGCAGGAAATTAATCATCTATTGCTTGAATTAAAGCTTGACAGATTCCGTGCCGCACAAAAAAAGGTACAATAAAAGAGGGAGATTCCTCTCCCCCTTATAAATCAGGCTCTGTGTCAACTTTGGGGGTAAACACTACCCTTTGCTGGTTCTGGGGAAAAACGGAAAAGAGTAAAAAAACGC